>NC_007633.1:0-600000 GCF_000012765.1 Mycoplasma capricolum subsp. capricolum ATCC 27343
ATGAACCTAAACGATATTTTAAAAGAACTCAAACTAAGTTTAATAGCAAATAAAAATATTGATGAATCTGTGTATAACGACTATATTAAAACAATTAATATTTATAAAAAAGATTTATCTAATTATGTTGTTGTTGTTAAATCACAATTTGGCTTATTGGCTATAAAACAATTTCGTCCAACTATTGAAAATGAGATAAAAAAGATTTTAAAACAACCAGTAAATATTAGTTTTACATATGAACAAGAATATCAAAAACAATTAGAAAAAACTGAATCAATAAATAAAGATCATTCCGATATTATTAGTAAAAAAAATAAAAAAGTAAATGAAAATACATTTGAAAATTTTGTAATCGGTTCAAGTAATGAACAAGCTTTTATAGCAGTTCAAACAGTAAGTAAAAATCCTGGAATTTCTTATAATCCATTATTCATTTATGGTGAATCTGGAATGGGAAAAACTCATTTATTAAAGGCTGCAAAAAACTATATTGAATCTAATTTTTCTGATCTAAAAGTTAGTTATATGAGTGGTGATGAGTTTGCAAGAAAAGCAGTTGATATATTACAAAAAACTCATAAAGAGATTGAGCAATTTAAAAATGAAGTATGTCAAAATGATGTATTAATTATTGATGATGTTCAATTTTTAAGTTATAAAGAAAAAACTAATGAAATATTTTTTACTATTTTTAATAACTTTATAGAAAATGATAAACAGCTGTTTTTTTCAAGTGATAAATCTCCTGAATTATTAAATGGTTTTGATAATAGATTAATTACTAGATTTAATATGGGGTTAAGTATTGCTATTCAAAAACTAGATAATAAAACAGCAACAGCTATCATTAAAAAAGAGATTAAAAATCAAAACATTAAAACAGAAGTGACTAATGAAGCAATTAATTTTATTTCTAATTATTATTCAGATGATGTTAGAAAAATTAAAGGAAGTGTTTCAAGATTAAACTTTTGATCTCAACAAAATCCAGAAGAAAAAGTTATTACTATAGAAATAATTTCTGATCTATTTAGAGATATACCTACTTCAAAATTAGGTATTTTAAATGTTAAAAAAATTAAAGAAGTTGTTAGTGAAAAATATGGTATTTCAGTTAATGCTATTGATGGAAAGGCTAGAAGTAAATCAATTGTAACAGCAAGACACATAGCAATGTATTTAACAAAAGAAATTTTAAATCACACTTTAGCTCAAATTGGAGAAGAATTTGGTGGTAGAGACCACACAACAGTTATTAATGCTGAAAGAAAAATAGAAATGATGTTAAAAAAAGACAAACAATTAAAAAAGACTGTTGATATTTTAAAGAATAAAATTTTAACAAAATAATAAAAATAACTATTTTAAATCTATGTTTTTATAAGTTGTTCACAAATTAACCTCATAATAAGAATAATATTTTAGAAATAAATTATAGAAATAGAAATACAAAACATTCCTTAATTTAATTTAAATTAAATTAGAATAAAAAACTTATCTTAAAAGGAGTAATTATGAATTTTTCAATAAATAGAATCGTTTTATTAGATAATTTATCAAAAGCTGCCAAAGTAATTGATTATAAAAATGTAAATCCAAGCTTATCAGGTATTTATTTAAATGTTTTAAATGATCAAGTTAATGTTATTACTACTAGTGGTATACTTTCTTTTAAAAGTATTTTAAACAATCAAAATTCAGATTTAGAAGTTAAACAAGAAGGTAAAGTTTTATTAAAACCTAAATATGTTTTAGAAATGTTAAGAAGACTAGATGATGAATTTGTAGTATTTTCAATGGTTGAAGATAATGAATTAATTATTAAAACTAATAATTCAGATTTTAGTATAGGAGTTTTAAATTCAGAAGATTATCCTTTAATTGGGTTTAGAGAAAAAGGAATTGAATTTAATTTAAATCCTAAAGAAGTTAAAAAAACTATTTATCAAGTTTTTGTTTCAATGAATGAAAATAACAAAAAATTAATTCTTACAGGTTTGAATTTAAAACTAAATAATAATCAAGCAATTTTTTCAACAACTGATTCATTTAGAATTAGCCAAAAGATTTTAGAAATTCAAAGTGATAATAATGAAGATATTGACATAACAATTCCTTTTAAAACTGCTTTAGAATTACCTAAGTTATTAGATAATGCTGAAAATTTAAAAATTATAATTGTTGAAGGATATATTACGTTTATAATTGATAATGTTATTTTTCAATCTAATTTAATTGATGGGAAATTTCCAAATGTTCAAATTGCTTTTCCAACAAAATTTGAAACTATCATTACAGTGAAACAAAAATCAATTTTAAAAGTTTTGTCAAGATTTGATTTAGTAGCAGATGATGGTTTACCAGCAATTGTAAATATTAAAGTTAATGAAGATAAAATTGAGTTTAAGAGTTTTATTTCAGAAGTTGGAAAGTATGAAGAAGACTTTGATGATTTTGTAATTGAGGGAAACAAAAGTTTATCAATT
Organism: Mycoplasma capricolum subsp. capricolum ATCC 27343; assembly: GCF_000012765.1. Classification (NCBI taxonomy): domain Bacteria; kingdom Bacillati; phylum Mycoplasmatota; class Mollicutes; order Mycoplasmatales; family Mycoplasmataceae; genus Mycoplasma; species Mycoplasma capricolum. The sequence continues at coordinate 2,490 of NC_007633.1, forward strand.
AGTTTTAATACAAGATTTCTAATTGATGCAATTAAAACTTTAAGTGAGGATAGAATTGAATTAAAACTAATTAATTCAACTAAACCAATTGTGATTAATAATGTTTATGATGAACACTTAAAACAAGTAATTCTTCCAACCTTTTTATCAAATTAGTCCACTTAGTGGATTTTTCTTTTTAAAATAAGTATTATGAGTAAAATTAAACAAATTATAATTGTTGAAGGCAAAACAGATTCTGATAAATTAAAACGTATTTATGGAAACGATTTAAAAACTATTCAAACAAAAGGGTTAAGTATAAATAAAAAGACTTTAGAAATGATTAAAGAATTTAACAATAAAACAGGAGTAATTATTTTTACCGATCCAGATGGAGCTGGTAAAAAAATAAGACAAACTATTATAGATTATTTAGATAATAAAGTTTTAAATGCTTTTATTAAAAAAGATGATATAAGTAAAACTAGTAAAAAAGTCGGAATTGCTGAAGCTAGTGATGATGCTATTAAAAAGGCTTTAGATAATCTAATTATTTATGATAAAAATAATGTTTCTTTAAGTTGAACTGATTATATAAATAATAATTTTTATTTAAAATCAAATAGGATAGTTATTTGTAAATATTTTAATTTTGATAATAACATTAGTTCTAAAACTTTATTTAAATGATTAAATTGAATGAATGTTTCAATTGATGATATTAAAAAAATAATAGGTGAATATGAAAGCTAAAAAATATTATGGACAAAACTTTATTTCTGATTTAAATTTAATCAATAAAATTGTTGATGTTTTAGATCAAAATAAAGATCAATTAATTATTGAAATTGGTCCAGGAAAAGGTGCTTTAACTAAAGAGTTAGTTAAAAGATTTGATAAAGTTGTAGTTATTGAAATTGATCAAGATATGGTTGAAATTTTAAAAACCAAATTTAATCATTCAAATTTAGAAATTATTCAAGCTGATGTTTTAGAAATTGATTTAAAACAACTAATAAGTAAGTATGATTATAAAAATATAAGTATTATTTCAAATACACCTTATTATATAACTAGTGAAATTTTATTTAAGACTTTACAAATTAGTGATTTACTTACAAAAGCTGTTTTTATGTTGCAAAAAGAAGTTGCTTTAAGAATTTGTAGTAATAAAAATGAAAATAATTATAACAACCTTTCTATTGCATGTCAGTTTTATAGTCAAAGAAACTTTGAGTTTGTAGTTAATAAGAAAATGTTTTATCCAATTCCTAAAGTTGATTCAGCAATTATTAGTTTAACTTTTAATAATATTTATAAAAAACAAATTAATGATGATAAAAAATTTATCGAATTTGTTAGAACACTTTTTAATAATAAAAGAAAAACTATTTTAAATAATTTGAATAATATTATTCAAAACAAAAATAAAGCATTAGAATATTTAAAGATGTTAAATATTAGTAGCAATTTAAGACCAGAACAACTAGATATAGATGAATATATAAAATTATTTAACCTAATCTATATTAGTAATTTTTAAATTTATATAATCAAAATATAGGCAAAACTAGTTAAAAACAAAAGGACTGAATTTATGATTAGTGATTTTAATAATCAAGAAATAACCTTAGAAGATTTAGAGCAAAATAATGTTAAGTTAAAAGAAGGTAAAGCTAAAGTTCAATTCTTAATGAGATTTTCTCTAGTTTTTTCTAATATTTTTACTCATATTTTTTTATTTTTATTAATTATTGTTAGTGGATTATTTTTTGGATTGCGTTACACATATTATAATTACAAAATCGATTTAATTACTAATGTTTATAAGATAAAACCTTCTATTCCTAAATTAAAAGAAATATATAAAGAAGTTCTTGAAGTAGTTGATGAAGTTAAAAGAGAAACAGATAAAAATTCAGAAGATAGTTTAATTAATAAAATTGATGAAATTAGAGGAATTGTAAAAGAAGTTACTAATATAGCTAAAGAGTTTGATGAAAAGAGTAAAGAAGTTAAGCCTAAAGTAGAAAAAGTAATTCAAGAAGGTAAACAAGTGACTAGTAATTTAGATAAAATTACTAAAGAAATACAAGCATTACAAGTTAATGGGAATGGATTGGCAAGTAGAGTAAGAAGAAGCTTAACAGGTGATATAAATACCATAACCAACCTTGCCAATAATATAGATTTCGATTTTAATTCAGTTAAGGAATCTATAGAAAAAATTACTGGATTAGCTCAACAAATATCTAAAGAAGGTAAATCTATAACTAAAAATGTTGAAGAAATAAAAAACGAAGTTGAATACTTTACAGGCAAGAGTAAAGAACCTTTAAAAGACATTGACAAAATAAAACAAATATATGACAAAAAAATTCCTATATTTGAAAAAAATAATAAAAAGTTACAAGAAATTTGAAATAAATTAATGGGAATTTATAACGAATTTACAGTAAAAGAAACTAAAAAAGATTATTACAATTATGTTATTTATATATTATTATTTTTAATAATTGACTCACTAATCTTATTAGTAATTACTTATATGTCAATGATAAGTAAAACTATAAAAAAATTATTGTTATTTTATATTTTTGGTCTTTTAAGTTTTAATCCTATTGTGTGAGCTTCAATAATAATAAGCTTATTTTCAAGACCAATAAAAAATAGAAAAAATAAATTTTATTAGTTTTTATTAATAATTTAAACTATAGCTACTTAATTGAATAATAGATAAAAATATAATATAATTATAAAGCCGCGATAAGAATAACATCTGAATGAGTTAGGACCGGAAGGTAGCAGCTATAAGGAAAAGTGTTCTGTATTGCGGTTTTTTATTTGGAGAAAATTATGGATGATTTTAATAATATCTTAGACTTACTAATCAATGAATCTAAAAAAGCAATAAAACATAATGATATACCTGTTAGTTGTTGTATTATTGATAGTAATAACAATATTTTAAGTTTAGCTATTAATAGTAGATATAAAAATAAAGACATCTCTCAACATGCTGAAATTAATGTGATAAATGATCTAATTAGTAAACTTAATAGTTTTAATTTATCTAAATATAAGTTAATTACTACTTTAGAGCCTTGTATGATGTGTTATTCAGCAATTAAACAAGTAAAAATAAATACTATTTATTATCTAGTTGATAGTTATAAATTTGGTATTAAAAACAATTACAGTATAAATGATCAAAATCTTAATTTAATTCAAATAAAAAACCAAAAAAAGCAATCAGAATATATAAAATTACTTAATATTTTTTTTATTAATAAAAGATAAATATTTATCATTCCTACTAGTATTTGTTTATCTAATCAAGTATTAATATAAGATAAAATTATATTAGTTGGAGGGTAAAATGAATACAAATAAACAATCTTTATATAGAGCTTATAGACCAAAAGATTTTAATAGTGTTGCTGGACATAATAGTATAAAAGAAATTTTAGAAAAACAAATTAAAGATAATAGAATTAATCATGCTTTATTGTTTTCTGGTCAAAGAGGAACTGGAAAAACAAGTGTTGCTAGAATCTTTGCAAAAACTGTTAACTGTTTAAATTTAACTGGTTCAAAAGCTTGTGAACAGTGCAATAATTGCAAACTAGCAAATGAAAATCAATTAATTGATATTATTGAAATTGATGCTGCTTCAAATAATGGTGTTGATGAAATTAGAGAAATTAAAAATTCGGTTTCAACTTTACCAATAAATAGTAAATATAAAGTTTATATTATTGATGAAGTTCATATGTTAACAAAACAGGCTTTTAATGCTTTATTAAAAACTTTAGAAGAACCTCCAGTTTATACAATTTTTATTTTAGCAACTACTGAATTTAATAAAATCCCTCAAACTATTCTATCTAGATGTCAGATTTTTAATTTTACAAAAATTGATAAAAATTCTTTGAAGAATCGCTTACAATACATAGTAAATCAAGAAAATTATCAAATCGAAAAAGAAGTTTTAGATGAAATATTTTATCTTTCAGAAGGTTCTTTAAGAGATGCAATTAATATTTTAGAACAATTAATGTTAGCTACAGATGATTTAATTACTATAAAAAATTTAAAGTCAATTTTTTTAATTGCAACAAAACAAGAACAATTACAAGTAATTCATCAGTCATTAAATAACAATACTAATTTTATAATTTCTTATTTTCAAAAAGCAAATGACCAGGGAATGAATTGAGATGTTTTTGCTTTAGGTTTAATTGAAATTTTAAAAGAAATTATTGAATATAAACTAACTAATAATATTGAATTTTTAAATATATTAGAAGAAGATGAAGCTAAGCAATTTATTAATATTGATGTTAATCATCTTTTTTTACTATCAGATAATTTAGCTGAAGCTTATTTTAAAACAAAAGCTGCAAATATTAGTTTTAACTACTTATTATTAAGTTTGTTAAAAACTATTAATTCAAATAATAAACAAGAAAATATACAAACAATTAATCAAAATATAAATAATGTAGAATCTATTGATTTATTAGAACAACAAGATGTTATAAAACAAAATTATGTTCAAGAATTTATTACTAATAATGAAATAACAGATCAATCTGTTGATGAAATTTTTATTAGACCAAATATTAAAAATCAAACAATAGATCAACAAGAAGTTGAATTAGTAAAAAAAGAAGAAATTTTTACTAACCAAATTCAACAAGAAAATAATTTTGACGAATTAGTAATAGATGAACCAATGAATAATTCTAATGAACAAGATATTGATGTAAAATTTGTAAATAATAATCAAGAATTAGAATTAACTAGTGAATTTTATAAAACTTTTAGTGAGTTGAAATCTAAGTTTAATGTTTGTGTTTCTAATTCTATAGATAGTAAAGTTAAGATGCTTTCAAATGATGATTTAATTAGCATCTTTATTCAAACTAAAAACTATAAAGATGATAAAAAGATTTTAGAAAATTTATTTGAAGAACTTTTTAAAGAACAAGATGATATTTTAATTAACCCTGTTCAAGCAACTAATTTATTTATGTTAATAGATAGTAAAATTATTTCTTTTACTAATGAAGTAATTGTTGTAAAAACTCAAACTAAAACTCAATCTAATTTAATTAATGATTCAATGTTAGATAATCATGTTTTACAAGCAATTTATCAATGATTTAAAAAGCCTTATATAATTTTTGCTATTGATAAAATGAAATGAGATGAAATTAAAACTATCTTTATTGATTTAAAAAATAAAAATAAATTATCAGAATATAACATAATTGATCAAAAACAATTAAAAGAAAAATACTTAACAATTAATAATAAACTTGATGAAGATTTAATTAACAAAGCAAAAGATCTTTTCAATGATGATTTTATGATAGGTGATTAAAATGCCAGAAAGTATATTTAATGAAATTGTAGAATCAATTAGAACTAATGAAGGATTAACTAAAAAAACTTCAGAAAGATTATTAGTAAATTTGTTACTAAATAAAGATAAACTTGATGAATTTATTAATCAATTAAACAAAGTTAATCAATTAATTTCAACTTGTAAAATATGTGGGTATTTAAGTGAGAATAATAAATGTTTAGTATGTAGTTTAGATAATAGAAATCAAAATACAATTTGTATAGTTTCAACAATTTTAGATGCAAAAAACATAGAAAATGCTAATAAATACAAAGGAGTTTATCATATTTTAAATGGTGAGATTAATCTAAATAAAAACATTACATTTGATAAATTAAATATTAGTTCTATTTTTAAAAGAATTAATGATGATACTGAAATTATTTTAGCTTTAAATTCTACTTTTGAAGGTGAGTTAACTGCTAATTATTTATACAAATTACTAAGTACTAAAAACATTAAAATTACAAGATTAGCTAAAGGAATACCAATGGGAGCTAGTTTAGATTATATGGATGAATTCACTTTACAAAGTGCATTTATTAATAGAAAAAAATATGGAGAATAATAATGTTTATTACATTTGAAGGAATGGATGGTAGTGGAAAAACTACTGCTTTATTAAAAGTAAAAGAAGAACTAGAAAGGCTAAATTATAAAGTTTTAATTACAAGAGAACCTGGTGGAGAAGTTATTGCTGAACAAATTAGGCAAATTATTTTAGATAATAAAAATAAAGATATGGATGCTTGAACTGAGGCTTTACTTTTTATAGCTTCAAGAAATCAACATTTACAAAAAGTAATAAAGCCAGCTTTAGAAAAAAATATTATTGTTATTTCAGATCGCTTTATTGATTCAACTAGTGCTTATCAAGGAAGTGCTAGAAATATTGGTGTTGATGTAGTTAGTGAAGTTCAACAAATTGTTTTAAAAAATTGTTTACCTGATCTAACATTATTTTTTGATGTTTCTTTTAGTGAAGCTGAAAAAAGAATGCAAATAAGAGGAGAAAGCTCAAAAAACAGACTAGATAAAGAAGAAAATAACTTTAAACAAAAAGTTTATCAAGGATATTTAGAGCTAGTTAAAAATAATCCAAAGCGTATTAAAGTAATTGACGCTAATAAAGATATTGATCAAGTTTATAATCAAGCTATAAAAATAATTTTAGAAAAACTTAAAGAAAATGAAAAAAGAACAAGTAATTAGTAGATTAAAAAAACTAATTGATAATAACAAATTGTTTTCTAATATTATTTTAAATTGTAAAAATGAACAAATTAGTTTAGATGTAGTTGAGCAAATTATTTATTATGCTTTTAGTAAAAATTTAGAAAATATTGATTTTGATAAACTAAAAGAACAAATTAAAAACAATACACATATTGATATATTAACAATTGGAAATAATAATTTAGTAATAACAAATCAAGAAGTTTTAAATTTAATTAATAAAATGTCACTATCAGCAATAGGAAAGCAAAATATTAAGTTTTTTATAATTAAAAATGCTCAAAATCTTAAACAAAGTGCTGCTAATTCTTTGTTAAAATTTTTAGAAGAACCACCTATTAATACTTATGGAATTTTATTAACTAATAATTATAGTGAAATTATTAATACTATTTGATCGCGTTGTCAGTTAATTAATATAGATAATGAAACTAAAATAGATAATAAACTTAATAGATTTGAAGAATTATTAATATCTAAAAATAAAGATGAAATTTTGTTATTTAATAAAGAAATGAAAGCTATGAATAAAAATGAGTTAGTTAAAATGATTGATGATGCATATAATAGAACTATTATTTATCAATTTACTAATTTAATTAGTTGTACTTTGGAATTATTAGATGATCTAAAATTTTTACCACTTACAAATATAGCTATAGATAATTATTTAATTAGAATTGTAGAACAAATTTAATGAAAGTTTTAAATGATTTATTAGGATATAAAAATAGAAAATTATATCAAGATAATAAGATGTTTAATTTTACTTTAGATAGTGTATTAGTAGCTAGATTTTGTAATTTAAATAGTAAGAAAAAAAAGATTTGTGATTTTGGAACTAATAATGCTGTTATTCCTTTGATTTTATCTAAATATACAAAAGCAAAAATCATTGGAGTTGAAATTCAAAATAAAGCAGTTGAAATAGCAAATGAAAATATTAAGTTAAATGGCTTAGAAGATCAAATTGAAATTGTACATGCTGATATTAAAGAGTTTAGTAAATTACATAATCAAGAATTTGATTTAGTTGTATGTAATCCTCCCTTTTTTAAAATGGATGGTAATCCTAAACTAAAAGAAATTTCTTTAGAAGTTGCTAATGCTAGACATGAAATATTAATTACTTTAGAAGATATTATTAAAAGTGCTTCTAGATGTTTAAAAAATAAAGGTAATTTTACTATAGTTCATAGAAGTGAAAGACTAAGTGAAATTATTAATTTATTTTATAAATATAATATTTATCCAAAAAGATTAAGATTAATTCAATCTAAAAAAACAGATAATGCAAAAATGATTTTACTTGATGGAATATATCAAGGAAATGAAGGAATGGAGATATTGCCTACTTTAATTACACATAATGATGATGAAACTTATACTGATGAGTTATTAAAATACTTTCATGATTAATAATTATTTAAGTTTATAAGTATTATAATTCAAGTAGGAAGAATAACTATATGGATGCTAAAAAGGTAATATTTAAACTTGATCAATTAGCAAAAGAGCGTGGCACAACAATTGGAAATATTAGTAAAGTTATTTTAAATAATTTAGAACTTATTACTAATTTAACAATTTATAAAGTTGCTGATCTTTGTTTTGTTTCTCCCTCAACAATCACTAGAGTTTGTCAAAAATATTTAGATATTTCTGGATTTAGTGAATTACAAATTTTAATAAGAGTGTATTTAAATGAACAAGAAAAACAAGACAAAGATGAAAAAGAAGGTAAAAAAATTTCTAAATTTACTGAAATTAAAGATGCTATTAATGTTACTGATGCATTAATTGATATTGCTGAAGTTGACAAAATAGTTAGAACTCTTTATAGTACTAAAACTGTTGCTCTAATTTCTTATGATAATAGTGTTAAACATGCTGTTGCTGAACTTGCTGAAAAAATGAATTTAATTGGAATTCCACCTGTAATTATTAATCAACAAACTGATTTAGATTATTTTACAAAGATTTCTGATTTAAACTGATTATTTATTGTTATTTCACATTTTGCAGAAAACAGCACTACATTTCAATCAATTTTACAATTAAAAAAGAATGGTTCAAAAATAGCTTTAATTTCAATGAATAAGCAAAACAAATATTCTAGTGTTTGTGATTATTGAGTTAAATATGCTGTTAGTGATGATGATCCATTACAAAAAATTAAGCATTCTGCAAACTTTTCATTATTATATGTAGTTCAAGTTTTATTTAATAGAATTTTAAAAAATGATAAACAACGTTTTGAAAAAATAATTAAAACTTTAAAGATTGATTAATATTATGAATTTATTTAATATAGACACAAATAAAAAATATTTACTAGCAATATCAGGAGGACCTGATAGTGTTTTTTTATTGTGCAATATTGTTAAAATTATTGACTCTAAGAACTTAGTAGTTTGTCATGTTAACTATAACTTTAGATCTGATTCAATTAATGATCAAAAAATAGTAATTAATCTTTGTAAAAAATTTGATTTAAAACTAGAAATATTAAATATTAATAAAGATTATAGTTTATTAAAAGAAAACTTTGAATCTTGAGCAAGATTTCAACGTTATGATTTTTTTAATAAAATAGCTAAAAAGTATCAAATTTATAATTTGTTAGTTGCTCATAATTTTAATGATTTAATTGAAACTTACTTATTACAATTACAAAGAAATAATTTAGTTGATTATTATGGGTTAAAAACTGTTAGTCATTATAAAGATCTTGTAGTTTATAGACCTTTATTAGATATTAAAAAATCTGAAATTCTTGATTATTTAAAAACTAATCAAATTAGTTATGCTATTGATTCAACTAATACTGATATTAAATATCAAAGAAATAAAATTAGATCTATTATTGATGAATCTATTTTTATAGATATTAAAAATCAAATTGATATTGATAATAAGAAATTAGAGACAATAAAAAAAATAGTTAATAACTATTTAGAACATAATCTTACTAATAAAGAATTAATTTTAAATAAAGAACTTTTTTTATTAGAAAGTAATATTATTAAAAGAATTATTTATAAGTATTTTAAATTAATTAATAAAGAAAAATTATTAATTAATAGAAGTAATAAAACAATTAGTGAAGTTGCTAAAAGACTAGTTGAATCAAATAAAAGTTTTTGAAAAATTAATTTAAATGATCATAGTTTAATTAAAGATTATAAAAAACTATTTGTTATTAAAAATAGTTTATTAGAAGCTAAAACTATAATTATTAATAATTTAGATGATTTAGCTAATCAAACTAGCTTTAAAGATATTAAAGAAATTGAACAAATAATTGTAAGAGAAAAAAAATTTAGTTATGTGATTAGTAATGATTATGAAGCATATAAATCAATTACTACAATTAGAAATAAAAAAACTAATAGGTATTTTATTGATAGAAAAATTAGTTATAAAACAAGATTTTTAGCACCTGTTGTATATAACATTAAAGATAAAATTATTCTAAACAAAGTTAAAAAACACTATTAGTTTTTTGATTCTCTTATATGATTATGTTTTTGACATAAACTAATAATTTGTTCAATTATTTTTGATTGCTTAACAATAGTTTGACTGCAAGTACAAGGAACTTTTTTATGCATTTGTTCAAAAATTAAATCAGCATTTTGATATCAAGATTTATCTGAGTTATTTAAAAAATTACACATACTAGCAATACTTCCTACTAAATAGTCTGCATATCTAATTAAGGGATGAGAGATTGATTCAAATTGTACAACTTTAACTTGAATATCTTTAAAGTGTAAGTTTCAATAAAAATAAGTTTTTAAATAACCTTCTAAAGCTTCAAATTTTTGTTGCTTATTATTTTTGTTTTTTACACTAATTCTTCTTTGGTCTATATAAACTTTAATATTTAAAATATCTTTATTTTTTATTATCTTTTTTATAGATAAAGATTTGATAGTTCTTTCAATTAAGTTTTTTACCATCATATTATAAATAGCTTCAAGGTTAATTTGTTTACTGTATTTTGATTGTCAATCTTTTAAACTACTAATCATAGAAATATTAGTTTGATTATTAAATCTAATTTTTGATGATAATGCTTTTTTATTATTTAAAGATAAATTATTTCATTTAACTTCTTTTTTTAGCTCATAAGGTTTTAGATCAGTTTCAAAATTATTTCTATAATTTCTAATTGATTTTTCAGTTTTTAAAATATTAGATTTAATTTTAGATTCATAGACTTGAATATTTTGATAATCAGAATCATTTAAATAAAATCCACCTACAACAAAAAAATCAGAAATAGCATTTCCACTTTCATCAAGATAAAAATTAAGATAATAAGTCATAAAATCACCACTTTAAAAAAAGGAGGCATAGCCTCCTTCCAGCATAGGGGTGCCCGTACTTTACACTCTTAGTAGTGTATACGATTAAGATCTTCTTCAATCCCTACGTCTTACCACTATTATAATAACATAGAAAATATCATTTTCAAACTACATTGATAAAGCCTTAATTATTTAATTAGCAATATGATATTATTAAATATTATGGACATTAAATAGACTGGAGAAACAGATGAATAAAAAGAAGAGAAAATCTACAATTTGATTTTGAATAATTTTAATAGTAGGTTTTATAATTTTAATATCAGTTATTAGTATAACTTCTAGAGGAACTGCTCAAAATTTAACTATTGATCAACTTCATAGCCTGTTTAAAGAAAATAAAGCATTTAATAATGTTGTTTTACAACGTAATAATATTCAAGGTATTGATATAATCACTGGATGATATAACAATGGAAGTGGTTGAACTAAGTTTGTTGTTAATACTAATCCAAATGCCATTAATAGTTTTAATGTTTTAGATAAAGCTTTTAGTGATTTTATATGACGTTCTAATACTACTCGTTATACTGAGTCATCTTGATTCTCATTACTTTCATCATTATTACCAATGTTTATTTTAATTTTATTCTACATTGGTCTATTTTACTTTATGGCTAAAAGTGGAGCCGCTGGAGCTGGGGCTAGTGGTTTATTTGGTATGGGTAAAAATAAAGCACGTAGAGAAAAATCTAATGTTAAATTTAGTGATGTTGCTGGTATTGAAGAAGAAAAATCAGAATTAGTAGAACTAGTTGATTATTTAAAACAACCTGCAAAATATGCATCAGCTGGTGCTAGAGCTCCAAAAGGAGTTTTAATGGAAGGCCCACCTGGAACAGGTAAAACTTTACTAGCAAAAGCTGTAGCTGGTGAAGCTAATGTTTCTTTCTTTTCTATAGCTGGTTCTGAATTTGAAGAAATGTTTGTTGGAGTTGGTGCAAGTAGAGTTAGAGAAATGTTTAATGAAGCTAAAAAATCTGCTCCTGCAATTATTTTTATTGATGAAATTGATGCTGTTGGTAGAAAACGTAATTCAGCAATTGGTACAGGTACAAATGAACAAACTCTAAATCAATTATTAGTTGAATTAGATGGATTTGAAACTAATTCAGGAATTATTGTAATGGCTGCAACTAACCGTGTTGATGTATTAGACCCTGCTTTATTAAGACCAGGTCGTTTTGATAGAGTTATTCAAGTTTCTCTACCAGATATTAAAGAACGTGAACAAATTTTAAAATTACATGCAAGAAATAAAAAAATTGATCCATCAATTGATTGACATAGAATTGCTGAAAGAACTCCAGGATTTTCAGGTGCACAACTTGAAAATGTTTTAAATGAAGCTGCTATATTAATGGTTAGAGAAGGTAAAACTGTAATTGGTGTTAATGAAATTGATGAAGCAATTGATAGAGTGGTTGGAGGGCCCGCTAAAAAATCACGTGCAATGACAATGCACGATAAAGAAATTGTTTCTTATCATGAATCTGGTCACGCTTTAATTGGACTAAAATTAGAAAGTGCTTCAAAAGTACAAAAAGTTACAATTATTCCACGTGGTAATGCCGGCGGTTATACTATAATGACTCCAAAAGATGAAACACTATTTTCATCAAAAGCTGACCTATATGCTATGATTGCTGGATATCTAGGTGGTAGAGCTGCTGAAGAAATTAAATTTGGTAAAGATAATGTAACTACTGGAGCTCATGATGATTTTGATAAAGCTACTGCTATTGCTAGAAGAATGGTAATGCAATTTGGTATGTCAGAATTAGGTATTACTAAATTTTTAACTATGGCAGATGAAGCTTATGGAAAAACTGAAGGTAGTTATTCAGAAAAAACAGCTGCTAAAATTGATGCTGAAGTTGAAAGAATTTTAGAAGAATCATATAAATTAGCTATTAAAGTAATTAGTGAAAATATGGAAACTTTAGAATTATTGGCTGAATCATTAAGAATATTAGAAACTATTACATCTGAACAAATTGATTACATTAATAAAAATAAAAAACTTCCAGAAGCTGTAATTTATGAAAAAGAAAAATATAAACAAGAACAAGAAAAAATAAATTCTGGAAAAATTATTGATCTAGATATCAAAGATGTTAAAGAAGATGATAAAGACAAATAATATAAATAAAAACCAAGACCTATAAAGTCTTGGTTTTTTAATACTTAGTTTTAGTCTTTCAATGCATTAATTGGAATTACAATAATTCCATCTTCTTTTCTTTTATATACTAAATTACCAAATCCAACTATTATACATTTATTAATAGGTGCTTTATTTTTACTTCTAGTTATAGCATCAATTGCTTTGTTTAATTGTTTTGCTGCTTGTTCTACTTGATTAAGTCCAAGTTTTATTTCAATAGCACATCATTCACCATTTTTAAATTCAATAACAGCATCTAATTCATTATCTAGATAATCTTGATAATGATAAACTTTACCATATTTGCCTTTAAAACTTTACCAAATTCGTTATATTCAAGATGAAAAGAATATATTGTTCTTTAGTATATTTATTAATTATTTGTTTTTTTGTTGCATCTAATTTTTTAGACTTTTTCTTATTATTTGACACCAGAAAGTATTTCAAAATCCTCATATTTTTTCGTACCTTTGAAATAGCTAAATTCTGAAATAGCCAAATGACTTAATTTTGATTAAAATATTCTATTGTTTTAACATATCTTGAATATCCTTAACTGAAAAGATATTTCATTACTTATGTTTTGTATTAAAGTCTTCATCATTTTCAAACAACACTGCATTAATATCTATAATTTTAAATGCGTCTTAAATTTTTATATCGTGAATAGTAGAACCGTAATATCATAAAAAGATATTTTAAAGCAATAAAATATGTTTTTTTATATTATCGGTGCTATTTACATTAAATTATCATCTTGTATTTTTATAAAATTTTAAATTTATAACTAACATATATTTATTCACTATTTTTAAGAGTTATATTTTAAATTTATAGTTTATGCAGTTTCATTCTTTCTAAAAACCCTTTAACTCGGAGCATTATCAGCTATATTTAAACTGTTTTAGTTAAAGTATATTCAATGCCCTGTTTTTATATTTTGTAATAAATTTTTAAAAGAACCAAAAACTAGAAATTACTTTGATATGATTTTTAGTTATTAACAAATAAAAAACCAAATACCTAATGTATTTGGTTTAATCTTTTATTAGTCATCAACTTCACTTAGCATTGTGCTTGGTTCAGCATTTCTTACTCTTTTTGTTGAAACTCATAAAGAACTAAAGAAAGATACTAGAATTAGTAAAATACAAAATACTACTGATATTCAATAAACATTAATTGGAATTGAAAATCCATTTGCTGAAAACGCCTTATCAATTATTGTTGTACTACTAAATACAATAATTGTTGTAATAAATGAAATTAATAAACTAAATATAGTAGCTACTCCAAGTGTGTAAAACATTACTTGAGTATTTGTATAACCCATTGATCTTAACATTATCATAAATGATTTATATTGAGAAATATAAATATCAGTTATTAGCATAATTAATAATGAAGCACATAACATAATTGCTGTAATTATAATTATTGCTATATAAATAGCGGTTTTAGCTATTTGATTTAATAACTGTTTAGTTTCAAAGGTAAAATCAACATCAACTATACCCGCTTTATAATCACTTAAGTTCATTAGATCTAAAATTGCAATACCTAATCTTTGTTCTGAAATTAATGAAACTGAACTAGTAATAATTAAAGGTTCACTAGAATTTGAAAAGATTGTATTGTAATAGTAATGTGGTGAATAACTAAATGTATCTTTTTGGCTAATAAAAGCTTGCTTTCAAGGATCTTTATTATTTACTTTTAATCAATTTGTAGTTTTATAAGTATTAAATAATTCACCTTTTTTAATGATTTTAGAAGTATCAAATGGCTTGTAATTATAGTTAGTTGATCTACTAATATCAAATCCATATAACATATTAGCTAAATCAGAATCAACTAAAGCATAAGCTTTTCCATAAATATCAATATCATCAACTTTTTGTAGTTTAATTTTTAAATCTTTATTTACATAACTAACATTTTTATTATGTAATTGGATAATAGCTGGAACATTTTTTCTTTTCCCAACAGCTCTTCTATAAAAATGTGGAACTGAATTTAATAACAAGTTAGGAATAGCCTTATCAGCTGAGTGTGGATTAACACCAATAATTTGTTTTTTATCATTTAAAATGAAATATTCATAGTAATTATTAGATCATTTTTCTTGTTGAATAGAAAAATCATAAGGTCTAATAGCTAAATATTTAGTATTATTGTCAATAGTACTAATTGCTGATTTTCAAGCATTTTTAACTGAATTAGGAACTAAATCAGCTTCAAGTTTTCTAATAGCTGGGTATTTATAATTTCTAGTATGATCATCATTTTTATCTAAATCAGAAATTATAGTTTTTAAATCAAGATTATGTTCACTAGATTTATTTCAACCACTTGCATATAATGCAAAATCTTCTCAACTAACTTCATTAGTTATTGGAATAAATAATAATAAGTTTCTTAATTGATAATAAGGTCTAATAAATGACTTGATGATTTGTGCATCGTTATTAATTACAAAATCACCAAATAAAGGAGATTCATCAACAATGTCTTCATGTTGTTTAGCTATTATCTGATTATTTGAATCTTTAGATCAAATATCAATAACTTGTCTTTGAGTAAATTTATTAACATCTAAATTATAAGGATTTAAATAATAATATTTTTCTGTATTATTTTCAACTACTTCATACCCATAAGAAGAATAATTATCTTTAGTATTAATAAATTGAATTGGTTGTTCTTCTCACTTAGCATGCTTATTTACATACTTAGTTTTTAGATAATCTGAATCATCATATATTCAAGCTTGTTTTGGTAAAACATTAAAATCACCATTTCTTGTTTTATAAGATAGTTGAACATTATTAGTTGATAGATTAGAAATAATACTATCTCCATATTTATTCAATTTATAATTTAAGTTTTTATTAACAATAGTTGGTATTGTTAAAGTATTAGTTTTATGATCATAAACTTTAAAATTATTTAAATAAACATCATTATTTTGATTTTTATCATATGGAGAATTAATAATTTTATAAAGTTTTTGAACATTATTATTTGATAAAAATAGCTGATTTTTTTGCTTATCATCTAGTTTATAAGTTTGTTGATTTTTATCTAGTCCTAAAATACTATAATCAGCTTCAATATTATTTGATTTAGGTTTAAAAATAGTTGCTAGTTGATCTTTTTGTGGAATTATAGTTTGTTTTTGTCAACCAAAAGAAAGCTGATTTTTTCTAGATTCACTTGTTAAATAAGATTTAATAAATGAAGGAGAATAGCCTAAAATTAAATTTAAAATTTTTTCTTTTCATTCACCTGTATTTTGAATTTTTTCTTTAAAAATAGTCTTTAAAAGTTCTCCAACAAATTGAGTTAAAGGTTGAGTAACATTATTAGTTTCTCTAACTTTATCTATGTCATTTTTAAAGCGCTCATTTAAATCAGCATCATTTAAAACATAAGCATAAAGTTGTTCTATTGTTCCAATTGAAATACTTTTACCATTTGAAATACTAATTAGATATGAAGCTCAATCTAATAAGTTTTTATATAAATCAGAAACTCCAGTTTTTAAATATTCTTTAATAATTGATTTATATGGAGTCAGTATTTCAGCACTATTTATATTAGAATTATTATCTTTAGTACTAATTTTATAAATTAGTTGAGGTAAAACTGAAGAGTTTTGATTTGATAAAGTATAACTATTTGGATCTTCATAATAATTAATAGTTCCACTAGAGTCTTTAATTTCTTTATAAGTATTATCAATTTGTTCATGACCATTTCAAAAATTAAATACATCTTTTCCTAATGGGCTATTTGATAAACTATTATAAATTTCATACTGATTATTATAATTAACTTTTTTAAAGTAATTATCTTTAGCATATTTAGTAACACTAGGAATAGCTATACCAGCTGAAACAAATAAAGTTCCTACAAACACTAATACTAATAACAAACTAAAAGGTTTTTTACCAGATTCAGTTAGTTTTAGCATTAATAAAGTAGTAAATCTAGGTTTTTTAAAAATACGTTTATGTAATCAATCTGTAATTTTTGGTTTAGATCATTTCTTAGAACTTTTTATAATATCTAATACTGGTTTTTTAATATGAAATAAAGCAACCAAAAATGAAAATACTCCAATTAAAACTCCAAAAATAATAATAGATATTAACGGTGCTAATCAATCATAAGTCAGTACATTTGTTTTAAAACTAAAATAATCTTTAAAAATAGCAACAAATGGGACTTGTAACATTGTACCAGCCATTCAACCTAAAGGTATTGCTATAAAAACTAGAATCACAGCATATGAAACATATGATCATGAAATAGTACTGCTTGAAGCTCCATTTGCTTTTAAAATACCAATTTGCTTTGAGTTTGCTTGAATTGATTTAATAACTCCAACAAATACAGCTAATGCTGAAACAAGAGCAATTAAACTAGCTGTTAGAAATGTTGCTAGTGAATATCAAAATGCAACTCTTTGATATAAAGTTCAATTTAAAGAATATGAAGAATCACTAAATTGTTGATTTTTATAAAATGTCTGAATTTCAGTTCCTTTTTGCTTAGCTATAATGTTATCTCTAATTTTATCTGCTACTGAAAAATGATCAAAATATACATTTTTAATATTTAAAGAATTATTGTTTTTAATTAAAAAGAAATTAAATGTAGAAGTTTGATCATTTCCTGTTGCTGAATTTCCATCACCTAAAATTTGATTAATAGTTGTAAAGTCAGCATAAATTAAACCTCCAGAATCAGATTTTGGTAAGGGAACATTTGGATCTGAAGTTGGAAAAAATGAATAAGTATCAACAGCATAACCTGTAACAATTAAACCTTTAGCATTACCTAAAGTTAAACGATCACAGATTCGAATTTTATTAGCTTTTGCAAATTGTTTACTTATTGTTATTTCACTAGCACTACTTGGAGCGTGTCCATTTAAAATTATGTAGTTAGTATAATTTTTATTACTTATATCAACAATTCTAAATGTCTTTTTAGTGATTGGATCATTAAATATAGTTTCAGGTCTAATGTATAAATCATAACCATTAGCTAAAGCAGATAGTTTATGATGAGTTAAAAATGCAGCTGTAATTGGAAAATCTGAAGCAACTGTAGTTTCAAGATCATTTGTTTTACTAGTATAAAAATTAATAGATTTTTCACCAATATTAGCAAATGGATCAGCATTCATAGCTAATATATCTACAAAACTATTATTTTTAAATATTTCAGGTAATTCTTTTACATCTTGAGAATAAGTATTTGAATTTGAAACAAAACCTCTTAATTCTTGAGTTTCACTATATTGAATTACATTAGTAATATCAGTTTCATTACCAGTATTATGATAAGTAATTTGAAGTGGTCTTAAAATACCTTTAAAACCTTGTTTAACTAATTGAGTAAAGAAATCTTGTTCTTGTTGTTTATCATCTTTATTTTCTAATTTAATTAAGAATTTCATTTTTTGAAATTCACTAGTAGGTACACTTGAATCAAAAGTTAAAGTATAAAGGTTATCATTAGTTGCGATATATTCATCTTTATAACTTGCCTTTTTATTGTTTTCATCAAAATATTTACCAAATAAAAATTCATAAAAATATTTATATGCTTCTTCTTGGTGTGCAAAAGTTTGCTGACTTAGCTCATTTTTGCTATCTTGTAAAAATGTTTGAATAGTCTTAAAGAAATATTGAGAAAGTGATTCAAAAGCATAATATGAGTAAAAGTAAGTCTTTAAATCATCTGGATTAGTATTTTTTAAATTTTGAATTTTAGTTTTATTTTTAATAAAATCAGATCAGTTACTTTTAATATTTTTTTCTTTATTATAGAAATGTTTATATCAATTTGGATTAGATTGAGTATATCTACCAATTACAGTATTTTTAATAGCTGGATCATTTTTTGAAAGTAAATCAACCATTGTATTAAAAAACGCATCATTTATAACAAAGTCAAAATCTTGTTGTTGGTTTGCTATTTGCTTTTTATCATCATCATTGTCTTCATATATAAAAATATCTTTTTTTCTTGCTCAAGCATCTTTAAATTCCTTTGAACTTGTTGCAATTGTTAAAAGGTTTTTTTCACCATAAATATCATTAAAAGTTAGATTAAAATTATCATAACCCTCATCTTTAAATCCAGTATATTGTTTATTTACAAAATCAAAAATAGGAATAAATAAAGGTTCACCTTTTTTAGGTCTAGCTTTACTTCCAACTGTTATTTGATAAGTTGAATCGAATTTAGGGGAGTTTTGGTTATTAACAACTTGATTATAAGCTGAACTTAATCTTTTATTAGTGGTAAAAGAAATTGTTAAAATACTTGAAGCAATAAAAGTCAAAACTACAATAACAACTAGTTGAAGCTTGAATTTTAAAATTCATTTTACTCCCTGTTTTAGCATTAAATATAAATTTTTCATAACACTTCTTTTCTATTGCTAATTTTTAAAAGTCAAAAACTATGCCATATTGAGCATAGTGAACCATAATAATATAATATAATAATAAAACGTGTTTTAATATTACAACTAAATTTTTTAGTTAATTTAATAGGTAAATCATTATGTTAAAATTTATTAAAAATAATAAGTGATGAGTAGCTATAATTTCTATTTTTGCTATCTTTTTTAGTAGTTTTGGAATTTTTGCAAAAAGTTATGTAGATTCAAACAAACAAAAGATAGTTAATAAAATTCAAAATTATGTCCAAGCTAGCTCATATGCAGTTAGATCAAGAATTTTAAAAGAAACAGAAAATCTTAATGAAGATTATCTTAATGAAAAGATTGGAAAAAAACCATTGTTAAGTGAGTTTAACAGTGATTTTATTTGACGACCAAATAATAGTAAAACTACTTCTTCTGATACTATTTCAGATCTTTGAAAAACTTATTTTGGTTCATCTAATAATGTATTAAATAAAGATTTACAAATCCAATATAAAAATAATAATGAATATAAAAATATAGAAAGTTCAAAAGGAGAAATAACTCCAAAAAATATTGATTTTTTATTAAGTATAAGTAAATCGGCTGAAAAGTTTTTAAATGGTTTTGCTCCTTCTTTAGCTTCTTTAGGTTTATCTTTTTTGCAAAATAAAGTTTTAAACAATAGAGATAATCCTAATTTTAAAAAATACAAAGATGGAATAAATAAATTTGCTGATGTTATTGAAAACAATAAAGATCTTTTTAGTTATTTAGGCAAACTACTTACTCCTAAACCACTAGAAAAAGATTATTATAAAGATCTTACTGTTCAACAAGTTTTAATTAAAAATATTAATCAAATAGCTTCAGCAATTGCTGATAACAAAGAATTTGCTAAAGAAACTGAAGTTGATAAATTACCTGAAGCATTAGATAAAATTTTAGTAGAATTAGGCTTAAATTCTTTAGATGAAATTATTGCTGAGCTAATTAATAGTAAAAATGGTTTTGAAAATTTAGGAAAAATTTTTAGCAAAATTAAAAATATTTTTACATCACAAAACGTTCAAAAATTAAAAGTAAAAGGTCTAGAATTACTAGATAAAATTACACCATATTTAGCTACTTATTTATATTCAGAAATCTTTTTTGGTTTATATTATGTAGCTCATGAAGAAATTAAAAATCCTAATGATCTACTAGTTCAAAAAACTGATGATAGCAAGTTTTTAATATTAGTTAATAATAAATTAGATTTTAATGTTTTATTAAATGGATTGTCAAAAATCTTAAAACACAAAAAGAATTTTGAAAGATTTTATGAATTTATTTTCAAACGTTTTGATAAAAATAAAATTTATAATAGTGTAAATGATATTAGTTCAAACAATGGTGTTGGTAATTTAGTATTTGATTTGATCAATTGATTAGAAAAGAAATTATATAACGTCTCTAATACATTGAAAATATTAATAAGATTTGCTGATATAGCACTAAAAGAACCTAATATTAAAAAAACTATTGAAGAAAAAATTGCTACTCTTATTAGTACAAAATTAAAAGAATTAGGTAATTATTTTGGAGAATGAAAGGTTAGTTTTGTTAATGGTGTTTTATTAATTTCAGCAGGTACAGCAGGTTTTTTTAGTCCATCCTATTTTGATGCTAAAATTCATTTATTTGATAAAGAAGGTATATTTAAAAAATTACTTAATATTATTAACAATCTACATAGTACAATAGAATCATTTTCATCAAATATTTCAAAATATTTAAAAGATATTCTCTTTTTAGAAAATAAAATATTTCTTGATTTGTCAAATATATCTAAAATGTTTTTAAATATAACAAATGAATTTAAAAATCTATTAGGTGACAAATCTACTATTTATGTTTATATAAAGTTTCTTTGAGTCTTTAACATAAGTATTAATGATATATACGACATTTTTGAACTTCCCTATAAAGGAAGCTCTTTGACAAGACTTGTTGGATTATTTGCAAAAGATAAGATTGATCCTTATTTAGAGAAACTTAAATCTGTTTCTCAAAATTTAAAAAAATATAAATTTATAAATGATGAAACAAAAATAAGAGATGAGTTTCCTAAATATTTGGATAAATTTAGTGAATATTTAAAAACTTATGAAAAATCAGAAAATTTTAAATTTAATCTAATTGATAGTTTGTATAGTGGTAATTTATTATTGGATTTTGTGTCTAAGTGAATTGACTTTATATTAAAAAACGCCGAAGATAAAAATAATGCTGTATTGCCTTTAGTTAGAATAATTACTAAAAACGAAAATTTAGAAAGCTTAAAATTTATAAAGGATAAATGAACTTCAAAAGTTAATAAACTTGCTAATAAAGTTGAAAGTTTTTCAAATATTTCAAAAATAGCAAACACAAAAATTCATCTTCCTGAAGAGTTATTAAAACAACTTGATTTAGAAAATATAAATAATCAAAGTATTTCTCAACTTTTAGAAACATTAAGTAATTACTTTAAAGATTATTTAGCTAAATATCCTAACAAAGTAATTGGATTCAAACTTTCAAATATTGGAATGATTTTAACTGCCTTAACAATAAAAGTTGGTGTTCAATATAATAGTGATAATATAACTAAAAGCTTTTTATATAATAAAAATCCAAAATTAGATAAATCAAAAACCATACTTAAGGCTCTAGCTTATGGATTTGATACTCATGATAATAGTAACGATACTAATGATATAAAAAACATTAGACCTAAAGAATCTTATTATAACTGAGACAAAATTCACTTTTATATTAATGGATCCAATGAACCATATACAATTGATAGATCAACTCTAAAAGGTGATTCATCTTATTCTCCTTTACATATGCTATTAGGAATAAATCCTGATAAGACTTCTTATCTAAAAGACTCACTGGGTTATGTACTAGGTACTTTATTTGGTGGGTTATCAGCAAGTGATGAAAATTATAATTTATCAATTGAAAATAAAACTGATGTTGCTTCAATTCTAAATGTGTTTAATTATGTGTTAGATAAAAAGGATAAAGAACTTAAAAAACAAGAAGAACAAATTGCTACTAAATATTATGTTAAAAGCGCTTGGTCAACTAAGATATTAAGTAGTAATGAAAATGAAATTACTTATGAGTTAATCAGATTAAAAACTTCAGATACTAGAGAATCTAAAAGATTAGGTACTAGATTTGAAGTTAGATTATTAAAAAATAAAAATAATCCTTATTGATCAATTAATAGAGTTATAGCTCTAGGTTATAAAGCAGCTTAAAGCTGCTTTTTATTTAACATATAATAAATATTAATTAACACTTAAAGATATATATTAAAAATAAGATTATGAACAATTTAAAATTTTATATACAATAGCTTTTATAGTTAATAAACATTTTATATACAAGTCAATATAATGGTTTTGGTATAATTTATTAGTTAGAAGGTATTTTATGGATCTAAAAATAAGAGCAATTAGTAACAAATATAATTTAAGAATTTCAATAGTTGATGTTTCTGAAACAATAAAAGAAATTGCAGATTTACAACAATCAAATACATTAGCTAATATGGTTTTTTCTAAGTTTATTTGTTGTTCAACTTTAATTGGAATGCAGTTTAAAAATAAAGAAAAAACTTATGTTAATTGAAATGCACCAGACTCTTTAACTAAAACTATGATAGCTGAATATCATGATAGTAAAATTAGAGCTTATATACAAAATAAAAATGTAAATATAAGTAATTTCAATAATAAAGATCTTAACGAAATTATTTGTTTAATTGCTTCTAATAAAGGTGATTTAATAGTAAGTAGAGATTTGAATTTAAAAGAACCATATGTTTCAAATGTAGAAATTGAATATGGAAATATTGATTATGATTTTATGAAGTATTTTAATCAATCAAATCAAACCAAATCATTTATAACAACTGAAGTTAAATTTGATGATAATTTAGAAATAAAAAAAGTAGTTGGAATTTTAGTTGAAATGCTTCCAAATCACACAAAAGAAGATTTAGACTATATTTCAGAAAAACTAGGTAATACAAGTTATGTAAAAGATGTACTAGTTAAGTCAACTAATTATTATGCTATTGTTAAAGAAATTGATAATGATGCAACTATTTTAGACCAATCAACAATTAGTTTTGAGTGCACTTGTTCTTATCAAAAAGTTTTATTAATATTAAATCTTTTAAATCAAAATGATTTAAAAGATATTATTAAAGATGATAAACCTGTAGAAGTTGTATGTGATTTTTGTAATCAAAAATACAATATTCAGATACAAGACGTACTAACATTATTAAATTAAATTATGTTAAAATCTATTAGAATTATTGTTTTATAAAGAGGGTAATTATGGCTAAAGATAAGAAAAAAACTGAGGTCTCTGAGGTTTCTATTAATATTCAACAAATCCAACCAATCAGTAAATCTAAAAAAGATGACCTTGAAATAGTTGAAAAAAAGAAAAAATTAAAACCAATTAAAACTGAGACTTTTTCATCAACTCAAGCAGGTCAAAGAGAATATATAATTATTCCAAATGAACAAAATTTTGAACCAGGAATTAAAGGGTTAAAACAAAAGCAAAAACTTCAAAAACAATTAACTAGTAAATATTCAAAAGATATTTTAAATAAAGAGCATATAATCACTACTCAAAACTATAAGCCAGATTTAAATAAACACATTATTGAATTAAAAAATGTTAAAAAATCTTATATTACTGGTGATTTAGAAACTCCTGTTTTAAAAGGTATTGACATTAAATTAGATAAATCAGATTTTATTGTTATTTTAGGACCTTCTGGATCGGGAAAAACTACTTTTTTAAATATTATTTCAGGTTTAGATAAAACTAGTGAAGGTGATGTTTTTGTTTTGGGATCTAATCTTTCTTTACTAAAAGACTCTCATATGACTAAGTTTAGAAGAAAAACTGTTGGTTTTGTTTTTCAGCAATATAACTTATTGACTAATTTAACTGCTAAAGAAAATGCTGAAGTTGGAGAAAATCTTTCAAGTAAAAAAAATGGAATGTCAATTGATGAAATTTTTGAAACAATTGGAATGAAAGATCAAATGAACAAATATCCTCATCAAATGTCAGGAGGACAACAACAACGTGTTTCAATAGCAAGAGCATTAGCTAAAAATCCAGACATTTTATTTGCTGATGAACCAACTGGAGCATTAGATGAAGAAATGGGACGTAAAGTTCTAGAAATTTTAGTTAAAGTTAATAAAGAATATAAAACTACTGTTATTGTAGTTACTCACAACCCAAACATTGCTAAAATTGCAAATACTGTAATTCATATTAAAAATGGAATTATCGATAATTTAGAACATAATGCACACCCAGCTGATCCACAAACCATTGAATGAGCCTAGTTTAAAATTTAGTAATAAAAAATGCACTTAGGTGCATTTTATTTTTGTTTTTTAAAAAGTTTTAGCAGCTTGTATAACTTCATCAATAATTGTTTCTACTCTTTGAGCTGGAGTTAGTTCTAATAATGGTGCTACTTTTACTCCGGCTAATAAAACAGTTTTATTAAATTCGATTCCTAAAAATCTCATAGCCCCTTCAACATATTGAGTATGTTGCCCTCAAGGATATCATCCTAATGGTGCTCCTTGAACTCCTAAAATTTGAGCTTTTAAATTAGTAATTAAACCAATTGCATCTCCTTTTTTAGAATACTTGTATGAAAATGTTTCATTAGCAACTGAAACATGATCAATAAATGATTTTAATGTTACTGGGGTTGAAAAATTATACATTGGACAAGCAATTACTAATTTATCTACACTTTTTAATAAATTAATATATTTTTTAGTAACTTCTTGTTGATAAAATGTTGGGAATGTTTCTGAAGTTAAAATACTAGTTCCAACTTCATCTTTATTTAAATCAACAATAATAATTTCATCATCTGGGTTAAATTTTTTATATTCTTCTAAAAATCTGTTAGTTAAGGCAACAGAATTAGATACTTCATCTGCTTGAGCTGTTGTTTTTAAAACAAGAACTTTACTCATCTTTTACCTCCTATTGTTTATTTTATAGTTAATATTAATAATTTGTTTATTAATTTTATTAATAATCTAATTTATATTTTACCTACTAGTATAATTTTATTTTATTTAATGTATAATCAAGATAATTATTAAAAAAGATTTTTGTTGTATTACTCAATCTGTTAATAATGAAATAGATTGGAGGTAATATGAGTACTGGTATAGTTAAATGATTTAATGATGAAAAAGGTTTTGGTTTCATAACAAATGATTCTGATAATAAAGATGTTTTTGTTTATTTTGCAAATATTAATGTAAATGGTTATAAAACTTTAGAACAAGGTCAAAAAGTAAGTTATGAATTAAATAAAGGTATAAAGGGATTAGAGGCATTTAATGTTTCAATCACTAAATAGTTATTTATTAGTTAAATATCAGATAATACTATCTGATATTTTTTTATTTTAATAATTATTATTTTTAGTTATAATATATATTCTATTTTTGTTTTTAAGTTGTATTAGTAATATCTTTTTTATATAATTCATATGAGTTAATTTAAAAGTAATTAGCTCCTTGGCTATTTAGCCCAAAAGACCATAAGGAGGAATAATCTAAATGATTAAAAAATATGAAGTAATGTATATTTTAGATCAAGATCTAAAAGATACAAAAGAACTAGTAGCAAAATTAGATGGCATTTTATCTGAAGGTGGGCAAATCTTAGAATCTAATGATTTAGGTTTATTAGATTTTACTTATGAAATTAATCATAAGAAAAAAGGTTTTTATCACATAGTTATTGTTCAAGCAACTACTCAAGCAATTAAAGAATTTGAACGTATTGCTAAAATTGATAAAAATGTTGTTAGAACTTTAGTTTTAAATACACAAAACATTCAAAACTATGAACAATCAGTTGTTTTATCAAAAACAGATATGACTAAATTTGAAGAAGAACAACGTGAAAAGAAAAACTTTAGAAAACCATTTATCAAAAGAGAAGAAGCTGCAACTAAAGAAAACAAATAATATTAAGGAAAATTTATGAATAGAGTAAATTTGGTAGGTAGAATTACACGAGATTTAGAACTAAGAGTAGCAAAAAATGGATCTAAGTTTGTCTTTTTTACAGTTGCTGTTTCTGAATATTCAAGTAGAGAAGAAAAGACTAATTTTATACCCTGTTCTGCATTTGATAGAACTGCTGAAAATATGGTTAAATTTTTGTCAAAAGGTAGTTTAATTTCAGTTGAAGGAAGAATTACAACTAGAAATAATCAAACACCTGATGGTAGATTTGAAACTATTGTAAATGTACTAGCTGAAAGAGTTAATTTCTTAGAACCAGCTAAAAGCAGAAATGCTTTAATGACTGAAGAAAACGATAATTTATCACCTAGCCAACCTACTCAAGAAAATAGCGATTCATCATTTGACGATTTAGTAGTTTCTGATGATGATGAACTTTCAATTTTATGAGAATAAGTAGAAAGGGATAATTTCATGCAAGTTAAAAAAATTAAAAAAAGAAAAAAGGTTAATTTCTTTCAAAAAAATAACATTAAATATATAGACTATAAAGATGTTGAATTACTAAAAAAATTCATTTCACCTAATGGTCAAATTTTACCAAGAAGAATTACAGGAACTTCTCTAAAAGATCAAAGACAATTGGCTTTAGCAATTAAAAGAGCTCGTCAAATGGCTTTATTACCATATGTAATTGAATAGTAATTTTAGCAAATAAAAAAGCTGCCAAAAGGGCAGCTTTTTTATGTCCAATAAATCAGATTTAGCTAAATATATAATAACTTTTAAAAAATTAAAAGATCCATATTTAAACTTGCTGTTTCCAGCAATTTTAGTTTATCATAGGTTTTTCAAATATGCTATATAATTTTTAAAAAGATTGAGAAATTAGATACAATTGCTTAGTTAGTTTTATACTAATTGAATTGATATATTAAAGCTATATTAAAGCTATAATAAAGCATCATAAGCTATAATAATGATATATTAAAGCTATAATAAAGCATCATAAGCTATAATAATGATATATTAAAGCTATAATAAAGCATCATAAGCTATAATAATGATATATTAAAGCTATAATAAAGCATCATAAGCTATAATAATGATATATTAAAGCTATAATAAAGCATCATAAGCTATAATAATGATATATTAAAGCTATAATAAAGCATCATAAGCTATAATAATGATATATTAAAGCTATAATAAAGCATCATAAGCTATAATAATGATATATTAAAGCTATAATAAAGCATCATAAGCTATAATAATGATATATTAAAGCTATAATAAAGCATCATAAGCTATAATAATGATATATTAAAGCTATAATAAAGCATCATAAGCTATAAATATACTTATTAGATTAAAAAAAGAAATTTTCTGAGGTTTATATGTTTAGTAGAGAAAGTGAAAAGATAGAGTTTAAAAAAAGTACAGCTGAATTAAAAGAAGCAGTAATTTCATTATGTGCAATGTTAAATAAAAGTAATGGTGGAACTGTTTATTTTGGAATTAAAAATGATGGAACAATTATTGGACAACAAATTGGGAAAACAACAACAACTGATATTGTAAATGAAATAAAAAATTATATTAAACCAAATGTCTATCCAGATATTAAAGTTTTAGAAGAAAATGGTTTAAGTTATATATCTGTTGAAGTTCATGGTACTGAAAAACCGTACTCAGCATATAGAAAATATTACATAAGAGTTGATGATCAAGATCAAGTTGTTGATAATAATGAACTTAGAAAATTATTTTTAACTAATGAATTTACTAACTTTAATTGAGAAAAACTAGCAACAAAATATGGTGAAGAAGAAGTTGATGAAAAATTATTAATAAGTTATATAAGAAAAGCAAATGAACTAGGAAAGATTAACTTTATTTTTAAAAGTGTTAAGGAAACTTTAATAAAGTTAGAATTAATGGAAAATGATAAATTAAATAATGCCGGTTATTATCTATTCTCAAAAAATAAACCAATAACTATAAAATTAGGAAAGTTTTTAACAGATGAAAAAATAACACTTATTGATAATATTAGATTTAAAGGAAATATCTTTGAATGTATCAATAAGTCTATTGAATATATAATTAATAACATTAATCAAGTGTATGTTTATAAAGATTTAAGAAGAGTACCAGAACCAGAAATACCAATCAAAGCTATTCGTGAAATTGTAGTAAATAGTTTTGTTCATATGAGAATAACTAATGGTGATTATAATGAAGTATCGATTTTTCCAAGTGAAGTAAGAATTTATAATCCAGGACATTTCCCATTAAACACAACTCCATCAAGTTTTGCTGAAGGCAAGCTTTCATCTAAATTGATAAATCCACTTATAGCAACTACTTTATATAAGAACAATCTTGTTGAAAATTTTGGAACTGGATTTCAAACTGTATTTAGTTTATGTAATAGCGAAAATATAAAATACTCATATGATATTTCTAATTTTGGGTTTACTTTTAGTTTTTATAGAAGAAAAACAGATGATGAATTTTTAAATGTTCAAAATAATATTAAAAATTTAAATAGTGAATCTAGTACAAAATCTGAATCACAAACCTTATTATTAACCTCTTTAGAAGAAAAAATTTTAAATTATTGTGATAGAAATGGAAAAATTTCATCATTAACAGAACTTGCAGATGAGTTTGATATGGCTTGAATAACAATGCAAAGAACAGTTAGTAAATTAGTTAAGAAAAATATTTTAAAAAGAGTTGGTTCTAATAAGATAGGTTATTGAGTACATATTGAAAAATAGTTTTTTCTTTTTTATATATCAATTATTTATATCACTAACAAATAAAAGTGATATTTTAAAGATATAAAAAAGATGTAACGTGATATAACAAAGACATAAAAACAATTATTGATGATATATTATCGATATAATACAAACAAAAGATATTTTAAAGAAATAATAAAAGCGCCAATAGGCGCTTTTTTGGTGCAATAAGATTCAATATAAAAATATTTACATAATATTGTAAATATTTACAATATGAGTTAATATAATTTTAGGAGGAAAATGTTTGATGGATTCAAAAATTCAGATTAATCATAAAGAATGAGCAAATAAATTTAAGCTTAAAATTCAAAAAACTGGTTCTTTTATGGCTGGAATGATTATGCCATCAATTGGTATTTTACTAGCTTGAGGGTTATGAACAGCTATGTTCTTATATGATTTTGATCATAATAAAAAACTAGGTTGATTTGATGCTCCAATGTTAGGTAGATTAGTTGAACCAGGAATTAAGTGACTTTTACCAATATTAATTGCATTTAATGGTGGAAGATTAGTTTATGGATTAAGAGGTGGCATGATAGCAACCTTTATTATTGTTGCTACAATCACAGGTACTGATTATATTTATGGACACTATATTTTACAAAAAGTAGGAGATAAGTGAGTTCATCCTGGTTCACCAAATCAATTTATTGGTGCTATGATAGTTGGACCATTATCAGCATTATTTTTAAAAAAAGTAGAAAAATTATATTTACATAAAATTAATCCAGGCTTAGAAATGCTAGTTAAAAATTTTGGATTAGCAATTTATGCTATAGTATTAGGTTTAGGTTTATTTTGAAGTTGAGGTTGAATAATGTGAGGAATCACTTTTGTAATGATCTCAATTATTAAGTTGTTTGGTGATAATAAATGAGTTGCTCCTTTACTAGGTTTGTTTACTGAACCAATTAAAGTATCATTTTTAAATAACGCTTTAAATCATGGTGTTTTAGGACCTATTGGTTATAATGAAATTCAGATTCAAAGATCTAATGGAGTTGCAAACCCTAGATCAATCTTTTTCTTATATGATCCAAATCCTGGTCCTGGTTTAGGTTTGTTACTAGCTTATATTATTTTTACTAAAAAAGAAGATAGATATAATGCAACAGCTAGTTCATTAATTCATACAATTGGTGGAATTCATGAAGTATATTTTGTATTTATTATTAAAAAACCAAAAATGTTATTAGCAACAATGTTAGGAGTGGTTGGTGCACAATTTATTACTTCTTATTTAGGAGGAGGAACTATTGGAACTCCAAGTCCAGGTAGTTTGATTTCACTAATTGCTTTATCTAATGGAACACATGCTTTATTAATTAATTTATTGGCATTTGTTGTTGGTACATTAATAGCATTTGGAATTAGTGTTTTATTATTATTAAAAGATAAAAAACATTTGCAAACAGAATCAAATCAAGGATTTAAGATAACTGATGAAGGGATTGAATTTTCTAATAATAAAAATCAAGAAGAAAAAATAAATAATAGTGATATTAAAAAAATTGTTGTTGCTTGTGAAGCAGGAGTAGGTTCATCTGCAATGGCTGCTGGTTTAATTAGAAAATGAGTTAATAATAATAACTATGATATTCAAGTTACAAATTTAGCTGTTAAAGATTTAAAAGATGAATATGATGTTGTTATAACTATGAAAAGTTTTAAAGATTTTGCACAACAAAAAGCACCAAGTGCTTATATATATCCTGTAGAACAATTCATTGGCAAAAACATATATGATGATTTATATAAAATGATAAAAAATAAACAAGAAATCAGAGAAGGAAAATAATGAAAAAAGTAGCTATTATTGCAGGAGGAGCTAAAAGTTTAGGTAAATTTTTAGCTTTAGGTTTAGATAAAAATAATTATCAAGTAATTGTTTTAGATGTTAATAAACAAAAACTAGATGAATTAAAATTAGAAAATAATCAAATAGATACTTTTGAATGTGATTTAACTAATGAAATTGATGTAATTAATGTATTTAACGAAATCGAAAATAAATACAAAACAATAGATACACTAGTTTATAATGCAGGATGAGCAAAATCAGCAAAAATTACTTCATTTGAATATCAAGACTTTATTACAAGTTTAAAAATTAATTTAGATGGATATTTTTTAACAGCAAAACAAGCTGCAAAAATAATGATTAAAAATAATACAAAAGGTAATATAATTCAAATTAATTCAAAATCAGGAAGAGTTGGTTCTAAATATAATTCAGGCTATTCAGCAGCTAAATTTGGTGGAGTTGGATTAACTCAAAGTCTTGCTTTAGATTTAGCTGAGCACAACATTAGAGTTAACTCACTAATGTTAGGTAATCTTTTAGATTCAGAAATGTTTGAAAGTCTGATTCCACAATATGCTAAAAAACTAAATATTAAAGAATCAGAAGTTAAACAATACTATATAGATAAAGTGCCTTTAAAAAGAGGGTGTTCTTTTGATGATGTATTAAATGTTCTATTATTTTATATATCATTAAAAGCAAGTTATTGTACAGGTCAATCTATTAACATTACTGGAGGACAAGTAATGTAATGCTAAAAAAAGAAAATATTTTTTTAAATCAAAAATTT
Organism: Mycoplasma capricolum subsp. capricolum ATCC 27343; assembly: GCF_000012765.1. Classification (NCBI taxonomy): domain Bacteria; kingdom Bacillati; phylum Mycoplasmatota; class Mollicutes; order Mycoplasmatales; family Mycoplasmataceae; genus Mycoplasma; species Mycoplasma capricolum. The sequence goes on from NC_007633.1 coordinate 34,607, forward strand.
AAAACAAAACAAGAATGCCTAGATTATTTAAAATCTATTTTTAAAAAAGAAAATATAGATGATAGATATATTGAATCTATTAATTTAAGAGAACAAGTTTGTTCATTTAATATTGGTTCTAAAATTGCAATTCCACACGGTACTTATGATGGTATGTTGTATTTAAAAGATTCATTAATCATTGTTTACATTTACAAAAACCAATAATTTGAGATGATTCTGAAGTACAATTAATAATAGGTTTAGCATTAAAACAAGAAGATCAAATAGATATTCTTTCAAAAATTGCTATTAATGCTATGAATGACGAACTATTTGAAGATTTATTAAAAAATCCTACAGTAGATAAAATTATAGATTTTAGTACAAAAGAATAATTTAAAAGCATCAATTTATAGTTTAGATAGTATAGGTGATTAAATGAGCATAGATTTATTAACAAAAATTAGAGATTTAATCCAAACAGATTGTAATCAAGACTATAAAAATATTGGTGCTTTTTTATTAAAAAATTATTCTAATATAAGAAGTTTAACAATAACAAAAATATCGAAAGAGTGTAATACAAGTCCAACACAAATTACAAGATTTGCTGAAAAGTTGAACTTAAAAGGCTTTAGTGAATTAAAGTATAGACTAGATGATATTTCTAAATCAATTATTATAGATAATCAATTTATTCCAATTAGTTCAAGAATTGATGATAAAACAAAATTCTATAAAGATTATTTTGAAATATTAAATAACTCAATTAAACAACAAGAAGCTAATTTAAAAAATTTACCTATTAATGAAGTTGCTAATTTAATTAGTAAAGCTAATAAAGTTTATTTATTTGCTTTTAATCTTTCTTATAATATTTCAAAAAACTTTATTCAGCGTTTACGTTGATATCAAAAAGATGCTATTAGCGAATCAGACTATATTTCTATAAAAACCTATATTAATATAATTAAACCTGAAGATCTTGTGATTTTAATTACAATTTCAGGTGAAAATGAATATATTAAAAATATAGCTGAATCATTAAATAGAAAAGTAAAAATTGTCGGAATTGGTCCAAAGCAAAGTTCTATGATTAATTTATTTGATAAATATTTGTATTTTCAAACTGATGAATCAGAATTGTGAAGTATTAATTCAATTAAAGCTCAACTTACAGTTCAACTTTTAGATTTTGTTTATGTTAAATGATTAAAAAGTACTAAGAAAAAATAGATGAAATTAATACATTTTGGAGCAGGAAACATTGGTTGTGGGTTTATTGCTCCAATTTTAAAATCTGTAGTTAGTCATATTTATTTTGTTGATAATAATATAAAAATTGTTAATAAAATAAATAATCAAAAACTTATTAAAATATATACTTCAAATAATAAAAATATAGAGATTACAAATATTGGTGCTTGATTATTAAATGATTTTTATAATTATCAAAATCATTGAGATCAAGTTAGTTTAATTACTATTTCAATTGGTGTTAATAATTTAAAACACATTATTTCTTATGTTCAAAAAATAATAGATTATAAAGTTAGAAAAAATCAGAAATTAATTATAATGTGTTGTGAAAACGGTATTAGAATAAGTAGTTTATTTAAAACTAATTTTAATAATATAAGTTCTAATATTTATTTTGTTGATGTATTAGTAGATAGAATAGTTAGTAATAAAAATATTCTAAATAATTATTTAGAATGTGAAGATTATTATTTATGAATTGTTGATAAAACTCAATGGCCAAATAGTTTTAAACAAATAGATAGTTTAACTTATAGAGATGATTTTGACTTACAAATAGCTAAAAAAATTTATATGCTAAATGGGTTGCACTGCTCTTTAGGTTGGTTTGTTTTTAAAAACTTTGGTTTTAATAAATATTTGTATGTTTATCAAGCTATGAAAAATAGTCAAGTTATAGAGTTTGTTAATAACTATTTAAATGAAGTCATTTTAGTTTTAAATCATAAGTATAATATTAATTTAAAAGAATTAAGTGAATATAAAGATCGGATAGTTAAAAGATTAAGCAATAATTTTATAAAAGATGATTTTAAAAGATTAGTAAGAAATACTGAATTAAAACTAAGTAAAAATGAGAGAATTCTAACAATTTTAGATTATGCAAAAGCTCATAACTTAAAACACAATACACTTTTATTAAGTTATCAAAATGGGCTAGAATATTTAAAAATTGAAAAAGAAAAAAACCTAGATTTCTAGTCTAGGTTTTTTATTATTTTATTATTTTAAATTTCATTAATCTACTGAAGTATCTGAAACAATTTTAAATACTAGTACTTTGCTTTCACCGCTTGTTGAATGAGACTTTAGATCAGAAAATGATGAAGCAAAAATAGGTATGTGAACTTCAAATTCTAATTTAGCTTTGTATTTACTATTTTCTTCTTTACTAATAGATAAATAGATATTTTCAATTGAATCTTTTGTAATTCTAGTATGGAAAGGATAAATTGACATACCACCTGCTAATCCTAAAATTGATCTATACTCTTTTGTTTGCAGACCTAATGTTGAAGTTGATTTATAGGCTTTATTAGCATTATCATATATTCCAACTAGCAATTCTTTAAATATTTGTTGTTTTAGATACATGTTGCTCATATCTTTAATAAGATATTTGTTATCTAATTTATTTTCTTTTTTAATATTTTGGATTTTATTTTTTAAAGGCCCTTTTTTAGTCATTTCTTTGAACTTATTTTGTGGTAAAAACAAGGATAAAACATTTTTATTTTGATCGGTTAAGTCAACTTTTCTAAATCCATTAAAAGTGTGTTTCACACTTATTGTTGGTTCATTACTTGTTCTAGAATTATGATCTCTGTTTCCAATTTCTACTTGTAAACCTAGGCTACCATTATAGTCATCATAACTAACAGTTGTTACTTTATCTATATAAAGTTCTCCTAATTTTTTATCATATTCAAACAAGTAATCTTTAATAGCAGCAGCATTAAGTCTAAGGCTAGGATCTATAAATAAATCAGGATTACCATTTTCCAATTCTTCAAAATTTATTGCATTATCTTTTTCTTCTAAACTTTTATACTCATTATGGTTCTGACTGTATAACAACATATAAGCTATTAAAGAAGGAAAAAGTCCAGCAAGTGTTTCATTTACACTTTTTTGCTTTAATAAATTATATTTGTTATTTTTAGTATTTATTGTTTCAGGTATCTTAAAGCCAGTAAAAGTAAATTTGAAATCTTTAGAGGCACCACCTTTTTTATTAGTGAATTTAAGTTTGATTTTTTCAATTAAACCCTTTTCATTAATGGCGTTTTCTCCACTATTAGGTACAAATTGAATATAGTATTTATCAAAAATATCTTTAAATTCTTTAGAAAAAATTCTATCAATTATTGAATGATCTTTTCTCAACTCAAAAAGAACTGTTGCAGCATCTCTTTGTGCATAAAAGGTAATAGTCTTTAATGAAATTTCTTTTAATATATTTTCTATATCAGAAAAATCTACTTTATTAGTTTCTGGTTGATCTGATGATTGATTATTATGTGGTTGATCACCTTGAGATTTTTCATCAGGTTTCTTAGGATCTTTTTCAGAATCATTACCTGATTGTTCGGGCTCTTTTGGTGTTTCATTAGGTTTATTGGATGGCTTATTTGGGTCTTTATAATTAGAATCTTCAGGTTTTATTGGTTTTTTATCAATTTCATTATTTGGTTCTTTTTCATTAGGGTTTGCAGGTTTTTCATTAGGTTGTTTTCCATTTAAACTAGTTGTTGAACAAGAAACTAAACTTAAAAGACTAATAGATGATATAGGTAAAATAGATAGTAGTAATTTAGTTGTTCTTTTCATAATTAACCTCAAAAATTTTAAAAATTAATCAATTAATGCACTTGAATTTACTTTTAGTGTTAGTGGTATTGAAGCGCCTGTACCAGGAGATTTCAAATCACTATAACCTACTGAGTAAATAGGAATAATAACTTCAAAATCAATTGTTACTTTAAGTTTGCCATCATCTTCTTTTGCAAGTGTTATAAAAATTTTATTTATAGATTCTTTTGTAATTCTAGTATGGAAAGGATAAATCGACATATTTCCTGCTAATCCCAAAATAGATGTGTTATCATTTTTGCTATTTTTTTGTAAACTAAGTGTTTGTTTGGGGTTGTAAATATGATATGAATTATCATCTACATTTACTAATAAATATTTAAATAATTCATCTTTTAGTCTTGTTCCTTCAACTTGCTCAAGAGGCATTTTGACACCAAAACTATTATTACGTTCTCTAAGTAATTCAACAGTCTTTTTTAAACTTCCTTTTTTGATCATTTCTTTTAAATTACTTTGTAATAAGGTCATTGATAACACATTTTTATTTTCATCTTTAAAATCAATGCTTCTAAAACCTTTAATATTGAATTCTTTTATTAATGTAGGTTCTTTTGTAATTTTTGGCTCAGTTTGATTATTTGAAATTTCAATTTTAACTCCTAATGTTCCCTTGGTATCATCAAATTTAGCTTGAATTATTCTATCTTTATAAATTTTAGATAGATCGTAGTTATATTCTAATAATAATTTTTTTGTTACTTGATTAATTCCTGGATATTCGTTATTAAATAAATTTCTATTTGAATAATATAAATCTTCAAAACCTATTGCTTGTGTTCTTTGCTCTAGTGATTTATAACTTTGTGGATCTTCACTATATAAAAGCATAAAAGCAACTAGCGATGGATATAAACCTTTAAATTTATTATCTAATTCATCTTTTTCTTTTATATAATTTTCTTTATTATTAGTTGTTGTGTTTGTTTTTTTAAAATCAGTAAGAGTAAAAGAAATAATTTTTGAATGCTTATTATTAGTGAATTTAACTTTAACGTTATCTATTACACCTTTTAAAAAATCATAAATAGGTTCATTATTTTCAAAACTTAAATTATATTTATTTTTTAAATCTTTATTTTCTCTATAAAAAATATTAGAAAATGTTTCTAAGTCATTTTTTAAACTAAATCAAGCCGATCTAGGATCTTTATCTGAGTAAAGTTTAATGCTTTTATAAGATAGTTTTGTTTTAATCTTTTCTAAATCTGAAAAATCTACATTATGATGATTTGGCTGATCAGCTTGTGGTTGATCAGTATTTTCTCTTTCTGAATCAGGTTTTTTTGGCTTTATGTTATTTTTATTATCAGAAGCATCTGGTTTTTTCTCTGAATCAGATTTACTAGGTTCATGTTGATCATTTGGTTCTGCATTTTCAGGTTTTTTAGAATTTTCAGGTAATTTTTCTGGTGTTTTATCAGTTCTATTTTCTTCAGGTTTTTTATTATTTGAACTAGTTGTTGAACAAGAAACTAAACTTAAAAGACTAATAGATGATATAGGTAAAATAGATAATAGTAATTTAGTTGTTCTTTTCATAATTAACCTCAAAATCTTTTTCAAAATTATTATAACAATATAGCTAAATTAGCTAAAAATAGTACATAATTTATGAAAAAACTTGCTTTTTTTATTTTAAATATTAATATATTAGAACATATTTAACACTAGGTTAAACTATATAAGATATATAAAAAATATTCTTGATACAATAATACTTATGAAGGGACTAATATATGTCAAAGAAATTTTATATAACCACACCAATTTATTATCCTAGTGGTAATTTACATCTAGGTCATGCTTATACAACAACGCTAGCTGATATTTTAAATAGATATAAAAAAGAACAAGGTTATGAAACTTTCTTTTTAACAGGTAGTGATGAACATGGTCAAAAGATTGAAAACAAAGCAAAAGAAGCTAATTTAACACCACTAGAATATCTAAATCCTAAAGTACAAGCTTTTAAAGATTTATGAACTAAATTAAATATTGATTATGATAAATTCATTAGAACTACAGATGATTATCATCAAAATACTGTTCAAAAGATCTTTACTATTTTATTAGAAAAAGGATATATCTATAAAGGGCAATATGAAGGAATATATTGTGTCAGTTGTGAAGAGTTTTTAACTAATGAGCAAGTTGATGAAAATGGATTATGTAAAATTTCAAACACAAAACCACAACTAGTTAATGAAGACACTTATTTTTTAAAAGTTAGTCAGTTTCAAGAATTTGTGCAAAATATTTTAAAATCAGACTTTTTAATTCCTGAATATAGAAGAAATGAAATGTTAAAAAATTTTGTTGAACCAGGATTAAAAGATCTATCAGTAACTAGAGTGAGTTTTAAGTGAGGAATTCCGATTACTCAAGATGAAAAACATATAATTTATGTTTGATTAGATGCTTTAAGTAACTATATAACAGCTTTAGGATATCTTCAAAAAGATGACTCATTGTTTAAAAAATTTTGACAAAATGATGATTGTGAAATTTTACAATTAGCTGGAAAAGAAATTATTAGGTTTCACTCAATTTATTGACCAGTAATGTTAGAAGCTTTAAATTTAAAACAACCCACACATTTACTAGGTCACGGATGAATTTTAAATAAAAATACTAAAATGAGTAAATCTTTAGGAAATGTAATTGATCCAGTTAAAATTATTGAATTATATTCAGCTGATGCTTTAAGATTTTATATAGCAAATGATTTACCAACTGAAAAAGATGGTAATTTTAGTCTTGAATTATTTATTGAATCATTTAATGCTCATCTAGCTAATAATGTAGGTAATTTAATAAGTAGAACTCATAATATGATTAGTAAATATTTTAATGGATATATTGATTTAAATAATGTTAATTATGATCAAGAATTAATTGATTTAGGTATCAAAACAATTGATAACTATATTTTTAATATGGATCAATATAAGATTAGTGAAGCTATTAAAGCGGTTTTAGAGTTATCTAATGCATGTAATAAATATATTGAAGTTAAAACGCCTTGAAATTTAGAAAAAGAAAACAAAATTGAAGAATTAAAAACCGTTTTATCTACTTTACAAAGAAATATTGCAATCATTTCTTATTTATTAAAACCAGTATTAGTTGACTCATATAATGATATGATTGAACAATGTGGGTTAGAAAATGTTGATATTAATTTTGATAATTTAAAAACATTTTTTAATATTAAATTTAATAAATTAGATAATAAAAAAGTTATATTTAATAGAATTAAAGATTAAAAAGATCTCAAGTTTTTTGCTTGGGATTTTTTTATTTTTTAAAAAAAGGAGGTATAGAGAATATCATAAAAAGATAATTTAGTTTTATTATTAGCAATTTATATTAAAAAATAAAAAACCTTTTTACTTTTAAAAAGATTTTCACATAAAAATAGATGAAGATATTATAAAGGAGAGTTGAAAATGAAAAAACTTTTAACAATTTTAACAACTTTTATTGGAGTTAGTGGGTCAGTTTCAACAGTAATTTCATGTAAAGCAGCAAGTTTTGCTGAAGGTGTACTAGGTCAAAGAGTGCTTGTTGTTACTGATGGAGGAAATATTAAAGACAAAACATTTAATGAAAGTTCTTGAGAAGGTGTAATTAAATTTGGCTCTCAAATTCATAATAACTTTAATATTACAGATGAAAATATAGCTAGAAAATTTGATTATGCTAGCTCAATTGGTGGAAAAACTAAATGAGATAGCAAAACCCATTCATTTGTAAATCAAGATTATGAATATGCAAAAGATAGAAGTAATAACTATGTTGAAACTCCTGATCATACAATTGATGCTTTTAGAACTTCATACAATACTGCGATATATAAAAAGGCTGATGCATTTCTACTGGCAGGATTTGGACATTTAGGAGCTGTTGATTATGCTGCTGAAAGAATGAAAAAAGCAGGAAATAAGACAGTTGTTTTATTAGATGCTAAATTTGATAGAGAAAATGTTATTTCAGTTTTATTTAACTCAGAATTGGCTGGATTTAATGCAGGTTGAGATGCTATTATGTAAGCAAATCTCCCGAAAATGACTAGTTTAAATAGTGGTGAGTTTTCAAAAGAAGCACTACAAGCTTCTAATAGTTCTAGTGATATGCCTTTACAGGGATCAGTAGCAGGTAATAAATATATATCAATTGGTATGTTTGGCGGTATTACTGATAAGAATGCTGTTGATAACTATATGTGAGGGCTTCTTGCATCAATGCATGTTTATAATAGTAAAATTGCAAATAAAGAAATTGAATTAGAAGATAATAAAGGTCAAAAAGTCAAATACAAATTACAACCTGTTTATTTTGCAAATCAAGGATTAAAAGCAACTATTGATTCACTAGTTGATGTTAATGAAAATACTTGATTTTCAAAAAGTTTTGATGTTGGTGGAGCCACAAAATCAGGAGTAGTTGATGCATTAATTAGAAATCAAGCAGATATAATTTTTCCAGTTGCTGGACCACAAATTAATGATGTTTTAGAAGCTACAGGTCATAAGCCTTATGTAATTGGTGTTGATACTGATCAAGTAACTAGTGTTGGTTCATCAAAAAAAGGCAATGAAATTAGATTTATAACAAGTGCTAAAAAGAACATTGTTTCAGCTTCAGTTTATGCTTTAAATAGAGCTAGATCATTACAAAAAGCCATTGTTGATAATAAAGAATATATTTCAAATAAAAGTAATGAAATTCAAGATGGAAAAACTTTAGTTGGAAAAGGAGTAGATTGATCAATTTCATCTTCAAGAAAATCTGATACAAAGTGAAGTGTTAAAAAAGTTGATGGTTCTTTAACTAACGCAGCTAACTTATCTGTTGAATCAATTGACTATTCAAAAGATAAAGCTAAAAAAATAGAAGAAGATCTTAAAAAGACTCTAGAAGAATCAGGAACTAAATTTAAAGAATACTTATCAAAGACATCTCTAGATAAAGCACTAGAATCAATACAAAAAAATGTTCAAGATAACGAATGAGGTGGTTTAACACTAAGTGCTAATGGTATAGCAGGAATAAAAGACTACTGACAAATGTTAATTAAGTCAACTAAATAGAATTAGGAGCATAACTTATGAATAAAGAAAAAGAAGTTAATTATGCTATTGAAATGCAAAACATTACTAAAACATTTTTAAATGGTTCTATAGTTGCTAATGATGATATTACTATTAGAGTTAAAAAGGGAGATATTCATGCATTAGTTGGTGAAAATGGTGCTGGTAAATCTACACTAATGTCAATTTTATTTGGTTTATATCAGCCAACATCTGGAATTATAAAAGTTAATGGAAAAGAAGAAATAATATCAAATCCAATTAAAGCTAATAAACTAGGAATAGGTATGGTTCATCAACATTTTAAATTAGTTGAAGTAAATACGGTTTTAGAAAATATTATTTTAGGTGTTGAACAAACAAAGGGAAAAATCTTTTTAAATAAAGCAAAAATGCGTGCTGAATTAATTGAAATTATGAATAAGTATGATTTATATGTTGATTTAGATGCAAAAATTCAAGATATTTCGGTTGGACTACAACAACGTGTAGAAATTTTAAAAATTTTATATAGAAAAGCAGATGTTTTAGTTTTTGATGAACCTACTGCAGTTTTAACACCACAACAAATCCAATCTCTTTTACAAATAATGAAAAACCTTCAAAAGGCAGGTAAAACTATTATTTTCATTTCACATAAAATGGATGAAATTAAAGAAGTTGCAAATGTTGCTACAGTTATTAGATTAGGTAGAAAGATAACAGATTTACAAGTTAGTGAAGTTAGTGGAAATGAAATAGCAGAAGCAATGGTTGGAAGAAAACTTGTAGAAGTCAAAAATAAGTATAAAAAAGTTTCATCTGAAGAACCATTGTTAAATGTTATTAATTTAACAGTAAAAAAAGATTCAAATCATAAAGTTTATGGATTAGAAACTTTTAATGTTAAAGTAAGACCTGGTGAAATTGTAGCTATTGCTGGAGTTGAAGGAAATGGACAACGTGAATTAATTCAAGCAATTACAGGATTAGTAAAACCAGTTTCAGGCGGTATTGTTTATAAAAAAATAAACATAGCTAATAGTAGTATTAAGACAAGATATGACATGGGTATGTCTCATATTCCTGAAGATCGTCATAAACATGGAATGTTATTAGATTTTTTAGTTGAAGAAAATATTGTAAGTCAAGAAATTGATAAAAAACCATTTTCCCAATTTGGATTTATTAATAAAAAAGCAATTTCAAGATATGCACAAACAGTTATTAAAGAATTTGATATTAGGGGTTCAAGAAATGGGACTGCAATAGCTAGAGGCCTTTCTGGAGGTAATCAGCAAAAAGCTATTGTAGGAAGAGAAATTAAAAGAGAACACGATTTGTTAATTGTTGTTCAGCCTACGCGTGGTCTTGATGTCGGAGCTATAGAAAATGTTCATTCTCAAATTCTAAAAGAAAAAGAAAGAGGTAGAGGAATTCTGCTAGTTTCTTATGATTTAAATGAAATAATGGCTCTTGCAGATAGGATAGTTGTTATTAATGATGGAAAATTAATTGGAGAATTGCCAGCAAAAAGAGCTAAAAAAGAAGAAATTGGTGCTTTAATGACAGGTCAAACTTTAGAGCAAATTAAAAATAATAAAGTTAATAAAAATAGTAAGGTGGTGGTAGAAAATGAAATCTAGAATATTGTGAACATTGAATAAAAAAGCAAAATATTTATTTAGTTCAGATCAAACAAAAACTAAGTTAAAGTTTATAAAAGGTTCTTTGTTTTCGATTATTATGGGGTTTATTGTTTCTGGTGTTTTTCTTTCATTTTTAAAAATAAATCCTTTTACATATTTTGCTCTTTTGTTTGGGATTAACTTTGATAAAAATTTTTATCAAATAAGTTTAAACTGAATGGCAGTATATATTGTTGCAGGATTATCAATGGCTGTTGCTTTTAAATCGGGAGTATTTAATATTGGAGCACCCGGTCAAATACTAACAGCCACAAGTGTTTCAACTATTTTATTTTTCTATATAAAAGGTTCAAAAGCAGCAACAATAGATGGTTCAATGATTATTTTAATGTTAATAACTTGTATTGTTTCAGCTAGTTTTTTAGCACTTATTGCAGGAGCATTAAAAGCCTTGTTTAACATACACGAAGTTGTTTCAACTATCTTATTAAATTGATCAGTATTTTATATATTTAAATGATTTTTTAACAGATTTAAAGACTTTTCGGGTGGTTTATCATTTACATCAAAAAATATTCCATCAGATCAATTAGTTATTGGTTCAAATACTGTAATTGTTCCTTTATTAATAGCTTTAATTTGTGTAATTTTAGTTTGAATATTATTTTCAAAAACAACTTTAGGTTTTAAGTTAAAAGCTGTTGGTTCATCAATAACTGGTTCTAAATATATTGGAATTAATGTTAAAACCCAAATTATAAGTTCATCAGCTTTATCAGGAGCAATAGCAGGAATTGCAGGATTCATTTTAATATTTACAGTTACACCAAACAACTTTTTTGCTTCTAATAGTTTACCAACTGTTGGATTTGATGCAATTGCGGTTTCATTAGTTGCTTTTAATAACCCTATAGGAATTATTCCAATTGGTTGACTATGAGCGGTGATCAAAACTGGAGGTGGTCCTGTTTCTTCGCTGTATGGTATTTCAACACAAATAAGTGGATTAATTTCAGGAGTTCTTATTTACTTTACAGCAATTGTTTCTATATTTATTGTTTTTAAACCTTGAGAGTTGTTAAAAAACAAATTTAATCTACTAACATCACCTATATGTAGAGAAATTTTTTGAAAGTTATATTTATATCTTTTAAAATTAAGATTTAAAAAAATCTTTTTAATTTTTATAAAAGAGTATAAACAACAAGTAAATGATAGTTATAAAAATTATGTTGTTAAAAATAAAATTAAAAAACAAATGCAATTACCTCACTTGTTTTGAAATGGTAGAAAAAATATTAAACTAGAATTTAAAAAAGATATTAACCAGTTAATCTATTTAATTAAAAATAAAATTGTTGATATTAAAGCATTTGTTAAAGAAGATAAAACAAGACTTAGTGTTAATGGATTAAAAACCAATTTAAAAGAACAATTAAATTTAATAACAACTAAATTTGTTTTAAAATCTTATGATTTAGATTTAAAGTTAGCTGATCATAAATATAAAATCACACAAGTCAAACAAAATATTTTAAATAAATATCAATCAGATATAAAACAAATTAAAAAAGAACATAAGTTAAAAATTCAAGAAATTAAAGTTTTTAAAGAAGCACAAATAGGAGTTTTATTTCACGAATTTCAATATCGTGATAATATAATTGAAATTAAAGCTAATAAACTAAAAACTATTGCATTGCTTAATGAACAAATTAAAAATATTAAGTCTAAGTTTAATTTACAAAAAGAAAATTTAAAATTGAATAAAAATTTATATGATAATAAACATTTAGAACAAATTAATAAGATTAAAGAAGAAATTAAAGAAGTTAAAAAGCAAACTAGTGTTAAGCTTTTAGAAGAAAAAAATAAATTTAAAACTCAAAAAGAGAATGTTAAAAAAGAAAAGGTTCAATTACAAACTATTTTAGAACAATATAAAACTTATCTTAAAGAAGAAAAACAACGCTTTATACAAGCTAAAAAACAAGCTCTTGTTAATAAACATAAACGCTTAGAATTTATTGATATGAATCGTTCTAAATTAGAAGTTAATAAGACTATTGTTTTATTAAATGATCTAAAGACATTAGTTATGACTAATATAGATAAAAACTTAAATAGACAAGCAATAAAATCTAATGATAAGACTTTAATAAAGGCTTTAAAAATAAAGTCACAAATAGATGAAATATTTGGTTCTAATATTATTAGTGAATATGATGCACCTGAATATATTAAGCAAAAAGTAAAAATAAGTTTAAAAACATTTAAATTAATAATCATTTTAGAAAAGCAAATTTCTTATACTAATTGTAGAGTTGAAGAACAAGAACTAATTAATAACTATAAAACTTGAATCGATAAAGCAAATCAAATTATTGATAAAGATAAACAACAATATTTATTAGCAATTAAGCAACAACCAAGAGAAACACTAACTGATTTAGAGCAATTATTTAACTTAGAAAAAACATTAAAGCAACAAACTAATTTAAAGATCATGAATTTAGAAAAATCAGTACTAAAGGAGGTTAAGTAAAAATGTCAATTTTATTTAATAGTAGTATTTTAACTTGAGGGCTTGCTTTAGTTGGTGTTTTATTGTTTGCTTCTCTATCATCACTTGTTAGTGAAAAGGCAGGAGTTGTTAACATTGCTGTTGAAGGTATGATGATTATTGGAGCTTTGGTTGTTTCTATTTTAGGAACTTATTTAACAACAAATGATCAAAAAAGTAATTATACTCAAATACCAATAGTTTTACTAGCGGGAGTAATTACAGCAATTTTTGCACTATTACATGCTTTTCCATCAATCACATTAAAAGCAAACCAAATTATTTCAGGAACTGCGATTAACATTTTAACAATAGGTCTTGGAATATTTTTATCAACATCAAATTGATTTGGAAAGCAATCACAAGTTATTGCTAGTGGTTATACTTCAATAAATGTAATCAATATAACTAAAACAGTTGGTTCTAAAACTCAAGTAGTTGCAAGTATGTTACCTATTTGAACAACAATAGCTATTATTCTTGCGATTGGATTATTTGTTTTTTTTAAATATACAAAACAAGGAATGAGATATGCAATGGTTGGAGAAAACCCAAATGCTATTGATGCAGCTGGAATTAGTGTAACTAAATATCGATATGTTGCAGTAATTTTATCAGGATTTTTAGCAGGAATTGGAGGAGGAGTATTTGTTGTTACTACAGTTAGTGGTGGTGGATTATTTAGTGGAAATATATTTGGATATGGATTTTTAGGAATTGCTATTATGATTTTTGGGCAATGAAGAATTCTATTTATTACAATTGGAGCTATTATATTTTCATGACTATTTGCTTTAGGACAACAAATAGGAACAATTTCAACAAATAAAACTATTCAAAGCATATCAATTTTATTTAATACTTTACCATTTATTTTAACTATTGTTGCAATGGTATTATTTAGTAAAACTTCTAAAGCTCCAGCAGCAGTTGGAATACCATTTGATAAATCAAAAAGATAAATAATTTTTTAACAAGTTTTTAAAATAAAAATTAAAAAACCGAACTTTTATGATGTTCGGTTTTTTTCTAATCTTCTTCAAAATCTTCGTTTTCAAGGCCGTGTTTACGGTATTCTAAAGTAATTGCATTAATTTCTTGATTATCTGCTAATCTAATTGCTTTAACTCCACTAGCATTTCTTGAAAGCGAAGGAATATTTGAAACTTTAGTCTTAATTAAGTTTCCATCGCTTGAAATAATTAAGATTAAATCAGTTTCTCTAGCATCAATAATAGCTTTGAATTTACCAGTTCTTTGGTTTAAATTCATTACTTTTATACCTTTACCATTTCTTCCACTAATTCTATAATCATCAATTGGTGTCTTTTTAAATAAACCTTTATTTGAAACAGTGGTAATATGAGTTAATTTAAATGAACTAATTGCTCCAACTACAACATCATTAGTTTCTAATTTTAATGCTCTAACTCCAGAACCAACTCTAGATTGTGGATTAACTACGCTTTCTTTAATTCTAATTACTTTTCCAGACTCATTAGCAATAAAAATAGTATCTTGTCCAGTTGTTGCAAATACTGAAACTAGTTGATCGTTTTCTCTTAAATTAATTGCTTTTTTACCATTTCTATTAATGTTTTCAAATTCAGAAATTTTAGTTCTTTTAATCATTCCCTTTTGAGTAACAAAAGTTAAATAATTAAATTTTTCTTTATTGTTTCTTAAAGGTAAAATAGCTGTAATTTTATCTTCACTAGTTAAGTCATTTAAAAAGTTAACAATTGGTAATCCTCTAGCTGTTCTTGAATAACTTCTGATGTTATATAACTTAGTTCTATAAACCTTTCCTGAATTAGTAAAAAATAATACTCAGTCCTTAGCTTTTCCCATTGTTGCTATATCAATAGGATCATTTGGCTCTGCATTAACACTGACTCCACGTCCACCGCGTTTTTGGATTCTAAACTCATCTGGATTAATTCTTCTAATATAACCTTCTTGAGATAATAAGATCATTCATTTTAGATCAGGAATCAATTCTTCATCTTCAATATTAATCAATTCTTCATCAATTAATTCTGTTCTTCTATTATCTCCAAACTTGTCAGCTATTTCATTTAATTGATTTTTTAAAACATTATTTTGTTCTTCTTTTGTATTAATTAAAATATCTAAATAAGTTAAACGTTCTTTTATATTAGTCATTTCTAAAGTGATTTTGTCTCTTTCTAAACCAACTAATCTTTGTAAACGCATATCTAAAATAGCTTTATTTTGTTCTTCATCAAAGTTATATTTATTAGTTAATTGAATTTTAGCTTCTTCACTAGTTTTAGAATTTTTAATAATATTAATAACATCATCAACATTATCTAAAGCAATATGTAAAGCTTCTAAAATATGATAACGCTTAGTTAATTTATTCTTTTCAAAAATAGAACGTTTTATAATAACATTAACTTGAAACTCAACATAGTTTTTAATAATAGTTTTTAAGTCTAATAAAACAGGTAAATTATTATTTAAAGTTAATAAGTTAATTGAAAAACTTGATTGTAAAGCAGTGTATTTATAAAGTTTAGATAAAACAACATCAGGATTAGCATCTTTTTTTAATTCAATAATGATTCTAATACCTTCATAATTTGATTCATCTCTAATATCAAAAATACCTTCAATAGTTTTGTCTTTAACTAATTCAGCTATTTTTTCAATAATTTTAGCTTTATTAGTTTGGTATGGAATTTCAGTAACTACAAATCTATCGTGTTTTTTATTTTCTTCAAAATCAATTTTTGCTCTAATAATAACACTACCTCGTCCTGTTTTATAACCTTCACGCATTTTTGATCCATTAGTCATTAAAGCACCAGTTGGAAAATCAGGACCTAAAATATGATTATCTAAAATCTCATCAATAGTAATATCATTATTATCAATATAAGCATTAATAGCACTAACTACTTCTTTTAAATTATGTGGTGGAATTGAAGTTGCCATTCCAACTGCAATACCCATAGTTCCATTAACTAAAAGGTTTGGTAAATAACCTGTTAAATAAGCTGGTTCATGTTCACTAGCATCATAATTATCAATAAATGGCACTGTATCCATATCAATATCTTTTATTAGATAATTTGATATTTTAGCTAGTCTTGCTTCAGTATAACGCATTGCAGCTGCACCATCACCATCAATTGAACCAAAGTTACCATGACCATCAATTAAAGGATAACGATAGGAAAACTCTTGAGCCATTCTTACCATTGTTTCATAAACAGCACTATCTCCATGTGGGTGATACTTACCAATTACTTCTCCAACTATACGAGCAGATTTTTTGTGTGGTTTATCTGAAGTAATTCCTAAATCGTTCATTGCATAAATAATACGTCTATGAACTGGTTTTAATCCATCTTTTAAATCAGGCAAAGCACGGCTTACAATAACACTCATTGCATATTCTAAGAAATCTTTTCTAACTTCTGTTGAAATATCAATAGGAGAAATTTTACCATGATAATGATTTTGATTTTCATCTAAAGAATCATTATTATTGTTTTCATTATTCATAATTTTCTGCCTTTCTAAAAGTCTATATTTTCAACAAATTTAGCATTATCTTGAATATAAATTTTTCTTAACTCAGGATCTTCACCCATTAAATCTGAAAATACTTCATTTGCTAAAGTAGCATCTTCAAGTGAAATTTGTAGCATAGTTCTTTGTTGTGGATCCATTGTTGTTTCTCATAGTTGTAGCGGATCCATTTCTCCAAGTCCTTTATAGCGTTGAATTGTGTATTTTAAATTATTGAATTCATTATTTTTTAGTTCATCTAATTGATTATCAGTATATGCATAAGCTATTTTTTTACCTGCTTCAATTTTATATAAAGGAGGTTGAGCTATATAAATATGACCATTAGCAACAAGTGGTTTCATATATCTATAAAAGAATGTTAGTAGTAATGTTCTAATGTGAGCACCATCAACATCAGCATCAGTCATAATTACTATTTTTTTATATCTTAATTTAGATAAGTCTAATTCTTCTTTTATTCCAGTACCAACAGCTGTAACAATTGATTTAATCTCATTATTTGAAAAAGCTCTAGCTTCAGTTACTCTTTCAACATTTAATACTTTACCTCTTAAAGGTAAAATAGCTTGAAATTTTCTATTTCTTCCAGTTTTAGCACTACCACCAGCTGAATCTCCCTCCACTAAATAAAGTTCAGCTATATTTGAATCTTTGGTTTCACAATCTGCTAATTTACCTGGTAGTGAAAATGAATCTAGTGCAGATTTTCTTCTAGTTTCTTCTCTTGCTCTTTGAGCTGCAATTCTTGCTTTTTGAGCATTAACATTTTTATCTAAAATAGCTTTAGCGTCTTCTGGTGATTTTAATAGAAACTCTTCAAAAGCATTTCCAATGATTATATTAACCGCTTCTTTAGCATCAGGGTTTGAAAGTTTAGTTTTAGTTTGACCTTCATATTGTGGATCTGTATGTCTAACTGATAAAATACACATCATTCCTTCTTTAATATCATCTCAAGAGAATTTAGAAGGAGTTTTGTTATTTTTTATTACTGTATCAGCATATCTATTAATATCTCTAATTAGAGCTTGTTTTAAACCATCCTCATGAGTTCCACCCTCATGAGTGTTAATATTATTTACAAAAGTAATGATATTTTCTTGATAATCAGAATTATATTGAAGCGCCATTTCAACTTCAATGTCTTCATATTTTGAATCTACATAAAAAATATTTGGGTTTATTTTATTCTTAGTTTCATTTTTTTCTTTAATATAGTCTAAGATCCCATTTAAAAATAAGTATTCAACTGTTTTTTCAATTCTTTCATCAGTTAAAGTAATTTTTAAACCTTTATTTAAAAATGCTAACTGTTTAACTTTATTTTTAATAACTTCATAATCAAATACTACAGTTTCTTTAAAAATTTCAGGATCTGGTTTGAATTTAACTTTTGTTCCTCTTAAATCAGTGTGACCTAGTTGTTGTAATTCTGATTCTTTAGTACCACCTTCACTAAACAATTGATGATAGTGAATATTATTTCTATAAACTTCAACTTCAACATATAAAGATAAAGCATTAACAACACTAGCTCCAACTCCATGAAGACCACCAGAAATTTTATAAGTCTCTGAATCAAATTTTCCTCCAGCATGCAATTGAGTAAAAACTAAACTTAATGCAGATTTCTTAGTATCTGAATTAATACCAACTGGAATTCCTCTCCCATTATCTTGGATAATTACTTCATTTTCTTTTGTTATAGTTACATTAATTAAATCAGCATATCCAGCCATTGCTTCATCAATTGAGTTATCTAAAATTTCTCATACTAAATGATGTAACCCTGTTTTTGAAGTTGATCCAATATACATTCCAGGACGTGTTCTAACAGCTTCTAAACCTTTTAAAACTTTAATCGATTCTGCACTATATTCTTGTGACATCTATTTCACCCTCTCAGCCATTTTCCACACTAAAAAAACTCTTTTACAATAATATAATTATACCTTAAAAAGGTATATAACTTGTTTTAAAACTATAGTTTAAATAGTAAAAAAACCCTGTATTTTTAGATACAGGGTTATACTATTGGAAAATATTAAACATTTTCTAAATTGTTGTATTTAACTACAACAAAGAGTTTTGTTCTTACCTATTGATGTTGTAGAAAAAAGGAAAATCAAGAAAGCTTACTTTAACTTATTTCTACATTTTTAATATAACATAAATACACAATTTGTAAAGTATTTTAAAGCTTTTTATAATGAATATTTTATTTATTTATTTTAAAGAAATATTAGTCGTTTCATTCTTTTATTTTTGTTAGCTTTATTATTAGGCAATTATTGCTTTTCTATTTCGCTAATAACTTCTTTTGTTTTAGTAATTAATTTTTCTAATTCAGAAATTTGTAAGTCTATTGACTTTTCTTTTTCATATGCTTCTTTGTCTAAATTTTGAGATTGTTCATCAAAATTAGACATAGCTTCAGAAATAGTTTTTTCTGTATTTTTTTCTAGATCATCAAGTTCTTTTTCAATTTGTGCTTTTTCATCACTTAATTTAACTAAATCTGTTTCATATTCATTTAATTCTTTACTTAGTTTAGTTTCGATTTTGGTAGTTTTTTCAATTTCTTCTTCTAAATCTAAAGCATTATTTCTGAAATCAGCTAAATCTCTTTTAATCTTAACTATCTCATTATTTATTTTATTTAACTCTGTATCAAGTTCATTTTTTTCACTCATCATT
This sequence comes from Mycoplasma capricolum subsp. capricolum ATCC 27343, assembly GCF_000012765.1. Lineage (NCBI taxonomy): Bacteria > Bacillati > Mycoplasmatota > Mollicutes > Mycoplasmatales > Mycoplasmataceae > Mycoplasma > Mycoplasma capricolum. Next base: position 54,049 of record NC_007633.1, read on the forward strand.
TCTTTTAATGAAGCTTCAAGTGATGATACTTTATTTTTTGCTTGATCAGCCTTGTCTTTCTTTATTTTTAATTCTTCGATTAAAGATTTTTTGATTTTTTCTAGTTCAGATTGTAGTTCTTCTATAAATTTTCTAGTTTCTGCATTGTTTTTTATGTCATCATCTAAGCTAGTTATATATTCAAGTTGAAATGCATTTTCTATTCTATTGTTATAAACAAAAGAATCATATACATCATATGTAGATAATAATTCTTTTTTCATTTCTTTTATTTTTTTATCTTCAGCATCAAGTTCTGGTAATCATTTTTTTGTTTCATCAATTTCTTTTTTAAAACTATCTTCAACACTTTGAATTTTTGTTTCTATTTCAGAAATGGATTCAGCTAATTTTCTAGTATCATTAAGTTCTGAAATAATTTTGCTTATATTATTTTGTAAATCTGTTGCTTTTAAAACTTTTTCATTATGTTTGCTTTCTTCTTGAGTGTATTCTTTAACTAGTTCTTTTGCTTCTACTAATCACTCTTTTAATTCTTTTAAATTTTCTTTAGTTTTTTTTACTTTATCTCTTATATTATCTTTTCCAAATACTTCTTTTTTTAGATAGTTAAGTTTATGTTCATTTACTTGTTTTTTACTATCTAGTACTTCTTTATTAGTTTTTAAGTTATTTTCAGCTTCAATAAGAATTTTTTTTGTTTTTTCTTCTAGTTCTTTTTCTTTTTTACTATATTCATTTCCAATTACAAATCTTTTAGATTTAAGATCTATTATTTCATTTTCTAAAACATATATATTTTGTTTATGAATATTTAAATTACGTTCTTTAGCTTCTTTTATTTTTTCTTTAGCAATAGCTTCTAGTCTCATATTTTCTTTTTCTATTGCTTCAGAAGATGGATTTAAATTAATGTCATCTCCTGTTGGACTATCAGAAAATATACTATTTCATTTAGCAGTTGCATTAGATGGAATTGGTTTTTTAGGAGTTGTATTTTGTGGTTTTGTAGATTCGTTTGACTCATCTTTTGATTTAGAATCTGGGGTTTTAGGATCAGTTGGATTGATTGGTTTAGTTTGATTAGTTGGTTTGTCTTGTGCAGGTTTTTCTGTATTATTACATGCAATAACTAAAGCAGCAGTACTTGTACTAATTATTAGAGAACTTAATATTGTTAACAGTTTTTTCATATATTGACACCTATAATTTTAGTAATTATTTAATATATATTTTGATACTTTTTTGTTATAATTTTACTTTTACTAAATTTGTAAAAATAAACTTTGCAAAAAAAAAAAAAAAAGCAAAACAGCGCAATATATATTATACTCTTTAATCTGTTAAGCTTTTATTAAAATTATTTTGTAATAATTTTTTCTGATTTATCTAATTTTTGCTTATTAGTTGTTATTTTTTTATAAAAAAACTTGTTTAAATAGTAAGTGAATATATATCCACTTATAAACACACCAAATATACCTATATTAACTAATATATATTTAATAACTCCAATATTATATGGAGAAATAAAAGAATAAGGAATTTTATCTACTCAAATTTTATCATCTAAGTTAATTCCTGGTAATAATCTTAATAACAATCATAAAGCATAAAAGCATAAAATACTAAAAGTTTGTAAAGTACCTAGTCATATTTGCTTTTTAGTTTTTTGATCATTTAAAGGAAATAAGATAAAATAAGTAACTCATATTATTGGAATAATTACATGAATTGTTAATGCTCTATATAAAGTTGGAAAATCTTTATCATCATTAATAATAGCTTGACCCATTATAAATCCAGCTATATATAATAAGAAAATAAAAATTGATCATGAAGTAAAACTATATTCAGTGTATTTGTAAATAAAAATTTGTTTTGTTGTTAGCATTCTTGAAATTTTTAAACTACAAAAAATCATTACAAAAACAGCATATCACTCACTTAAAAAAGTAATATCTTGTAAAAAAATTACATCAGCTGATAATGTTTTTTTATGATATAAACCAAGTGATTTAGTAATAAAGTAAAGTGCTAAACAAGAAATAGCAAAAAATAATAATAAAGATGAAATTATTAGTTCAAGTTTAAAATTTCTTTGTTTTTGAAATTCTTTAAATCGTTTTAGCATCTGAACCTCCATATTTATTATTTATTATATTATTTATTCAAGTTAGTAATAAATAAACAAAAAAATACAAAATAAATGAACTAAAAGATAAACTAATAAAAATTGCTCATCCTATATTTGATGGTTGTAATGATGTGTATAAAAAAGGTTTGTCAATTAAATTAACTTGAACTTCTGGTGCTGTTCTATAAGTTATTCAACTAATATAACATAGTCCAACAGCTAAAATTCTTCACATACCTATTAGTCTACTTTTTTTAGAAATAATCATATTAGTTCTAAAAAATATTAAATATAATAGCATACTAATTGGTAGTAAAAAATGCACATTAATAACTCTTAATAAAGCAGATCAATTACTAATATGTGTTGTTTTATTAATAATTGATATACCTATAAAAATTAATCCTGTTGAAATTAACATACTAATAATGAATAATTCTAATAGTTGAGCTTGATATAGTTGCTTTCTAATAAAGGCATTATATAAACATACACCAGCATAAAAAGTACAAATTCATAATCCTCAAATAGCAATTGAAGATGAATCTAAAGCTAATATTATATCTAAATTAGTTGGCTCTTCAACATAAACTATATTAAAAGCATGTGTAATTCAATAAATAAAATTAGTTATTAAATTAAGAATAAGAATTATTGAATAAAAAACAATGTCGCTTTTAATAGTTCTTTTTTGCATTTTCATTTTAACCTCTAATCATATCAATATACTATCAAATATTATAAAAAAAGAAAATAACAAAATTATATGCTTATTAATAAAAAAAGTGTTACAAAAATTTATAACACTTTTATTAACCTATTTTAACTTTAGTTGTTTCATCATCGTGAGGTTTTTTCTTTTTCTTTTTTTTGGTTTGTTTTTCTTGTTCTTTAATATCATCCATTCTAGCAACAAGTTGTAATAAAACATCTTTTGCTATAACTAAATGTTTTAGTTTTTCTGGATCGTTTATTTTTTCAACCATATTATTGAAATTTTGATGAATTTGTTCAACAGTAATTGATGCAATATCAATATCATTTTGTAACTCTTTAATTAGTTGAGTAATAGCTAGTTGGTCATTTTCAGGACTAACTATCATCTCTGCTCTTCTTTCTAATTCTAAAACTAAACCTAACATTACATCTCTTTGGATTCTTAAACGTTTTAGTTTTTGTTTATCGTCTTTAAATTTTTCTTCTAGTTCATCAAAGCGTTTATTAATTGCTTTATTATTAATATCACTAGTTTCTAATCCAGTTTCTAATAGAATTTCTTCTATATCTTTATCTGTAACTTCAATACGTTCTTCACGTTTTTCTTCATCTTCAACAACTTTTAAAATGACATTTGATAAGTTTTCAACAACATCATTTGCAATATTAATTTTCATTTTATTAAATAAATCAGTGGCTTGTTCAACATAAATAGCTAATGGATTATTTTGAGCGTATTGTTGTAAATAAATTCCACTTTTTAATTTACCAGCAATATCTAGATGTTTAGTTCAATATTTATCAAAAGCATCTAGAATTATCTTTCTTTCCATACCAATAACAACATCTTCAGGTATATCTGAAATTCTTGCTTTATATAGTTGCATCATAGCTTCAGCAATTTCAACAGCAAGATCCATTTTTTCTTTATTATTAAAATCATCAATTCTAAATTTATTTTTAGGAACTAAAACACCATCAATTACTTCTAATAATTCTTTTTTATTAATAGTTTTTTCACCATGAACTAAAGTTGAGTGTTTTTCAATTAATTCATAAGCTGCAGTAATTTGCATTTTTTCAATAACAATACTTAAATCATTTGCTTCTAAAATATCATCTCTTTGAGCATAAATAATTTCACGTTGTTGAGCTAGAATATTATCATAATCTAATACATTTTTACGTTGATCAAAATTCATTCCCTCAAGTTTTTTTTGAGCATTTGTAACAGCTCTTGTAAACATTTTAGATTTAATATAATCATCACCTAAAGCTTTAAAGCGTTGTCTTGTTTTTGGTGCTGTAAATCTCATCATTAGATCGTCATCCATTGAAATATAAAATCTTGATAATCCTGGATCACCTTGTCTTCCAGATCTACCTCTTAATTGATTATCAATTCTTCTTGCTTCGTTTCTTTCAACACCAAATACACGTAATCCACCAAGTTCAGATACACCTTTTGCAAGTTTAATATCAGTTCCTCTTCCAGCCATATTAGTAGCTAAAGTAATTGCTCCAATTTCTCCAGCTTTTGCAACAATTTCAGCTTCTCTATCATGGTTCTTAGCATTGATAGTTTCAAATTTTAAATTAGCTTTTTTTAAATACCTTGCAATTTGTTCACTTGATTCAACACTAGTAGTTCCAATTAGAATTGGTGCACCTTTTTGATGAGTTTCTTTAACATCTTCAACTAGTTTTTTTAAAGCAGCATTTTTAGATCCAAATGTTAGATCTGGCTCATCTTTTCTAATTACTGGCTTGTTAGTTGGGGTTTGAATAACTCTTGTATTATAAATTTTAATAAATTCTTCTTCTTCAGTTTTTGCAGTTCCAGTCATTCCAGCAATTTTTGAATATAATCTATAAAAATTTTGATAAGTAATTGTTGCTAAAGTTACAGTTTCTTCTTCAATATCAACATTTTCTTTTGCTTGTAAAGCTTGCTGTAATCCATCTGAATAACTTCTTCCATGCATTATACGACCAGTAAATTGATCAATTAATAAAATTTCATTATCTCTAACTGTATATTCAACACCTTCTTTAAATGCAAATTGAGCTTTTAAAGCATTCATAATTAAGTGAAAAATCTCAGTATTTTCAATAGCAAATAAGTTTTTTAAAGAAAAGAATTCATTAGCTTTTTTCATTCCTTGTTCATTTAAATAAACTTGTTTTGATTCTAAATCAATGTCTAAATCATCATGTTCTTTTAAACTTAAAGCAAAATTATTAGCAGCCTTATATAAATTAATTCTTGTTGATGTTCCTCCAGAAATAATTAAAGGAGTTCTTGCTTCATCTATTAAAACTGAATCAGCTTCATCAATAATACAATAGTTTAATTTTCTTTGTACTTTTAAACTATAATCACTAACCATATTATCTCTTAGATAATCAAATCCAAGTTCAGCATTAGTTGTATAAGTAATATCTTTACTATAAGCTTCTCTTTTTTCTGCTTTTGATAGTGATGATCCATTTAACCCAACACTAATTCCTAATAGATCAAAAACTTTACCATTAATTTCACTATCTCTTCTTGATAAATATTCATTAACTGTAACAATGTGAACACCTTTTTGAGTTAAAGCATTTAAATAAGCAGGAAAGATTCCTGTTAAAGTTTTACCTTCACCAGTTCTCATTTCAGCAATATCACCAGAATTTAAAATAATTCCACCAATTAATTGCACTTTATAAGCATTTAAACCTAAAACTCTTCTAGCTGCTTCTCTAGCTACTGCATAAACTTCAATTAAAATATCATCTAATGATTTTCCATTTTCTAACATTTGTTTAAATTCTTGTGTTTTTAATAAAAAATCTTCATCTTTTAATTGGCGCATTTGTGGTTCTAAAGCGATGATTCTATCAGCAATTTTTCCAAATTTTTTTAACAGTCTTCTATCAGAAACCATTAGATCCTCCCAAGAAAATAAGATTGTACAATATAATAATTATATAGCAAACTAATTATATAGATTATAAAAATAAAGCATGAAAACTATTAACAAAGAAATTTATCAAAATGAATTTATTATTAAAAATTCTAAATTTAAAACAATAGCTACAAATATTAATTCAAAAAAAGAACTAGAAGAATTTTTAAATAAATATTCTGATTTAAATGCTAGTCATAATTGTTATGCTTATGTTATTTATGATCAAAAACTGATTGGTGGTTATTATGATGATCATGAGCCAAAAAATACAGCAGGTAAACCAATTTTTAGTGTAATTAATAAAAATGAATTAGTTAATATTGTAATTTTAGTAACTAGATATTTTGGTGGAATAAAACTAGGAGCTAGTGTATTAAGTAGAACTTATAGTAATGCAGCTAGTATGATCTTAAAAAATATTAAGTTTTTAGAAATTAAAACATATTATATTTATCAAATTAGTTTTGATATTAAAAATATTAAATTAGTTAATCATTGAATTAATTTAAATAATTTAGAAATTATTAGTAAAGAATTTAATTTAAATGTAGTTTACAAACTTCAAGCTAGTAGTAAAATAAATGAACAAAACTTCTTTAAGATTATTGATTTAAAAATAATTAAAAAGTAGTTTTTATTTTACAATTTTATAAAATTTCTATTTAGTTATAATAGCATAACTTTTTGATTATAGTGATATTATTAAAAAGTAAGGATTGAATAACAATGATTACAAATGAAACCAAACCAATTTTACTAATTGATGGTTATCATTTACTACATAAAGGATATTATGGTACTTTAAAAAGAAAAAAAGTATCTAAAAATAAAGATGGAATTATTATTAATGCCATTTATTCTTTTGTAGCAAATATTTTAAAATTCATTAATTCTGATCAATATCATTCTGTTATAGTTGCTTTTGATGTTGATGATAATTGCTGAAGAAAACAAATATATCCTGAGTATAAAGCAAAAAGAAAACCAACTCCAAATGATCTAATACCTCAATTACAAATTGCTAGAGATTTTTTGATTGCGTCAAATATTACTTGATATGAAAAATCTAATTATGAAGGTGATGATATTATTGGTTCTATTTGCAAAATAGCTAATAAATTAGGATATGAAGTTCAAATTTTAACAAACGATAAAGATATTTACCAATTAGTAAATCAAAAAACTTCTATAATTACAAATGTTAGTAAAAAAGAAAAAACTAAAATTATTAGAGAAAAAGAAGTTTATGAACATTTTTTATGTAAACCAAATCAAGTAGCTGACATTAAAGCTATTTTAGGAGATCAATCAGATAATATTAAAGGAATTAAATATATAAAAAGAAAGCAAGCTGAAGCTTTAATTAATAAGTATGAAAATGTTGAAAATATTTTAGACCATATTAATGAATTAAATGAACCTTTAAAAACTATTATTTCTGAAAATAAACAATTAATTATTGATAATAAAAAAATTACTAAAATATTAACTAATGTTAAGCTAGGAAGAATAAATTTTAAATCAAATAAAGTTACTTATTATAAACTAATTAGATTTTTAAAAGAACAAGAAATGTATGCTTTTATAAGACCTATTAGAAAATATTTAGAAAAAAGTAATAAAAAAACAGTGAACAAATAAGTTCACTGTTTTTATTTATTTTAAATTTTAGTTTTATAAAAACTAATAATAGACTATAACAAGGCAATTTAATTTAATATAATCAAAGTATCAAAATATTGATTAAAATTGGTACTAATTATTTTTTAACAATTATGTCATTATATTAGTATGTTTTATATTACACATATAAGCAGAAAGAGAGTTATTATAAAATGCGTTTAACTAGTAGAAGATATATAGGCAGCAAGGCTAAATTGCTAGACTGAATTTTTTCAAACATAGATAATAATGTTAAAGGAAATAGTTTTTTTGATATTTTTGCTGGAACTGGATGTGTCATTGAAAAAGCATTAACTAGTTATGACAGTGTAATAATAAATGATATTTTAAGTTCTAATAAAGTAGTTTATGACGCTTTCTGGGGAGATATTGTAATTGATATAGATATTATTAATAAGTATAAGTTAATTTTTAATTCTTTAGATAGCATTATAGATCATAATTATTTTTCCATAAATTATGGTGGTAAATATTTTGGTGTTAATGATTCAAAAAAAATAGGATATATTAGAGAATTAATTGAAAATGATTTTAAGAATAATTACATTAACAAAAGAGAAAAGAATATATTACTAGCTTCTTTAATATATTCAATTGATAAAATTGCAAATACAGTAGGACATTATGAAGCCTATAGAAAAATAGAAATAACAGACAATCGTTTTAAATTCGACTTAATAGATATACCGAATAAAAATGTTAATAAAAAGGTTGAAATATACAAAGAGGATGCTAATCGGTTAGCAAGAAAAATTTATAGTGATATTGTCTTTGTTGATCCTCCATATAATTCTAGACAATATTCAAGATTTTATCACGTTATCGAAAATCTTGTTGAATGAAAAAAACCAGAATTATTTGGAATAGCCCTAAAACCCGCACCGCAGAATATGAGTGAATATTGTAGAAATAATGCACCAGCTGTATTTGATGATTTAATAAGCAATTTAAACTGTAAATATATTGTAGTAACGTATAATAATACTTATAATTCAAAAAGTTCATCTTCAAAAAACAAAATTAAATTAGAAGAAATACTAAATTCTCTTAATAAAAGAGGCAAGACACAAATATTTTCTTCAGATCATAGATTTTTTAATGCGGGCAAAACCAGTTTATCTAATCATAAAGAATACCTATTTATTACTGAGGTTACTTGTGAAAAATAATATAAGATCGCCCTTCTTTTATGTTGGAGATAAATATAAAATTATGCCTCAAATCGTAAAGTTTTTTCCTGAAAAAATAAATAACTATTATGAACCTTTTTTAGGTGGAGGCAGCTCTGTTATGCATACAAAGGCAAATAAATACTTCTTAAATGATATAAATAAAAGTGTAATTGATTTGCATAAATGCCTTTCTTCTTATTCTAAAAATAAAAACTTATTATTAAATAGTTTATTTAAATTAATTAAAAAATATAGATTAAGTTGTTCATATTTATCTATTACAGTACCTGATGAGTTGAAAAAAAAATATGTAAAAACTTATTATTCTAAATTTAATAAAAAAAGTTATATTGAATTAAGAAACGATTATAATAAAAAAAGCGATAACCTAAAATTATATTTATTGTTAATATATGGATTTAATCATATGATTAGATTTAATCAACAAGGTAAATTTAATCTTCCTGTTGGAAATGTTGATTTCAATAAAAATGTTTACCAAGCGTTAATAACATATCTTGAATTTGTTGATGACAAAAGAATAGAGTTTTCAAATAATGACTATATTGAGTTCATAAAAAAAATAGATTTTAAAGAGGGAGATTTTGTTTATCTAGATCCCCCATATTTAATTTCAAATAGTGAATATAATAAGAATTGAACTATGATAGATGAACAAAATCTTTATGATTTAATAGATAATTTAGATAGGAAAAAAGTATACTTTGGTTTGTCAAATATGCTTACACATAAAGGTAGAAAAAATTATCTTTTGGAAAAAAGAATGAAAAAATATTACATTCATGAAATTAAAAGTAACTATATAAGTAGATTTGATAACAAGATAAAAAAAGATTCTAAGGAGGTTTATATAACTAACTATGAGAAAAATAGAAGAACATAAGCCAATATCATTCTCAACTACTATGAGAAATCCTGAAAGAATGTCACAATTTATTGCTTGTATGAAAGACTTTGAAGGGCATATATTAACAGATGAATTAATTATGCAAATAGTGAGAAAAGTAATTAAAAATAAATTATATAAACCTAATTATATAAAGGAAAATTGTACTATTAATAATATTTATAACGATGAAAGTCTAACTTTTTCTAATGTTCAATTGGATGATATAGTAAATAATAGCCCACAAAATCATAAAGAAGCAGGATTTACAAAAGGTTGGTCTAGTAGATTTGATACTTGGTATAAACTATGTAAAGAATTTGGTTTCATATATTATGATATGAATAAAAAAATTGAAGTATCATCAAGTGGTCATATGTTATGTGATGCATATTTAGCAAATTCCAAAAATGAGGACTTAGATAATTCGGGTAAAAGGATACAAAAAATATTTCTCAATGCATTGATGAAATACCAAACAAATAATCCATTTAGAAGAAATCTAAATCAAAATTCACCAATACCTCTATTATTAAACGTATTAAATTTATTATCTTTAAACTCACGTTCTACAGGATTACACAGAAGAGAGATACCTTTTTTAATGTGTTGAGAAAATAATGATTATAAACAATTATATGAATTTATCATTAATTTTAGAAATAAGTATGGATTTAAAGCAAGTGATGAAATTATTTATGAAGAATGTTTAAAATTATTAAAAAGCTCTAATAAGAAGCGATTCAAAATGAGTCAAATAATGAAAGAAAGTGTTGATGATTTTATTAGAAAACTAAGAATAACTGGAATATTTTCTTTACGTGGTTTAGGAAGATTTGTTGACATAAACAAATTAGAAATAGAGTCAGTTGATTATATAATTAAAAATTATACAAAATACAATATTTTTAGTAATGAATATGATTTTTATAAATATATGTCTGAAATAGATACCAAGATTTTAGAATTTCAAGAAATAGCTAACACTGAAATAAATAATATTAGAATGAAGACTCTAAGAGAAATTTCTCAAAAGTATTCTGTTGAACAAATATATAAGGAATTAAGAAATTTACAGTTAAACAAAAACTCAGAAGATGAATATTTTAAACTAATTGATTCTCCTACAAGACTTGAGTTTTTAACAAGTATAGCAATAATACAAAAATTTCCACAGTATGAGATTCACCCTAATTACTCAATTGATGATGAAGGAAACCCTACTTTTACTGCAAAAGGTGGTGTTGCTGATATAGAAATTTATGACTCTAGTTTGAACTCTATTGTTGAAGTAACGTTGATGAAAAGTAGGCAACAAGCAGCGAGTGAAATACCCGCTATAACTAGGCATTTAAAAAAGCAGCGTGATGATTGTGGAAACAAGAATATTTTTTCTTTATTTATTGCGCCTAATATACATGAAGACACTGTTTATATGTGTCAATTTACTAGGTATAAAGAAAATTTAGGTATTTATCCATATACTATTGTAGATTTTGTTCAAAAAATGCAAACAACTAATAGTCTCCTTGAACTAGAATATGAAATTTAATCTTTATAGTTGTATTAAATTGCATTATTCTTTAAGTTATTTGGCATTTGTGGAGGTGTTTTTTATCAAAGGCAAAATTTCAAAAAAAGAACTTATTAAAGAAATTGGAAAATCTATAAAAAATGAAGAGTTAGCTGCATTTATAGGTGCTGGATTATCTGTTGATGCTGGTTTTTTAACGTGATCTGATTTACTTAGAGAACCAGCTTCAGAGATAAGATTGGACATAGAGAAAGAAATTGATCTAGTAAATGTAGCCCAATTTTATTCAAATGTAAAATTAAGAAGCTCTATAGACAATTTGATAAAACAAAATTTTTCTAGATTATATAAACCAACAAAATGTCATAAGCTTCTTGCTCAGTTACCAATATCAACTTATTGAACAACAAACTACGATAAACTTATAGAAAAAGCACTTGAAAATAACAATAAAGTACCATTTACTAAAACAAAAGATGAAGATTTAAGAGCAATAAACAGAAATTTTGATGCTATAGTTTATAAATTACATGGGGATGTAGATTCACCCAGTGATGCTGTGATAACAAGAACAGACTATGAGGAATTTGGCTATAATAAAAGAAAGTTATTTAGAGAAGTGCTTGAAGGTGATTTATTAACAAGAACATTCAATTTTTTTAGGTTTTAGTTTTTCAGACCCCAATTTTAACTATGTCATTGGTAGGCTTAGAGTGCTTCTAGGAGAGTCTAAAACAAGAAAGCATTACTGTATAATGAAAAAAATTTCTATGGGTGACAAGGATTATGAATATAAAAAAATAAAACAAGAACTTCAAATAGAAGATCTTAATAGATATGGAATATTCACTTATCTTGTTGATGACTATAATGAAATAACTAGGATTTTACAAATAATTGTTAATAATTATAGAAGAAAAACAATATTCATATCAGGAAGCGCTGATGATTATGGTGATTTTACTAACGAGCAGGGTAAAACATTCCTCCATCTACTTTCAAAAAAATTAGCTGAGAAAGATTACCATATTGTTAATGGATATGGTAAAGGTATTGGAGATCTTTTATTATCAGGTGTTTCTGAATATTGTTTAGCCAGAAACAAAAAAATTTTAGATTGTCTTACTATTATGCCTTTTCCACAGTCAATATCTAAAGAGATGTATCAACTTTACAATAAAAATAGAATTCAAATGATAGAAAAGTGTGGCATTGCAATTTTTGTATTTGGTAACAAAAAAGGAAAGGGTGCTGAAGGAGTAATGGAGGAATTTAATATTTCTAAAAAAATGAATTTATCGATTTTGCCTATTTCTTGTACTGGTTCAGCAGCTATGAAAATATCAAATGAAATCTTATCAGCAAGAAGTATAGATAAAGATAATTTAAAAGCAATACAAATAGCTAACAGAAATGTAAAAAACAATGTGAAGCAATTAGTAGAAAATATAATAAAAGCAATAGAATTTTTAAACAAGGAGGAAGATTAAAATGGCAAGAAAAGTATTTTTTAGTTTTCATTTTGAAAATGATGTTTGAAGAGCTAATCAAGTAAGAAATTCTTGAGTTACTCAAGGAACACAAGCAGCAGGATATATAGACGCTGCAGAATTTGAAGAAATCAAGAGAAGTGGTGACCGAGCAGTTAAAAAATGAATTGATGAACAACTTTTTGGAACAAGTGTTACAGTTGTCTTAATAGGTAGTGAAACATTAGATAGACCATATGTAAGGTATGAAATTGAGGAGAGTATAAAAAGAGGTAATGCTATCATAGGAATAGCCATTGGTGATTTGCTTGATCAAAACAAAAAAACATCATTTTCTAAAATTAGTTCGTATGCGATAAATGGTAAAAGTTTTTTAGACATTGCGAATGGATTTTATAATTATAAAAGAGATGATGGATATTCAAATATGGGTATTTGAATAGAGAATGCTGCTAGAAGTAAAGGAAAATAAATTTGATCTAAATTTTATATTTTCATAGAATTTAATATTTTTATTATTGAGTTAGTTTAAAAAAATAAATAAACGCTAAGTTTTTTTCAATATTATATTCAAAATAAAAACTAGTGTCTTATAAAATAATTTCTCGAAAAATTTAGTACAACTGTCCTCATCTTATTTAAAGTTTTTATTTATTTTTTATAAATTTGATTTACACTGATGAACGATAACCCCGGAATTTAAAATAAAAAAATAATTTTGTCCTACTTTCTAGTTTTAAAAAAATATTTTTTTAATTCTGTGAAATATTATTTTAGTTATGTATTAATTATTTGATGCAAAAAAAGTCGGAATTTGTATTAACCCTTTTTTAAAAATTTATAAAATAGTTATTTTACAAAAAAACAATGGAATTGCATATAAATTTTTCATGTTTAAAAGTTTTCACATTTATCTTACACACTATATTAGAAAACATTTTATTAGATATTTAACCATTTAGTTTGTAGAACTACATTTAGTAGTTCTTTTTAGTGCAAAAAGATATCTATTTTCATTATTGTCAGGAAAACTTTTTAAAATTAAGGGTAAAATTACCCTTTTTATTAAAAAGTTAAAAAAGAATATTTGTTAATAATTGATCTAGTTTTATTCTTAAAGTATAAAAATATAATTTCAAATAAGTACAATAATATACGTATGAATACCTAGATTTTATATTATTAGTGGAGTTATTATGAGTTATTATTACAGACATAATTTTAGTTTTAGTTATCACGGCTTGCAAAGAGCTAAAGAAAGGCTTAAACTAAAAGATAAAAAAGATTATGAAGTTAAAGAAATCTGTTTAGAACATATTAGAAATTCAACTAAAAGTTTTATATCAGGTAATGAAATTTATATTTCAGCTTCTAATACTAATATCTTTTTTGTAGTTAATAAAACAAATAACTTAATTATAACAGTAACTGAAATTTCAGCTGAAAAACAACTTAGAATGTATGGTATATAAAATGATAATTGGTATTTATGGAAAAATTGGATCTGGTAAAACTTATATTTCAAATAAATTTATAAATTTTCATCCTGAATTTAAAATAATCAACGCAGATGATGTGAGTAAAAAAGTATTAGAAAATCAAGAGATTAAATCTAAATTATTTGAAATTGATAATAGCATCATTAAAGATAATAAAGTAGATAAAAAATATTTAAGAAAAAAACTTTTTACAAATAAAAAACTAAAACAAAAAGTTGATAGTTTATTATGACCACTAATTAGTAGAGAGATACAAAAAGAAATTTCAAACAACCCAAGTAGTAATTACATTATTGAAGCTGCTTTATTATTTGAACTAAACTTAACTAATTTAGATTTAACTGTTAAAGTTAAATCTAGTTTATTAAAATCTATTTTTAGAGTTTTAAAAAGAGACAAAACTAACATAAGAGATATTTTAAGAATTAGAAGAAGCCAAAATAAATCAATTAAAAGAAAAAAACCTGATCTAGTTATTAGCAATTTTTATCAATTAGAATTTTATATACAAAAAAATAGGTTGTTATAACCTATTTTTTTAATTCTTTTCAAGCTATATTTACTAGTTGATCTATTTCTTCTTCTTTTCAAATTTTATAATTATTTTCTTTTTTAATAATATAAGCTAGATATTCAATGTTTTGTTTTTTGTTTCCTAAAATTGGTGAATAATCTAAATTAATTACATCAAAACTATTGCTATTTGCATAATTAATTACTTTTAAAATTGCTTGCTTATGATCTAATTTAGAATTAATTCTTCCATTTTTAATGTTTTTAGGTTGTAATTCAAATTGAGGTTTTATTAAAAACACCCCGCTTGTATTAAATTCAACAATATCTTTTAAAGGTAAAAAAATCTTTTCTAAAGAAATAAAACTTACATCACAACAAACAAAATCAATATTTTTTAAAAAGTCTTGTTTTTTAGCATTTCTAAAATTACACTGACTCATATTAATAACTTTTAAATTATTTAAAAGTGATGAGTGTAATTGATCTGTTCCGACATCAACAGCATAAACTAATTTAGCATTATTATCTAAACAACATTGAGTAAACCCACCAGTTGAAGCTCCAATATCTAGACAAACTTTATTAGTCAGATCAATATTTCATTTATTTATAGCTTTTTCTAGTTTTTCATAAGCTCTTGAGACATATTTTAATTTTGTTGATCTAATTTCAATAACATCATTATTATCAACTAAAAAACTAGGTTTTATAATGTTTATATTATTAACATAAACATCTTTTTTATTAGTAATATGTTCTTTTGCTTTACTTCTTGATTGTGTTAAATTGATTTTATAGATATATTCATCTAACCTTAGTTTCATTAGTCTTTAAATTCTTCTAACTCATCATCTTGCATTACTTTATTAATTTGACCCTTGTATTGAGTTAATTTTTCTTTTGCTAGTTTAATCTTTTTAATATTTTGTTCAAAAATTTCCATAGCTTGTTCAACTGAAATTTCATTGCTTGATAGTTTTTTAGTATCTTCTTTAATTTCAGAAATTAGTTCATCATAACTTTTGTTTTCATTATTCATTAATCTTTACCTCTTTTATAGTTACTACTAGTTTACTATCAGATAGAAAAACTTTTAGATCTTCATTTATTTTTACTTGTTTATATGACGTTATTTTTTTATTATTTAAATTAGTAATTATACTAAAACCATTTTCTAAAGGTTTTAAAGGGTTTAATAGACCAACTTGCTTTTCAAGTGAAGCAAAACTTAATTCTTCAAATTTTATTTTTTGGCTAATTAAACCTTTAAAGCTAGATATTGCAAAATTAAAATCAGTAATTTGTTTTTTTAAAAAATCAGATATTTTTTGCTTATTTATATTTGAATGATTATTAATTTCTTTATTTTGTAAAATTATAATTTTTTTAATTGATTCAAAAATAAAATGCTTATTATCATCTAATTTATCAATCAATGAATTTATTTTATTTTTAACTAAATTTGGATTATAAGCACTTAGTTGTTTAAGTTCTAAATATTGATTAGATAAATAATTATTTATAAATTTAATTTGATTTTCTTTAAAATTAGTTAATTCTTGATTTGTTAATTTTAATTTATTTGATATTAAAGTTTTATTTGTTTGATAATAGTGTTTTAATTTATTTTTAATTTCATTAATATCTTTACTTACAAGTTCTCCAGCAGCAGTTGGAGTTGCTGCTCTAATGTCTGCTACGAAATCTGATAAAACAACATCGGGTTCATGACCTACAGCACTGATTATAGGAATTTTACTATCTTTAATTGCTTGTAATAATACAAGTTCATTAAAAGCTCAAAGATCTTCATAAC
The DNA here is from genome assembly GCF_000012765.1 of Mycoplasma capricolum subsp. capricolum ATCC 27343. Lineage (NCBI taxonomy): Bacteria > Bacillati > Mycoplasmatota > Mollicutes > Mycoplasmatales > Mycoplasmataceae > Mycoplasma > Mycoplasma capricolum. The sequence continues at coordinate 70,474 of NC_007633.1, forward strand.
TTCCCCCGCCTCTTCCAACTATTAAAACATCTAATTTTATTTTAAAATCATTAGCTTGTTTTATTTTATTTGCAATATCTATTTCAGATTGAGCACCTTGAACTTGAGCTGGAAATAAATAAATATTAATTAAAGGTAGTCTTCTATGAATTGTTGTAATTAAGTCATGGATTGCAGCTCCAGAACTAGCTGTAATAATTCCAACATTTTTTATAAATTCAGGAAGTGGTTTTTTTAGATTTTGATCAAATCATCCTGCTTGTTTTAGATCTTTATATCTTTGTTCATAAATTTTTTGTAGATCACCAATGCCATAAATTTGAATATCTTTTGCTTCAAAACTAACTCTTCCTGTTGGTATATAATAAGTCAATCTTCCATGACAAATTATTTGCATACCATCTTCTAAATTTAAAGAAGCTAATTTTTGTGTATTAGATTTTCACATCATACAATTAATTGCAGCATTTTGATCCTTTATTGAAAAATAAACGTGTCCTGATTTATTAAAAGTTAAATTAGATAATTCACCTTTTACATAAATATTTTTAAAATAATCTGGTTCTTCTATAAAAGTTTTTAAACTTTCGTTTAGTTCTTGAACTGATAAAATTGTTTTCATTTTATTTAATTATTTTATCTAATACTGCATTAACAAACTTGTAATCAAAATCAGGCTCAATTTCTTTTACATAATTAACCATTTCATTAATAGTAACTGGTTTTGGAGTGTCTGTATATAAAATTTCATATGTTCCGACTATTAAAATGGCTCTAATAACAGCAGGAATTCTGTCTCATTTTCAATTTGAAGAAATATTTATGTTTATGTGATTGATAAGATCAACTTGTTTTTCAGCAATAAGATTAATTTCAAAAAGCAATTGCTTATTATTAAAATTTTGAACATCATCTAGTACATCTTGATAAATATAATCTATACTAGCATTTAATAATTGATATTTATAAAAGGCTTGGATCAGTAGTTTTCTTTTTTTAGAAAAACTTATTTTGGTTTCCATATTTTCTCCTTTTATCTATTAGTAGTTGAAGTTGTAGTAGCTGATGAAGATGATGAATCAGTTGCTGAAGATTTAATTATTTTTGTAATTACTTTCTTATCATTATTATTGTCTTTAACTTCATCTTTATCAAATTCAAAATCTTTAAAAATATCTATAAAATCTATTTTATTAAATTCTGATGAAAAAACTTTTGATAATCTTGCGTATAAATCGTCTTTTTTATTTTTAGTTATATATTCATAAATTTGTTTGCTTCTAGTTTTATATGAAAAACTAGGATTTGTTGAAACTACACCAGATTCAGAATTAAAGTATTTAACTGCATTAGCTAAATACATTGATAATTCTTTTATTAAATTGTTAAAAAATTCAGTTTCTTTTAAACTATTATTACTATTTTGAGCTTTATTTTCTTTAGAATTGCTTAAAAGATTAGGAATAAGAGAAAAATATTTTCTTAAAATTTCAACAATACTTTTTTGGTTTGCTAATTTAAGATTTTCTGGTTTTTCTAAATGTTCTAAATAAAGAACATTATCCTTTATAACTTGATTATTTTTAATTTCAGGTAATAATTCAACTTCTAGTTTTTCACTTTCTTTATTATTATCTTTAAATACTAAAAATATAGTTTTAAGATTGTTTTCTAATTTATCAACTGTTTCTTTTTTAATTTCTTCATATCCTAAAACATTTACAGCAGTAGGCTTCACTTTTTTATAAAAAGTCATTGTAGCTTTTTTTAAGCTTTCTCAAGCTTGTTGTTTGTTTTTAGTAAAGCTATCAGCAGCTAAAGCTCTTAGTCTATTGGTTGCATAGTTTTTATTACTAGTTTGATTTTCGCTTGTATTTGTTCCATTACTGTTTAATCTGTTTGTTGTTTGGTTTCCACTTAATATTTCTTTTAATTCATCTCTACTTATAAAAGCTTGATTGTTTTTAAAAGCTTTAACATTTTTTATTGATGTTATGTCAGAAAAACTGTTATTAATTTGAACTTTTGGTGAACAACTTATAGCAAATAAACTAGGACTAATAACTAATGAAAAACCTGTTATTATTGATAATAATTTCTTCATATAATTCCTTTCTAATTAAATTAGAACTATAACCTATTTGTAAATGTCTTATTTAATAAATCTTCAATTTCTATTTTATAAGGAGCTTTTTTGTCTATATAAGGTGTTTCTAATATTTTTGAAATATTAGAAAAATCTTTATCAAAAACCACGTTAACTAATGTATCAAAACCAACAAAGCCATAACCAATATTTGCATGACGATCTTTATGTGAGCTAATCATATTTTTTGAATCATTTAAGTGAATGCATAAAACTTTATCTAAATTAAAGTTTTGTTTGATTTGTTCTTTAAACTCAGTTCATTTACTTAAATCATAACCAGCATCATGTAAATGACAAGTATCTAAACAAACTCCAACCTTATCTTTATTTTTAACATTATCTAAAATGTATTTAAAATCTTCTAATTTAGAACAAACTTCAGTACCTTTACCACTCATAGTTTCTAAAGCAATTTTTACATTAACTTGATAATTACTTACCATATCTAAAGCTTTAATGATTTGATTTAATGAATCTTTGTAATTTCCAGTAGTATAAGAACCAGGATGTAATACTAAAGTTGGAATTTTAATTTCTTCACATCTTTTGATTTCTTGAATTAAAAAATTTACAGCAAATTCTCACTTGTTTTGATCAACACTATTTGCAATATTAATAATATAAGGAGCATGTACTACTAGATCTTTTGCATCAATTTTATAGCTATTCATTAATTCATGCATTTGATTAATATATAAATGATTAGTATTAGTTCTTAGTGTACTTTGTGGAGGACCTGTAAAGATCATAAAAGTATTTGCTTTATAACTAATAGCTTCATTAACACTTCCAACTAAATAATTATTTTGTTTATTCATACTAACATGACAACCTAGTAAAACTTTATCCATTATATTTCTCCATTCTTTTTAAACATTCTTTTTTATCATTATTTAATAATGTTTTTAATTGATCTAAACTATTTATTTTTTGATTATCTCTTATATAATCTAGTAATTCAAAAGTAATTTTACTATTGTAAATATCATTACTAAAATTAAAGATATAAGTTTCAAAAACTTTTAAATTATTTCTATTTATTCAATGATCTCCCATACCAAATTGTATATTTTTATCACCTATTATTACTTTTACTAAATAAACACCATTTTTAATTACTAAACTATCATTAGTTAAAATATTTGCTGTTGGAAAACCAATAGTTCTTCCTAAATGATTACAATGAGTTACTATTCCACTAAATGTATAGTTAAATCCTGCTATATTATAAAAACTATTTATATCAGCATTAACTAGAGATTGTTTTGCATTATTAATATCTGTTAAATCATCTTCTATGTAAGTATTAGGAAAAATATTTTGAATATTACTTATTTTCTTAAAACTTTTTGTAATATAAACTTTTGTAAATTGATATTTATTAATTAATTGATTAATATCTTGTTTATTTAAATCAATAAAGTGATATTTTTGATTTTTAAATATTTTTAATTGATAATCTGAGCAAATATAGTCAAAATCATTTTTATTTAAACTATATCCAAAAATAATTAATTGATCTTTATTAAATTTATTTAAAAGTTTAGTAGTTAAATACTTAAAATCACAAAATAAAGCGATAAACTGACCATTCATTTTTTATCTCCTATTTATAATTTTAAAGTATAAAATAAAAAAGACTTAAAAGTCTTTTTTTGTGTTATCAAAAATGGTGCCTGATGTGGGAATCGAACCCACAACCCACTGATTAAGAGTCAGTTGCTCTGCCAGTTGCGCTAATCAGACATATAAATAGATTATATAATACATTTTTAAAATATAATTTTAATTAAAAATAATTAGTTTTGTTTTATACTATTTGTTTAGTTTCTATTTGTTTTTATTTTTTTATTTGATTTAGTATTTTGAAATGCAAATAATAAATTAATGTAAAAAAACAATAGGTACATTTATTTTTTTAAAAAAACAAAAAACTTTTTATAAATCTATCTTTTTTATTATCAAAATGCCTATTTTATGGGATTTTAGAACTATTAAGTTTTAATTTTTTTTTTTTTTTTTAGTGTAAAGAATTTTGAAAATGAAACTAAAAAAATTAGTATTGATTTTTTAAAAAAGATATTGTAAATTTTAACTGAAGTTATTTTTGTAGTTCTGTAGGCCAGAGGCAAAAATAACTAAGGATAAATATATGAAAAAGAAATCAAATGTTTATAGTTTAATTATTGGCTTTTGAACAATATGTAATTGTCTTATTATTGCTTCTGTAGTAACTAGTTCAGTAATGCTTTTTATAAGACAAAGCGATTTAAAACTGTACAATAAGATTCTTATAGTAATTATTTTATGAATTAATTCGATAATTCTTTCTTATTTTTGATTAAACAGTATTAAAGACTTTATTTATTCTTTAATTTTTATAATTAGAAAAAAATCAATATTAAAAAAATATGATCCTATAGTTAAATCTGTTTTAACTGAGGAATTTAAAAATAAAAAAGTTGTGTTTTTATATTGTACTTGTAATGATTTTGACCCAAATGCTTTAAAAAAGTCTATGTTTCAAGATTATATAAATTATGAAATTGTAATATTAGATGATAGTACTAAATTAGAATATATTTCTAAAATAGATGAGTTTAGTAAAAAACATAATATAAAAGTAATAAGAAGAAAAAACAGAGAAGGTTTTAAAGCAGGTAATCTAAATAACTATTTAAAAAATAATGATTATGATTATTTTGTTGTTTTAGATAGTGATGAAATACTACCAAATAATTTTATTTCTGAATCTTTAAAATACTTTCAATATGATCAAAACATTGGTGTTGTTCAAGCAGTACATTTAGCTGCAAAACCAAACAATTTTTATCAATATTTATTAGGATTATCAATTGATAGTAATTCTTTAGTTACTCAAGTAATGAAAAATTTTTATGGTTCAAATTCATTGCTAGGACATGGGATGATGATTAGTAAAGAATGTTATAAAAAAACTAATGGATTTCCACATATTGTAGCTGAAGATATTGCTTTTGCTATTGAAGTAAAAGATGCTGGTTATAAAATAGCGTATGCTTTTAATATATTTTGTAAAGAAGAATTTCCAAATGATTATATTTCTTTAAAAAAAAGACAGTGTAAATGAACTCAAGGTAATGTTGAGTATATGAAAAAATATTCTAAAGATATTAAAAAATCATCATATAAATGATATGAAAAATTAGATATTAAATTATCTCACTATTCATTACCTATTATTCCTGTGCTTAGTTTGATACTAATTATTAATGCATCATTACTAGGATTTTTAGAATATAGAATAGATCCATATAGAATTGCTTTATTATCAATGTCTTTATTATTTTTAATATGTCCAATTATTCCTAATTTCTTTGTCTATGCAAAATCTAAAAAAATCTTTTTTGTAATTCCTTTTTTTATTGCTTCAATTATTAATTACACTAGTTTAACTCCTATGATGATAAGAACTGTTATTCTTAGTTTATTTAATAAAAAAGCAGTATTTTTAGTAACACCAAAAGATAAAAATAAAATACCACTAAGGTATGTGATATTGCATTCAATCGAACCATTGATATTTTCATTTTGTGTATCACTTTTAATTTACTTTTCATGAGGAACAGTTGTACCCACTTTAATAATTACTGTTCCTTTAGCATTAACACCATTTATTATTGTTTTAGCTAATTTTAAAATGAATGATAAAAAAGAAAAATTAAGTAAAACTAAAAGGAGCTTTTAACTATGAAAATAAGAAAAGCTATTATTCCTTGTGCTGGATTTGGTACTAGATTTTTACCCTTTACTAAATCACAAGCAAAAGAAATGCTGCCTATAATAGACAAACCTGCTATAGAATTTATTGTTAAAGAGGCAATAAATAGCGGTATTGAAGAAATTTTAATTATAATACGCGCTGGAAAAAATCATATAGCAAACCATTTTAATAGAAATATTGAATTAGAATACTTTTTAGCAGAAAAAAATAAAATAAGTGAATTACAACTAATAAGTGAAAAATATAACGCAACAATTTATTATCTAATTCAAGAAGAACAACTTGGTTTAGGACATGCTATTTCTTTAGCAAAAGATTTTATAAAAGATGAACCATTTGCTGTGCTTTTAGGTGATGATTTATTTAAATGTAAAATACCAGCTATTAAGCAATTAATAGAAATTTATGATAAGTATCATCAAAATGTTCTTGGTACTATTTATATTGATAAGCAAAATAGCAAAAAATATGGAATTTGTCAAGGTAATTTAGTTTCAAAAGATGTTTATAAAGTTGATTTAGTTGTTGAAAAGCCAGAACCAGAAAATTCCCCAAGTAATATTGCAATTGGTGGAAGATATGTTTTATTACCTGAAGTATTTAAATATTTAGATATGAAAATAAAAGGTAAAAGTGGTGAAATTGAATTAACTGATTCAATTTTAAAAACAATGGATGAATCTGAGTGTTATGCTAAGATAATTGATGGTTCAAGATATGATATTGGAAATAAATTAGGTTATCTTGATGCTATTTTAGATTTTGGTTTAGAAAGAGAAGATTTAAAAGAAGAGTTTTTAGATTTAATAGAAACCAAAGTTGAAAAAACATCATCAAACAATTAGTTATACTAAACTAACTTAGATGCTTATTCAAGCATCTTTTTTATTTTTATTAAATTAATTAATAACTTAATTAATGATTTTTTATATAAAGAATGTATAATAATTTTTAGGCGATTTTTATTGTGGGAGAATTTATTTTTATAATTCATATGAACCACAGCGGATAAAAAGCGACCTTAAAAAAATAAGGAGAACAAATTCGTGGCTAAAAAAATCACACGTATAGCTAAATTAGAATTCATGGCTATGCAAGCAAAACCTGGTGCAGAATTAGCTTCACTAGGAATTAATATGCCTGCATTTACAAGAGAATTTAATGATGCTACTAAAGATAGAGCAGGAGATGTAGTTCCTGTTGTTATTACTGCATACGATGACAAATCATTTGATTTTGTTTTAAAAACTACTCCAGCTGCATATATGTTAAAAAAAGTTGCAAAGATTGAAAAGGGAGCAAGCAATTCTAAAACTCAAACTGTTGCAACTGTTACATTAGATGATATTAGATCTATTGCTGAATATAAAATGCCTGATTTAAATGCAAATACTATTGAAGCAGCTATGAAACAAATTATAGGAACAGCTAAAAATATGGGGATTAAAGTTACAGGTATGGAGGACTTTAAATAATGGCTAAAATCAGTAAAAGATTCAAAGAAGCTTTAAGTAAAGTTGAAAAAAATAAAGTTTATCCATTAAATAAAGCTTTAGATCTAGCAAAACAAACTGCTACAACTAAATTTGACTCAACAGTTGAAGTTGCATTTAATTTAAATATTGACCCAAGAAAAGCTGATCAACAAATTCGTGGTGCTGTAGTTTTACCTGCAGGAACTGGAAAAACTCAAAGAGTTTTAGTTTTAACTAATACTAAAACTAAAGAAGCTGAGCAAGCAAAAGCTGATATTGTTGGTGGAGAAGAACTAATCAACAGAATTAAAAATGAAAATTGATTTGATTTTGATATTATTGTTGCTACTCCAGAAATGATGGCAAAATTAGGAGCAATTGGTAAAATTTTAGGTCCTAAAGGATTGATGCCAAATCCAAAAACTGGAACTGTAACTATGGATGTTGCTAAAGCAGTTGATGATATTAAAAAGGGAAAAGTTGAATATCGTGCTGATAAAGAAGGAAATATTCATTTAATTATTGGTAAAGTTTCATTTGAAGCTGAAAAATTAGAAGAAAATTTCAAAGCTGTTATTGATGAAATTAGAAGAGTTAAACCTCAAACTGTAAAAGGTGATTACATCAAAAATATAACTTTATCAACAACAATGGGTCCTGGTATCAAAGTTGAATTTTAATAACCTATAACAGCTCATTTATGTGAGTTGTTTTTTTGTAAATAAATATAAACATATTGAAAATAAATGATAATATTATATTGCTATTAATACCTAAGACAGTAACGGGGATATTCCCTTAATTATGTTACCGAGGAAAAACTTGTTTTAAAAAACATTTTTTGTTTTGTCCTTGGTTTAGTGTTACTAGCCAAGGTTTTTTTTATTTAATAAAAAGGAGGAGTCTAAATGTCAAATTCAAGACCTGCTCATGCACGTAAAGCTGAAATAGTTGCTGAAATTGTTTCAAAGATTAAGAGTGCTCAAGGTGTTGCAATTGCTGAATACAAGCATTTAACAGTTGCTAAAATGACTGAATTAAGAGTTCAAGCCTTAAAACAAAATATTGATATTAAGGTTTATAAAGATTCACTTGTAAGAAGAGCTGTTGAAGAATTAGGTTTAGTTGATTTAATTCCATTTTTAACTCAACAAAATGTATTTATTTTCTCAAACGAAGATTCAATTTCTGCAGCTAAATTAGTTGCAAATTTTGCTAAGAAAAACGAAGCTCTTAAATTAAAAGCTGGTATTTATGAAGGTAAAGTTGTTGATACTGCTGGAATCAATGAAGTTGCTTCACTACCATCAAAAGAAGAACTATACTCAATGTTTGCTTCAAGCTTACTATACCCATTGAGAAAAGTTATGGCTGCTATTAACGCAGTTGCTGAAACTAGAAATTAATAAGCTATATGACTATTATGTATTAGTAGCAATATTTTTTAAAAAATATAAAGGATATAAAGGAGAATTAATATCATGCCAATTACAAAAGACGAAATTATTAAAGCATTAGAAGAAATGAAATTAAACGAATTAAACGAATTAGTTAAAGCTATTGAAGATCATTTTGGTGTTGTTGCATCAGTTGGTGTAGCTGCTGCTGCTCCTGCTGAAGCTACAAATGCTGCTCCAACTGAAGTTTCAGTTGTTATGACTTCTGTAGGACAACAAAAAGTTGCAGTTATTAAAGTAGTTAAAGAATTAACTGGTGTTGGTTTAATGGATGCTAAAAAAATGGTTGATGGAGCAATGCCTGTAACTATTAAAGAACACGTAAAACCAGAAGAAGCTGAAGAAATGAAAGCTAAATTAGTTGAAGCTGGAGCTTCAATTGATTTAAAATAGTTAAATTTTTAAATAAATTTTAAACTCACCACAATGGGTGAGTTTTTGTGTGTTTAATTGCTTTTTATAGTAAAAAAAAATATAATTAAATAATCGAGTGTAGTTTAGTTGTTAAGAGCTTCTGCTATGCTCTATCTTATTTTTTGGTTAAGTATAAAAGGATAAAATTAATGAGTTTTGACTATTTTTTAAACACCAAATTACTTAATAAAATTAATAAAAAATTAGAAAATAATATATTCAAAACACCACTTTTTTATTCAACAAAACAAAAATTGACTTTTAATTTTGTTGATAAAGTATCTAAAGATCGATTTTTAAGTTATTATACAAAAGCTTTTTATGATGTTTTTTTAGAATCTGATGTTGAAAAAAAACTAAAAATTTATGAGCTTGCTTTTTTAGTAATTATAGAAACTAAAACTAATTTAGATTTTTTAACTATCTTAAAAATCTTTAAAGAAATTAAAAAAGGCAAAAGGCCAACTAATTATTTAGAAAGATTAGTTTTTAATATTATTTATGCTTATGAATATATTAAAAAACCTAAAGTTTTAGTTAATGAAGATAATTTAGAAATGCTAATAAGTATTTTGTTAGTAGGATTAGAATTTGATCTTGATCTAAAAATTAATTATTATAGAACACCAAAAACTAAGACAATAACTTCTAATTCTTTATCTAGTGAACTAATTAGTAAAGAATTAGAAAATTTGTTTAATTATTTAAATTTTTTACAAGTTAACAATCTTTGTACTTATAGTCAAACATTTTTATTATTTAGTACTTTGATTATGATTTCACCCTTCCAAAAATATAATTTAATATTTATAACTTTATTTAGTCAATGGATTTCATTTCAGCACAATAGTTCAAATAAGTTAATTATTCCTATTAGTTATTTTTTAAAAGACTTAAATAATTATTTATTAGAATTTAATAACCTTAATAATAATTTTCAAGCCGATAATCTTATAGATCTTTTAAGCAATGACTATTTAAAAAGTATTAATATGTATAATCATGCAAGTTGTGTTTATAAATGAATTATAAAAGATAAAAATAGGTTGTGAATATTTGAAGATGATGCTAGTTTTATTGTTTTAACTTTATTTTTAGAAAATTCATCAAATCTATCTTTTAATAACATAAAAAGTCTATTAACAATTAATAAAATTAAGTTATTAAATGAAGAACAAATTAAAAATACATTAGATAAGTTAGTACTTAATAATGTTTTAAAAACAACAAATGATCATGTTGTTAAATATGTATTAGTTGATAAATATTTAGAAAAATCTAAATATTTAATAAATATGAAAGGACTATACAATGGCTTATAAAATTCGAAAAATCAATCGTAATGTAGAACGTCGTGATTATACTAAAGTATCAATGAATCTTTCTTTGCCAAATTTAATTGGTATTCAAACTGAGACTTTTGAATGATTTAAAACTAAAGGAATTCAAGAAGTTTTAGATGAATTTTTTCCAATTTTATCATTTGATGGATCTAGTGTTTTAACTTTAGAAAATTGAGGTTTTAAAGAACCTAGATTATCTGTTAGACAAGCAAGAGAAGAATCAAAAATTTATGATGCTCCAATTTATGCAAATTTAAAATTATCAGTTAATAAAACTGAAGAAATCCAAAAAGAATTTGATGGTGTTGATCAAGAAGATACTTTAAAAGTTTTAACTCATTGATTAGAAGAAAAAACTGGTAATGGTAATATAACATTTAAACAGCAATCACAAAATTCTTATTTTTTTGAAATAACTATTAAAAAATCTGAAAAACCAGATTTAATTCAAATTGATATTATTGAAGATAAAAAAACTTCATTGATTTGTAATGTATCTATTTATAAATCAGGTGAAGTGTTTTTAGGTGATTTTCCATTAATGACAGAAGCTGGAACTTTTATTATTAATGGTTCTCAAAAAGTCATTGTATCTCAATTAGTAAGATCTCCAGGAGCTTATTTTAATAAAGAATTAAATCGTAAAACTGGAGAAATGATTTATTTTGCAGACATTATTCCAAGCAGAGGAACTTGATTAGAATATGAAACTGATTCTAAAAAAATCGGAAGCGATGCAATCAATCCTTTATACGTAAAAATTGATAAATCAAGAAAAACTACAGCTACTTCTTTATTATTAGCTTTTGGTATTAGTAAAGATGATATTTTAAATATTTTTGATAATGATGAAGTACTAGTTGAAACTCTACAACAAGATTCAATTATTGGAGATTTTAAAATAGATTGATCAAATCAAGTTCAAGAAATTTATAAAAAAATTAGACAAGGTGAAACTGCAACTAGTGAAGGTGCTTCTAAATTTATTAATAGTATTTTATTTGATAAAAGAAAATATGATTTAACTAAAGCTGGAAGATTTAAATTAAAGCAAAAACTTTCTATTAAAAATAGAATTTTAAATAAAGTTATAGCTGAAGATATTCTTGATGCTAATAATAATGTGTTAATAGCTAAAGATACTGAAGTTACTAAAAATAATATTCAAGAAATTTCTAAAATTTTAGATCAAGATGTAATGAGTATTGATTTAAAATATCTATCTGATATTCCAGGAAATAGAAAAGTTCAAAAAATTAGAGTTTATAAAGATAGTGAACTAAAAACCGATACTACTTGTTTAATTGGTTTAACTAATTCATCTAATGAAGAATTCATAACAGTGGCTGATATTTTATCAACTGTTTCTTATTTATTAAACTTAAAATATAACATTGGTGAAATTGATGATATTGATAACTTAGGAAACAGAAGAGTTAGAACTGTTGGTGAATTATTACAAAATCAATTTAGAATGGGATTAAACCGTATTGATAAAAATGTTAAAGAAAAATTAGCTACAAGTGATTTGTATAAAGTTAAAACTTCAACAATTATTAATGCAAAACCTTTAACTGCAATTATTGGTGAGTTTTTCAATTTATCACAATTATCTCAATTTATGGATCAAATTAACCCATTATCAGAATTAACTAATAAACGTAGATTAACAGCTTTAGGACCTGGTGGTTTATCAAGAGATAGAGCAGGATTAGAAGTGCGTGACGTTCACCCATCTCATTATGGAAGAATTTGTCCTATTGAAACACCAGAAGGACCAAACATTGGATTAATTAATAACTTGTCAACTTATGCAAGAGTTAATGAATATGGATTTATTACAACTCCATATAGAAAAGTTATTAATGGAATTATTCAAAACGATCAAGTTGAATATTTAACAGCCGATCAAGAAAAAAACTTTATTATCGCTCAATCTAATGTTAATCAAGATGAAAATGGAAAAATTTTAGATGAAATTATAGTTTCACGTTTTAATGGTGATGACTATATGGCTAAAGTTGAAGAAATTCATTATATTGATGTTTCTCCAAAACAAATTGTTTCAGTTGCTACAAGTGGTATTCCATTTTTAGAAAATGATGATGCTAACCGTGCTTTAATGGGTGCTAACATGCAACGTCAAGCAGTACCTTTAATTAAGCCAGAATCACCAATTGTTGCAACTGGTATTGAATTTGAAGCAGCACGTGATTCAGGTGAGGCTATTGTTGCAAAAGAAGATGCAATTGTTAAATATGTTGATTCAAAAACCATAATTACTGATGGAGAATCTGGAATTAGAACTTATATCTTATCAGATTATGAAAGATCAAATAATGGAACTTCATTAACTCAATCACCAATTGTTAAAGTTGGAGATGTTGTTAAAAAAGGTGAAATTATTGCTGATGGTCCATCAATGGATCAAGGTGAATTAGCAATTGGTCAAAACGTGGTTGTTGCTTTTTCAACTTATAATGGATACAACTTTGAAGATGCTATTGTTATGAGCGAAAGAATTGTTATAGATGATCGCTTTACTTCAATTCATATTGATGAATATACTTTAGAAGTAAGAAATACAAAACAAGGGCAAGAAGAAGTAACTAGAGAAATTCCTAATATGTCAGAACAAGCTAAAAGACATTTAGATGCTGAAGGAATTGTAGCTATTGGTACTGAAGTTAAAGTTGGAGATGTTTTAGTTGGAAAAGTAACTCCAAAAGGACAAGTTCAACTTTCTCCAGAAGATAAATTATTACATGCTATTTTTGGTGAAAAATCTAGAAATGTTAAAGATAATTCATTAAGAGTTCCAAATGGTGGAGAAGGAATTGTTCAATCAATTAAACGTTTTAAAGCAAAAAGCGCATTAAATCCTGATGGAATTGAATTACCAGCTGACATTATAGAAGTAATTAAAGTTTATGTTGTTCAAAAACGTAAAATTCAAGAAGGAGATAAAATGTCTGGTCGACATGGAAACAAAGGTATTATTTCAAGAATTTTACCTATTGAAGACATGCCGCATTTAGAAGATGGAACACCAGTTGATATTATCTTAAACCCACAAGGGGTTCCTTCACGTATGAACATTGGACAAATTTTAGAAATCCATTTAGGAATGGCTGCTAAAAAACTAAATCAAAAAGTTATTACTCCTGTTTTTGAAGGATTAAATGAAAAAGAATTAGAAGAAATAATGGCTGAAGCTGGAATGACAAATTATGGTAAAGTTACTTTAATTGATGGTCAAACTGGTGAACCATTTGATAAACCAATTGCTGTTGGAGTTATGTACATGTTAAAACTATCTCACATGGTTGATGATAAAATTCATGCACGTAATGTTGGTCCTTATTCATTAATTACTCAACAACCATTAGGAGGAAAAGCTCAAAATGGTGGTCAACGTTTTGGAGAAATGGAAGTATGAGCTTTAGAAGCTTATGGAGCTGCTCATACATTACGTGAAATTCTAACAATTAAATCAGATGATATTAAAGGTCGTTCAAAAACTTATGAAGCAATTGTTAGATCAAAAAGAATTCCTGAACCTGGAATTCCAGAATCATTTAATGTTTTATCAAAAGAAATTATGGGATTAGGATTTAATATGTATATGATTGATGAAACTGGCGAAAAATCAGCAATTAATGCATATGATAAAAAGGACTTTGAAATTGATAATTATGATGATGAAATTCTAATCAAAACTGATAATTTATACATTGATGATCAAGATGTTGATGCTGAATTTGAAGATTTAACTTATGTTGATGAAAATGATATTTTAAACTCATTTGAACTAGATAATGAAGAAGAATAATTGGGGGAAACATGGAAAATTTAAATCGTAAAAAAGCAATAAAAATTGAATTGGCTAACCCTGATACAATTCGTTCATGATCACATGGAGAAGTTTTAAAACCAGAAACTATTAACTATAAAACATTAAAAGCCGAAAAAGATGGGTTATTTGATGAAAGAATTTTTGGTCCAACTAAAAACTATGAATGTGTTTGTGGAAGATATAAAAAAGCCAACCCTATGAATAAAGGGAAAAAATGTGAAAAATGTGGTGTTGAATTAACTGAATCAATTGTTCGTAGAGAAAGAATGGGACATATTGAACTAGAAGAACCAGTTACTCACATTTGAATGCTTAAAGTTGCTCCTTATAGAATTGCTGCAATTTTAGATTTAAAAGCAAAAGAACTAGAAGAAGTAGTTTACTTTGTTTCTCATATTGTTTTAGAACAAGGTAATCAAAGTCATTTTCTAGAAAAAGAAGTTTTAGATTTAGGTTCATCAAGAATTACTAAAACTAGAGAAAAATTGCAACTATCAATTTTAGATGTTATTGATCAAATTAATGATCCTGAGCATAGAGATACTAAAAAGGCTAATAGATTATTAGAAGAATTAAAAAATACTTCTATTCCGTTTTCAATAGATGAAGCAACTAGTTTAATTAGTAAATATACTAATGCAAAATTTGGAATTGGAGCTAGAGCTGTTGAATATCTATTAGAAAAAGTAGATTTAACTAAAGAAATTGAAGCAATTAAAATTCAGCTTGAAAATTCTAAAAAAACCCCAAATGAAAGAACTAAATTATTAAAACGTTTAGAAACTTTTGATTCTTTAAAACGTTCTAAACAACGTCCTGAATGAATGGTTATGAGAGTGATTCCAGTTATTCCACCAGACATTCGTCCTATTATTCAATTAGATGGTGGTCGTTTTACTACTTCTGAAATTAATGATTTATATAGAAGAATCATTATTAGAAATGAAAGATTAAAAAAAGTTAAGGAAATGGGTGCGCCTTCAATTATTGTTAATAACGAAAAACGTATGTTACAAGAAGCTGTTGATGCTCTATTTGATAATGAAAGAAAGCCAAAACCAGTTCAAGGAAAAAATAAACGCCCATTAAAATCTTTAACTAGTGTTTTAAAAGGAAAACAAGGTCGTTTTAGACAAAACTTATTGGGAAAACGTGTTGATTATTCAGCTAGATCAGTTATTGCAATTGGACCAGATCTAAAAATGTATCAAGCAGGTTTACCAAGAGAAATGGCAATTACTTTATTTAAACCATTTGTTATTCAATGACTTCAAGATCATGAGTATGCTGAAAATGTTAAAATTGCTGAAAAAATGTTATTACAAAATGATCCAAAAGTTTGAGAGGCACTAGAACAAGTAATTAAAGACAGACCTGTATTGTTAAACCGTGCTCCTACACTACACCGTTTAGGAATTCAAGCATTTGAGCCTAAATTAGTTAAAGGAAAAGCAATTCGTTTACACCCACTAGTTACAACTGCATTCAATGCTGACTTTGATGGTGATCAAATGGCAGTTCACGTACCTATTACAAAAGAAGCTGTTGCTGAATCAAGAGCTTTAATGTTAGGTTCAAGCGCTATTTTAGGACCAAAAGATGGAAAAGCTATTGTTACTCCAGGTCAAGATATCATTTTAGGAAATTATTATTTAACTACTGAAGAAAAAAACGCTAAAGGACAAGGAATGATTTTTTCAAGTTTAGATGAAGCGTTTATGGCTTATAATAGTGGTCAAATTCATTTAAATTCATTGATTGGAATTGCTTTATCAGCTTTACCTGAAGAAAAATTTAGTGATAAAAATCAAAGATTAAATTCTTATTTATTAACAACTGTTGGAAAACTTTACTTTAATCAAATTTTTGATGATAATTTCCCATGAATTAATTCAAATAATATTTGAAATGCTAAAGAAGCAGTTAAAGAATTTATTTATGATTTTTCACAAGATATTGATAAAGTAATTGAAAATGTTCAAGTTCAACAACCAATTAAGAAAAAAGAATTATCACTTATTATTGAAAGATACTTTGAAACTCATGGAGCTAGAAAAACTGCTGAAATGCTAGATAAAATGAAAGATCTAGGATTTAGTTTTTCAACAAAATCAGGAACTACAATTTCAGCTGGAGATGTTGTTGCTTTTACTCATAAATATGATGAATTTAAAGAAGCAGATCAAAAAGTTGAACAAATTACTGATTTTTACAATATGGGTATGTTAACTAATAGTGAAAAGAAACGTAGAATTATTGATGTTTGATCAGAAGTTAAAGATAAAATTCAAAATGAATTAGCAACAGTACTACGTAAAGATGTTAAAAATCCAATTTTTGTAATGGTTGATTCAGGAGCCCGTGGTAATGTTTCAAACTTTACTCAATTAGTTGGTATGCGTGGATTAATGAATGACACTAAGGGAGATATTAAAGAAATTCCTATTAAGTCATCATTCCGTGAGGGATTAACTGTTTCAGAATATTTCGTTTCAACTCATGGAGCTAGAAAAGGTATGGCTGATATTGCCTTAAAAACTGCTGACTCAGGTTATTTAACTAGAAGATTAGTTGACGTTAGTCAAGAAATTGTTGTTGTTAATGAAGATTGTGAACCAACCAAAGGATTTGAAGTATCAGCTATTATTGATACAAAACATGATAATGTTATTGTTCCACTAAAAGATAGATTGGTTGGAAGATTCACATTTGAAGACATTTATGATGATGATAAAAATCTAGTTGCTTCTGCTAATACATTAATTGATAAAAATATTGCTGAAAAAATTATTATGTCAGGAATTAGTTCAGTAATTATTAGATCAGTTTTAACTTGTGATAATAAACGTGGTGTTTGTCAAAAATGTTATGGACTAAACTTAGCTACTGCTTCAGTTGTTAATATTGGTGAGCCAGTAGGAGTTATTGCTGCTCAATCAATTGGAGAACCAGGAACTCAATTAACAATGCGTAACTTCCATACAGGAGGAGTTGCTGGTAATGTTGATATTACTCAAGGACTTCCTCGTATTAAAGAATTATTAGATGTTACAACTCCAAAAGGTGCTGTTGCTATAATTTCTGAAGTTGATGGAGTAGTTAGTGAAATTGAAGATTATAATGGTGTATTTGTAATCAATATTGTTACTGAAAATGAAGAAGTTAAAAAATATAAAACTGAATTTAATTCAGTATTACGTGTTGAACAAGGATCAAGTGTTATGGCTGGTCAAAAATTGACTGAAGGAGCTATTGATTTACACCAATTATTGGAGTTTGGTGGAATTCAAGATGTGCAAAATTACATTTTAAAAGAAGTGCAAAAAGTTTATAGATTACAAGGTATTGAAATTTCAGACAAATATATTGAAATCATCATTAAACAAATGTTAAACAAAGTAAAAATTACTGATAGTGGTGATTCTGATTTATTACCTGGAGAAATTATTACAATTCAAAACTATAAAGAAGTAGTACAAGATTGTATTGTTAAATCAATTAGACCACCTTTATCAAAAGCACAAATTTTTGGTATTAAAAAAGCACCTTTAGAATCAAGTTCATGATTATCTTCTGCTTCATTCCAAGATACTGCTAGAGTATTAACTAGAGCAATTATTAAAGGAAAAGAAGATAAATTAGAAGGATTAAAAGAAAATATTATGTTAGGTAATTTAATTCCAGCTGGTACTGGTTTAACTGGAACTCAAGAAGTTGAACAACTAGCAGAACAATACCATAACAATGAATATTAATAATTAAATCTCATTTACAAAATGAGATTTTTTTATTATGAAAATATTAGTATACTTAATAAGTAAAAACATTATAATTTATAAAAGTTATGAAAAAAATTTTAAGTTTAATCAGTTTATTTAGTTTAATTACTAGTTCATCTTTATTAGTCATTAGTTGTACTAATAACTATTCAAACATTAATAAAATTCCAACAATTCCAAATGCTAATAAAAAACCTGAAACTAAGCCAGAAATTCCAAATCAAAGAACTCCAGAAAATGTACCAAATTCTAGTGATATAAAGCCTAAAGATCCTAAAATACCTAACAACAACACTATAAGAGACGATGATCAAAATAATCACTCAAACAATCAATTGAATCCTAACTATGTACCAAGTAATATAGCTAAATTAGTTTATGAATCTAACAAGATTTATGAATCTGAAAAAAATCCTGAATACTTTAAAGATTCTCACTTATTTAGTTCAGACTTTTTGTTAAATAATTCAGCTTATACAATTAGCAGATCTACAAATAAGTTTCATACTGGTACACATAATATGAATGTCTTTTTAAAAACTGGAAACTATAGTAACGCAGTTGATTTTAGAAGTGTTTATGATTCAAATACTGATAATGAATTTTGAAAACATACAAAAAACATAGGATGATATGGTGATTTAGGCAAAACTGATGATGAAAAAGTGTCATTTTATAATGATCACCTTTCAGTTGATGGAATGGTTAAGC
Organism: Mycoplasma capricolum subsp. capricolum ATCC 27343; assembly: GCF_000012765.1. NCBI lineage: Bacteria > Bacillati > Mycoplasmatota > Mollicutes > Mycoplasmatales > Mycoplasmataceae > Mycoplasma > Mycoplasma capricolum. The sequence goes on from NC_007633.1 coordinate 89,421, forward strand.
AAAGCTTTTTAGAAAAGTTTGAAGCTAAAAATATAAGTTTTGTTAAAGAATTGAATTTTGATTTTAATAATTTAATTACTAAAAATCCCTTTGGCTTTTTACCATCAAATTTAAGTCAATTATTTTATTATATGAATTTTGAATCAATTTCTAAATTGTTTAAGATAAATAATATTGTAAAAATAAGGGCTAATTTTGATGATGAAAAAGGTGAGTTTGAAATATTAATAAGTGATAAAAATAATCAAAATTATTATCAAAAAATTAATCAAACTAATACTAAATCATTAAAGAAAAACTTAGATTTTTATCAATATATTTATGATAGAAGTTTTAGTTTATTGATTGGTGTTAAAAGATGATGACAAGATCAATACAGACTACAACAAGATAAAATTATAAACGATTATAAAGGTGGAACTGTTTGGGTTTTAGATAGAGTTGTTAATAAGGAATTAGAAGAAAAAGGTTATTGAGAATTATTACTAGCAACAAATATACATGTGTTTAGTCTTGCTGAAGCTTTTGATAAATCTCTTTACTTTCAAAAAGATAGTACAAGACCATATGCTAATAGTTGAACAGGTAGTTTTTTTGATTATAAAAATTGATCTAATTCAAAACAAGCAGAATTTATGGCAACAAAAGCTAATAAAACCTTGCTTGATTCTAATGTAATTTCAAATGTTTCTAATTTTGAACCTACTTTTAAAGCTGAAGAACAATATTTAGAAGCTGCATATTATACTCCACGTTATAGTGTTTCAGGATTTAAAACTGATACACCATATACTGGTCAAGTTTATATTGAAAAATTTGATGAAAGTACTAGATTTGGTTCTACTAGAAATGGTGGGGCTGATTTTGTTATATTAAAACTAAAGATTCAAAAAGAAAAACTAAAAAGCATTCTTCCTAAATTAGATGAAATTATAAATACAGATAAAGAAAAAGATTGACATATTGGTTTAGGTAAAAATGAATTATTTACACCTTTAAAAACACAATTTTATGCAGGATATCCTGTAGTAAGTTGAAATCATGGCACTAAACCACTTTATGAATTTAAAGGTAATAAGTCAGTTGGTGGAATTATTAGTACTCAAAATAGATATGTTAAGGAAGGTAACTTTCAAAGTTTATGAACTAAATATAATGAAGTTGAAAATAAAGACTGAAATTCACATCATGAAAATTGAAAAAAATATACTGAACCATTTAAAAAAGATCAGCACGGAATGGTTAAAACTGTTTTAACTCAACATTCTAGTTTATTTACTAGAATAGAAAAAAATGAAGATCATAAAGCTTTAGATGGAGGTTCATCTGGATCAATGGCTATTGATTCTTCATTTAATTTAATTGGTATTAATTATTTACTTACTAAAGATGAATTACATAATACAACTACAAATGCAATTAGTTTAATGCAAGGTCAAAGTACTTATGAAAATGGATTTGATGGAAACATAAGAATTGATTTTATTAACAAATTAAAAAAAGATAATTTAATTACTGTTAAATTAAATCCAAATAAAAAATAGTTATTTCTAACTACTAAAAAGTCCAGCTATTCCTGTATCTAGTACATAAACATTTACATAGCCAAGTTTATGTAGATGTCTAGCTGTTAAACCTGATCGGTTACCATGATTACATATAAAAATTAGTTTAGTATCTAAATTAGGTCATCTTTTATTAACGTTATTTAAAACTTCTGGATAAGAGATGTTGACGCTTGGTAGAAATTTTTCAAAATTTTCATATTCATACTTATCTCTAACATCAATTACTTGTCAACCCTTATCTAGTAATTCCAAAAATTTATCATTAGATATTTCAATAGATTTTTTCATTAAGCTCACCTAATAATATTTTACTTGCTAAAAATTCTTAAAAATATTATTGTAAAATATTTTAAAAGAGAGGTTAGTATGTCAAATCGAATTTATATAGGAAACGATCATAGTGCAGTTGAAATGAAACAAGCAATTGTTAATCATTTAAAATCAAAAAATTATGAAGTAATTGATCTAGGAAATAATGACGGTAAATCTTGTAATTATGCAAAAATAGGTCAAACTGTAGCTGAATATGTTGTAAAAGATACTAATAGTAGAGGTATTGTAATTTGTGGAACTGGAATTGGTATTAGTATAGCTGCTAATAAAGTTAAAAACGCAAGAGCTGCTTTAGTATATGAAAAAGAAACAACTGAATTAGCAAGAATTCATAATGATGCAAACATTATAGCACTAGGAGCTAGAATGATTGCAATACCAAAAGCTATAAATTTGGTTGATATCTTTTTAAATACACCATTTGAAGGTGGAAGACATATAGAAAGGGTTGATACATTAAATGAATACAAAAATTAATTCAAAAATAAGAGAATCATTAAATAAAGAATTAAAAAGACAACAATCTCATATTGAATTAATAGCTTCTGAAAATTATGTTTCTCAAGCTGTTTTAGAATTAAATGGTTCTGTTTTAACTAATAAATATGCTGAAGGTTATCCTGGTAAAAGATATTATGGTGGTTGTGAGTTTATTGATGAAATTGAAAGTTTAGGAATTCAAACTGCTAAAGAATTGTTTCATGCTGAACATGCTAACATTCAACCTCATTCAGGAAGTCAAGCAAATGATGCTGCTTATAAGGCTTTATTAGAACCAAAAGACCGTGTTGTTGCTATGGGTTTAGATGCTGGTGGACATTTAACTCATGGATATCCTATTAATTTTTCTGGATATACTTATGATTTTAGATTTTATGGAGTTAATAAAGATACTGAGCAACTAGATTATCAAGAAATTGAACAAATTGTTTTAGAACATAAGCCAAAATTAATTGTAGCTGGTGCAAGTGCTTATTCTAGAATTATTGATTTTAAAAAATTTAAAGAAATTGCAGATAAAGTTGGAGCTTATTTGATGGTTGATATGGCTCATATTGCTGGACTAGTAGCTGCTGGTGTGCATCCAAATCCAATGGAATATGCAGATATTGTTACAACAACTACTCATAAAACTTTAAGAGGAGCACGTGGTGGATTAATTTTATGTAAACAAGAGTTTGCAAAAAAAGTTGATTCAGCAGTGTTTCCTGGTTCACAGGGTGGTCCTTTAGAAAATCTAATTGCTGGTAAGACCCAAGCTCTTTTAGAAGCTTCAACTGATGAATTTAAAGAATATGGAAAGCAAATTGTAAAAAATACTAAAGCTTTAGCTAATGTTTTACAAGAAAACGGCTTAAGACTTGTTGCTGGTGGTAGTGATAATCACTTGATTAATGTAGATATTAAATCTACTTTACAAATTACAGGTAAAAAAGCCGAAAAAATTTTAGAATCAATTGGAATTATTTGTAATAAAAATATGATTCCATTTGATACTGAAAAACCTTTTTATACTTCTGGAATTAGACTTGGAACTCCTGCAATGACAACTAGAGGATTTAAAGAAGAAGAATTTAAGCAAGTAGGACTAATTATTGTCAGTGCTTTAAAAGATCAATCAGAAGAGAATTTAGAAAAACTAGCAAAACAAGTTGTTAGCTTATGTGAAAAATTTCCAATATATCAAAGTATTAAATACTAATTTTAAGTACTCTTTTTTGAGTACTTTTTTAAAAAAGGGATTTGCTAATTAATTATTTTTGTTATACAATCAATCGAGCGCATAAAAAAGGAGAATATATTATGGCATTTACAGAAATTAAACACCCATTGATTATAGATAAGCTAACTAGAATGAGAAAAACTGAAACTTCTTCAAAAGATTTTAGAGAAAACTTAAGCGAAATAGCACAATTAATGGTTTATGAAATTTTTAGAGATTTAAAACTTGAATCAGTTGACATTGAAACTCCAGTTTCAAAAACTACTGGATATACAATTAATCAACCAGTAGTCTTAGTTCCAATTTTAAGAGCAGGAATTGGAATGCTAGACGGTATTCAAAAATTAATTCCAACAGCAAGAATTGCTCATATTGGATTATATAGAGATGAAGAAACATTAGAAACTCATCAATACTTTGCAAAAACTACTAAAGATATTGATAAAAGCTATGTAATAGTAGTTGATCCAATGCTAGCAACTGGTGGAAGTGCATGTAAAGCAATAGATATTGTAAAACAATGAGGAGCTAAAGAAATTAAGTTTGTTTGTTTAGTAGCTGTAGAACCTGGTATTAAAAGACTGCAAGAACAACATCCTGATGTTGAAATTTACGCAGCTTCAAAAGATGAAAAATTAAATGAAAAAGGTTATATTGTTCCAGGGTTAGGAGATGCTGGAGATAGAATTTTTGGTACAAAATAATTAAGATTTATAAATGATACATTATGTATCATTTTTTTTATTTACTCTAGGTTTATAGACTTTAAAAAATAAATGTTTTTTTTAAAAAGAGAGTAGAATATATATAAGGAGTTTCATATTTCAAGAAAGGTTCATTTATAATGTTAAAGCAAACTTTTTTAGATAAACAACTAAGAAAAGCTTTAATATTTAATACTGTTTGATGATTCATACTTATTATTGTTTTTATAGTATTATCAATAATCAAAACGCTAAATTGGATTAATTTAATAAGTTTAGTTATTGCTTATTTTTGCTCATATATAGCAATATTTTTATTGTTTTTAACTAAATTATTAATTATAAAATATCAAAATCCTTATTTAATTTATTTAATGTTCCTTTTAAGAATAGGTATATATGTTATTCCACTTTTTATTGCTTTATTATTAAGTGATGAAAATATTTTTAGTTATTTAGGTATTTTAATTGGTTATAGTTCAAATCTAGCAATACCATTTTTTATACATAAAAGACTAGAAAAGAAAGGAGGGGCTTAATGAAACTAGTAACTTTTGCATCAATAAAAGATAATTTAACTACTTGAAATAAATTTAATGGAATTTTAATATCAATCTTATTAGTTGTTATTATAGTTTGTACAATTTCAATTATTTATAATAAAAAAGTTAGAAATTATAATATTGATGATAAAATGCCAGGCTTTTTAGTACTAGTAAATGTTTTTGTAGCAAGTGTTGAAAATATAGTAGTTTCAATATTAGGTAAAAAATATCAAAAACTTACACCTTATATAATGTACTTATTTGCATATATTTTTATAGGGTGTCTTCTTTCAATATTAGGTCTTGAAGCGCAAGGAACTTCTTTTACAGTTACTTTATCTATGGGAATGGTAACTTTTATAATGATTTATTATTTTGGTATTAAATATCAAAAACTGGCTTTTTTTAAAAGATTTAGAAATCCAGTTGAATTATTTACTCAATTTACACCACTAATTTCTATTTCATTTCGTTTATTTGGTAATCTAATTGGTGGATCTATTATTTTAGGTTTATTATATGGATTATTAATTGGTTTTCAATTAAGCTGAGGTGTAAATAATATTCAAGTTGATGGAATGACAAGATGAGCCTCATATGCAATTTGAAATCCTGAATTAGTTGAAAATGGTTATTTAAAACAATATGAATTTTGATGAGCAGGCCTAAATTTATTTACAACACCAATTATGCCTTTTTTACATATGTATTTTGATTTGTTTAGTGGTGTAATTCAATCAACAGTTTTTGCAATGTTAACACTTTCATATTGATCTGCACAAATTGATGATAATGCAAAGAAAACTGATTTAATTGAACAAGTTAAAGAAGAAATAACTAATAAATATCAATAATAAAAAGTATTCTAATTAAATTAAAGGAGGAATATAACATGTTACATACAGCATTTATTTCAAATATTTTAGCTAATTATTTAGGGGCAATGTCAGTAATTTTACCAAACATTTTAACTGTAACTGGTGATATTAAATATATTGGTGCTGGACTAGCTTCTGTTGGAATTTTAGGAACTGGAGTTGGGCAAGGTTTAATTGGACAAGGAGCTTGTTTAGCAATTGGACGTAATCCTGAAATGGCTTCAAAAGTAACTTCAACAATGATAGTTTCTGCTGGTATTTCTGAATCTGGAGCAATTTATTCATTAGTTATTGCTATTTTATTAATTTTTGTTGTTTAGATTTTTATTAAGAAGGAACAATAAATTGTGTTATCTGTAGGTTTTAATATAGCGATTAACGCAACAACTCAAGGTGTGCCAAAAATTATTGAATCGCTATTTCCTAATTTACCAAATTTTATAGCTCATTTATTAGCAACTATTGTTTTAGTTATTGTTTTAGCAAAATTAGTTTATAAACCATATAAGCAAATGATTGAAAAACAAAGACAAAAAATTACTGAAGTTTTAAGTGATGCTATTGAAAAACAAACGCAAGCAAACATTAAAATAAAACAAGCAAATTCATTACTAGAAGAAGCTAAAACCGAATCAGTATCAATTATTAACACAGCTAGAGTAGATGCTGAAATTCAAAAAAATAAAATTATTGATAATGCTAATTTACAAGCAAAAAATATTCAGTCATATGCTCAAAATTCTATTAAACAAGAAAAAATTAAAGCACAATTAGAAATTAAAAATACTATAGTTAATTTAGCAATCAATTCAGCTGAAAAAATTTTAAGTAAAGAAATTGATAAAAATACAAACAAAAAACTTATTGAAGAGTTTATTAAAGATTTAGATTAGTATGATTTTAAAAGACAGTACAATAAATAATTATGCAACTGCTTTATTTAACATTGCTGTTAAAGAAAAGTTAGTTGATGATTATATTATTCAAGTTGATGCTTTAATTCAAAGTTTATCTGATAAAGATGATTTTAATAAACTTGTAAGTTTTTCTAATAAGCAAGAAAAGCAAGATGCTATTTTAATTATTGAAAAAACTTTTGCTCCGTTTGAGTTTGATATTTATTTAATTAATGCATTAAAAATTTTAGTAGAAAATCAATTGTTTATAAATACAAGAATGATTTTAAAAGCCTTGTATAAAAAACTACTTGATTATAAAAACATAGTTTTAGGTGTTGTTTATTCTACTGAAAAATTAACAAAAACTCAACTATCAGCTATTAAAAAGAAAATTTCAAATAAAGTTAATAAAAAAGTCGAACTAGTTAATAAAATTGATCCAACATTAATTGGTGGAATAAAAGTTAATGTTCAAGGAAAAGTTTTTGATGGTTCTATAAAAGCTAAATTAGAAGCTCTTAAAAAACAAATGAATACATAAGGAGGTTTAAGATGAGTTTTAATATCAAAGAAATCTCTGAGATGATAGAAAAACAGATAAGAAATTATAATAAAGAAGTAGTTCAAACTGAACAAGGAACAGTTGTTAGTGTTGGAGATGGAATTGCACTAATTTATGGATTAGATAATGCAATTATGGGAGAGTTGCTATTATTTTCAAATAATGTTTATGGAATGGTTTTAAATTTAGAAGAAGGAGCTGTTGGTTCTGTTATTTTAGGTGATGAAACTTTAATTAGAGAAGGAGATATAGTAAAAAGAACTAATAAAGTTGTTGAAACTCCAGTTGGTGATGCTTTATTAGGACGTGTTATTGATGCTCTAGGTCAACCAATTGATAATCTAGGACCAATTGATTTTACTAAAACTAGACCTGTTGAAAGAGTTGCAACTTCAGTTATGGCTCGTAAATCTGTTTCACAACCATTAGAAACTGGAATTTTAGCAATTGATTCAGCAATTCCAATTGGAAAAGGGCAACGTGAATTGATTATTGGTGATCGTCAAACAGGAAAAACTGCTATTGCAATTGATGCTATTATTAATCAAAAAAATAGAAATGTTAAGTGCATTTATGTTGCAATTGGTCAAAAAGACTCAACTATTGTTCAAGTTGTTGAAAAATTTAAAAAATATGGAGCAATGGATTACACAGTAGTTGTTAATGCAGGAGCAAGTCAACCAGCTTCTTTACAATATTTATCTCCATACACAGGAATAACTATTGCTGAAGAATGAATGGAAAGTGGAAATGATGTTTTAATAGTGTATGATGATTTAACAAAACATGCAGTAAGTTATCGTGAAATGTCATTACTATTAAGAAGACCACCAGGTAGAGAAGCTTATCCCGGTGATGTTTTTTACTTACATTCAAGATTATTAGAACGTGCTGCTAGAGTAAATGAAAACTATGGTGGTGGTTCTATTACTGCTTTACCAATTATTGAAACTCAAGCTGGAGATATTTCTGCTTATATTCCAACAAATGTTATTTCAATTACTGATGGACAAATCTTTTTATCAAGTGAACTATTTAATCAAGGTGTTAGACCTGCAGTTGATATTGGTCCTTCAGTTTCAAGAGTTGGATCTGCTGCTCAAATTAAATCAATTAAACAAGTATCTGGAACTTTAAAACTAGAATTAGCTCAGTATTATGAACTAGAATCATTTGCTAAATTTGGATCTGATTTAGATGAAACAACTAAAGCTACTTTAGATCAAGGTGCAAAAATTATTCAAATGCTAATTCAAAAACAATTTAATCCATTAGAGCAAGTTGACCAAGCAATTTTATTATTAACTATTAAATCACACTTATTAAAATGATTACCACTAGATAGTATTTATAACTTTAAACACGAAATTTTGTCACATTTTAAAAATGACCAACAAGCAGCTAAACTTCGCAAAAAATTAGATGAACAAAAGACTTTTGATGATCAATTACAAAAAGAAATTTTAAAGCAAGCTCAAAAAGTAGTTTTAAAAATAACCAAAAATATTAAAGAATATAAACCTGAAGCATTTGGTAATATTACAGAATATCAAAATCTAGGAAAATAGTATGCCAAATTTGAGTGGATTAAAAACAGAGATTTCATCTGTTAGAAATATTTCAAAAATTACTAATGCAATGCAACTTGTTGCTTCTGCTAAATTAAGAAAAATTAGTAAAAAAGTAATTGATACTCATAATTATGTTAGTGAAGTATATTCTTTATTTAATGATATTATCAGACAAACTGATAAATCTGTTTTTTTAAAAGAAAGTAATTTTAAAGCAAATAAAACTTTGTGAGTAGTTATTAATTCTAATTTAGGTTTGTGCGGCGGTTATAATTCAAATGTTAATAAATTAGTTTTACAAAATCTAAAATTAGAAGATGAAATTTTTGCTATTGGTTCTAAAGCTGTATCTTTTTTTAGATCTAAAAAAATTAAAATTAAAAATCAAATTACTGATATTGATATTAATTTTACAAATAAAAAAGCTAGATCAATTAGTAATGATCTATTAGATATGTATATAAATCATGAATTTGATGAAATCAAGATTGTTTATACTAAATTTATTAATAATGTAACTTTTGAACCAGCTATAATTAGAATTTTTCCAATTATTAAATTAGAAAATAATTTTAAGCACTCACAAAGTCTAGTATTTGAACCTGACGCTGAACAAATTTTAAGTAGCACAATTCTAATTTATATTAATGCAATTATTTATGGAACTATTATAGAGTCACAAGTTAGTGAACAAGCTTCAAGAAGAACCGCTATGGAAAATGCAACAAATAATGGTAAAAATCTTGAACAAACTTTAAGTTTAAAATATAACAGACAACGTCAAGGTGCTATTACTCAAGAAATTAGTGAAATTGTTTCTGGAGCTAATAATAAATCTTAGGAGGACATATGGTATCTAGTAAAAAAACAATAGATAAAAACAAAACTCAAGTTATTGGTAAAATTATTCAAGTATTAGGCCCAGTTGTTGATGTTAAGTTTTCAGAAAATAATATACCAAAAATTTATGATGCATTAGTTGTTGATAATAATGGCAAAAAATTAGTTCTTGAAGTTGAACAAAATATTGGAGATGAAATAGTTAGAACTATTGCAATGGGTCCAACTGAAGGGCTAAGAAGAGGATTAGATGTTATTAATACTAACTCTCCAATTACAGCTCCAGTTGGAAATGAAGTTTTAGGTCGTATGTTTAATGTTTTAGGTGATCCAATTGATGAAAAACCAGATTTAGATGTTAAAAGATTGCCAATTCATAGAGATGCTCCAATTTATGAAGAACTAGTTACAACAACTGAAATTCTAGAAACTGGAATTAAAGTTATTGATTTAATGATTCCATTTACAAAGGGTGGAAAAGTTGGATTATTTGGTGGAGCTGGAGTTGGTAAAACTATTTTAATTCAAGAATTGATTAATAATATTGCAAAAGCTCATAATGGGGTTTCAGTTTTTGCTGGAGTTGGTGAGAGAACTAGAGAAGGAAATGATTTATATCACGAATTCATTGAAGCTGGAGTTTTAAATAAAACTTGTTTAGTATTTGGACAAATGAATGAGCCACCAGGAGCTAGAATGCGTGTTGCTTTAACTGGTTTGACTATTGCTGAATATTTTAGAGATAAAAAAAATATGGATGTTTTATTATTCATTGATAATATTTTTAGATTTACTCAAGCAGGTTCAGAAGTTTCAGCTTTGTTAGGACGTATGCCTTCAGCTGTTGGATATCAACCAACTTTATCAACTGAAATGGGTTCACTACAAGAACGTATTACTTCAACAAAAAATGGATCAATTACTTCAGTTCAAGCGGTTTATGTTCCTGCTGATGATCTAACAGATCCAGCACCAGCTACTACTTTTACTCACTTAGATGCACGTATTGTTTTAGATAGATCTATTGCTAGTTTGGGAATTTATCCAGCAGTTGATCCACTTGCTTCTTCATCTCGTGTTTTAGATCCAGAAATTGTTGGACAAGAACACTATGATATTGCTTTAAAAGTACAAATTACTTTGCAAAAATATCAAGAATTACAATCAATTATTGCAATTTTAGGTATGGATGAATTAAGTGAAGAAGATAAGTTAATTGTTCAAAGAGCAAGAAAAATTAGAAATTTCTTATCACAATCATTTTTTGTTGGTGAAAAATTTACAGGAAGACCTGGAGTTTTTGTTAAAGTAAGTGACACTGTTAGATCATTTAAATCTATTTTAAATGGTGAAGTTGATCATGTTCCTGAAACTTATTTCTTATATTCTTCAACTATTGATAATGTTATTGAAAAATATAACAAAGACAAAGATAAATAATGGGAATTAAATTAAAAATTTTAACACCTAATGGTGCTTTTGTTGAAGATAAAGAAGTAGATATAATTAATCTTAAAACTATTGATGGAGACATTGGAGTATTAGAAAATATGGCTCCATTTGTAACAGCTTTAAGAAATGATACTTTAAGTTTTAAAGAAAAAAATAAATACACTTATATTCATCTTGATCAAGGTCTAGTATTTATTAATAGTAAAGAATGTAAAATTATTACTGAAAAATTATATCTTGTAGATAAACAAGATAAAGAATTAGCTACTCCTTTAAAATTAATATAATAAAAAAACCTATACTATATCTAGTTAGACTAGTTATAGTATAGGTTTTTATTAATTTTACTTTCCTGATCTTTTTAAAACACTAAATATTGAACCTTTTCTTCTTTCAATTTTAAAAAATATAAAGAAGAAAGCTAGTACAAAAAATGCAATTATAATTAATATAATAAAGACAATTAGCGATCTACGATTAGCTTTTTTTTCTAATTCTTTTATTTTTTCATCAGATAAAATAGGAGTTTGTCAATATTCTTCTAAAGCATTTCTTACATATTTAACAGATAATAATGTGATTATATGTATAAGAATAACTCCAAGAAAAATTCCTAATAAAATGTAGTAAGGAGTTAGTTGACCTGGTTGAGTAAAGTATTGTTTTAAAGTTAATCTATGAACTGCTTCATTATCTTGAAGCTTACCTGAACCTCATTTAAACATTACAAACATTGAATAAATAATAGCACCAACACCAGTATAAATATATACAGCTAAACAAAATCAATTAGCATAGTATGGCTTTTTAATTTGTCTTTCATACATTTTTTTAATTAATAAAGGTGCCATACCTTCTTCTGGTTTATTTAAATAAAGCATAGGTAGCTTTTGTGTTTGGTATTCTTCTGTTCTTTGTTGCATATCTTTTAGATATTTTTTATAGTTACTAAATAGTGTTGATATTAAAACTACATATATAAATCAAATTAGACTCAAAACTATAATGATTGTTATTAAATGTCATATTTTAAATTTGTTCATTGTATATAGTCAATTATGAAGTGATTTACTGTATTTTTGTATATTGTTTGGATCATATAAAAAGTTATTATATTTACTTATTAAAAAAATAGCAAAATATCCAATTAAAGAAGTAAATACAAATAATAAAATTCAAAACTTTAAATAAGATAATTTAACTATATTTTTTATTTTTATATCAGGTTTAAATTTTACTTCTTCATTATTTGACTGACTATCTTGTTCAGATTGTTCTTCATAATATTTTTGTTGTTCATATTCTTGTTGGTAATTTTGATCGTATCTAAAATCTTGATTATAGTAATATTTATCATCTTTGTATTGATTTTGATAATTTGGGTTATATCTAAAATCTTGATAATAATATCTATTGTCTTGATAATGATTATGATAACTCGAAATAGAACTTTGATTTTGATCATAGTATTTGTCATCTAAATAATTGTGATGTTGGTTATTTGGATGAAAATTTTGATGATCTTTTGAATTATTAGATGAATTATGATCGCGCATTTTAGTTCTCCTTACTTATAAAATATCATCTATTTAATTTTATAAAAAACAAATAAATCAAATAATTTAAAAACACAACTTTTTATTTAAATATACAACTTTTATTTTATAGTTTATTAATGATATCTTAATTTAATTTTTATTATATATCATGTTTTTAAAGTATAATAAAATAGTTAAGGTGGTGATTATTTTATGACAAATTTAACTTTTTCTATTGATGAAAGTCCAGAGTCCAATAGTAAATATATAAAAAGATTAAATAATGTTATAAATAATCCCATATTGTTCTTATAGGTCTTTTATAACATTATTTAGTCTTGTAAAGGAGTGAAGAAATGTTTTTATTTAAAGAGAGAAAATTTTCTCCTAAAAAAATAACAAGACACAAAAAAAAGACCCACTTTGCAAATGAAAGATTCATTAAACAAGTTAGTAATTTAGAACAAAATGAAGTATTAGAAATATTACAACTTAAACATTTTGGACTTACTAACGAACAATTTGAATTAAGATTAAAAAAATATGGAACTAATGAGTTAAAAAAGAAAAAGTTTAACTTATTAACAGAGTTTTTACACGCTTTTTTTGGTCCATTTAATATCATTTTATTACTGATTTCTTTATATAATTTTATCTCATATGCTACTAATGGTTTTTATCAAGAAACAAATAGTAGTGATTCTAAATTTGAATTAGTAGGTGCACTAATTGTTTTAGTAATGGTTCTTGGAAGTGGTTTAGCTTCTTTTATTCAATCATTAAGATCTCATTTAGTTACTAAAAAAATTAGTTCTATTGTTAAAAGTACTACTAATATTATCAGACATAAAAATGACGAAGATGTAGAAGATTATATAAAAATAACTAAAAGAAATCAGTTAGATTTAATTAGACTTGGTGAAGAAATTGATGTTAAACAACTAGTTCCAGGTGATTTAATCTATTTATCAAGTGGTGATATGTTACCTGCTGATGTTAGAATTATTCAATCAACTGATTTATTTATTAATCAATCATCTTTAACTGGAGAATCAATACCAGTTGAAAAACATGCAAATAATAAAAAAAATACAAATAATATTTTGGACTTAGAAAATATTTGTTATACAGGAACTAGTGTAGTTTCTGGTAGTGCTTTAGCTGTAGTTCTAGCAACTGCAAATGACACTTACTTTTCAACTATTAGTAAAGCTATTTTAGAAAAACGTCCTGATTCAAGCTTTACTAAAGGAATTAAACAAGTAACAAGAATGTTATTAATTTTTATGCTTGTAATGGTTCCAACTGTTTATTTAGCAAAATCAATTATTGGAACTATTTCAAGCGGTGGTTCTTTTGACAATATTAAAGATAACCCTTGATTTCAAGCAATCTTTTTTGCTGTAGCTGTTGCAGTTGGATTAACTCCTGAAATGTTACCAATGATAGTAACTACTAATTTAGCAAATGGAGCTTCTAGAATGTCAAAACAAAAAGTTGTAGTAAAACAATTAGAAGCAATTCAGTCACTTGGAGCTATTGATGTTTTGTGTACTGATAAAACTGGTACATTAACAAATGATAAAATAGAACTTGTTGACTATTTAAGAGTTGATAAAAAAGCAGATCCAACATTATTAAAATATCTATATATTAATAGTTATTATCAAACTGGGTTAAAAAATCCAATGGATAAAGCAATTGTTGATTATGTTAATAAACACAATCACAACTTTTCTATTCAAGATATTACTAAAATTGATGAAATACCTTTTGATTTTAATAGAAGAAAACTAACTATTATTTTTGATGATGAAAACGAAAAACGTTTTATGGTTACAAAAGGTAGTGTTGAAGAAATTTTAAATTCTTGCACAAGAGTTATTCAAGATGATAAAGTTGTTAATTTAACTGATACTTTTAAAAGACAAATTATTGCTTATTATGAAAAAATCAATCAACAAGGTAAACGTTTACTAGGTATTGCGTATAAAAAAATTAGAGATAATCAAGCTAAATTTAGTCCAAAAGATGAAGAGTCATTAATCTTTATGGGATTTGCTTCATTTTTAGATACACCAAAGCCATCAACAAAACAAACTATTAAGCTATTAAAAAAATACGGAGTAGATTTAAAAATTTTAACTGGAGATAGTGAACCTATAACTAGAGCTATTTGTAAAATGGTTAATTTAGATATTAAGGGTTTAGTAACTGGTGAAGAAATTGATGCTGCTAGTGATTATGAATTAAAAAAGATTGTCGAAGATAATAATATTTTTGTTAAATTAAATCCACTACAAAAAGTTAAAATTATTCAAGTTTTAAAACAAAATAATCATGTAGTTGGTTATATGGGAGATGGTATTAATGATGCTCCTGTGTTAAGACAATCTGATGTTGCTATTTCAGTTAATAATGCAACAGAAATTGCCAAAGATGCTAGTGATATTATTTTATTAGAAAAATCATTATTAGTTTTAGAAAAAGGAATTATTCAAGGAAGAACTATTTTTGGAAATATTTTAAAATATATTAAAATAACAACTGCTTCAAATTTTGGAAATTCATTATCAGTTTTAATTGGAACAGTTTGATTACCATTTTCACCAATGGCACCTGCTCAAATTTTATTACAAAATTTAATTTATGACTTTTCACAATTTGGAGTTGCACTAGATAAAGTTGATGCTACGTTTTTAACATCTCCTCAGCGATGGCAATCAAAAGACCTCTTACCATTTACAACAATTAATGGGACAATAAGTACATTTTTTGATTTAATAACATTTGCAATTGCAGGCTATTATTTTGGTTATATTACTAGTTATAATAATGCAATTGCTTCTAGTGATACTTCATTAGCTAACATATCACTAGCTAAATTCCATGCTTGTTGATTTATTATTGGTTTATTATCTCAAACATTTGTTTTCCAAGTATTGCGTACTGAAAGACTACCAATAATTCAATCTCGTTCAACTTGACCTGTTTATGTAATTGGAGCTATGGCTACAATAATTGCTTTTATGATTGTTTATGTAAGTCAAATTGGAAATTTGGTTCAATTAACAAGTCCGGGATTAATTTATATTCCTATTTCGATCACAATTATTTTTAGTTATTGTGTAGTTGCTCAACTAACTAAAATGGTTTATAAAAAAATCTTTAAAAAATGATTATAATCATAAAATAAATAAATTATTTAAGTTCAAATACATAAGTGTTTGAACTTTTTATTTTGCTTAAAAATTAAATTATAATTTTATATTTTTTAAAGATTGTATTATTTTTTAAAAAACCTATGACAGTGTGTAATTTTATCTCTAGTAAAATACTAAAGCAAAACTTTGTTTTGTATTTAAAGGTTAGTGTGTATAAGAATAAAAAACTTTGCTTTTAAAGTCAATTTAAATTTACACCCACTGCTATTCACGCTTTAAAAATTATGTTAAAATGAAATTAGATTAATGGCGTTTGCCTTACATACTTGTTTTTTGCACTTTTGTACTTCTAATTTAATAAATTAAAATAGTCAAAAAATGGTTTTAACTAATAAATTAGTTAAATAATTATGATTAAATCTAAAATCTAAATTTAAATAATAATACTAAAACTATAAAAAAAGATTTATAAAGACATAAATTAAAAATTTATAAATCTTAATATTAGATCTAAAAATTTATTTTTAAATATTTGATCATAATAAAACATAAGACTAACAATAACAAAAATAGCTGTGCTTGATGCTAAAAAATTAGGAGTTAGTACAAAATACAAATTAGTAAAGTAACCTTTTAAAAACTAACATTGTTGTTTTTTAAAATACTTAAAATATAAACTAATGATAAAAAGACAACAACTCTTAAACTAGTATAAGAAAAGTTAGATAAATAGGATAATAAAACACCATTAAAGAAAATTAACAACACTAGAGTTGATTATAAGAAGGAGTATATTAGATATGGAAAAAAAGATAAATGTTTTTTCTGAAATAGGAACTTTAAAAACAGTTCTTGTTCATAGGCCAGGAGATGAAATTGAAAATTTAACTCCTGAACTTTTAGAAAGATTATTATTTGATGATGTTCCCTTTAAGGATGTAGCTGTTAAAGAACACGATGCTTTTACTAAGATTATGCGTGATAATGGAGTAGAAGTTTTATATATTGAAAAACTAGCTGCAGAAACTTTAGATCAACACCCAGACTTAAGAGAAAAATTTATCGATCAGTTTATTTCAGAAGCAAATATTGAAGATAAATATAAAGAAAAATACCGCGATTTTATTAGTAGCTTAGATAATTATAGAATGATTAAAAAAATGATTGCTGGGACTAAAAAGCTTGAATTAGGTATTGATGAAGGATATAAAGCATACCCTTTTATAGCAGATCCGCTACCAAATGTTTTATTCCAAAGAGATCCATTTTCAAGTGTTGGTTTTGGAATAACAATGAATAGAATGTGATCTGTAACAAGAAACAGAGAAACAATTTTCCCTGATTTAGTATTTAAACATCACAATAGATTTGCAAATCAAGTACCTTACTATTATGAAAGAGATTGAAAAGAAGAAACCATTGAAGGTGGAGACATTTTAGTTTTAAATAAAGAAACTTTAATAATTGGAGTTACTCAAAGAACCACATTAAAAGCAATTGAAAAATTTAGTGAAAGACTATTTAATGATCCAGAATCAAGTTATAGTAAAGTTATTGCTTTAGATCTCCCAAAATCTCGTGCATTTATGCATTTAGATACTGTATTTACAAACATTGATTATGATAAATTTATTGCTCACCCATTAATTTTTGATTGCATCGATGAGTTTAAAATTTATGAAGTTTCAAAACAAGGAACCAAAGAAGTTAAAAAAACACTAATCGAATTATTAAGTGATGCAGCAGGAAGAGAAGTTCAAATTATTCGATGTGGTGGTAATGATGTTGTTGGTGCTAGTAGAGAACAGTGAAATGATGGAACTAATGTTGTAGCATTAAGACCAGGTAAAGTTATTGCTTATGAAAGAAACTGAATAACAATTGACTTATTAAGAAAAGCGGGTGTTGAAGTATTAACTATTGCTTCATCAGAATTATCGCGTGGTAGAGGTGGCCCAAGATGTATGACTATGCCACTATGAAGAGAAGATTTACAAGAAATTAAAAGATAATAGATAGGATTAAAATTATGGCTTTAAATTTAAAAGGTAAAAGTTTTTTAAAATTATTAGATTTTTCTCCAAGAGAAATTAGATATTTACTAGATTTATCTAGAGATTTGAAAAGAGCAAAGTATGCTGGTAATGAAGTTCAAACAATGCAAGGAAAAAACGTTGTTTTACTATTTCAAAAAGATTCAACTAGAACTAGATGTGCTTTTGAAGTAGCAGCATTAGATCAAGGTGCTCACGTTACTTATTTAGGACCATCAGGATCTCAATTTGGTAAAAAAGAATCAGTAGCAGATACTGCAAAAGTTTTAGGTAGAATGTATGATGCTATTGAATTTAGAGGATATGAGCAAAGTGTTGTTGAAGATCTTGCAAAATATTCAGGAGTTCCAGTTTATAATGGATTAACTAATGAATTTCACCCAACTCAAATTCTTGCAGATTTTTTAACAGTTGAAGAATATAAAGGTAATCTAAAAGGTCTAAAATTTGTTTTTGCAGGAGATACTAGAAATAACGTAGCAACTTCATTAATGGTTGGTTGTGCAAAAATGGGAATGCACTTTGTGGGAGCTGCTCCAAAAGAATTATGACCAAGTGAAGATTTAGTAAATCAATCTAAAGAAATTGCAAAAGAAACAAATGCTACAATTTCATTTGTTGAAGACATGAAACAAGCATGTAGTGATGCTGATGTAATTTATACTGATGTATGAGTTTCAATGGGTGAACCAGCTGAAGTATGAGAATCACGTATTAACTTATTAAAACCATTCCAAGTTAATATGGATGCAATTAAAGTTGCTAAGCCTGATGTAATTTTTATGCACTGTTTACCATCATTTCATGATTTAAACACTGAAGTTGGAAGACAAATTTATGAAAAATTTGGAATTCCTGAAATGGAAGTGACAAATGAAGTATTTGAATCTAAACACTCAGTTGTTTTTGAAGAAGCTGAAAATAGACTTCATACAATTAAAGCTGTTATGGTTGCAACAATAGGCAAATAAGTATGGCTATTGAAAGACAAAATCATAAACAAGTAGTAAAAAAGAAAAAAAGACAATTTAAAATGCTGTCTGCATTCTCAATACTATTTATCACAATTGCTATATTAGTTTTAATATCTTGAATATTTAAATGAGCAGGGGTTACAGTACAAATTTCAACAGATAAGGGAGTAGAAACTAAAACAATTTTAGCTGTTGGTATATTTGATTTATTTAAAGCACCTATGCAAGGATTCATTGATAGAGCTGAAATTATAGTCTTTATTCTTTCTTTAGGAGCATTTATAAATGTAGTTGTCGCATCACAAGCTTTAGAAGGATTTTCTCAATTGATAGTTTCTAAAATGAAAGGTAAAGAAATTTGAGCAATTGTTTCATTGATGATATTTTTTGGTATTTGTGGAACTGCAGAAGGTATGGCTGAAGAATCATTAGGATTTTATATGATATGTATTCCTTTAATGATTGCAGCTGGATTTGATAAATTTACAGGTTTATTAATTGTTTTAGTTGGTGCTGGAACAGGAGTTCTTGCTTCAACTGTTAATCCATTCTTGATTAGTATTGCTGTTGATAGTTTAAATAAAGCAGGAAAAATAACAAACACTGGTGATGGATTAGTTTGGCGTTTAGTATCTTTTATAGTTTTAATGAGCATATCAATTACTATGGTTGTTCTTTATGCTAAAAAAGTTAAAAATAACCCTGCTAAATCAATAGTATTTAAAACTTTAGAAGAAGATAAAGAATTTTTCTTATCAAATTCTACTGAAAAAATAGAAATGAATTGAAGAAGAAAATTAACAATTTCAATATTTGGTGTTGCATTTTTAATAATGATATTTTATTTAGTGGGATGAGATGCAATTTTAGGTAATAAAAACTCTGAAATATTAGCTAACTTTGTTAAAGAACACATTCCATACCTAACAGGAACTGATGATGGTTTTGGTCATGGTGGATTAGAATCAGTAGCGGCTATATTCTTAATCAGCTCAATTTTATTAGCAATTGTTAACTCTTTAGGAGAAGAAAAATTTATTAAAGAATTTATGGCTGGTGCTTGCGATCTTTTAGGAGTATGTTTAGTTCTTGCTGTTGCTGCTGGTATTACTTGAATATTAAAAGTAACACGTATGCAAGAACTATTTGTAGCAGGATTACAGTCATCAATAGGTGCGATTAAATCACCAATATTAATTCTTTTAGTAATGTTTTTATTATTTATCCTATTATCATTTTTAATTCCTTCAACTAGTGGATTTGCAGGTGCAGTATTTCCATTGTTAATTGGTGTTGTTTTAAAACAACAAGATGTATTAGCTTCAGGATCAATTACAGCATTTTCATTTGCATCAGGGTTAGTTAATTTAATCACTCCAACAAGTGGTGTTGTTATGGGAGCTATTGCAATTACAAGAATCGATTATGGAAAATTTGTAAAAGGTATTAGTCCATTTGTAGCAGTATTATCAGTAAGTTCATTAACCTTATTATTGATAGGTGGAGCAATTGGTGGAACAATTGCATAATAAAAATATATTATAATTACTCATAGTAATGACATTCAAATTAAAATGATTAACAATGATTTTAATATTGTTAATAAAACTAAATTAAAATTTTGAATTTTATACTTCTTTTAATATAGTTATCAATTAGATACATATTGAGTATTACTTACAAAAGTAATTGATAATGAATTAAACCAAAGGAAATTAATTAACAAACACTAAGTGTTGCTATTTAAACTTTAGTAAATAAAAATGAATACAGCATTTTAAAACCAACTTGTACCAGGTTCAATGCTTTTAAAAGTTCAAATTGTAATAATTTGTTAAAAAATAATGGTAAAACAACATATATTAGTTCATTAGATAAAGTTTAAAAAATTTTAAAAAATCTAAGTGCAACTAAATTTTAAATAATAAAAAAGTAGTTAATAACTACTTTGTAAGTTCAAATGTTAATACATTTGAACTTTTTTATTATATTTAACTTGCTTTTAGTGTCGATTGTTCTAAAGCATAAAAAGCAGCACCAATCATTCCGGCATCATTTTTTAATAAAGCTAATTTAAAATCAACTATATCTTTATATGAATTTGTTAATTTATTTCTTACACCAAATTCAAATAGTTCTAATAAATTATTTCCAGCTAAAGAACCACCACCACCAATAATAACTACATTTGGATCTAAAGCATGTATTAATAATGACATATGATTGAATAATTCATTATAAACTTCTAATAAACTATTTTTAACTCTATTGGTTTATTTAAATTGTTATAGATTTCAAATAAAAGCTTCATATCTAAATTTTTAATATTTGAAAAATGTTTTTGATAAAATTCAGGATATTTATTATTTAAAATTTTTAAAAGTGAGTTTGGTATGGTTGTAGCTGAGCATACTTTTTCAATACAATTATCTAATCCACAATTGCATTTTAAATTGTATTGATTACTTCCACCGTGTCCAAATTCTCCAGCAAATCCATGTGATCCTGAAATTAGTTTTCCATCAGAAATTATAGCTCCACCAATTCCAGTCCCCAATCAATAAAATAAACCTGATTTATAAACTAATCCTGATCCTTTTTTATATTCACCAAGTGCAGCAGCATTGACATCATTAATTACATAAACAGGTTTTTTAAATAAAAATTCAGCTTCACTTTTTAAATCATAATTAAATCATCCATTTTCAATATTTGGAGCCATAATTACAATCCCTTTATCATGATCAACAAATCCAGGAGCTGTTATTCCAACTAACATAATGTTTTTTTCATCTATGTTTAGTGTCTTTAAAGTTTTTTGAATTTCAAAATATAAGTTTTCTATAATTTTAGTTTTTGGATTAGTTATAGAAAAACTATGTTCTAAATCTCCGCTTTGTGAAATAATTCCAACTTTTGCTGAAGTTCCACCAAGATCTATTCCTAATATTTTTTTCATTTATTTCCTTACTTATTAATTTATAATTTCTTATTATCATATTAGTTCTTTTAGTTTTTATATTAAAATAAAACTAATAAAAATTAAAAAATTAAGCTAGATTATTTAATCTTAAATCTTGATATAAAGCATCAAAAAACTCAGTTTCAACTAGTTTATTATGCCCAGGGTGAGAAGATAACATTATTGTCATTGTAATTTTGTTTTTAGTATCAATTAATCCAGATGAACCTAATAAACCATCTCATCCATATTCACCAACTTCTGTTAGTGGATATAATTGATTTTTAATTCTAACTCTTCCACCAAATCCATAGCTATAATCTTCATTTAAATTTCAATTAAAAAATTGTTTTAAGTTATGTTTAGTAAGTTGATCTGATTTCATTTCATTTAATAGATCTAATGAAATGAATTGAGTATTATCTTCTAATTTACCATCAATTAAAACGTTTAAAAATTTTAAATAATCATCAGCTGTTGTAAACAATCCACTACCACCTAAATTACATACTGATAATTTATCAATTGATTGAAATAAAAAGTCAAAGTTTTCAACTTGATCTAAATGGTTTTGATCTTCTTTATAAGATCATTTAAATACATTAGCTTTTCTTTTATTATCAAATAAATAATAATCAGAATCATTCATATTTAATTTGTTAAAGACTTCTTCTTTTACAAAATCTCTATAAGTTTTATTTGAAACTATTTCTATTACTCTACTTAATACATCTAAACTTAATCCATAATATCAATTAGTTGATGGAATAAATAATAAATCAACTTTACTTAATTCATCACATAATTGTTCTAAAGTTAAATTATTTAGCTTTCAATTTTCTAATATTTTTTTAATTTGAAGTTGAGTATTTGACTTATTACCACTATAAGTTAAACCTGAAGTCATAGTTAATAAGTTTCAAATTTTAATATTCTTATCTTTAAATGATGGAATATATTTAGATAAATCATCATCTAAACTAACTAGTTTTTTATCTACTAAAAGTAAAAATGCTAGCGTAGTTATAGGTTTAGTCATTGAATAAGCTTGATAAATTTCATCACCTTTTAATAAAATAGTATTATTTTGATCATTATATCCAAATTGTTTAGCATAAATAATTTTTTTGTCTTTAGCAATTCTAATTGTTGCACCTTTAAAATATTTATTTTTTATAAAAGAGTTAATTGTTTTTTCAATATTAACAAATTCCATTATTTTTACCTCTTTTTAATTTTAAAATAAATTTCAAAATCGCTAATAAAAAAATACTCAATTCTATATAGACAAATTGAGTATTTTATTAAGTATTAAAAATATTATTTTGTTGATTTAGCTTTTGAATTAGTAGATTTTGTTTTAGTTGTTTTTGGTTTTGAAGCTGTAGATTTTGTTGATTTAGTTGATTTTGAAGTTGACTTTGTAGTTGTAGATTTAGCCTTAGTTGATTTAGCTCTAGTTGATTTTGGTTTTTCAATCATCATTTCATCAACTACTTTTTCTTCAACTTTCATTTCACTTACAGGTTGATCTTGTTCTTGCATTTTGTTTTCTTCACACATGCAATTTTCTTCACAACCGCAAGATTCTTCTTTTAATTTACAATCTTTTTTCTCACAAGCTTCTTGTGCATCACAAGACATACTCATTTCATCAGATTTCATTTCTTCTGAGTGAGTCATCATTTTTTCATTTCTTTGTTGTTCTAAAAGTTTTTGCATTCTTGGTTTAATAGCTTCTTGTTCTCCACCATAAACAATTTGAATGTTATTTCCTTTTACTAAAGCTCCAGTTGTCCCACCTAAAGATTTAATTCCATCAATATTAGCCTTTTTAGAATCAACAACAGTTAATCTTAATCTTGAAGCACAAGAATCAACATCAACAATATTTTCTTCTCCACCTAAATATTCAATAATAGCAGCAGCTTTTGCCAATCTAGCTTGTTCTTTTTCATCAGTTGTTGATGAACTCATTTTTGAACCATCAACATTTAATCCTTTAGATGCTTTATAATCTGCTTTAGTGTATAATTTAGCTTCAGCATTTCCATCTCTACCTGGTGTTTTAACATTAAATAACTTAATCAAGAAGTAGAATGCAAAGAAGTAAATTGGTGCTAACCCAACAGCAACTATTAATACACCAAATGCTGATAATGGTTTCATAGCTCCACCAATAAATGGAATTACTCCAAATACTATGTAATCAATGATTCCACCAGAAACAGTTTGAGTAATGTGTGTTTGTAAAGCCCCTGTAATTCAGAATGCAATTGAAGCTAATGGCATATGTACACCATAGAATAATCATGGAGCAACAAATAAGAATGTATATTCAATAGGTTCTGTAATACCTGTTAAAAAGCAAGTAAATGCAGCTGAAAAGTAAATACCAAATACTTGTTGTCTATTTTCTTTTGGTGCTGCTAATCACATAGCTAGTGCAGCTGCCGGTAAACCTAATAACATAAATCCAAATTTACCTGATTGGAATCTTCCTAAGTTAATTCCTAGTTTTTCAACATCCGTAAAGTTTAAAATTTTTAAATTAGCAATAACAGCTTGAGAAATTAATTGATCACCAACCGCACCTCATAATTTATCATTTCCTTTAATTACAGAAATAATTTTTTCTAAATTTTCATGATTAGTTGAGTGTAATGCATTATAAGCATTTACAAATGCAGTTTTAACAGTGTCTGATTGTTTTTGAAGATTTTCAAATCCTTCGGCAATTGAACCTCCAGCACTAGTTCATCATAATGGAGCATAGAACACGTGATGTAGTCCAAATGGAACTAATGAACGTTCAACGATTTCAAAAATTAATGAATCAGTTCCATAAGGTAAAGTACCTGATACTTGACCAAATTTATTTAACCCTAATCCAATAACAGGCCATACAGCCATAAAAATGAATGACAATGGAATAACTGCTACAAAAGTAATAATAGGAACTAATTTTGTACCACTAAAAAAGCTAATAGCAGTTGGTAATTGAGTTTGATGGAATTTGTTATAACATTTAGCAGCAATAGCTCCAACAAATATACCACCTAAAACCCCAGTATTAAGTGATAAGATCCCCATATTAGATCCAGTTAGTGAGTTTGAAACATGTTTATATCATAATAAACTATACTCAGAAACCTTTTCACTTTTAATAACTCCTTGAACAAATAAAGGAGCTTGGATACCATTAAATACTAAAAATCCTACAACAGCAGTAATTGCAGCAACTCCTGAATCTTTAGTATAAGCTAAAGCTAAAGAAATACAGAATAACACAGGTAAGTTACCAAAACAAACTTCTCCCATAGTTTTCATAACAGCACCAATAAATCACAAAGTAGATTTTTCAGCTGTATTTGCAGCAATAGCTGCTCCAACTCCTAAAAACACACCAGCAATAGGTAACAAAGCAATAGGTAATAAAAATGCTTTACTTAATTTAGATAAAGTAGGCATAATATTAGCACCAAACGCCTTTAATTTATCTTTAAAATTACTCTTGTTTGTTTGTGTTAACATGAGTATGTTAAATCCTTTCTATAAAAAGATGTTAATTAGTTTTGTGTTATTATTTTGTTATTAGTGTTATAATTGCTGTTATTATAAATAAAAACCCAATAACTAAAACTAGTAAGTAAAAGTTTTTCTTTGTAAATTCTCAAGCGTTTTTTGATTCTCTGTTTTGTTTTTCAAAAGAATATCGATTTTTATTTTTTTGTCTTCAATATAAAAATAAGCCAAGTAAAATAAAAAAAGCACCAAATACCAATACTCCTAATTGGATTACTAACTCTGCTTTAACTACTAACATTAATAACATAAAAATATTTGCACACCTCTTTATAATGGTATAACAAAAAAAAGAAGTTTAATTTGCATAAATTAAAATTTTGTATTTTAATGCAATTAATACTTCTTTTTTATTTAAACTAGTACAATTAAGAGCTTATTAAAGATAATCAGTCTAAATATAATTGATTTAGTTCATCTAAATTTTCAGCTTTTTCTAAAATAAAAAAGATTAAATCATTAGATAAAAGTTGTTGATTATTCATATAATCTGTTAAGTTTTTATAATCATTTAAATTAGATTTAAATTTATTAATATCAGTAATTAGATCAGTTGATTTTAAAATAGTAATTGGAGTTTTATTTTTATTAAAATCAAAATTTTTAAAAGTCACACCTATTAGAAAAAAACCTTTTTGATTTAAAGTATTTATTTGATCTCAATCATATGATTGACGAGTTGATAAAATATTTTGAACTTTTTTAGAATTATTTTTATTTTTTAATTTTGAATGATATTTTAAAGCACAAGTTGCTCCATATGATGAAACAATTAAACCAATAAGACCTAAAACTAAAATTAAATAAACTGCTCAAGTTGGTATATGACTAGTAGTTTGTTGACTAAATATAATCATTATTTATAATCTCTTAATTCTTTTCTTTCTGTATCTCTTTTTTTAATAGTTTGTCTTTTATCATGAAGCTTTTTACCTTTAGCTAAAGCGATTTCTAATTTAACATAATCATTTTTAAAATATAGTTTGATAGGAATAATTGTTAGATTTTCTTGTTTTATTTTATTTAATATTTTAATTATTTCTTTTTTATGTAATAACAGTTTTCTAGTTCTAGTTTCTTCTAAGCCTTTAATATAATTAGCAAACTGGTATTTTTTAACATTCATATTTAAAATATAAATCTCTTTTTTTCTAATTAAAACAAAAGCTTCATTAATAGAAACATCATGATTTCTAATTGATTTTATTTCAGGACCATTTAAAACAATTCCTGCTTGATAAGTTTGAATGATTTCATAATTAAAATAAGCTTTTTTATTTTTAACAATTAAATGTTCAGACATAAGAACCTCTTATTCTATTAAAACAAAATCAATTGTTCTTTTTTTAATATCAACATTAATTAGTTTAACTTTGACTTTTTGACCCATTCTATAATAAGTATTATCAGGTTTAATTAAAATACGATTAGTTTCATCATATACTAAATCACTATTCATATTTGAAATATGAACTAATCCTTCAACTAAATTATCTAATTGAATAAAAATTCCAAATTTTAAAACTGCTGAAATTGTTGCTGTATAAGTATTATTAACTTTATTTAGCATATATTCGCACATACATGCCTTAATAACTTCTCTTTCACATTCAACACTTTTAGTTTCAGTATCATTAATAATATTACTTACTTTATTAACATAATTTGCATTATTTTCTAAACTAGTTTTTTCTAGATCTTTTGTAATTAGATATTGTTTTAAATATCTATGAACTAATAAATCTGAATATCTTCTAATTGGAGAAGTAAAATGAGTATAACAATCACTAGCTAAACCAAAATGACCAATATTTTCTAATCCATATTTAGCTTTATCCATATATCTTAATAAAGAAATATTTAATAATTCAACTTCAGTTTCATCTTTAATTTGTTCTTTAATTTGACTTAAAGTGTGATTAATAAATATTGGATCTAAAACTTGTTTATTAGTTAATTTAGGATTAATTCCAAATGTCTTTAGTGATTTATATCAATTAATTAGTTCATCTTCATCTGGTTTATTATGATTTCTATATAAAAAAGGTAAATCTTTTTGATAGATTAATTCAGCTACTGCTTCATTACAACTTACCATAAATTGTTCAATTAATTTTTCAGCTTGATCAGCTGTTTTTGTTTTAATATCAATTACATTTAAATTTTTATCCAAAATAATTTTTGGCTCTCTAACATCAAAACTAATAGTTCCCTTTTTAGCTTTTAAATTCTCTAATTTTTTATACAACTCATAAGCTATGTCTAACATTTTTTTAGTTTTATCATCATGAGTTCAAGTTTTAGTTTTAAAGTAATTATTTACTTCATCATAATTTAATCTAGCTTTAGAAATAATCACTGATTCATAAACTTTTTTATTTAACATGTTTGCGTTATTATCAAATTCCATTTCACATACAAAAACTAATTTTTTAGTATTTGGATTTAATGAGCACAAATCATCAGATAAGATGTTTGGTAGCATTGGAATTACTTTATTTGCTAAATAAGTCGAATTACCTCTTAATAAAGCTTCTTTGTCTAAACTAGTTTTATATCTAACAAAATAAGAAACATCAGCAATAGCAACAAATAGTTTATAATTATTATTTTCTAATTTTTCAACACAAATTGCATCATCTAAATCTTTTGAATCAATTCCATCAATTGTAACAATCGTTTTATTAACTAAAGAATTATTTTGTCTTTTTAAAAACTCTTTTTCTAGTTTATCAGTTGATAAATTAATTTGTTTTGCATTATCTAGAGTTTGTTTATCAAAACTAGTTTTTATATCAAATTCTTCAGCTATTGCTAAAATGCGATCACTTGCTTTTTTACTATTACCAATAATTCTTATAAGTCTTATAAAAATTTTACGTTCTTTACAGCTTATAATTTTTGCTTTAATAATATTAAATTCTTCATATTTAAATTCATTTTTATTAACAATTACAAATCTAAAACTATCAAATGACTTATCGTTTGGAATGAAATCTAAAAATCTTTTATCAAAACTTCTATTTATTTCACCAATTAAATAAACTTTATTTCTTTTAATTAGATCAATAACTATAGCTTTTAATCTATTATCTTCTTCTTGTTTTAAAATATAAACTACTTCATCTTGATGAATACTATTATTTAGATCAACTCCGGCTATAAAATGATCTTCATCATTAATTTTATTAATATCATTTATAAATCCAAAACCTTTTGGATTTAGTTTAATAGTTCCCTTTTTATAAATTTGATCTAATAAGTAAATATTATTTTCTAATGAAATAGTGATTTTATTATTTTTTTCTAATTGGTCTAAGTAGTTTTTAATTAATGAATAATCTAAAGCATTAAAATAAGTCAATAGTTTATTTAAACTAACTTTATGTTTGTTAGTTTTTAAAATTTCAATAATTTTAGATTCCATACTACTCCTTTTTAAATAAAAAAATAAACACTATTTTATAACATAGTGTTTGTAATGATGCTTATTGTTAATGCTATTATAAAAAATATAATTCCTAAAACCAGCATTCAAATAGAAAGAGTTTTATCTAACCCACGTTCTTTTGAATTAGAAAACAATTCTTCGTTTCCACCATTTAAAGCACTTAGTCCAGTTTGAGATTGTTTATTTTGTAATAAACCTATAGCGATCATTATAAATGCAATAATGAAAATAAAGATTTCAAAACCTAAGATTAGTTGTTGGGCTAATTTGGTTGTTGAAGCTAATAGATTTATCATAAAAACCTCCAAAATGTTACTATATAATAATATCTTAAAATAAGTTAAATTTGAATAAATACTCCTAATCATTAAATAAATATCTTTTTATTCCATAGCATAAAATTAATAAAAAATCTATTAAAAATCCTACTTTTTTAATTTCTGAAAAATGTTTTTTTAGATGAAATACTTTTTAAGTGGTTAAAAATTTACAGGCTTAAATTTATAATATAATGAGTTTACACGACAAAAAATGAAAGGATAAATTACAATGGCTAAAGAACAAAAGTATTATCAAGAATCAGTTTCACCAATTGAATTTGTTAAAAATGATTTCAAAGGAAATTTAAGATCAGTTAATTGAAATGTCATTAATGATGAAAAAGATTTAGAAGTGTGAAATAGAATCACTCAAAACTTTTGATTACCAGAAAAAATTCCAGTATCAAATGATTTGCCATCATGAAGAAGTTTATCTGCTGAATGACAACAATTAGTTACTAGAACTTTTACAGGTTTAACTTTATTAGATACAGTTCAAGCAACAGTTGGAGATGTTGCCCAAATTGAACACTCACTAACTGATCATGAACAAGTAATTTATTCTAATTTTGCTTTTATGGTTGGTGTGCATGCTCGTTCTTATGGAACTATTTTTTCAACATTATGTTCAAGTGAACAAATAGAAGAAGCACATGAATGAGTTGTTAAAACTGAATCATTACAAAAAAGAGCAAAAGCTTTAATTCCTTATTATGCTGGAACTGATCCATTAAAATCTAAAGTAGCTGCTGCTTTAATGCCTGGATTTTTATTATATGGGGGATTTTATTTACCATTTTATTTATCTTCTAGAGCTAAATTGCCAAATACTTCAGATATTGTAAGACTAATTTTAAGAGATAAAGTAATTCATAATTACTATAGTGGTTATAAATATCAAAAAAAAGTAGCTAAATTATCAGTTGAAAAACAAGCAGAAATGAAAGAATTTGTTTTTAAATTGTTATATGAATTAATTGATTTAGAAACTGCTTATTTAAAAGAATTATATGCTGGTTTTGATATCGCTGATGATGCTATTAGATTTAGTGTATATAATGCTGGTAAGTTCTTACAAAACCTAGGATACGATTCACCATTTAGTGAAGAAGAAACTAGAATTGAACCAGAAATTTTTAATCAACTATCTGCAAGAGCTGATGAAAATCATGATTTCTTTTCTGGAAACGGTTCTTCATATGTGATGGGAGTTTCAGTTGAAACAGAAGATGAAGATTGAGAATTTTAGGAGTATATTATGCATTCAAATGTTAAAAAGGTTACAGATAAAGATGTAATTAAACCAGTTGGTGTGCCTTTTGTAGTTTATTTTTCTTCAATTTCAAATAATACACATAGATTTATTCAAAAACTAGAAATAGAAAATTTAAGAATCCCTTATGAAATAGAACAATCAATTAGTGTTGATCGTGATTATGTTTTAGTTACACCAACTTATAGTGGTGGGGGAGAGTATGTTGAAGGTGCAGTACCAAAACAAGTAATTAAGTTTTTAAATAATAAACAAAATAGAAGTTTTTGTAGGGGTGTTATATCATCTGGTAACACTAATTTTGGTGATACTTTTGGAATTGCTGGACCAATTATTTCTAAAAAATTAAATGTTCCTTTTTTATATCAATTTGAATTATTAGGAACACAACATGATGTTAGTCAAATAAAACAAATACTATTTAAGTTTTGAGAGGATGGCAATAATGAACGAAAATAAAAACACAATCGTTTTAGATGATGTTGATGATGAATATATTAAATTAAATGCTAGATCTAAGATCTTTTCAAAAGATCAAGATAATTTTCAATTAGATATTAAAGCAGCTGAATTATATTTAAAAAACTATATTGAACCTAGAATGAAAAAGTTTTCTAGTCTAAAAGAAAGATTAGATTATTTATTAGAAAATCAGTATTATGATTCAGAAATTTTAAATAAATATAGTTTTGATCAGATTAGTCAATTAAATGATTATGCTTATTCATTTAACCATCATTTTCCAAGTTTTATGGGAGCTTTAAAATTCTTTAATGCTTATGGATTAAAAACTTTTGATACTACAATGTATTTAGAAACTTATACAGATAGAGTATTAATGAATGCTCTATTTTTAGGTAATGGTAATTTTACTAAAGCAAAAAACTTATTAAAAGATATGATGTTAGGTAGATTTCAACCAGCAACTCCTACTTTTTTAAATGCAGCTAAAAAACATAGAGGAGAGTATGTTTCATGTTATTTATTAAGAACAGAAGATAACATGGAATCAATTTGTAGAACAATTTCAACTTCACTACAACTTTCAAAAAGAGGTGGAGGAGTTGCGATTTGTTTAACAAATTTACGAGAAACAGGTTCTCCTATTAAAAATATTTCAGGCCTAAGTTCAGGACCAATTCCAGTAATGAAGATTTTAGAAGATTCATTTACTTATGCTGATCAATTAGGTCAACGTCAAGGAGCTGGGGCTGTTTATATTTCAGCTCATCATCCAGATATTATTTCAGTTTTAGATACTAAAAGAGAAAATGCTGATGAAAAGATTAGAATTAAATCTTTATCATTAGGATTAGTAATTCCAGATATTACTTTTGAATTAGCTAGAGATAATAAAGATATGGCTCTATTTAGTCCTTATGATGTTCAAAAAGTATATGGTAAGCCATTATCAGATATTTCAATTACTGAAAAATATTATGAAATGTTAGAAAATCCTAATATTAAAAAAACATATATTAGTGCTAGAAAATTCTTTTTAACTGTTGCTGAATTACATTTTGAAAGTGGATATCCATATATTTTATTTGAAGATACTGTTAATAGAAGAAATGCTCATGATAAAAAAGGAAGAATTATTATGAGTAATTTATGTAGTGAAATTGTTCAAGTAAGTACAGCAAGCGAATATAGTTCTGATTTATCATTTATAAAAACTGGAGAAGATATTTGCTGTAATTTAGGTAGTTTAAATATTGATAAGATGATGAAATCAGGAAAAGAATTTTCAGATTCTATTTATAATGCAATTTCTGCTTTAGATATTGTGTCAAGAAATTCAGATTTGAGTGCGTCTCCTTCAATTAAAAAAGGAAATGCTGAAAATCATGCTGTTGGATTAGGAGCTATGAATTTACATGGATTTTTAGCAACTAATAAAATTATGTATGATTCACCTGAAGCTGTTGATTTTACTAATATGTTTTTTTATACAGTTGCTTATAATGCTTTTAAAGCTTCAAATAAATTAGCTCAAGAATTTGAAAAATTTGCTTCATTTGATCAATCAAGATTTGCTGATGGTTCTTGATTTGATAAATACACTAAATGTGAATTTGATAAATGAACACCACAAACAAATAGAGTAAAAGAATTATTCAAAGATTATGATGTTCAAATTCCAAGTCAAACTGATTGAATTGAATTGGTTGAAGAAATTAAAAAAACAGGTTTAGCAAACTCACATTTAATGGCAGTTGCTCCAACTGGATCAATTAGTTATTTATCATCATGTACTCCTTCACTACAACCAGTAGTTTCAACTGTTGAAGTTAGAAAAGAAGGAAAATTAGGAAGAGTTTATGTTCCAGCATATCAAATTAATTTTGATAATATGGGATATTATGCAATGGGTGCTTATGAACTAGGACCAGATCCAATTATTAATATTGTTGCAGCAGCTCAACAGCATGTTGATCAAGCAATTTCACTAACTTTATTTATGACTGATAAAGCAACAACTAGAGATTTAAACAGAGCATATGTTAATGCCTTTAAACAAGGCTGTTCTTCAATTTATTATGTAAGAATTCGTCAAGATGTTTTAGAAGATAGTGAAAACTATGAATGTGATGCATGTAAAATTTAAAAAAAAATTAATATCTAAAAAGACAAATTAATTTACAATATTTGACAAATACAACTA
The DNA here is from genome assembly GCF_000012765.1 of Mycoplasma capricolum subsp. capricolum ATCC 27343. NCBI lineage: Bacteria > Bacillati > Mycoplasmatota > Mollicutes > Mycoplasmatales > Mycoplasmataceae > Mycoplasma > Mycoplasma capricolum. The sequence continues at coordinate 122,482 of NC_007633.1, forward strand.
GGCTATGTTACATTAAAAATATAAATATCTTGTATATTTATAATATTGGCAGTGTGGTTCTTGCTGGCCCTGGGTGACGAGAGATCCCGAAATCAAGAGATTGAACCAAAAAACAACTCTTTTTATAAGAGTTGTTTTTTTATCTTTTTTGCTTTTTTGCTTTTAGTGCAAAACAAGGTTATCAATAATTGCTTTTTTGTTATTATTATTTATGAAATGAGGTAATTATGGATAATAAAGATATTTATGTTTTTGGTCTTTCAGCAAGTCAGCAATTAGCAAAAGAAGTGTGTCATTTTTTAGGTGTTGAGCAAAAAGTTGTAAAAACTACTAGATTTGCAGATGGTGAAATTTTAGTTGAATCAATTGATTCAGTAAGAGGAAAAGAAATCTATGTCATTCAGTCAACATCAATGCCAGTTAATGAAAATTTAATGGAATTATTAATTGCTATTGATGCTTTTAAAAGAGGTAGTGCAGAAAAAATTAATGTAGTTATTCCTTATTATGGGTATGCAAGACAAGATAGAAAATCAAAAGGTAGACAGCCAATTACAGCTAAATTAGTAGCAGATTTACTAACAAAAGCAGGAGCTGATCGTGTAATTGTTTTTGATATTCACTCAACTCAAACAATGGGATTTTTTGATGTACCAATGGATAATTTCCACACTTCACAAAGTTTAGCAAATGAAATAGTTGATACTATTATTAGAGAAAAGTTTGATCCTGAAAAATGTATTTTAGTATCACCAGATTATGGAGGATTAAATAGAGTTCATAAAGTGGATTCATACACAACTAATATGACTAATGGCATTGCTGTTATTGGAAAAAGAAGACCTGAACCTAACAAAGCTGAAGTTGAATTTGTTTTAGGAGATATTGACGGAAAGACTTGTTTTATAATAGATGACATGATTGATACTGGTGGAACTATTATTAGTGGGGCTAAAGCATTAAAAGCAAATGGAGCAAAAGATGTTTATATTTTTGCTTGTCATGGTTTATTTAATGGTCCTGCTAAAGAGAGAATGACTCAAGCTATTAAAGATGGCATTGTAAAAAATGTTGTTGTAACTAATACTGTTGAAATTCCACAAGAAAGACATTTTGAGGGACTAAAAATTGTTTCAGTTGCCCCATTATTAGCAAATATGATTAAAGAATCACAAGAACATCATTCTTTAACAGAAGTTTATAATAAAAACAAAGATGAAATTCAGTTAAAAATTCAAGATTTCATGAATAATAAAAACTAAATTGGTGCTAAGAATTTATAGCATTTATTAAATAATTTGAAAAAAGTTTGACTTGTTATATAAAAACATTAAATTCTATTAATTGCTAAAATAATATAAAAATTAAAGTGTCGTCTTTTTATAAGACATATTTGTCTTATGTATGAATAATTTTTTAAATAAATAAAAGAATAATAAATCTATTGTTATAATCTAAAGAACTATTAATTGTATTTATTAAAACAATATATATAAAAAGTAGATTTTGAAGTTATAGCCAATAAACTAACTATTAAAATTAAAGATTTTATAAATAAGGAAGTTAATGAAAGTAATAATTGGATTAGGAAATATTGGAAAAGAGTATGAAAAAACTAGACATAATGCTGGTTTTATAGCTATTGATCTTTTATTAGAAAAATACAAATATAATTCTATAAAAGAAGAATTTAATTCACTAGTTTATACATCTATTATTAATAATCAAAAAGTGTTGTTTGTAAAACCTTTGACTTTTATGAACAATTCAGGATTAACAGTTAAACAAATTATTAATTTTTATAAAATAGATTTAAATGATCTAATAGTTATTCATGATGATAAAGATCTAAACATATCTAGAATCCAATTTAAAAAAGATGGTTCATCAGCAGGACATAATGGAATTAAATCAATTATTAATAATTTAAACACACAAGACTTTTATAGATTAAGAATTGGAATAAATAAACCAGCAAATCAATGAAAAATAGTTGATTGAGTATTATCAAAGTTTAGCGATGATGAATTAAATTTATTAAAAGAATCTTTTAATAATAAAAGTGAATTTATAAATGATTTTACTAATAATAAAACTTTTACTTATTTAATGAACAAATATAATTAAACTTCGTATTAAACGAAGTTTTTTATTATTAATTAGTAAAAATATTTTAGTCTTGTTATTGTAGATTACTAATTAGGAATATTAAAAAGGATATTGTTATAATAAGATTAACAAAAGAAAGGTTCTTATTATGAAAGTTATATTTTTAAAAGACGTACCAGGTCAAGGTAAAAAAAATGAAATAAAAGAAGTTAGTGACGGGTATGCTAGAAATTATTTATTACCAAATCAATTAGTAAAAATTGCTACAAATAATAGTGTTAAAACTTTAAAAGAGCATTTAAAAGCAGATCAAGAAGAAAAAGAATTAGCAAAAGCTCAAACTAAACAAATTAAAAAAACTCTTGAAGAATTAACACTTCATTTTAAATTACAAACTAATGATGATAAAGTATTTGGAAGTATTTCAAGTCAAGATATCGTCAATCAATTAAAAGATCTTCATAGAATTGAACTAGACAAAAAGAAATTTATTCGTTTTAAAAATATTAATAAAATTGGAATTAATTATATAAAAGTAAAACTAGACTTTGGTATTGAAGCAATAATCAAAGTTGATGTTAAGGAAGTTTAAAATGAAAAAAGAATTATCAATTACAGAATTACTATACGCAGAGCGCTTTGTTTTAGGTGTAGCTATGAGTTTTTCTAATGCTCTTGCAGATATTATTTCAGTTTTAAAAGTTGATGATTTTTCAATTGAAGCAAATAAATATATTTATCAAGCAATTATAGATTTAAATAGTAAAAATAAGTCTGTTTCTCCAATTTCAGTAATTAATAGATTAGAAGCTATTAATAAATTAGATAGAGTTGGTGGAGATGTTGTTGTTTATGAAATAGCTGCTGAAAATTATACCGATCAAGGTTTAGAAGAATATATAGATGTTATTCATAAATCTGGAGTTATTAGAAAACTTGATGCAGTTATTAAAGAATTAGAATTAAAAAGAAATAGTGGAAATACTGATATTGATGAATTATTAAAAGTTGCTCAAACTAAACTTTTAGATATTGATCTTTCTATTAAAAGATTTGAAATTGAAGCTGTTGGAGATGTTGCTAAAAGAGTTGTTGAAAAAATTAAAGAACTTGAAATGAAAGCCGAGATTATTTCAGGAGTTCCAACTGGATATAATTATTTAGATTTAATTACTTCAGGTTGACAAGAATCAGATTTTATTATTTTAGCTGCTCGTCCTAGTGTTGGAAAAACTGCTTTTTCTTTAAACTTAGCTTTTAATGCTGCTATGAAAAAATATCCTGTTGCTTTTTTTTCACTAGAAATGCCTGCTGAACAATTAACTCAACGTTTATTTACTAGACTTACAAGTATTGATTCAACCAATCTAAGAACAGGTAAGGGTTTAAGTAAACTTAATTGAGAAAGAATTCAAGCAACTAAAGAAAAATTAGAAGATATTCCAATTTATATTGATGCTACTCCTGGTATTTCAACTCAAGAAATTAGATCTAAACTTTATAAAATGAAAAGAGATTATGATATTAAATTGTGTGTAATAGATTACTTACAATTAATAGTTGGATCACAAAATAAAGATAGACAAAATGAGGTTAGTGAAATTTCAAGACAACTAAAACAAATTGCAAGAGAAACTTCCATTCCAATTATTTGCCTATCACAATTAAGCCGTAGAGCTGAAACTAGAGAAGATAAACGTCCTATGCTTTCAGATTTAAGAGATTCTGGAGCTATTGAACAAGATGCAGATATTGTTGCATTTTTATATCGTGATGACTATTATAAAAAAGATCAATCTGATAATCAGTCTAATTTAGAAAAAGAAAAAACTGAGTTAATTTTAGCAAAACACAGAAATGGTGCTACTGGAACAGTCTTTTTAAGATTTATTAAAGATTTTGGTGTGTTTAGAGATTGATAATAGAAAAAAGACTTAATTTTGTTATAATATTTTGATGTATTGTATTCTGAAAAAGGAGAAAAAGATGAAAAAGTTATTAGGAGTATTAATGTTTGGATCTATAACAGTTTTTCCTGCATTAACAGTAATTTCATGTTCTACTACAAAAACACATACTATAACAACTAGTTTTAATAGTGATGTTAAAGTTGATAAGTATGTTTGAAAAAATGATAAATTTACAACCGAAGGACAATCAACTAATATTCAAGATATTACAAAATCTTTAAATGGATCAACTAATGCATATACTAGTACTATTTCTGATGTTTTAAATTTATTAACTAGAAATATTCAAGAAGTAAGAAATTTAAAAGAATCTTATGATTTATTTAGAGGTAATGCTGAAAATACTAGTGTTTTAGGATATTATACTGGAGCAGATTCTAAACAAAAGAAAATAACTCAAGAACAATTTTATAAAAATTTAGATGATTCAAATACTCACATTTCTTCTTTAAAGGGTCTTTTACAATTTAGAGAATTTGTTAATAACAACAAAAATTCATCTATTGTAAGTTCATGAAAAAGTAGTTTAAAAGAAGATGCTGAACAAGTTAAAAAATGAGATGAAAATTTTGTAAAAAATCTTAATAGTATTGTAAATTCATCAACTGATAACAAAATTAAGGATGTTAAATTAGTCTCAAAAGTTTCTAAAACAAATTCATCATTTTCTACTTTTGAACAAGACGTTAAAACAGCACTATCTAGTTCATCTTCTATTTCTTTAAGTGAACAAAATAATGGTGTAATTGGAGATATTAAAGATTTAAAAGAACATAATTCTTATGTTTTTGGAACATCACTTATAAATGATCCTTTTGGAATGAGTATTGTTGGAGAAAATAAAGGACCTGATATTAAAAGTCTAAAACCAACTATTAATTATTCATCAACAAAATTAAATAAAAAAGATAGTTCATATGTTAATTTAGCTGATAATGGAAATAGTAGTAAATTTATCTATAATATTAATCAAAAATGAGAATTAAGTTCAGAACATAATTTCTATTATATGACTAAAGATGATGAAACTTTAGAATTACAAATAACTCATAGTATAAATAATAAAGATTTTACATTTTATGTACAATTTGGTGGATTAAGAAAAATTTATACTCCTTTAATTGAAACTTATGCTCCAAAAACTAAAAATGATGATAAAAAACATTCATTTGTAGGTTGAGCATTTAATTCATATAGATTTAGTAATGATTATTCAAAAGGAAACAATACACCTTATAGATTTAAAGATATTTCTTTAAAAATCTCAGATAAAAAAATAAATGAAACAGTTGCCAATAAATAATAATAAAACAACTTTAATAAATTCAATAATAAGGTAAAATAAATAATAAGTTAATCAAGTGTGGGATGGTCCACACTTTTATAACGTGATGCTTATATATTGATTCAATAGAAAAGAAGGTAAGTTATGGATAAATTTAGACATTTATTACTAGATAGTCATAATTTAGCAATTACTTCATTATGTATAACTTTATCTGCTCTTTTTATTTATTCAATTTTTAAACTAGTTAGAGTTCATTTCAAAAATTATAGTAGCGGTTTTAGAATTAGTAGTAAAGTTAAATTTAGTACAAGAAAAATTACATACTTAGCAATGATGGTTGGAGTTTCAGTTGCAACAACAACTGTTATTTCTTTAACATTACCAATTACAGTTTTACCACCAATTAGAGTAGCTTTTGAAGGAGTTATGATTAAAATCACAGGGATGATTTTTGGTCCTTTTGTTGGTTTAACTGTTGGTGTTGTTACTGAATTATTAACCTTAATGTTTGTTCCTTCATATATTCATGTAGCTTATCTTATTGTTGCTTTTTCATTTGGTTTTTGATCAGGAATGACTTCTTATGCTTTTAAATTAAAAAAGAATTGATTAACTTTAGTATTTGTTACTGTGTTTTTATTAGTATCTGCTGGTATTATGTTTTGATTAATGCAAGGAATGAAAGAAATTAATCCAGAAACTTCACTATTTGGTGTTAAAATACCTGCTGATATTTATCCATTTTTATTTTTAATAATGATTTCTATTACATTAATTTTTATTTATGGAATTGTTTTAGTATTACATATTAGAAAAAGACAAAAATGATTAGAAGTAATGTTACCAATAATTTTATTATGTGTTATTAGTGAAATTTTGGTTACTGTTTTAGTTGCAGCTTGAGGAGATTATCAAATGCTTGGGTTAAGAAACTCTTCAGGTTCTGAAAATCCATTTATTACTATGGTTGTAGTAAGAATTATTCAAATACCAATTAAGATCTTTTTTAATACTGCTATTCTAACTACTGTTTATATTGTTTTAAGACCTCTAATTAAAGTTAAATAGGAGTTTTTATGCAACTATATGATTCATTATCTAAAACAAAAAAGAATTTAAATAAAAAAACTATTAATCTATATTGTTGTGGTCCTACTGTTTATAATTACATTCATATAGGAAATGCTCGTCCAGTTATTTTAGTTGATGTTTTAACTAGATATTTAAAAAGCAGAAATATTAAAATTAATTATCTACAAAATATTACAGATATTGATGACAAAATTATTTTAAAAGCTTTAGATAATAACTTAACTGAATTAGAAATTTCTCAAAAGTACACTAAAGCTTATTTAGAAGATTTAGAATCTTTAAATATTAATCAACCTGACAAAATCATTTTGATTAGTGAAAAAATGAATGAAATGGTTAAATTTATAAAAGATTTAGTTGATATTAAAGCTGCTTATGAGCTTGATGGTGATGTTTATTTTGATATTAAAAAATACCAAAATGAATATTGTAAATTATCTGGATATAAATTAGATGAATTAATTAGTGGTAAAAGAATTGAAATTGATTCTAAAAAAAAATATAGTTTAGATTTTAGTTTGTGAAAAAAAACCCAAATAGGAATTAAATGAGATTCATTTTTTGGTCTAGGTAGACCTGGTTGACACACTGAATGTGTACTTTTAATTGATGAGTATTTTAATCATCAAACTATAGATATTCATGTTGGTGGAATTGATTTAAAATTTCCACATCATGAAAATGAAAGAATTCAGTTTATTGCAAAAAATAATAAAGAGCTTGCTGATATTTGATTACATAATGGGCATTTACAAATTAATGATGAAAAAATGTCTAAATCTTTAGGCAATGTAATTTTAGTAAAAGACTTTATTAAAAAGCATAACAAAAATACATTACGTTGAATTTTTTTAACAACAAATTATACTCAACCTTTAAATATAAGTGATGATTTGATTTATCAAGCTAATAAATTTTTTGAAAAATTAACTAATTTAAGTAAAAAAACAATTCAATTTATTATTAAAAATGATTTAAAAATCAGTTTGATTAAACAATCTAAATATATAGATCAATTTAATAATTATATGGATGATGATTTAAATACTTCTTTAGTTTTATCTTTAATTGATTCATTAATAAAACAAATTAATAAAAATATCCTTGATAATATTTCTGATAATTTTAATTTATTAATTAGTTCATTAAGTTATATATTAGATGTTTTAGGATTTAAAGATGTGTTTAATTATAAATTTAAAAAAGAAATTAAAGAATTATTTTTAAAATGGCAACAATTAGTTAAAGATAAAGAGTTTGATAAAGCAGATCTTATTAGAAAAGATTTAATAGAACAAGGAATCTTATAATATGAACCATAACTTAATCTATGGTAAACATGTAATTTATGAATTATTAAAAAAGCATAAAAACATGGTTAAAGAAATTTGAGTTAAAAATTTAAAACTTTTAGATGAATTTGATTTGAAAAATACAAAAATTAAAATAAATGTTGTATCAGAAAATAAATTAGATCAGTTATTAAAAACAAATGAATTACATCAAGGAATTATTGCACAAATTAAAGATTTTAACTATACACCATTTGATGAATTGCTTAATGATTTAAATACAAAAGAAAAATCACTAGTTTTAGTATTAGATCAAATTCATGATCCTTATAATTTTGGAGCAATTATTAGAAGTTGTAGTCTATTAAATGTTGATGGAATTATTATTTTAGATAAAAAACAAGTACAAGTTAACTCAACAGTTCTTAAAACTAGTAGTGGTTCAGCTTTTGATATTAAAATAAGTAAAACTAATAATTTAAACAATGCTATTAAAATTTTAAAAAATAATGGCTTTTGAATTTATGCAACTAATTTAAATCAAAATTCAACTGATATGACAAAAACTCAATTTGCTAATAAAAGTGTTGTAATTATTGGAAATGAGCAAAAAGGTGTTAGTGAGTTATTAACAAAAAATAGTGATTTTAATATTTATGTTCCATCTAATAAAAACATTGACTCATTTAACGCAAGTGTTGCTTGTTCAATTATTTGTTTTTGAATAGCAAATTATTTGAACAAATTGTCATAGTTTTTTAATTAAAAGAAATACATATATAATATTAATTGTTAGTATCTTTGGAGGTTTTATATGAGAAGTTCAACAAATAAAAAGGCAACATTAGTTTGTGTTGAGTGTTTAAGTAGAAATTATTCTGTTAATAAGAGTGGTTTAACTCAAAAGCAAAGACTAGAAATTAAAAAATTTTGCACTACTTGTAATGCACATACCCTACATAAGGAAACAAGATAATGGAAAAAGAAATTAATATAGATCAAGTTGAACAAAATGAATTTATAAAACCTAAAAGTACACAAAAAATTTCTAAAGCAACTAAAAAGAAATTAAAAGTTAAAAAAGAAAAACAACCAAAAAATTTTAGAAAATGATTTAAAGAGCTTCCAATAAGAATGTCTAAAGAATTTTTTAAAATTAGATGAACTGGCTCAGGAAGTTTAGGTAAGAAATTTTTAATAGTAATTATTTTTATGAGTATTTTTGCTCTGTTATTTTTTGGTGTAGATATTGTGATTCAGCATTTATTTAGATTAATAAAAGCATTTTAATTAGGAGAAACAATTTATGACTTATGAAGAAATTAAACAACTAGAAGATGAGTTGTTAGAAGCTAAGGGACAATGATTTGTAATTTCTTGTCAAACTGGACATGAAGAAAAAGTTCTAGGTGATTTACAACAAAAAATTAAGTCAGCTAGCATTGAAGATGAAGTTTTTTCAATAAAAATTTCAAAAGCAAATCAAGTAAGTAAATCAGGAAAAGCTTCAATTAAAAATAAGTTTCCAGGTTATATTTTTATTAATATGATTATGAGTGAAAAGGCTTGATTTTTAATTAGAAATACTCCTGGGGTAACTGGATTTATTGGTTCAAGTGGTCGTGGAGCTAAACCTTCTCCTTTAACTATTGAAGAAACTTTAAATATGTTAGTACCAAATATTGAAGAGATTCAACAAGCTCATGAAGAAGAAAAAGAACAAGAAACTAAACAAAAAAATGAAGCAGTTGCTAAAAAAGCTTTATTTACTGCTGATTTTAAAATTGGTGATATTGTCAAAGTCAAATCTGGTATTCATGAAAATGAAGAAGGTACTGTTAAAGACATGGATTATTCAAAAGGTGTAGCCTTTGTTGCTATTGAAATGTTTGGAAGATGAACTACTTTAGAAGTTTCATTTAAAAATGTTGAACCTATTAAAGAATATTAATTTAAATAATTTGGATCAGTGAAAACTAGTTTTAGAACTAGTTTTTTTTATTTTTTTTAAAAATAAAAAATAAGGTTTACTTTTTAAAATATTACTAAATTAAAGGCTAAATTATAAGAAAAACCCTTAAAAAAGGCGTTTTTTACAATTATTTTTAAAATTTTATTTTTTATTTTAAATTAATTTATTAATAAAAAAGCAAAAAAAGCATTTGCAAATATAAAAGTCTTTGTGGTATTATTCCTATTAATATAGAATAAGCAACTAGAAAAGAGAAATATTATTAACATGACAGCTAATTAATTTTGAAATTTATTTTAGTAATATTTTGTAATTAATGTTAGTAATTATTCAAATGTTGCATCATTTTATTCATATTGAGATTGTATGTCTCTACTTTTTATAAAAAATGAACATAATAAAAACATTGATTAAGGAGTATTACTTATGTCCAAAATAAATTTTAAAAAATACGTATGACACAAATATGCTATATCTGCTAGTTTAATTATTGTTGCAACTACTGTTGTTTTAGGATCTGCTTATAAATACTCAACTACATCAATTGAAAAGCTTGGTCGTAAAAACTTTGTTGATAAAGAATCATTTAAAAATGCTTTTATTGATCCTAATGCTTTGCCTGTAACTGAATTTTCTGAAGTTCACAATAATAAGAGAAGCGTAAAGTATGATCCAGAAAAAAATGTAGTTAAATTTAATGGAAAAGAAATAAGTGTTGATCAATATTTACAACAGTATTATCAAAAGTATCAAGCTTTGCCCTATTTGAATATTAGATATGGTTCATTTAATTTTTACAACCAGTATATAGAGGCTGTAAGTCCACAAGAATTTTACAAATTTACTAAATGGTTTATGAAAAATGTTTCTTGAGGTCCTGAAATTATTACTCTAAAATCATTTTCAATTGTTAAGGGTGTTGAAATGAGTGGTAATAGTATTACTCTAGGAGCACATAGTAATAAAAACAAAGAAGAAACTACTATTAAATTTTATCCAGATGCCTTTTTTGGAACACTTCCTATTTATTCTAATTTGAGTGGTAGAGGTAATGCTTATGAATCATTAACTTATAAGTTGAATCAGCAAGTTCTAACTCAAAAAGACTTAGAAGGTTTTTTAGCTAATGTTGGAAATTACAACTCGCTAGCTAATTTATCTCAACAAACAATCAATAAGTCATATTTTAGAGGAATTACTAATGTTAGTTTTTTAAAAGGACAAAAAGTTTTTGCTTATAAGCAAGAAAATTGACAAAGCAAATTTTCTAAAACTTATTCTGAATTAGAAAAGAAAAGATTAGAAGATAGATCCCCATATTTATTTGTTATTCCAGCAAATAGTTTACAAGAAGCTCGTAAAAAATTAGAAGTCAAACTTTCTGAATATAAAAAGGAAAATGATCCTTATAAATTTTTTGAAAAAATAAATCCAAAAAATGTTGTTTTAGAAGAAAAAACTATTAGTGATGCAGAAGTAAAACAAGATAATACTAATAAGATTATTGATAAAAAATTAGTTTTAACTTTTAATGATAAAACAAATTATATTATTCATAATGCTTTTTCTGATGTTTTAACTGAGCAAATGACTTCTAATAATAGAAGAACTTATGTTGCGCTTAAAAATTATGTTAATTTTTCTAGTGCTAAACAAGAATTAGAAGATAAAGCAAAAAATTTTATTTTACAAATTAAAGAAAATATTAAATTAAAATCTAATGGAAAAGAAAAAGAACTAGAAGCACTTTTAAAAGAATTTGAGTCTGATAATAATGTAGTTAGTTTATTAAAACAAAAAGACCTAACATCAGATATTCTTAAAAAGGTTGATAAAAAAATATTTGAATCTGAAACTAAGTTTAATCAAATTTTAAGTAAGCCTAATAGTAATAAAGCATTTAATGAAAAAGAATATTATGAAATAGATATTGCATATTCATTACCTGAATTAATTACTTTAGAAACTTTAGTTCAACATAATAATAGAAATAAATTGAATTGAAGAGATTTTTATAATTTAAATGAGTTTGTTGCTGATAGATCAAATATATTAAAAAACGGTTCTACAGAGTTTTTTGTTTATTCAAAATTTGTTAAAGAAATAAATGCTAATGAAAATAAAAAATATGAAGAATTAAAAAGCGAAAATGATTTAATTGCTGCAAGTTCTAAAGTTGAGCTAATTGATATTTTAACTAAGAAAAGTATTATAAAACCAAATATTAGTCAAGAAGAAATTAATAAAATTATTCTTAAAGTAGATTTATTCGATCTTAAAAAAGAAGGACAAAATTTATTGATTTCTCTTAGAAATACTACAGCAGAAAAAGCATCTAATAAAGAGAAATTTGGAAATAAATGAATTAATATTTCTATTAATGCGAATGCCAAAAAAGACGTTATTAGAGCAACTAATGATTTATTTGCAGTTTTAGGATATAAAAAAGTAGTTGTTCCAAGTGTTTTAAAAGAAGAAAGTGATTTGAGAAACCCTATTACTAACAAACTTGAAAAAACATTTGATGTTTTTGTTGATGCTTATGAAAATTTAATTGATGAATTATTAGAAAAAGTACCTTATGCTGCACAATGACTAGAAGGACCTCATATTAAAAAAGTTCTTGATGAAAATGGTGTGATGCAATATAAATTAGAAAATGGAAAATATTTAGGTTTTACAAAAGATGATCGTATTGGTTTATGAGCAATTTTAAAAATGTCAGATAATAACTTTAAAGGTATATCAACTGATTTTTTAAAATTTGTTGGAGCTCATGAATATGGACATCACATTACTTTAAATGGTGCTCAAGATTTAGGAAATAAAGGTAGTGATCCAATTTTTATTAGTGCTTTAACTCCTGGAGCAACTCCTGATATTAGTAATTACTATAATCGTGAAGTTTTTGATTTATTTTTAAAAGCACGTACTCATATTGAACTAGAAACTAAACGTCTTTTAGATCAATTTGGAGTAATAAAAGACTATGGAGAATATGCAGTATTTAATTTTGCTAAAAAAGATAAAAATGGAAATATTAACTTTGATACTAAAGATAATATAGGTATTGAAAAAGATTCTGATATTTGAGGTGTTGATATTGAAGATCCAGATATTAGAAAAGCATTAAGTAACAAAAAAAGAAGATTTCTTCAAGATTTTGCTGGATTATTAGAAGCAGTTAAAGAAAGACAAAAAGAAAATAATTTAACTACTGATGATGATAAAAAATGATTAAGCGCATTTGATTTATGAATTGCTAATGCAATTGATTTTTATTCAGGTACATTAAATCCAACTGTTAATAGTTCAGATCAACAAAATCAAGTTGTTAAGTACATGTATAAAGATGATGAAGGTGTATTAAGATTTCAACCAGCATCTTTAAAAATGTTAGATGGAATTTTAAAAGATGGTAAAGGAAATCCAATTAAGTTTGATATTTCAAATAATGGTAAAAGTGTTGAACCTATAGTAGTTAAAGGTGAAAAAGATTCAAAAGGTAAATACTATAAAATTGATGAAGTATTAGTTCATAATAAAGATGGTTCTCCAATAATTAATGTTCCTATCGGTGTAGATTTTAGAGATGAAAAATCAGGATATAATGACCAAAAAACAATAGATTTCATTAATGAAAAAATTAAGGTTGTAGAAAGTACAATTAAATCACTAGTTGTTGATAAGTATTCAATTAATGGATGAAATAATGAAAACACACGTATATCTTTAGATTCTAAAATTGATTTAAATTATCCTGTAATTAAAGATATTTTTGGTTCTAAAGTACCAAATAATGTTAGTGAAATGTATAAAAATATTTATGCTGATTATGTTTTAAATAGAGATGTAGATACAGGGTCATATAAGTTTGATGAACATGGTAAAATACCAAAAGTAAAATATTATAACTTAGATGGTACTAAAGTTGATAGATACCATAATTCAGACACACTATCTAGTTTGATTTATGCAAACCCTTCAAATTTTAGAGCAACAGATGACAATGGTGAATTAGATTTTAAAACAATATTGTGAACATTATATGCAGCTGGTTTTGTAGTATATGGCAATCTTATTAACGCAGGTTCTTCTCAGGTTTTATGACTTGCTAAAGATAAAATGTATATGCCAAATGTTAAACTTCAAGAAGCTTATACTGATTTATATTTTTTAAGTAGTTTACCAAAAGAATATGAACAAATATTTGAAGCTAAAAAAGTATTAAAATGAATATCTAAATACACCCCTTTATTTGTATCAAGTAATTCAAATAAAACTGGTGTTTGAAATATGGTAGATAGTGAAGGAAAATTTGTAGATTTTAATCTTTTAATAAACCAAGACTTTAAAAAACCTATTAAATTACAACTAAATTATTCTAGAGTAAAAACACTTGATAATAATGTATTAAATGGTTTATTTGGAACATTTAAAGATTTTGGTAATAATAATTTAGAATTTGATAAATATGATAAATGATTAGATTTTGTAACAGTAGATTTAAGAAAGGCTAAATATAATCAAGAACAAGACAGAGTTGATTGGGAAATTGAGTATGTAAAGTCTAAAGTTGATATTGATAAATTTAAAGAAAAATATAAATCAGAAGTATTAGATAAACTTGATTCAATATCTTCAATGAATGATAATCAAAAACAAGCATTTAAAACTTTTTATGAAAAAGCTAATGCAGATAAAACAGAACAAATTTGAGCAAATGAAATTATGAGAAGATTTAGCTCTTCATATTTTGCAATGTATAATAGTGCACTTTCAATTGATGAAATTGAAAAAAATAATGATCTTGCTTGAATTTTTGATTCAACACATGGTTATGGTGATTTTAAAAAAGCTAAGTTTAAAATTAAAAATCCTGATAAAAGCAAATGAGAAATCAGTACTGATGATTTATTAAATGCATATAAAAAATTAGCAAAAGATTTAAATGTTGAAACTAAACAACTTAATTTAGTTGATTCATTAGTATTTGATAATAAAACTCAACTTTATACAGATCAAACTATGACACATATTTATAATAGAAAATATGATTTATTAAGCATTTTTTCTTCTTTAGCAACTGCTCAATTTCACACTTCTCCAACTAGAGATGTATTAGATTACTTCTATAAAAAAACTGAACGTAAAGTTAATGAACTGTTCTCAAATTATACTTATAATTTTGCTGAAGTAATTAATCGTGATAACTTGCAAATTACTTATTCACCAAGTAATCATGATTTTGGAAATATGCCAAGTTTTTTATCAAACATTAGTGAAGCTACAACTGGTTTAGAGTATGTTGTTGATGGAACTACAACTGCTAAATGAAAAAAAAGAGCAATTAAAATTAATGATCGTGATGGAAGAAATGGTATTGTAAATGCTATTTTAGATTATGAGAAATTAGTTGATAGTGAAGCTAAAAATAAAGCTGAAGCTTTAAATTTAAAATATCGTAATTCTAAACTATCTCAAAAATCTAATTTAAGTGATGATTCAAACTATGATAATAGTTATTTTGGAAAGTTCCAATCAATTAACAATGGTTGGTTTAAAGATAGATGGTATCGTGACTTTTTAGACTTTAAACTTTATGATGATAATGGAAATCCAATAAAAGATGACACTATTAGAATTAAAGATTTAGAAAATAAAAAAGTTGATTCAAGAGTAAATGCTTTTTGACAGTTCTATATTCAATCACAAGGTGTTGGTAAACGTAATATAAGTGGTATTTGAAGAGATGCTAATAAAGATGCTGTTGCAATGTTTGGTTATTTATCTAGTGATGTTGCAAATAAAGCAAATTATTTAGCATTTAAAAATCAAAAAACTGGTGAAATTAAAACAATAAAAATTAATAAGCAATTTAGTAGTAATATGTTTTATTACAAAACTCAAAATATTGAAAATGAAGCTAAATATGAAGCTGCTAAAACTCAAGAAGAAAAAGATAGAATTCGTCACACATTGGCTCATGAAAAATACAACTATAAAGATATTAATGGTCAACATACTGGAGTTGGATTTGTTTCTTGGGTTAGTGATTATGCAATAATGTCAAAATACAAAAATGCTTTACTAACACCAGGTCAACAATATAGCGTTTATTTTTCAAGTGATCAAAAGGGAACTAAAGATATTATTAAAACTGATTTAGGTAATTTTGAATCAATTGCTGAAAACGGAAAAACATTTTCACAAGCACCAGTTAGAATGCAAAAAAATAAACAAGTTGCTAAAGTTGATAAAGATGGAACTAAATATTATGAAAATACACTTTATGTTTATGATCAATTTAATGGAGTTAAATAGGAGGGATTATGAAAAAAATAACTAAATTTTTAATTCTTTTTACTAGTTCAACTGCTTTAATTAGTATAACTGTACCTTTAACTGTTATTAATTTAAAAGCTAAAAAAACTATTCGTGATTATGATTTAGGTTTAGTAGCTGAACCAATTAACTCTTTAAACTACATTAAATTTGCATCTGTTAGTAAGGTGTTACCAAGTTTAGTTGAAGCACCACTAAAATCTGGTCCTAGTGAAAATTTAAAAAGAATTTTATCTATTCCTGAAATTCCAATGGGAACTTATAATAATGACGTTAAATTAGTTGAATCTGATTTTGGAAAAGGAATAACAACTATTGATAAGTATTTTCAAACTAAAGAGCCATCAAAAAACCCAACCGGTAGATTTTATGCACTTGATGGTTTTGGAAACACTACTGGAACTTTAAGTGCTGATAAAAGTACTTATCATCCTGTAAGTATTTTAGAAAGTAATAATAAAGTTCAATCAGCTAATATTTTATTAAATGATGGACAAAGTAGATGAAGTAATAATGATGAAGTAGTTGCTGATGATTATATTGATGCTATTCATTATATTTTGGATTTATCAACTGGTTCACAAAGATTAACTAACATTTTGCAGCGTAAGTTTGCAAACGCACAAACTATTGTTGATTTACAAAATGAATATATACGTAAATTTGGGGTAACTTACAATAATCCTTTTCAATATCCTGAATTTAAAAAAATTAATAATAAATATCAATATGATGTTTTTAATCCAAATTATAAAAACAAATTATATGCATCTCAAATTGATCACATTTTAAAAAATAGTAATAAATATCGTAATAAAAAACTTACTCAACAACAAATTGAACAAATAAAAAAAGAAGAAAAAGAAGTTTTAGATAAATTACAACAAACAGTTAAAAAATTAGGTTTATATTCTGGTAGGCTATATTGAAATTATTCAAATAAAGAAATTTTAAGTAGTGTACCCTATTCTCCTGATTTTGATCCAAACGCTGATGAAACTATTATAATGCTTCCTAACTTAGAACGATTAAATCCAAATCTTAGTGTTGAACAACGTAAATTAATTCCTCAAAGAAAAGCTGTAAAAATTAAAAAATATTTATTTACAGATCCTAGACAAAAGTTTAGTAAAGAATTTGATGAATTATTAAAAAAATCAAAAGAGTTAAAGAATAAGTTATCAGTATCTTATAGTGAAAATAATTCTAAAACTTATGATAATGAAGTAAATAAAGCTTATGGAAATACTAATACTTTATCAAATGAATTTATTGATAGTTTTAATGCTAAAAAATATAGATGACATCGTGAACTAGCTTTAGATGAATATTCTTTACGTGTTGAATATTCTGCAAGTGAGCCTACTTCAGTTTCAAATGTTGTTCAAGATATGTTATCAACGCTATTTCCAATTAATAGAAAATTTGTTGAATTAAATGGTGGGATTAATGATTTTGGTCTAACTAAAGAAAGATTTTTGACAACTGGAGCATTTAATCTTGATGAAGTAGTTTTAGGTCCTCAAGGATATTTATTGTTAAGTAAAAATCCAAATTACTATTCAGCACCAAAAACTATCTCAAATAAAATCAAAATTTTCTTTAGTTCAAATCCTAATATTAATGCTGCTTTATATGATGATAAGTATATTGCTGCAACTAGAATACCAGCAATTAGTCAATTAGCTTATTGAACTAATGAAGAGTATAGAAAATATATGAAAAAAACTGCTGGTTTTGGAACAATTGCTTTAGCTTTTAATTTAGATCAAGAAAGATATGAAACTTTAGATAAGAACTCTGATTCACGCTATGTTTATGATTCTGATTTAAGAAATGCGATTTATTATGCAATTAATCGTGATGAAATGTTAAATATTGTTGGTTGAAATTCATCATATCCAGTTATTACTTGAACAGCATTTGGTCAAGGTTCTTCATCATTTGGAGATGCTATTGAGATTGCATTTGATCATGATGAAATGTATACAAAAGTTGATGATAAAAAAGCAATTCCAGTACAGAATTATAAACATATAGATCATTTATCAAAATCGTATAATTTTGAACACGTTGATAGAACAGATAAAGGTTTTGATTTAAATATTGCTAAAAAATATTTAGACTTGTTTAAACAAAAACATCCTAATGTTAAATCATTAACTTTAAAATATATTTCAAATTCAACTGATGAACAACAAAATGCCGGTATTGCTTTACAAGATTTTATGAGAAAAGCATTTAATGGATTTATTAATATTGAAATTAAAAGCTTACCTGAAAATGTGTATGAATATGCAAGAACTAAAGGTGAGTTTGATCTATTGTATCGTAACTTTGATGCGTTTGGATCTGATGCTTATAGTTATGTAAGAGTATTTTTTAGAACTGATGGAATTGATAGTAAAAATGCAAAAACTACAGGATTTAGAAATAATCCATCTGGTTCATTTACTTATGAAAAATACTTTAGTGAAATTGGTTATAAATTAGATCAATTTGGAAAAGTAATTATTGATGAAAAACATAAAACTGAAGCTGAAAAATTAAGAAAACGTTTACGTATTAATCAAAAATTGTGAGACAAAGTTCTTGAATTATCATTTAGAAAAGTTAAATATAAAAATAATAAAAATGAAGTTAAAACAGAAACACTTAGTGAATATATAGAACGTGTTAATTCATTTTTTACTAATCAATTTACAGATGATGAAATAAAAGAACGATGAACTGAACAAAGTTCATTTGGAATTATTGGAGCTTTAGAAAAAATTATTCGTGATGCAGCACCTGTTGTGCCTTTAATGGAAGTTGATACTTATTGAGAAATTTCAAGAGTAAATGGAACTAATAATTTATTTACTTATTCATTACAATTTGCATATGATACAGCGTTTCCACCAAGTCCAAAATTACCAACAGATATTAAGGAGGGAGAATAATGAAATCAAAAACAAAATCTAGTTTTGTTAATGATTTATCTACATTACCAAAAAATGCTATAGAGCATAAACAATATGTAGATTTTAGTAATAAGATTAAATACGATATTTCTTGACACAAACGTATTTTTAATATTAAAACACCTTGAATTACTTCTTTATTACGCACTATTTGAATATTTATTGAGTTTTTCATTGTTGCTTTTATTGTTATTACTGCAACTTTCTTTCTAATTAATTTAGTACCTGGTGGTACAGGATTAACTGCTGGACTTGATGAAGCTGCTAAGGCTGCTGTTGAAGAGCACTATGGTTTAAATCAACCATTAATTGTAAGATATGGTATTTATTTATATAACATTCTACATTTAGATTTTGGAATTAGTTTATCTGTTTTTCCTGGTGAAAAAATTAATGATTTTGTTTGAGTAAGATTTTATAAAAGTTTTTTAATTGGTATATTTTCAGTGATGTTAACCTTACTAATTGGAATACCTTTAGGAGTTTATGTTGGTATGAATCCAGATAAACTTCCAGATCATATTGCAACTATATTGGTTTCAATTTTTTCATCAATTCCATCATTAGTCTTTGCTTTATGATTGTTATTATTGGGACGATCTGCTGGTATGCCATATATTTTTGATCAATCAAATTTAGCATCATATATACTTCCTGGTTTTGCTTTATCTCTTGGTTCTATTATTGTTTATATTAAATATATTAGAACTGAACTAAATAGAGAATTGAATTCTCAACATTGTAAATTTATTTACTTAAAAGGAATAACTAAACGTAGATTTGTTTGAACTCATGCTTTAAAACCTGCGTTATTTCCAATAGCAACTTTTTTTCCAGTAGTAATTTTTGGAAGTTTTATTGGTTCATTATTTATTGAACAAATTTTCTTTATTACAGGATCTGGAGGATTATTGTTAAATGCAATTACTTCAAAAGACTTTAATATTATTTTATTTATGGTAACTTTATTTTCACTATTAACTATTTTGTCATATACATGTCGTGATGCTTTATATAAAGTAATTGATCCAAGAATAAGAAGGAGAGCTTAATATGTCAAAATTATCTGAATTATTCAAAGCTTGACATAATCGTAAAAAAAGAGCTGAATTAAGTCCTACTAATATTGATGGTTTTAATTTAGCTCCAAATAAACTTTTACGTCCTTTAGCTTTTCAACAATGACAAATAGTTGGTAATTTATTAGAATTTAGCGAAACAAATAAAATGCATAATCAAAAGAATGCTTTTGTAGAATTCTTTTATCGTTTTTCAAGATCATTTGCTGGAGTTTTTGGTTTTGTTATTCTATCGAGTTTAATCATTTTATCTTTAATTATTCCTTTAACTACAAAAGATCCATTAATAATTGATGTAGAAAATAGAAATGAAACATTTTTTACTAATGGTCATATTTTAGGAACTGATGCATTAGGTAGAGATTTGTGAGCTAGATTATGACATGGATTAAGATATTCATTAACTTTATCTGTTGTAGCTACTTTTATTCAAGTAATTATTGGGTTATTTATTGGAATTATGATGGGTCATTTTCGTATATTTGATAAATTAATGACTTTTATTATTAAAATTATTTCAAATGTACCTTCTATTATTATTTTGATTACTATTACTATTATTATTAAACCTACATTTTGAGTTATGGTATTTGCATTATCTTTTACTTCTTGAACAGGAATTGCAAATCAAATGCGTTCACAAGTTTTAAGAGCAAAATCATTTGAATGAGTAAGTGCTTCAAAAGTTTTAGGAACTCCAACTTATAAAGTTTTATTAAACTATTTACCAGTTTTAATACCTTTATTAATTACTGAAATTGTGTTTCATATTCCAGGAATTATACTTTCTGAAACTTCTTTAGCATTTATTGGATTATCAATACCAAATGTTGCAACTTTAGGTAATTTAATTAGTGATGGATCTAAAAACTTTACTGTGTTTCCTAGATATGTTTTAATTCCTTCATTTATGTTAATATTAGTAACTACTTCTATTCAATTAATGGCTAATTCAGTTCAAGATACATTATTAAGACAAAGATAGGTTTAGTATATGAAAGTAGAAATTAAAAACGCTCAAGGATATAGTAAAAAGTTTAAAACACCACTTGTTTATAACAATATGCCAATTCCATTAGATTTATTTGAGATTAAAGATAAAACTAATAAATCTTATTTACAATCATTTATAAATTATTGAAAAAATAAATTAGTTATTATTAAAAATCTTTTTAATAAAAGTGAGGAACAACAAAATGTAGATGTTTTTAAAAATGTTCAACAAGAAGAAGTTTTTGGAAAACTAGTTAATGTTGCTGCTCATATTGATGATGTTTATTTGTCTTTTAAAAATCCAGCTAATCCTAGAGAAAAAAATGTAGTTTTACGTGCACCTAGTTTAAAAATTTATGAAGGAAAAGTTCATGCACTAATTGGTGAATCTGGATCTGGTAAATCAGTAATTACTTCTTTATTGTATGGATTAAGTGGCTCAAATTCAGTGATTGAATCTGGAAGTGTTAAATTGTATGGATTAGAAGTTCATAATTTTAACGAACTTGAATGAGAAAAATCAAAATTACGTGGAAGAATTATTTCAGCTGTGTTTCAAAATCCTATGTCTATATTAGATCCAACTATGAAAATTGGAAATCAAATTATAGAAGGTATGCTAGTAAGTAAAATTGTTCAAACAAAAAAACAAGCTTATGAACAAGCTTTAAATTATTTAAAACTAACTAAAATTAACAATCCTGAACAAATTATGAAAAAATATCCTCATGAATTATCTGGAGGAATGATTCAACGTGTTGCTATTGCTTGTATTATTTCATTAAAACCAAAAATTTTAGTAATGGATGAACCAACAACAGCTTTAGATCCAACTGTGCAAGCTTTAGTTTTAGATGTTATTAGAGAATTGCAAGAACAATTTAAAATAGCTATTGCTTTTATTACTCATGATTTAGGAGTAGTTGCTTCAATTGCTGATTTCATTAATATTATGTATGCTGGTCAAATTGTTGAATCTGGAACTAAAGAAGAAATTTTATTAAACCCACAACATCCTTATACTTGAGGATTGATAACTTCAATGCCAGATTATAACAAAGGAGAAAAATTACAAGTTATTCGTGGTTCAGTTCCAGCTAATTTAAATAAAATTGAAGGTGATGCTTTTGCTATTAGAAACGATTATGCATTAGATATTGACTTTTTTGAAGAACCTCCAATTTATCAAATATCGCCAACTCATTTTGTAAAAAGTAATTTATTAAGTTCGCAAGCTCCTAAATATAGTCCACCAAAAATTATTTTGAATTTATGAAAAAAATACGACAAAACACTTAATGCTATTTATGGAGATGACATTTTTGTAGATGATAAAGTTTATAACAACTATAAAATTAAATCTGACCAACAAAATAGCAAAGTTGCACTAAAACTAAAAGAAAATAAAGAGTTATTAGAAAAACAAGAACAAGAAAGGTTATAAATGAATAATTATTATATTGAAAAACAACCCTTTAAAAAAGTTTTATATCGTCAAATTAGAAAAGGTACTAATGAGATGTTAAATGCATATAAAGATAAAAAAAGCGTTGTTGAGATTCGTAACCTTGATATTGTTTATGGATTTGGTGCAAAAGAATTTACTGCTATTAAAGATTTAAATTTAAATATTTATGATGGAGAAGTTCTAGGTTTAGTTGGTGAATCTGGATCTGGTAAATCAACTATTGGAAGAAGTATTATTGGATTAACACCTCATAGTTTTGGTCAAATTAAAATATTAGATAGAATTATTCCTAAAAATATTGATAGGGGTAATAAATTTAGTAAAAAGCATAAAGACATTATTAATTTTATGGTTAATAAAGTGCAAATGATTTTTCAAGATCCAACTAATTCACTTAACCCTTTTAAAGATGTTAAAACTGTAGTTGGTGAAGGATTATCAAATACTAAAAATGCAAGATTAATTTATATTACTGATTTTGATGAAAAAGTTTATAACAATATTGTTAGTCAAGTTAATCAATTTGATAAAGTAACAGACAAACTACCTGATTATACTGATCAAATGGCTAAGTTAACATTTAACTTAGACAATTCTTATAAAGTTGTTTTTAAAGACTTATTAAAAACAATTGATGAGTATAAAAATTCTGATAAAGATTTTTTTACTCCTTTTTATAACAAGTTAATTGAATCAGAAAAACAAAGACAAACCTTAGTTGAATTAAGTGAAAAAGAATGTAAACAACGATTAATTATTGAAATTTTAAAACAAGTCGGACTTGATGAAAGTGTATTGTCTCGTTATCCTTTAGAGTTTTCTGGTGGTCAACAACAACGTTTAGGAATTTGTCGATCTGTTGTTTTACGTCCTAAGTTATTAATTGCAGATGAGCCAATTTCAGCACTAGATGTTTCTATTCAAGCTCAAGTTATTAATATTTTTAATGAGTTAAAGAAAAAATATAATTTAACTATATTATTTATTGCTCATGATTTAAGAATGGTTGAATATATTTCAGATAGAATTGCTGTAATTAATAAAGGTGTCTTATTAGAAATAGGACCAACTAATGAAATTATTAATAATGCTTATCATCCTTATACTAAAAGTTTATTAGATGCTGTTCCTTCAATTGAAAGTGAAAAAGGTTCTTTAATTGGAACAATTTATGATCATAATATTCATAAATACGATGAAAATAATCAACCATCATGACATCATGTTGGAAACAATCACTTTGTTTTAGCAACTGAATCAGAATTAGCAGTTTATAAGTTTGAAAAGCAAAAATTAAATAAATAAAAAGCTAGTTATAAACCAGCTTTTTTTAATCTTAATTATTATTTAAAATTTCATCTATTAATTTAGTTATATAAATGTTTTTAATTTCTAAATCAGTAATTTTTACTTTAATATCAACTAATTGATTTGCATAATATGGATTTTGTAAACGATTATTATAAATAATAAAAAAAATAAACATACCAATAACTGGTAGTAATCATCACAATCACAACTTATTTAAAATTTTTTTATTAGTTTGTTTTAGTTGTAAATAATAATCACTAATTTTATTTTGATTAATAATTTTTTGTTGTTCTAAAAGTTGTTTTAGATCAATTAAAAGCTGATTTAAATTAGTTATTGAATTTAACTGATTAATTTGTTCTTTTGAAAAAATCATTTTTATAAAATCTATTTTATTATAATAATTATTAATAAATACATCTTCAAGTAGTGATAAACCAGTTTTATTTTGCATATTTATAACCTCAATTGTTGTTTAGTTCTATTTATTTTATAATCTTATTAGAATTTGAAAGGATTTTATATGTATTATTTAGGAATAATTTTAGCTAGTGTTGTTGGATATTTTTTAGGTTCTATTTCTTGATCAATAATTATAGTTAAAAAAGTTGGAAATATTGACATTAGAACAATTGGATCTGGTAATCCTGGAGCAACTAATACTGTAAGAGCTTTAGGTAAAAAATGAGGATTAGTTGTAGCTTTCTTAGATGCTTTAAAAGTAATTTTTACAAGTATAATAGCTATATTATTATCACTAATACCAAGTAGTTTATTTAGTCAAACTAGTTATTTTATTCCTTGTATTTTTGCTTTAATTGGGCATTGTTTTCCAATTTATTACAAATTTAAAGGTGGAAAAGCAGTTAGTTGTTTTTTAGGTCTTTTGTTTGTAGTTAACATTTTATATTTAATCATTTTTTTAATTGTTTGATTTATAAGTGTTGCTATTTCAAGAAAAGTTAGTGTTGCTTCAATATTTTCAGCGTTTTTTGTTTTAATAATAATGTGAATTCCTTATTTAAATGGAGTGAGTTATTTTATTTGACAATGAAATGGTTTAGAACAATTTAGTGTTGCTTGAAAAAACTACATTTTATTTTCATTACTAAATTCATTTCACTACTGATTTTCTAATATTTGAGCTAGTGGAATGTTAGAAGGAAATATTATAGTTTTAATTGGTGGTTTAATTTTGGGATTAAGACATTCTCAAAATATTAAAAGAATAAAAAATAAAACTGAACCAGATACATTTCCAAGAAAAAAACAAGCTATTAAAAACTAAAAGATTTTTTTATTTTTAAATGTTTGTTTTTTAATTTGTTTTTAGGAGGAATTATGAGTTTAATAGTATTAGAAAATATTACACACCAAAATGGAGAAAAAGTTTTATATAAAAATTCTGAAATGAGAATTAATAAAGGTGAACACGTTGCTTTAGTTGGTCCTAATGGAGCTGGGAAATCAACTTTATTAAATATTATTGCTCAAAAAATTACTCCAGATCATGGAACAATACAATGGCACCCTAAAGCAAAAATTGGATATTTAGATCAACACCAAGAAGTAGATCCAAACATAACTAGTGAAGAGTATTTAAAAGATGCTTTTAAAAATCTTTTTGAAATTGAAGCTAGAATTCATAAAATTTATGAAGATATGGCAATTGAATATAAAGAATCAGATTTAATAAAAGCTTTAGAATTACAAGATTATTTAACTAGTCATAATTTTGATACTATTGATAAAACTGTTGGTAATTTAGTTTCAGGATTAGGAATTAATCCAAATAATATGAAAAAGAAACTATCAGAATTATCTGGTGGTCAGCGTGGAAAAATTTTATTAGCTAAATTATTATTAAAAAATGATGATTTTATTTTATTAGATGAACCTACTAACTTTTTAGATATTGAACAAGTTGAATGATTAATTAATTTTTTAAATAATTATGAAAATGCTTTTTTAATGATTAGTCATGATATTGAATTTGTAAATAGAGTAGCAAAAATTATTTTTGCTATAGAAAATCAAAAAATAAATCGATACGTAGGAGATTATAATAAATATTTAGAACTATCTGCTTTAAAAGCTGATCAATATGATAAAGCAAGAGAATCTCAACAACAGCAAATAGCAAAATTAAAAGATTATATTGCAAGAAATGCTGCAAGATTTTCAACAGCTAAAAGTGCACAATCTCGTCAAAAGCAATTAGATAAAATGGATGTTTTAGATGAAAGAAAAAAACTAGTCAAACCTAAAATGAGTTTTAAGTATAAACGTCCTAATTCAGCAATTGTTGTTAAATCTCAAAATTTAGAAATTGGTTATAATTTTAGCTTAACTGCTCCTTTAACTTTTGAATTAAGAGAAGGTCAAAAATGTATTGTTAAAGGATATAATGGGATTGGAAAAACTACTTTTTTAAAAACTGTTTCAAATCAACTAAAACCTATTGGTGGTTGGTGTAAACTTGGAGATGGTGTTGAAGTTAGATATTTTGAACAAGTTGAAAAATTTCATGAATATGAAAATCCAATTTCATATTTATCAAGTAGACACCCACAAGTTTTAGAACCTGAAATTAGATCAACACTTTCAAGGTTTGGAATTAGATCAGAACTTATGTTAAATCCAATGAATGATTTGTCTGGTGGAGAACAAACTAAAGTTAGATTAGCTTCACTTAGTTTAGAACCAGCAAGCTTATTAATTTTAGATGAGCCAACAAATCATATTGATGTTTTAGCAAAAGAATCTTTATTAGAAGCAATTAAAGAATTTCAAGGAACTGTTTTAATTACAACTCATGATATTAATTTTGAAACTAATTGAGCTGATAAAATACTAAATTTTGAAGATTTAGTTGAATAAAAAAACGAGAATTCAATAACTTCTCGTTTTTTTAATATGATCTTAAAAATAATCGTTCAGCATTATTTTTAGTATTTTCTGCAACAATGCTATCAGAAACTTTTTTAATTTTTGCTATATGTTTAACAATTAGTGGTAAATACTTAGGATAACTTAAACCTTTTTTATATGGTGTTGGTGGTAAAAAAGGAGAGTTTGTTTCTACTAATAATTTATTTAATGAAATATTTTTTACTACTTGTTCTAGTTCAATTTCATGAGTAATAGCAGCATCAAAAGAAATATAAAATCCTAATTCAATAAATTTTAATGCTCATTCTAAAGGTCCACGATAAGCGTGAATTACTCCCTTTTTAACACGTTTTTCTTTAAATATTTTATAAGCAATTTCATAAACTCTAAAATGCTTTGTAGCATCTCTTAAGTGTACAACTACTGGTAAATCTAGTTTTTGAGCTATTTCAATTTGTTTTTTAAAACCTTGAATTTGCTCTTTTTCATATTTATTGGTTTCAAAAAAATCTAAACCAATTTCACCGATTCCAACTACTTTATTTGAATTAGCTAGCTCTTCAATAATTTGAAAAGCCTGTTCAGAATATAAATGAATTTGACTTGGATGAATACCAACAACTGCAAAAACATTTGGTGATAAATTAGCTTGGAATATAGCGGTTTTAGAAGATTTAACATCATAACCTATGTTATTAATGTATTTAACTCCAGATCTTTTAGCTTCAAATACTATTTCATTTGAAGTCATATCAATATCTATAAATCTATTATCATTTAGATGACAGTGTGTATCATACAAACCTGATATATTCATATAAAATCATCTCTTTTCTTAATATAAATTATATATTCTTATTAAATTATTTTTTTACAGTAAACCTTTTTAAGAATCATAAAACTAATTATTTTTTTATTTGCTAGGTAAATAAAGTTGGAGTTTTTTAAACTATATAATATTTAATATACAAGGATTTGAACATATAAACTAAAAGGAGAATTTATGTCGCATCCATTTTCAGTAGATGAAATTAAACAAATTCATCAAGAAATTTCTAAAATAATTCATTATACACCTTTGCATTATGCAGATAAATTATCAGCTTTAACTGGTAATAATATTTATTTAAAATTAGAAAATTTACAAAAAACAGGAAGTTTTAAATTAAGAGGAGCAACTAATAAAATTAATAAACTAACTAATGAAGAAAAAAAACACGGAATTATTGCAGCTAGTGCTGGAAATCACGCACAAGGTGTAGCTTTTGCAGCTACTAATTTAGGGTTAAAATCAACAATTGTTATGCCTGAAAATGCCCCAATGGCAAAAATTCAAGCAACAGAAAAATATGGAGGAAAAGTTGTTTTAAGTGGAAGATTTTTTGATGATGCTTTAGCTAAAGCAATTGAATTAAAAGAAAAAGAAAATTTAACTCTAATTCATGCTTTTGATGATATTGAAATTATTAAAGGTCAAGCTACTATTGCATATGAAATTGATCAACAAATTAAAAACATTGATTATTGTTTAGTACCAATTGGTGGTGGTGGATTAATGAGTGGTATTGCTACTTATTTAAAACAAGTTAATCCTAATATTAAGATGATTGGTGTTGAAGCAGCCAATGTTAATTCATATCAACAAGCAAAAGCTTTAAGCAGACCAGTAATGATTGATTCTAAACCATCAATAGCAGATGGAATTGCTGTTAAAAAAGTTAGTGATTTAACTTTTTCAATATTAAATCAATATGTTGATGATGTAGTTGTTGTAAGTGAAGAAGAAATTGCTGAAGCAATGTTATTTTTAATGGAAAATTGCAAGTTTGTAACTGAAGGTTCAGGAGCAGTTACTGCTGCAGCTTTAATGTTTGATAAATTAAATATTAAAAATCAAAACAAAACAATAGTTGGGTTAGTAAGTGGTGGAAATATTGATATTGCAATGGTTGGTAATATTATTAATAAAGCTTTAATTAAAACTAATAGAAGATTAGTATTATCTGTAAATATTCCATCAGATAATAAAGAAATATTAAATGTAATTAATATTATTAATTCTTGTGGAGCTAAAATTTTTAAAATAAAAACTAATAGAGATATTATGTATTTAGAACTAAGTGAAATTCATGCAACATTTATTATTGACTTATCAAATACTGATCAACAACAACAAATCATTGACAAAATTATTCAAGCTAATTACAAAATTACAAGTATTACAGATTAATTTTAAAAATATTATAGTTTAAAAAATATCTTTAGTTTATACTAGAAAAAGATACTTTTTATTTATAAAAGTATACTAATTTCAAAAATTTCTTTTTAAAGAAATTAAAAATCAATTATTATAAAATTAATATAGCAACAAAAGTTTTATGAAACGTCTAATTTTTGTTGTTAATAACTTAGACTATTTGTCTATTTAACAATTTTAGGCTATTTATGGAATTACAAAAACAAAAAAATAAGTCGTTAATAACTTTAATTATTTTTTGAATTTTAGTAGGTATAACAACAACACTTGTTTATAACTTAGAATGATTTATTCAAAAAGTAATTATTTTTAATGGTAGTTTACAAGCTGATCTAAATGCTGGGACAGCTATAATAGATAAAAATTTAACTATTGTTTTTAGTGAACACAATATTAAAACAATAGATGATTTTTATATCAAATTAAATGATGTAATAGATAAAGAAAATCATATAATTACAAAATATTATAATATTAATATTAATAGTGCATTTAAAAAAGAAGGTTTATTATTTTCAGCTGCTGCTTTAATAGCTTCATTTATTTCAGGACCTATTTTAGTGTATGCAATTACTAAGAAAAAAACTTATAAATTTTTTATTCTACCAATACTTTTAGGTTTATCTATAATGATGTTTTTTATAATGCCAGTAATTTCATCAGTACTTTTATTAGCTACTGTATTTACTCCATTATTTGGAATGTTATATTCTTATAGAACTGCTTTAGATTCTTGAGCTACTTCAGTTGCGCGTAAAACTAATGTAAAAATTTCATTTGTACGTGGGTTTTATGAAGTTGGAGCAGGTTTAGGTTCAATTGGTCTTACTCAATTGCTTTTACATTTAAACTATTATAAAAGAACAATTAGTTGATCTGATGCTACTCCATATTATGTAGTTGGTGCTTTTTATGTTATTTTGACAATCTTTTTATGATTATTTATGCCAGATAATATTTTTGATAAATTGCATGTTAAAGAAGAAAGAGTTAGTCAAAAAAAATATGAAGAAGTTAAGCAAGCTAATAAACTTAATCAAGAACTAACTTTAAAACAGATTATTTTAAATAAAAACTTTATTATTGGATTATTATTCTTTTTAATAGTAATTGGTACAGTACAAGCATTTGGTTCAATTTGAGTAAATACAGTTGAAAACTTTACTTCAACAACAAAGTCATTTAACTCTCCTCAACATATTGGATATCAAAAGGCATTTTCAATACCAGTTCAACTACTTTTATCTTATTTAATTTTACAAGTTGTTACTAAAATTAAATTAAAACAATTCTTACTATGAGCAGCGATTTTAGCATCAATTAGTTGATTTGGAATTGGAACAATAGTTTATATAGTTAAACCAAAAAATCCGATTATTACTAGTTTAATTGGTGGAATTGGTGGAGCTATTACTGGTACATTAGCTGTTGCTTTAGGATATGAATTTATTTCAAGAGTAACAACTATTAATACTCGACCAGCAACATTTGTTGTTTTTAACTCAATTACATATGGTTTTGGTGGAATAATCTTTGTAGGTGTTAATACATTTTTATCAAAAGCCCCAGTATTTGGAATTAGTGGAACTGGTGGATATTGAGTTTGACTAATTTGTGGAATTTCATGTTTATTTGCAATTTTATTACTAATCTTATTTTTTAAAGAACCAGAATTTATTACTAGAGAAATTGATGATAAGACATTTAATAAACATTTATTAGTACCAGCTCATCATAAACCAGATGAATTAAAACAAACTAAAAACAATAGGAAATAATATTATGATTTTATCTTTGTATGTTTGAATACAACTTAAAAAGAAACTTAAAAAAAGAGTTAGTTATCAAGAATCTTTAGATTTTGAATATCAAATTGCAAATGAAAATGGGTATAGTTTTGATCATTTAGATTTATCAGGTTTTAATAAAGAATATAAAACAATTACAACTAGATTTGGTGATTTAAAACTTTTTAAGCATGGTGTTGGTGATACTGTAATAATTTATTGTCATGGTATATTATCAAACAATAGAAATGCTATTAAATTTTTAGATTATTGTTTTTCAAGGAATATAACTTTAATTGCTTATGATAATTTTGGTTGAGGTGAATCAGCTAAATTTGGTAAATGTACTTTAGGTAAAAAAGAAGCAGATTTATTAAAAGATGTAATAGATTTTGTAAAAAAAGATCTTAAACCAAAAAAATTAGTGATTTATGGTGAATCAATGGGTGGGGGAA
The DNA here is from genome assembly GCF_000012765.1 of Mycoplasma capricolum subsp. capricolum ATCC 27343. NCBI lineage: Bacteria > Bacillati > Mycoplasmatota > Mollicutes > Mycoplasmatales > Mycoplasmataceae > Mycoplasma > Mycoplasma capricolum. Next base: position 153,755 of record NC_007633.1, read on the forward strand.
CTATTTATAGTTTTATTAGTAAATATAAAAATAAAATAGCTGATAAATTTATTGTTGATGCAGGATATAATTCATTTTTTGATAATGTAATTCAAAGTGGGTTTAAAAAAGTATCTTATTTAATTTATTTAACTTATTTGTTTTTGCCATTATTATTTTTAATTTCACACTATCCAATTAAAAAATTTATTAAGTTAAAAGATTTTAAAAATTTAAATAATGTTTTACATATTCAAAGTAAATCTGATACATTAGTTAACTATAATCATGTTAAAAAGCACTTAAAATACTTAAAAAATCAACATATTTATTCAAAAAATATTCGTCATTGTATGGGAATTGATTATTTAAGAGATGAGCATTACAAAGTTTTAGATAAATGAATAAAGGTTGAAAAAAAATAATAAAATCAGCACAATTAGTGCTGATTTTTTATATTTTTAAAATGATAACTTTTTTAACAATTTGAACAAATAATTAATAATAGATGGTAATGATTAAAAAATAATAGTTTGATAATAAAAAAATTAAAAGTTCAGTTGAGATAAAATATAGGTGTATATTTAGTGTAATAAATGTACAAAAGGGGGTGTTTTATTTGAAGATTATTATATTTGATAAGATAGAAGATCTACAAGAGTATTGTGCTCAATTATTTATAGATCAAGTAAAACAAAATCCGTTTGCAAAAATTGGTTTTGCAACAGGAGTTAGTCCAGTTGATTGTTATAAATTAATAATTAAGCATTCAAAACAAAATAATATTTCATGAAAAAATATAACTACATTTAACTTAGATGAATTTGTAAATATTAGTAAAGATCATAAACAAGCTTTTATTAAACAAATGAAAGATAATTTATTTGATCATCTAGATATTGATCCTAAAAATATTAATTTTTTAGATTGCCAAACTAGTGATCCTAAAAAAGAATGTCAAAGATATGAAAATTTAATAAGAAGTGTTGATGGGATTGATTTTCAATACATTAGTTTAGGAATTAATGGTCATATGGCTTATAATGAGCCAAACACTAGTTTTAATACTGACACTCATGTTGTTAAATTAACTAAAGAAACTATTTTAGATATGGTTAATAAGAAAAAGTTTAATTCATTAGATGATTGTCCGACTCATGCAATGACTATGGGAATTCAAACTTTATTAAATTGAACTAAAAAAGCAATTATGGTTTCATATGGAATTCATAAAGCTTTAGTTACTAAACAAATGATTGAAGATAAACCAAATGAACAAATTACAGCTTCATTTTTACAATTACATAAAGATTGTACTTATATACTTGATAAAGATGCAGCTAGTTTATTAGATAAAAAATATTTAGAAATTGCAGAAAGGAGATAATCCATGCATAATCTAAAAACAAAAACTAAAAAAGATAAAGAAAATAGTTTTTATAATAATCTTTTAAATGCATTACAACGTTTAGGAAAAACTTTAATGTTTCCAATTGCAGTTTTACCAATTGCAGCTTTATTAGCTAGATTTGGTGCTTTAATTCAAGATCCATTAGCTAATGGGGGATCAAATATTTCTGAAATTCAGAAATTTATAGGATTAGTTATAGCTACTCCTGGACAAATTGTTTTTGATAATTTAGCAATAATTTTTGCTATTGGTATTAGTTTTGGGTTAGCAAAAGATAATCGTGGAGAAGCTGCTTTAGTTGGTGGAATTGTTTGATTTGGAATGACAGCTTTATTAAAAGAAGGTTTAATTCCAACATTTATTTGAAAAAATGTACTAACTTCAGATAAGATTTTAATCAAACAAGGCGATCAAATGATTCCAGCTACTCAACTATTATATTTTTTAAAAGATAACACTGTTAAGTATCAATTAGATACTGGAGTTGTTGGTGGTATTGTTGTTGGTTGCTTAGTTGCTTTAATTTATAACAAATATAAAGATGTAACTTTACCCCAAGCTCTTTCGTTTTTTGGTGGAAGAAGATTTATTCCAATGTTAGGTGTCTTAATGATTGTTCCACTAGGTTTAGGTTTTGCTATCGTTTGACCTTGAGCACAATTTATTTTAATTAAAATAGGAACAACTTTATCTCAAGCAAATGGTTTTACTAAGGGATTTGCAGTTGGAACTTATGGGTTTTTAAATAGAATTGTTCAACCATTTGGTTTACATCATATTTTAAATACATTTGTATGATTTCAATTACCAATTGAAGGTAAATTATTAGCTGATGGATCTACAGCAATAATTAATGGTGATATTACTGCATTTCAAAAAGGATTAATTGGTTCAGGATTATTTACTTCTGGTTTTTTCCCTTTGTTTTTAGGGGGATTACCAGGAGTTGCGCTAGCTTTAATTTTAGTTTCAGATAAAGATAAGAAAAAACAAATGACTGCTTTTTATGGGGGATCTGCTTTTGTTGCTTGAATTACTGGAATTGATGAACCTTTAATTTTTAACTTTATTTTTATTTCTCCAATTTTATATGTTTTAAACGCTTTATTTACAGGTATTTTTTACATGTTTGTAACTTGATCTCAAATTGCTTTAGGTATTGGATTTAGTGCTGGATTTATTGATTATGTAGTTTCATTTTGAACTTCATGACAAATTTCAACAAAAATTGGATGACATGCAAATCCATTATGAATTTGAGTATTTGCTGTTGCTATGTTTGGTTTATACTTTACAACATTCTACTTTTTAATTAAAAAACTAAATATTCCAACTCCTGGTAGAGAAAATCAATTAGGATTTAAAAAAGAAATTTCAGAACCAATAACAACAAGTAATAATAAACAAAATAAATATGAGCTAATGGCTAAAAGAATTTTAGATATTGTTGGTAGAGATAATATTGAATTAGTTGAAAGTTGTTCTACAAGATTAAGATTGACTGTAAAAAATAATTCAAAACAAATTATTGATGATGAAAAAATTAAACAAGCTGGTGGATTTGGAGTAGTTAGATTAGGTCAAAAAAATTATCAAATAATAATTGGTACTGATGTAGAACACGTTGCTGATAAGTTAAAAGAAATTTTAAATTTAAATTAGTTTAAATAATTTAAGTTCAGATTATTATCTGAACTTTTTATTTTATTAAATATAGATTTGTTGTGATATAAAAAAAATTTTAAAATTAATTAAAGTAGTATAATCAAAAAAGTTATTTAAGGAGAATATTATGTCATTTAGATTACGTTATGCACCATCACCAACTGGATTTTTACATATAGGAAACACTAGAACAGCTTTAATGAATTACTTATTTGCAAAACATTATAATGGTTCATTTATTGTTAGAATTGAAGATACTGATTTAGCAAGAAATGTTGAGGGAGCTATTGAATCACAATTTGAAAATTTAAATTGATTAGGAATTTATCCTGATGAATCTATTTTTAATCCAAACGATCAAAAATATGGTAAATATATGCAATCACAAAAATTTGATAGATACAAACAACTAGCTGAACAACTAGTTGATCAAAATAAAGCATATAGATGTTTTTGTACTAGTGAAGAATTAGAAAAAGACTATGAAGATCAAACTAGTAAAGGAATTATTGCTACTAAATATTCACAAAAATGTTTGTTTTTAACTCAAGATCAAATTCAAAAAAACTTAGAAAATAAAAAAGAATATTCAATTAGATTTAAAGTTCCAAAAAATAAAACTTGAACAATTAATGATATTGTTAGAGGTGATGTTAGTTTTGATTCAAAAGATCTAGGTGATTTTGTAATTTTAAAATCTAATGGTGTTGCTACTTATAATTTTGCAGTTGTTGTTGATGATTATGATATGCAAATAACTCATGTTTTAAGAGGAGAAGAACATATTTCAAATACTCCAAGACAAATGATGATTTATGATGCTTTTAATTGAAATTATCCTATGTTTGGTCATTTAACTTTAATTGTTGATAATACTGGTAAAAAGCTATCAAAAAGAAGTGGAAATGCTTTATTTTTTATAGAACAATACAAAAAACAAGGTTATTTATCTCAAGCAATTTTTAATTATATTGCCCTTTTAGGTTGATCTCCACCTGGTGAGCAAGAAATTTTATCTCAAAATGAATTAATTAAAATTTTTGACGAAAAACGTTTTAGTAAATCTCCTTCAACTTTTGATATGGTTAAAATGAAATGAATTAATTCAGTTTATATGAAAAAATTAGATGATGATAAATATTTAGAATTTGTTAAATCATTTATAAATACTAATAAATTTGACATTACTAGCAAATCTGAAACTTGATTAAATCATTTGTTATTACTTTATAAAAAAGAATTAGAGTATGCAGAACAAATTAATGATCATTTAGATTTATTTTTTAACAAAAATACACTTGATAACAATACAATTGATGTTTTAAACAATTTAACTAATTATAAAAATGTAGTTGAGATTTTTAAAAATCAAATTAATGTTTTAAAAGATTGAACAATAGAAAATATTAAACAAATAATTAAAGACACTTCAACATTAGCAAATGTTAAAGGAAAAGATTTGTTTATGCCAATTAGAATTTTTGCAACTAAATCAGAACATGGACCTAGTTTAGCTGATGTAATTTATTTATTAGGAAAAACAACTGTTTTAAACAATATTAATTCATTAGAAAGATAGTTATGTATTTAAAAGTAATTAGAGATAATGTTCATGGTGATATTTATTTTGATGATGTAATTTATATTCAATTAATAAATACTTATGAAATGCAAAGATTAAGAAGAATTTTACAACTTGCAGGAACACAACTAGCTTATCCAAGTGCAACACATACTCGCTTTAGTCATTCTATTGGAACTTATTATATTTTAAAAGAGTTTTTTAAAAATAAAGCCTTTTTAAAAATAAGTAGTTATGAACAAAAACTAGTAAAAATAGCTGGATTATTACATGACATTGGACATGGTGCTTTTTCACATACTTTTGAAAAAATTACACATAAAAATCATGAACAATACACAAGTGAAATTATTTTAAATAAAAAAGGAAATATTTATCCAATTTTAAAAAAACACAATATAAATCCTCAAGATATTGTTGATATTATTAATGGAACTTATAAAAATAAAATTATTAATTTATTAGTAAGTTCACAAATTGATGCTGATAGATTTGATTATTTAAAAAGAGATTCAATTAGCTGTGGTGTTGATTATGCAACATTAGATTTTAAATGAATGATTAGAAATGCTTTTATAATTGATGATAAAATTGTCTTTCCTAAAAAAACAATTATGCAATTGAATCATATTTATTAGGTAGATATCATATGTACCAACAAGTTTATAATCATAAAACATCAACTATTTTTGATGCTATGCTTATTAGTTGATTTAAAAGAATTACTGATTTATTTGAACAAAACTATCAGTTTAAAGATAATAGAATTATTGACCTTTTTTCACCATTATTCTATAATAAAAATATTAGTTTAGAATCTTATTTAAAAATAGATGATTATTTAATGTTTGATATTTTTAAAAATTGTAGTATTGAAACTGATGAAATATTAAGTGATCTATCTAAAAGACTAATAGAACGTAAGTTATTCACTATTAGAGATGAATATTTAATAGATAAAAATGTCTTGATTAAAAAATTAAATAAATTAGGTTTAGATCCTAAGTACTATTTATTAGAAGCAAATATTAAGCCTTTAACTATGTATAATCCTATAATTAAAGAGAATAAAGACGAAAATATCTATTTATATGATAATAATAATCATCAAATAAATGAACTAAGTTACTATAGTAAATTAGTGAAATTTTTTCAAAAAACTAATACTCAAAAAAAAGTGAAAAAAATTATTTTTCCAAAAGAAATAGTGTAGAATATCTAATTGTGTAGGTGAAAATATGTCAAAAGTTAGAAATCTGGATTTAGTGTATTCATATTTGCAAAACACTAAAACACCTTCAAGTTTAACTGAAATTTGAAAGTCAATCTCAAAAGATATAATTAGTCAAAAAAAAGATGAAATCTCAGTAATTGCAGATCTATATGGAGACATGGTTCTTGATAATAGATTTGCTTTAACAACTGATAATTTGTGAGCTTTAAGTTCTAATTCTTCAGTTGAAAATGTTAAAAAACAATACGATGATTTTATTAATGATTCAGATCATAAACATAGATATGATGATTTAGATGATGAATTAGCAATAGATGATGATATGATGCTTGATGAAGATTATGATAATGATGACTTTACTCAAGATATAGATGATTTTGACGAAGATTTTGACGACATTGATAATTCATATATAGATGATGATGATGAATATAATCAATAATTAAAGGTTGTAAAACTAAGTTTTTATGACCTTTTTATTTTAATTAGTTGTTTATAATTAATTAGAATAGTAAGTAAAAGGAGAATAAATAAATGGCAAAGTTTATATTTGTAACTGGTGGAGTAGTTTCAGGTTTAGGAAAAGGAATTACAGCTAGTTCAATTGGTGCATTATTAAAAGCTAGTGGATTAAAAGTATTTATGCAAAAATTTGATCCATATTTAAATGTTGATCCAGGAACAATGTCTCCATATCAACATGGTGAAGTTTTTGTTACAAAAGATGGTGGAGAAACTGATTTAGATTTAGGACATTATGAACGTTTTATTGATGAAGAACTAACTAAATTATCTTCAACAACTTCTGGAAAAATTTATTTATCTGTAATTAAAGGAGAAAGAAAAGGAGACACTAGTGGTAAAACTATTCAAGTAGTTCCTCATATAACTGATGCTATTAAAAATAAGGTTTATCAAGCAGCTAAACAAAGTCAAGCTGATGTGATAATTTCAGAAATTGGTGGAACTGTTGGAGATATTGAATCTCAGCCTTTTATTGAAGCAATTAGACAAATTAGACTAGAACAAGGTAAAGAAAATGTAATGTTTGTTCATGTTGTTTTATTATTATGATTAGCCGCTTCAAAAGAATATAAAACTAAACCTATTCAAAATTCAGTAAAAGCAATGGCTAGTTTAGGAATTCAACCTGATGTTATAGTATGTAGAAGTGACTCAAGCTCACCAAAAGATATTAAAGAAAAAATTTCTTTATTTTGTAATGTTCCTATTACAAATATTATTGATGCAATTGATCAAGACTCAATTTATAGAGTTCCATTGGCTTTAGCAAAACAAAATCTTCAAGATATTATAATTGAACAGTTACAATTAAAAGCTAATGCTATAGATTTAACTTCATGAAAACAATTTAATAAAAAAATCGATTCATCTAGTCAAGAAATTGAAATTAGTTTTGTTGGTAAATATATAGAATTACAAGATGCATATTTATCAGTTTTAGAATCATTAAAAATAGCTGGTTGAGAATTTAATAAAAAAATTAAAATTAGATGAATTCAAGCAGAAACATTAAATGAATCAAATTATAATGAAATATTAAAAAATAGCCAAGGTATTTTAGTTCCAGGTGGATTTGGTAAAAGAGGAATTGAAGGAATGATGTTAGCTAGTAGGTATGCTAGAGATAATGATATTCCTTATTTAGGAATTTGTTTAGGAATGCAAATAGCAACAATTTCAATTGCAAGAGATTTATTAAATTGAACTGATGCTGATTCAACTGAATTTAATAAAAATACTACTCATCCAATTTTTGATTATATTAAAGGTATTGATAGAGATAATATTGGTGGAACTTTAAGATTAGGTACAATGGTTACTAAATTAGAAAAAGATTCATTAGTTTCTAAGTTGTATAATTCAGATGTTGCTTTAGAAAGACATAGACATAGATATGAATTTAATAATAAATATAAAAAAGATCTAGAAAGTGTTGGATTAAGATTTTCTGGAATTTATGAAGAAAAAAATTTAGTTGAAGTTATTGAAATGCCAAGTTTAAAATTCTTTGTTGCTAGTCAATTTCACCCTGAATTTACTTCTCGTCCTAATAAGCCAACTCCTTTATTTAAAGGATTTATTAAAGCAATTATTGAAAATAATAAATAGTATCTTAATAATAAAGTTAAACTCACAATTAAATTGTGAGTTTTTATTTTAAATAGATATTGTAAAAATTTATTAAGTATGTTATATATGAATTATAAAAAAGTTTTAGTTAAGTTGTAGGTGTTTTATGAAAAAGTTGATGGCTATGAAAAATAATTTTTAGTTTTACTATTTTAAAACGTTTTTTAATTTGATATTAAAATTAATAGTTAATATACATTTATAGTGTCAACTCTTATCTTGATTTTTTAAGCGATATAAAATTCCTAATTTAAAAATGAGAAAGTAATATAAAATATGAAATTTTGATTAACCCCATTATTTTTTTATACAATTTGTCTGATATTTTTTAATTTTATACCTTTGTATAATAAAGCTGATGATAGCGCATATTTTAAAATGCAACAATCAAAACCTGAAAGAGTAAAGGAGAAAAGTCATAAATATAAAAAAGACGATCCTACTGAAATATAAGAAATCGGCTACTATTATAGAAATGAATTGGTGACTATTAAACAAATTCCTCCATCTGTGAAAAAGGTAACATCTATGTTGCCAACTGAAATTCAAAGTTTATATGGAGCTTTTTCTAATAGGCATGAAGGCTATAAGGAAGTTACTGGGTTTGAAAATTGAGACACGTCAAAGGTAATTGATATGAGTTATGTTTTCTCAAATAATGCTACTGTTGATGTCGATTTATCTAATTGAAAAACAAGTCAAGTGATTAATATGAAAGGTATGTTTAAAGGGGCAACTAAATTCAATAATGGTGGTAAATCATTAAATTGAACAACAAGTAATGTTACATCAATGGAATCTATGTTTGAAGGTGCTACTAATTTTAATCAAGATTTAAAAGGTTGAAAAGTAGACAAAGTTACTGAAAATAAAAATTTTTCAAGAGGAAGCGGTTTTTATAGTTATGAGCATAAAAAGCCTAAATGAAATGGTGTAGTAGAAATCAATGATCCAATAGAAAAGAAAGTTGAAGACAAACAACCTAAAATAATTTATCACCCATCTCCAACTCCACCAAAGCGCAAGTCTGATCCAATAAAGTTAGTAAAATTAATTCCTCCAACTATAAGCCCTAAATCATTACCAAAAACAACACCAGGACTAGAAATCCCAAAAGCCAATGTTGCTACAACAAATCAACAATCTAAAAAACTTTCAACTCCTGCAATTGTTGGTATTGTTGTTGGAAGTCAAGTTGTGTTAACTTCTTTAGCAGTTGGTGCACCTTATTTAATTAAAAGATTTAAAAAGTAATTTTTTTAGCGACTATGAAAAAAATAATTTTATTATTATCAACTAACATATTAATTTTTACTTTTCTTACATTCTTATCTATAAAATGACCTAGCAGTATAAATTACCTACAAAGTGTTTCTAGAAAAATAAATAGAAAAGATGAAAAGAGTCATGTATACAATACAGATAAAACAGAAATAACTGAAATTGGATATTGAACAAGAAATGGAGCAATTACAATAAAAGGAATACCAAAAACAGTTAAAAAAGTTTCTAGTTCTTTACCACCTGAGATTACAAGTCTTTATGGAGCTTTTTCCTATAGGAATACAGATGATGTAATTGTAACCGGATTTGAAAGATGAGATACAAAGAACATTACTGATATGAGTTATGTTTTTTCAAACAATTCAATTGTTGATATTGATTTATCATTTTGGGATACTTCTAAAGTAACCAATATGAATGGTATGTTTAAAAATGCTGTTAAATTCAATAATGGTGGTAAACCATTAAAATGAACTACTAGCAATGTAGAAACTATGGAATCTATGTTTGATGGAGCGACAAATTTTGATCAAAATTTAAAAGATTGAAAAGTGGATAAAGTTAAAAATAATAAAAATTTCTCAAGAGGAAGTATTTTTTCTAATTATGAAAATAAAAAACCTAAATGAAAAGGTGTAATAGAAATTAACGACCCAATTATTAAAAAACCAGAAACAACAGTGCCTGAAGTAATTATTCACCCATCTCCACCAAAGCCTAAAGTTAATATACCTTTAACTAGAATAATAACTCCTGCTACAAAATGATCTCCAATTTTAAAACCAGCACCAGATTCAAAGAAAGGTTTAGAAATCCCAAAAGCCAATGTTGCTACAACAAATCAACAATCTAAAAAACTTTCAACTCCTGCAATTGTTGGTATTGTTGTTGGAAGTCAAGTTGCGTTAACTTCTTTAGCAGTTGGTGCACCTTATTTAATTAAAAGATTTAAAAAATAATTTCAACCTAGTAAATACTAGGTTTTTCTATGTTTTATTGATTAAATTACTAAGTATATTTGTCCATTTAATAATTATGAACTTATATGTTGTCATTAAAACATTAGAAAATGATAATATTAAAATAGATTTAAATAAAGGAAGTAATATAATGCCAAAGTTATATCACAAAAAATTAGTTAATGCTAAACAAATGGTAAGTGATGCACATAAAAAAAGATATGCAATAGGTCACTTTAATATTAATAATTTAGAATGAACAAAAGCAATTTTAGAAGCAGCTGAAGCTTCTAAAACACCAGTTATTATAGCTACAAGTGAGGGTGCTATAAAATATATGGGAGGTGTTGATGCTGTTGTAGGAATGGTTAATGGATTATTAGACTATTTAAATATTACAGTACCAGTTGCTTTGCATTTAGATCATGGACAATCATTAGAAATGGCTAAAAAATGTATTTTAGCAGGTTATTCATCAGTAATGTTTGACGGTTCACATTTTCCATATGAAGAAAATTTAAAAATGACTAAAGAATTGATTGAATTTGCTGAAGAATATGAAGTTTCAGTTGAAGCTGAAATTGGTTCAATTGGTGGAGAAGAAGATGGAGTTATTGGTCAAGGTGAATTAGGAGATCCGCAACAAGCTGAAGAAATTTCAAAAACTGGAATTACTATGCTAGCCGCTGGAATTGGAAATATTCATGGTAAATATCCATCATGATGACAATCACTTTCATTTGAAACTTTAGAAAAATTACAACAAGCTTGCAAGATGCCAATGGTATTACATGGTGGTTCAGGAATTCCACAAGATCAAGTTAAAAAAGCGATTTCTATGGGAATTTCAAAGATTAATGTAAATACTGAACTACAATTAGCTTTTAGAGATGCAACTAGAAAATATATTGAAGAAGAAAAAGATCTTGATGACGCTAAAAAGGGATTTGATCCTCGCAAATTATTAAAACCAGGATATGATGCTTTAAAAGCTACATTTTTAGAATTAACAAGTTGATTTGGTTGCCAAGGAAAAGCTAATTAATTAAATACTTATTATAAATATTTGAAAGAAGACATAAAGAATTTTAAAAATAAATTTTTTATGTCTTTTTTACTTTATTTTTTTAGAACTTTAAAATGTAATTTATAATTCATCTTTTATAATCATTAAATTTATCTGATTTGTTATTATTTTTAGCTACTTTTTAAAAAAGACTCACTTTTGTGAGTCAATTGAAATTTATTTTAGTTAATAAATTCTACTTTTTAGTGGTTTGCAATTGTGTTTGAGCTATTTTTTTATCTTTATTATTTAGATAAATTAACAAAGCACCAGCAGCAAATCCAACTAAACTGATAATAACAATCACTATCATTAAAATTTGATATGCAAATTGGTTATTATAACCACCTTTTATTAAAGGATCAGCAACTTTATATTTTGCAATTAAAACTGCTTGTAATTGTTGAAATCAAGCATCTGGAGTAAAGGCAACAACACTAACAATTCCAACAGCTGAAGCATAATGTTTTCTATCAATTCCAATTTCAAATAAAGTAGCTCAACGATTAGTTACTAAACCTCAACATAAAGCACCCAAGCATAAAAAGAATGTATAAACAATTATTCTTACTGTTCATAAATATCATTTAGGAGCTTTTTTTATTATTCAACCAACATTAAATCCAGGTAATAGTAAAACTGTTGTTACTAAAAAAGTTCCTATCAAAATACCAATCATTAAGAATTTAACATATTTACCAGTTTTATCAGCAATTTTACCAGCAGGAGCTGAGAAAATAAATCTAAATAAATAAGTTCTTAATAAACCACCAACAAATACAGCAACTGCAGCAACTTGAAGCGATACTTCTAAATAAGATACTAAAATGCTTAACCCCATTTGATACATATAAACACCCATAACAACAAGTGATACCAATCAAATTTTTACATTTTTTAATATTCCAAATACATCTTTTATGTTAAATGAAGCATTTTCTTCTTTTTCTGATTTATCTTCTTTAACTGTAAATATTAATAAAATAACAGTTAGTGCGATTAACCCACAAAACATATAAATCATAATTGAAAAGTTTCATACACTAGGAGTTGAAATGTTTTTCCCAGCAAATAAAGGAGTTAATACAAAAAATAAAATATATCCAATTGAAACTAAAACTGTTCCTGCAAATCCATTAAAACTACCATGTATTCCATTTAAAATACCATTTTGCTCTGGTTTACCTTGTTGAGATAATAATTTTCATAATGGAGCTCAAAAAATAATTTTAGCAAAAGCTCAAATTGCGTAAATAATACATAATTGAATAAAACGTGATTGAACACCAGTTTCATTTAGAATTGGTCCATTAGCACTTTGAACTAAAGCTCCACCAGCAGTTAAACCAATTGAACCATATCAAGCTCCAGAAACTCCAAATGTGGCAAGACCTATAATAGTTAATCACTTAACACTAAGTTTATCTCCTAATATTGAACCAAAAAAGTAAATTGCTAAAGAAATATAACCATAAATTGCACTAGCTTGAGATAGATGTTCAGTTTTTACTCCCAAATATAAACTTATTACTTCAGAACTCATAACGTTTCTTAAATAAGAAGGAAAAATAAACACTAAAGTATCTGAAACAGCTAGTAGCATAATAACAAATAATGTTTTTTTATCAAAAGTTTTAAAAGTTTTATTTATAAAATTTGTGAAAGGATTTGGTTTTGTTGTTTTTGTCATAGGACACTTACCTTTCTGTAGGTAGGTAATTAATTAAAATTACCTACTATAATTGTAGTTGATCTAAAGTAGTCTAAACAAAGATTAATATATTTTCAATTTACTATTTTTATTTGCAAGCTGAAGTATTTATACAGCTATTAGCATAAAATTAGATTATAAGGTTATATATTTAGCCTTATACAATATAGAAAGGAATATGTTGTGGTTAAAAATAAAATATCTAAATTTGTTAAAGAAAATTTTGTTTTATTCATTTTAGCACTAGCTGATGTTGCTATTATGGCTATTCCGTTTTATATGGATAATTTTATTCCTAACATGAACTTAAACTTTAAATTAAATCAAGCCGACTATTCACAAGCGGGTGCTGTTTATGGTTTTGTTGCTATACCTTGTTATTTATTAGGATCATATCTAGGTGATAAGTTTAGAGCAAAATCATTAGTAGTTATTGGTATTTTAATTACTGGAGCACTTGGAGTTTGATATGTTTTAGTACCAGTTATTCCAATTATTGCTGGTAATAATAGTGCAACTCTTACTGGTGGTTTATTAATTGCTACAAAAGTGCAACTATATTTTATTTTTGGTGGATTTGCTTTTGCCACTTGTGCACTATTTTGAGCACCGTTGTGAAAACTTGTTAAAAATCAAAATACTGAAGGTTTGCCTGAAGAATTAAAAGAAAAACAAGTTGGTAAAAATAATGGTATGCAAGGAGCATTAAATGGTCTTATTGGACTTACAATTGCTTTATTTGGTACTTTATTGTTATCTCTTCAAAATTCAGAAAAACTAGGAAAAATTGGTGGAGAACATGGAATTAGTATTGCATTTCTTATTTTAATTTCGGTTTATGCTGCATTAATTATAATTTCTGCAATTCTTGCTATCTTTTTTATTAAAGAACCTAAAGTTGAAGAGCCATTATCATTTTCAGTTAAAGCAATGGTTAATGTTTTAAAACAAAAAAACATTTACTTATTATCTATTTTAGTTTTAGGTGTATACATGCTACAAATGGGTCTATCTTCATATGTTAACTATATGAGAAATATATTTTATGTTCCTGCAGTAGCTGTTATGATTATTGGAATTTTTAGAACCTATGTAATGCGTTTTATGATTTCTGGTTGATTTGGTAGATTTGCAGATAAACAAAAATCATATATTCCACTAATTCTTATTGGATTATTTATTGGTATGGTTCTAATTACTATTGGTATTGTTTTACCTGGATTTGGTAAAGATTATCCAAATGAAGAATCAATTAAAAAAACATCTGGAATTATTTTACAAGTTGCAGCTTGTTTTAACTTGGTTTTAATGGGAGCTGTTACTTGAGCTGTTGTTACAATTAGATGATCTCCAATTGGAACTGATTTAAATATTCAAAATGATAGTTATGCAGCTGCTGTAAATATTGTTAGTGTTATTGCTTTTACTCCAGATGCATTCTTTAAACAAATAAGATCAGCAATTGAATCAAAACATCATATGCAAATAGATGGAGTTCAAGTTGCAGATAAACTAGGAAACCAATTGATTCTACTAGTTGTTGTTATTTTTGGATTTATTGGATTTTTAGCTGGAGTTGCTTTACACTTTTCACTAAAAGCTGATAAGAAAAAAATGATGTTATTAAATAAATAAAATTTCTATAATAAATTTTTTAATAGATTAAATAGTAATCAAATAATTAATATTTAAAAAAATTCATTTAAACAATTAGAAGAGGTGAATATAATGATCTTAGTAGCACACCGTGGTTTTAGAGGTCTTTATGGAGAAAACCGTGAATATGACTTTAAAAATGCACTAACAATTTGTAAAGCTGTTGAATTTGACATTAGATTAACAAAAGATGACAAAATTATTATTTTCCATGATCATAATTTTAAAAGAATTGGAAATTTAAATAGAGGTGTTAAAACTCTAACTTATGATGAAATTACAAAAATTCCTTATTTTGTAGAAAATCCATTGGCAACTCCTATTCTATTTGAAGTATTTATGGATAAATATTTTGACCAATATGAAATGATTAATGTTGAAATCAAACCAGATCATTACACTGAAGAAGAATTAGATATAATTTTTAATGCAATTAAAAAATATTGTAATAAAGGTGTTGAAATAATAGTTTCTTCATTTAGTCCAGTTGTATTAAAAGAAATTTTAAAAAGAAAAGAAAATTATTACAAATCAGGATATTTATTTGAGAAAATGTCTCAATTTGATGTTCAATTAGGTAAAAAATTTGATTTTTTACATCCTCCAATTACTTTATTAAAAAAACAATCTAATTGTGAATTATTTAAAAAATTAAATATTCCTTTAAATGTTTGAACATTTAAAAAAATGTCTGATGTAGAAACTATACATAAAATGTATAAAGATTTAATTAATGGTTATATTTCAGATTATCCTGACTTATATCCAAAAACTAATTAAATCTAAAAAAAATAATAGTTTATTATTAAATAATAATTATATTTTTTAACTTGGTAAATCTTTATTTTTAAGCATTTTATTGTATACTTTATTAGTAAATTAATATCATAATGATAACATAGCAAGGAGAATAACTATGCCAAAAATTGATATTCAACCAAAGTATTTTGACCAAGCAAAATTTATTTGTACAACTTGTGCAAATGAATGAGTTTGTGGAACTTCTAAAGGTGAAGAAGTAAGAGTTGATGTATGTTCAAATTGTCATCCTTTCTACACTGGAGCTCAAACTTATGCTAATGTAGCTGGACGTGTTGAACAGTTTAGATCAAAATTTGCTAAAAGAGATACAATTAAAGCAGAAGCTCAAAAGCAATCTGCAGCTCAAAAAGCAAAAAACCAAGAAAACAAATAATTTGAGGTCTTAAGGACCTCTTTTATTTTTTAAATACATTAAAATAATAATAGTGTTAAGTGGAGGTTAATTTAATGTCATATAAAATTAAAGACCTAACCTTTCGTTCTAAAAAATCTAGTTTAGATAAAGTAAATTTAATTGCTGATGATGGTCAAATTGTTGATGTTGTTATTGATAATGAACAGCAAATGAATTTTTTTAAAAAAGTTTTATTAGGTAAGAAGAAAAATAGAACAGGTAGATTTCAAATTGATGATTTTGATATTATTAATAGAGGCTTTACTAGAAAGAATGTAGAATTTATTAAACATGATACTTGAATACAACGTGTGATTCCAAGTAAATGAGTTTTAATTCTTTCTTTATTATTTGATCAAAACTTTTTAAGAAGTGCATCAGTTAAATATATTGGAAAAAAATATGAATATTTATCATTAGTTGCAAGTAAAGGTGAAATTAATGATAAAAAACTTAGACAAAATATTGATAATTTGATCTCTGAGTATATTAATATAAAAACTAAAGAAGAACAAAAAGCATTATATGATGCAATAAATGATTTAAAAAAACATAATCAAAAAAAATATCTTGAAATTCCTGAACAATGACCTATTCAAATAAAATTACTTTCTAAGGCAATAGAAAATTTAAAAACTGAATTAAGAACAGCTTCTATAATGTTAATGTTTCAACAAACTTTATGAGATAATGTTTATACTTTAAATGAACTTAGAGATAATTGTAGTTGTGAATATAATGCTAAGCATTCGTCTAATAAAAAACTTAAAAAAAGTTGAAAGAAATTTACTTATCAACAAACTTATTATGCTGTTAATAAACAATTAAAAATTATTAGTGCTAAAATCGTTGAATTAAGAACTAGCATTTTTCATAAAAATAGAAAATTAAATCAATTTAAAGCTCAATGAAATTTTGAATTTAGAAAATATCTTAAAGCACTAGCGCTTTTAGAAAACGACAAACCAAAAAGATTTACATGAGTAGAACAAGACAAAAAACAAGAATATTTTATTGATTGAAGAAAAGCCAATCATCAAACTTTAATTGATATTGAAAATAAACAAAAACAAGAATTTATAGAACCTATTAGAAACACTACAAAAGCTCTTGGTGAAGAAATTATTTTTTTAATTCACCAATATCATGAAAGAGTTTTATCAGATGAACTAGAGTATGTTGAAAAGCGTAAATTTTTAAATATGAAAAAACAAAAAAAGAAAGAAATTAAAAGCGTTTTTAAACAAGCTGTTGAAAAAATGACAAACAGTGTAAATAAGTACAACATAAAATTTGAATGATTTATTAAAAGTAGTGTTAAGTATTTATCATTAAATATTGTTTATCTAAAAATTCTAAAAGCAATTAATTTATCAAAAAGAAATATTATTTTTTCAAATATTACAAAGCATTTATCAGAAAAAGAGTTTTTTCAGTTATTTGAAACTATTAAAAGTATTCAACATAATCATCTTTTAATGACTTTTATTTTTTTAAATGACTCAATTGAAGATGTATATAACTTAGATAAAAAAATTTATTTTGTTAATAATCAGTTAGAAGTAAAACCAGAAACACAACAAGAACTAAAAAAAGAATTAAAAGAAATACCAATTATTGATATTTTTGATATTTTATTAAAAAGAAGTGAAAGCAACATTAATAAGATTAGTTATGAACTAATTGATAAAAATCAAATTAAAATTCAAGATAGAAGATGAATTTTAAATAATTGTGTTTTAAAAAATAGTGGTTTTGTGTTTTTTAATCCTTTTAAAATCTCACTTGAATTTGAAGCTCCAAACGATTTATGTTTAGAAGTTAAAATTATAAAATCTAAAAAATATGTTGATAAATTTATGCATTGCGCAATTACTAAAAATAAAGAAAAAATTTATTTTTATAATAAGGACAAAACTTTTGTTGAAAATGAAAAGACTATGCTTTATATAAATAAAAATGCTATTAGTAATATTATTTAAAGGAGTTATATGTTAGATCAAAAAAAATCAAAGCTATTATTAGATAAAATTAGTCAATATCAAAATATTATTATTGCAAAACACAAACAACCTGATTGAGATGCTCAAGGTAGTGCAATTGGATTAGCAAACATTATTAATGATAATTTTAAAAATAAAACTATTTATGTAGTTGGATCTAGAATTAGTGATGATAATAGTTTTTTTATTGATGAAATTAATTTAAGTGATGAATTTGTTAAAAATAGTTTAATTATTACAGTTGATACAGCTACAAAAAAAAGAGTAGATTTTAATAGATTTGATTTAAGTTCTGATAGTTTTAAAATTGATCATCATATAAATGTTGAAGATTATTGTAATAATGATTTAATAGATGATAGTAGTATTTCAAATACTCAAGTTATTAGTTTATGAGCTTTAGAAAATAATTTATTTATTTCACCAACTGCTGCTTATAATTTATACTTAGGTTTATTAACTGATTCAAATAGATTTTTATATGATAAAACTAATCCCACAACTTTTTATGTGGCATCTAAGTTATTACAAGCTGGAGCTAATTTAAAAAAAGCTCATGACTTTTTATATGTATCAGAGTTAAAGTTAAGGCAATGAATGATGTATAGTTTTTCTAAAATGAAATTAACTAATACTGGTATTGCTTATATTGTTTTATTAGATGAAGATTTAAAAGATTGAGATTTGAGTTATGAAGAAACTAAATTAGCACTTTCAGTTATGAGTGGAATTAAAGAAATTAAAATTTGATTTACAATTATACAAGTAGAAGATATTTTAAAAGTTTCACTAAGAAGTAGAGATTTTAGTATTGATAAAATTGCAAATAAATATAATGGTGGTGGTCATAAATTAGCTAGTGGAGCTGAAATTAGTTCATTAGATCAAATTGATGATTTAATTAATGACTTAGAACAACTAATTAAAGGAGAGGTGTAGTAATGACAGAATTAGATATTAATGAAATAGAAGCATATAATTCTAATAAAATGGGTTGAATTGAGCTAATTACAGGTTGTATGTTTGCTGGAAAAACTGAAGAATTTATAAGACGCTTAAAAGTTTTAAGTTATGCTAAAAAAAGAGTATTAGCTTTTAAACCAAGTATTGATAATAGATATTCAGTTGAAAATATAATTTCACATTCAGGAAGTAAATTAGATTCTTATTTAGTAAAATCAAGTGATGAGATTAAACAAATAGTTGAAAAAGAAAATCAAATTCAACAAGTTGATGTGATAGGAATTGATGAAGTACAATTTTTTGATGAAAATGTTGTTGATATAATTGAACAACTAGCAGATAATGGAATAATTGTAATTGTTAATGGATTAGATAAAGACTTTAGAGGGTTACCATTTAAAAATGTAGATAAATTACTAGTAAAAGCAGAATTTGTAACTAAGTTAAGAGCAAGATGTCATTTATGTGGATCTTTTGCAAATAGATCTCAAAGAATTGTTAATGGACAACCTGCTTTATGAGATTCTCCTTTAATTCTAGTTGATGGTAAAGAAAGTTATGAAGCAAGATGTAGAAAATGCTTTATATCTCCTAAAAAGGATGTGTAATTATGAATGCTAAAACATATGAAGCATTAGAAACAATGCAAAAAAGATTGTTTCAAATTCAAAAAGATTTAGAAGATGAAAACATTTTAAAAGATATTAAAAAGTTTACTGAACTAAACAAAGAAAAAGCTAATTTAGAAGAAGTTGTTGAAAAATTTGTTGAATATAAAAAAGCAGTTGATCATATAAAAGATGCAAAAGCTATTTTAGAAAATGAAAAAGATAGTGAACTTATTGAATTAGCAAAAATTGAATTAGATGAAAATAATGATAAAGTTGAACATTTACAACAAGTAATTGAAGAAATGTTATTACCAAAAGATCCAAATGATGAAAAAAACGTTATTATTGAAATCAGAGGTGCTGCTGGTGGAGATGAAGCTAATATTTTTGCTGGTGATCTTTTAAGAATGTATAAACTTTATGCTGAAACTCAAAATTGAAAAATAAATATTTTAGAAGCTTCTTTAGGTGAAGCTGGTGGTTATAGTCAAGTTGTATTTATGATCAAAGGTGATAGAGTTTATTCTAAATTAAAATTTGAGTCAGGTGCTCATCGTGTTCAACGTGTTCCAAAAACTGAAGCTAAAGGAAGAATTCAAACTTCAACAGCAACTGTTGCAGTTTTACCTGAAATGAGTGAAGTTGAAATTGAAATTAGATCAAATGATTTAAGAATTGATACATATAGAGCTTCTGGAGCTGGTGGTCAACATGTTAACACTACTGATTCAGCAGTAAGAATTACACATCTACCAACTGGAATTGTTGTAACTAGTCAAGATGGAAGATCTCAACATGATAATAAAGATATAGCAATGACAATGTTAAGAGCAAAAGTTTATGAAGCTGAAGTTGAAAAACAACAAGCTCAAGCTGATGCAACAAGAAAAAATGCAGTTGGAACTGGTGCTAGATCTGAAAAAATTAGAACATATAATTACCCACAAAATCGTGTTACTGATCATAGAGTTGGTTTAACTTTAAACAAATTAGATCAAGTTATGGAAGGTAATATTGATGAATTTATTATTGCTTTAATTAATGAAGAACAACGTCAAAAAGTAGCTGAACAATTAAAAAACAATGAATAAAACTATTTTTAATATTTTAAAAGAACTACAACAAGCTAACATCAGTCTGAATAAGGCTGATGTTTATCATATTTTAGAACACATTTTAAATAAAAATTATCAATGAATTGTTAGTAATTTAGATTATGTTTTAACAAAAAAGCAACTTTATAAACTAGAACAAATCTCAAAATTATTAGAAAAAAAATATCCTTTAGCTTATATTTTAAAAAATAAATATTTTTATTCAAATAATTTTTTTATTAATAAAGATGTTTTAATTCCTAGAAATGAATCAGAACTAATAATTGATTATGTTAGTGAATTTATTAAAAATAATAATGATTTATTAATAGTTGATCTATGTACTGGTAGTGGGTGCTTAGGAATTAGTTGTGCTTTATTAAATAAACAAAATAAAGTGATTTTGACTGATATTTCATATAAAGCATTAAAAGTAGCAAATAAAAATATTAAAAGATTTAATTTGAAAAATACTGCTTGTTTATCTGGTGATTTTATTAGTGTTTTAATTAAAGATAATATTAAAGCAAATGTAATTATTTCTAATCCTCCATATATAGATATAAATGATCAAAATTTAGATAAAAACGTTATAGAATATGAGCCAAGTATTGCTTTATTTGCACCAAATAAAGGTTTGTATTTTTATGAAATTTTAATTAAAAATATAGATCAAATAGTTGATGTTAATAAAAAGTTTTTAATAGTTTTAGAATTTGGATGATTACAAAAAGATTCAATAGAACAATTATTGATTAAGAATTGTTTAAAATATAATTGAGAATTTAAAAAAAGATTATAACAATTATTGAAGAAATTTAATTATTAAGAATTTTTAAGGATGAATATGTGTAAAAATAAAGACTTTAAAGTCAAAATAATAAATAATAAATTTTCAATGAGAATTAAAGATAGTGATCCAAATATTGAAAAGAAAAATTTTTCAATTTATTTAAGATCAATTTTAGGTTTAGTTGTTTTTTTATTAGCACTATTACCTTTTTATGCTTATTTATATTTAATTTTTAAACATGATTCTTTAAGTTTTTATTTTACTAATTATAAAATTATTTCTAAACATATTGATTTACCTAGCAAGTCTCAAATTTGAGGTTTGGCAATTTTAGCTTTAGTGTTTATGGTTATTGTAATAGCAATGTTTATTAGTTTTAAAGCATTAGTAAATTTATCAAATAATAAAAGATATAAAGAAATGATCATTGTATTAATTATTATTTTTGGAATTTTAACTATTTTATTTCAAGGTATTTCTCAATATTTTTATGGTTATTTTCAAGATTTTTTTAATTATCAAGTAATTACAGGTTTAGAAAACAAAATTGATGAGTTTAAAAAAATAACTAGTCAATTTATTGAGTTTGAAAAAAAATCAAATAACATTTATAACTGAATTGATGTTAATAATATTTGATGAATTATTTTTGTTCAAATTTTTTTAATGTTTGTTACAAGTATTTCTTTACAAAATATTACTTTTTTTGAGTATGTTGAAAATAGTGAAGATAAATATATTAACTATTTTGTTCAAAAAAATAAGATAATTTATCAAAATAAAATCAAATCATATGTTAATAATATTTTTTCATTTAAAGATAAAACTTTGTCAAATTGGTTAATTATTTTAGTACTAATGATTTGTTTTCCAATTTTAATTTATATTATTTCTATTTCAACAAGAGGTAGTGAAAAATCTCTAATTTATTGAACACATCAACTACCTAATTTATTAAATGATTATAGAGACTGAAACACTATTTTTGATCAATATAAAAATCAATTAAATTTAACAAAAAGTAGTCCTTTATTAATATTATCTTCACCAATTATTTTTTTAGGAATTATTTTATCAACTGTTTTATTTTTACTAGCAATTTCAATTAGAGGACAAAAATCATCTCAATTAGTTTTAAAAACTAAGTTTATTTTATTATTTAGTCAACTTGCTTTTTTAATATTAAGTATTTTTATTTCACAACTAGAATTACATAAACTTTTAGTTTTATGAAACTCAAATGATAAAGATCAAATTATTGGATATAAATATGTTGAGTTAATAAAAAATGTAGTGGGAATAGAAGTGTTTAACAATATTGATCAAAAACTATGTTTTTTAAATGATATTGATCAAAAAATTAATTCTATTTTTAATGATAGTTACATTATAAGTGTATGCATTACTTTTTTAACAGTTTCAACAATTACTGGATTTTGTATTATTTTAAAAGGAATGTTAGATAAAAGATTAGCAATTGACTTTGTAAGAAATGAATTTAAAAATAAAAAAATATTTAGAAAATAGGTTTTATTATGTTAACAGATACTAAAATAAATAAAGCTATAGAATTGTTAAAAAATAATCAAATAGTTATTTTACCAACTGATACTATTTATGGACTATCAGCTATTTATAGTTTAGAAAATCAAATTAAAATTAATCAAGTTAAAAAAGCTGATATAAATAAACCTTTAATAGTTTTAATATCTAGTTTAGACCAATTAGATAAGTTAGATATACTAGATTTAACTGATAAAGATTTTTTATTAAATACCGATCCAACAACTGTTATTTTTAAAACAACAAGTTCAAGTATTGCTATTAGATTAGTTAAAAGAAATGATATTAAACAAATTATTAATAATACTGGACCTATTATTTCAACAAGTGTTAACATACATGGTTTTGATCCTTTAACTAATAAAAAAGATTTAATTAATTTTAATAAAAATATAGAAGTTTTTTTTGATGAAGAACTTAATAATAACCCATCAAAAATTTATAGTAGTATTTTAAAAAAATATCTTAGATAAAGACAAATTAGTAATTATTATATGTAGGTGTTTTAATAGCCAAGCGATTTCTAAAATCTAGAAATTTGTGGTAATATTTATAGTGAATATAAAGGAACTCATACATATGAATTCACATAGTTTAGTTTTTAATTATAGAGATAATAAGCATTTTTTACAAGAAATGCACACAATCATTAAAAAAAGAGGATCAAAAACTTTTGAAGAGTGAATGGTTAATAATAATTTTGATTCTGCATATGTTCGAGTAACTATTGTAAATGAAAGAAATGGTGTTTTAGCTGTTAGTGGTTTTATTAAAAGTAAGGCTATTATTAATAAAACTACTTTAAATACAATTTTGCTAACTAATACTTTTACAAAATCAAAAGAAAGCAACCCTTTAATGGTTAATGAATTAATCCAAGGTGTTGTTAAAAAATATGAAAATATTTCTGATTTTATATATACTTTTTCTAATGTAGAAAATGATGATGTTTTGATTAGAAATGGTTTTAAAAAGATAAAAGAATATACTTATTTTATGCAATGAGATCCTAACAAAGATGCAAAATTAAGTGTTTTAAAAAGATTAGATTTAGATACTAATCAAGCTGATTTTGAATTTGTTAAAGATGAACTATTTCATAGTAGTAAAAACAATTCTTTATTTTATATTAGAGAAGATGGGGCTTTATCCATTTATAGCTTATTAAAATATTATAGAAATAATGTGTTTTATATTTCTAATTTAGATGCCATTGTAATTTTTTCTATTAATAATAAAACATTTCAATTAATTGGTTTATATTCAAAAAATGAAATTGATGTTTTAGAGCTTTTAGAATCAATAGTACCAAAAGGTATTTCATTAATTGAATTTTATTTTGTACCAAATATTAAAAATAAATTTGTTGTTAAAGAGTTAAGAAAAGTAATGGCTGCTGATTGTCAACATAGATCATTTTTATATGTAAAAGAAAGCACAACTAATTTAGAGGCTTCAAAGTTTGTTGTTCCTTTATTAAATAGATTAAAATAACTAGTTATATTAAAACTGATATTAAGATGAAATTACTTTATTAATCTTTAATTAATTAAATAGGCTTATTTAAAATAAAGCCTATTTTTTTTTATAAAATAAAAGTAATTTAGTGGTGATAGAATGAAAAGAAAAATTGTTAAAAGAAATTTAGCATTAGTAAAAAAGAAAAAGTTTTTTTTAGACTTTTTAAAAAATAACAATTTAGAAAATGTTTATTTAAAAAACCATGACTTTAATAAAAAATCTAATATTTTATTAAATAACTTTATTATTATTTTAAAAATTCATAATTTAAATTATAAGCATTATTGAGCTAATATTTCTTTTATGAATTTTTGTATTTATTATCTTTATCACAAATTTTATAAAAGCTTATCTAATTTAAAACTTGAGCAAATTAACTTAACTATAAATAAAATTGCAACAAATAGAAAATATACTAGTTTAGAAATAAATTATGAAAAACAACTATTAGAAATTGCAAAACAATATGATATTAAATTTTCAAATAGTTTTATAGACACTTATTTTAATAACCATCAAATTTATAACTATATTAGTAATAGTTTTAGTCAAATGTTTGATGAAAATAAAAAGACTTTTGCTTATAGTTATTGTTATTGATTAATTTTATTTGTTTATATTAAAAAGTATTTAAGTTTAGAACTAGATTATAAATATTCGTATAATTTATTTAATTTAGAAATGATTTGTAATGATCATTATATTAAAAATATAAGAAATTTAACTTTAAATTACTTTAATCTTTTAATTATTAAAAACAATAAATGAATTAGTAAATTAGATATTAAAAGGAATAAAAAATAATGAAAAAACCAATTATTACAGTTTTGTCTTTAATTTTTATGTTTGGTTTAACTATCTTAGGTTTGTTATTATTAAATTTTGGATTGTTTACTTGGCCTTTAATTGGATTTGGAATTTTTCATTTATTAGCTATTATTTGAGCTTTTATTGTATTAGCTGATAAAAAAAGAAGGTTTGAAACTAGAATTAGATGATTTTGTTTTATTGTTGTTATTCCTATAATTGGAGTTTTGTCTTATTTATTTTTTGGTAGATCTTATAAATATAAAATTAATACAAGTTATAAATTACCAGAAATTAAAAATAAACATTTAATTAATGAACTAAAAGAAGTTGAAGAAATTTTAATTAACCAAATACCACAATTTAAACGTGCTTTTAAGACAGCAATGATTTCTCAAACTAATAACATTTTTTTAAATAGTGAAGTTGAGTTTTTAAAAAATGGTAATGAATTATTTTTAAATTTATTTAAAGATATTAGTAATGCTAAAAGTCATATTTTATTAAATTTTTATATTTTTAAAGATGGTAAGTTATTAGAACAACTAACTAATTTATTAATTAAAAAGTTAAAAGAAAATGTTAAAGTTTATATAATTTATGATTTTGCAGGAAGTTATACTGTATTTGAAGAATCAAGATTAAAGTTATTAAAACATGG
The DNA here is from genome assembly GCF_000012765.1 of Mycoplasma capricolum subsp. capricolum ATCC 27343. Classification (NCBI taxonomy): domain Bacteria; kingdom Bacillati; phylum Mycoplasmatota; class Mollicutes; order Mycoplasmatales; family Mycoplasmataceae; genus Mycoplasma; species Mycoplasma capricolum. The sequence continues at coordinate 179,688 of NC_007633.1, forward strand.
TTGTCAAATTGCTTGTTTTGCTCCAGTAAGATTTCCATTTATTAAATGAACAGCAAATTATAGAGATCATAGAAAAGATGTAGTAATTGATAATAAAATTGGTTATATTGGTGGAATTAATATTGGTGATGAATATATTAATTTAGATAATAAGTTTGGTTATTGAAATGATTGTTCTTTAAGAATTACAGGTAATGCTGTAAGTGAAATTCAACGTATTTTTATTAGTGATTATGACTTTTATAAACCTTTTAATAAAAAAAGATTAATAGAATCAGATTTAAATTTAAACACTATTTATCCAGTTAAATCAAAAAACCAATTAGTACAAATTGTTTCAAGTGGACCAAATCACGAAGAACCTTTACACTTATCTATTTTTATTAATTTAATTAATTCAGCTCAAAAAAGAATTTGAATCTCAACTCCATATTTTATTCCTCCTCAAGAAATTAGAACCGCTTTAATTAATGCTGCTAATTCAAAACTAGATGTTAGAATTTTAATTCCAGGTTTAACTGATAAAGCTTTTTTATTAGATCAAACAAAACAATGAACTAGAGAATTATATAAAGCTGGAGTTAAAATTTATTCTATTAATAATGTCTTTAATCATAATAAAACTTATTTATTTGATGATGAAATTACATTTATTGGATCAACAAATCTTGATTTTAGAGCTTTATTTGCAGATCAACAAACAATGGGATTAATTTATTCTAAAAAATTAAATAATACAATTTCTAAAAAATTTGAACAAGATTTTAAAAATAGTTATTTATATGATCATTTACCAAATAAAAACATTAATTGATTTAGAAAAATTATTATTAAAATTTATAATATTATTCAACCTTTACTATAATTTTTTTAGTTTATAAAGATTATTTTTTTATTCTTATTATTTTATTGAATTTAGCATATTTTTATATATAATATAAAATTGTGTTAATTCGATACACTCGGAAATGTGAAAGGAGGAAAATACATGCCAACAATTAATCAATTAGTTAAAGTTAACCGTAAAGCAAAAACATGAAAAACTAAAGCTCCAGCCTTAAACAGAGGGATTAATACTTTAATTAAAAAAGTTACTAAAATAGCATCACCACAAAAACGTGGAGTATGTACGCGTGTTGCAACAATGACACCTAAAAAACCTAACTCAGCGCTACGTAAATACGCTCGTGTTAGATTAACAAATGGAATGGAAGTTAATGCTTATATTCCAGGAGAAGGACATAACTTACAAGAACACAGTGTTGTTTTAATCCGTGGAGGACGTGTTAAAGATTTACCAGGGGTTAGATATCACGTTATTAGAGGTACTTTAGATACTCAAGGTGTAGCAAAACGTTCACAAGGACGTTCATTATATGGAGTAAAAAGACCTAAAGTTAAAAAATAATAAAACAAATAATAAGTAAACCGTGTATATCAAATTAAAAAGAACACATTAAGTAGCATATTTATATTAAAAAGAAAGGAGTTATTACCATGCGTAAGAATAGAGCAGAAAAAAGAGATGTTTTAGCAGATCCAATTTATAATTCTAAATTAGTTACTCGTGCAATTAATAAAATTATGTTAGATGGTAAAAGAGGAATTGCTCAGTCAATTATTTATGATGCATTTAATATAATTAAAGAAAAAACTAATAAAGAACCAATTGAAGTATTTAATAAAGCTATTGAAAATATTAAACCTCATTTAGAATTAAAAGTTCGTCGTATTGGAGGAGCTAACTATCAAGTTCCTGTAGAAGTTTCAGCTGAAAGACAAATCACTTTAGCTTTACGTTGATTAATTAATTATGCAAGATTAAGAAACGAAAAAGTTATGACAATTAAATTAGCTAATGAAATTATTGATGCATCAAATAATATTGGTGGATCAGTTAAAAAACGTGAAGATACTCATAAAATGGCAGAAGCAAACAAAGCATTTGCACACTATCGTTGATAATTAGAATTAGAAAGGAAAATTAATAAATGGCTAGAGAATACAGTTTATTAAATACTCGTAATATTGGTATTATGGCTCATATTGATGCTGGTAAGACTACTACTACTGAACGTATTTTATTTCACACTGGAAAAATTCACAAAATAGGTGAAACACATGAAGGTGCTTCACAAATGGACTGAATGGCTCAAGAGCAAGAACGTGGGATTACTATTACATCTGCTGCTACAACTGCATTCTGAAAAAATACAAGATTTAATATTATTGATACTCCAGGTCACGTAGATTTTACTGTTGAAGTTGAACGTTCATTAAGAGTTTTAGATGGTGCTGTTGCTGTTTTAGATGGTCAATCTGGTGTTGAGCCTCAAACTGAAACTGTTTGAAGACAAGCAACAAATTATAGAGTTCCTCGTATTGTTTTTGTTAATAAAATGGATAAAACAGGTGCTGATTTTATTTATTCAGTAAAAACTATTGGTGATAGATTAGGTGCTAAAGCTGCCCCAATTCAATTACCAATTGGAGCTGAAGAAAACTTCACAGGTATTATTGATTTAGTTGAAATGAAAGCTTATGAGTTTGACGGAAAACCTGAAGAAAATTATAAAGAAATTGAAATTCCAAGTAATTTATTAGAACAAGCTAAAGAATTAAGAGCACATTTAGTTGAAGTTGCTGTTGAGTATGATGAAGAATTACTAATGAAATTTTTAGATGGTGGAGAAATTAGTATTTCTGAATTAAAATCAGCAATTAGAAAAGGTGTAATTAATGCTGACTTTTTCCCAGTATTAGCTGGTTCAGCGTTTAAAAATAAAGGTGTTAAATTATTATTAGATGCTGTTGTTGATTATTTACCATCACCTATAGATATTCCATCAATTAAAGGAATTTTACCAACAGGTGAAGAAGTTGAAAGACACGCAAGTGATACTGAACCTTTTTCAGCATTAGCATTTAAAGTTATGACTGATCCATTTGTTGGAAAATTAACATTCTTTAGAGTGTATTCAGGAATTTTAACTAAAGGTAGTTATATATTAAACTCAACTAAACAACAAAAAGAACGTGTTGGACGTATTTTACAAATGCATGCAAATAACCGTACTGAAATTGAAGAAGTTTATTCAGGTGATATTGCTGCAGCTGTTGGATTAAAAAATACTACAACTGGTGATACTTTATGTGATGAAAAACACGAAATCATTTTAGAATCAATGGTATTTCCTGAACCTGTTATCCAATTAGCATTAGAACCAAAAACTAAAGCTGACCAAGAAAAAATGAGTATTGCTTTATCAAAATTAGCTGAAGAAGATCCAACTTTTAGAACTTATACAGATGATGAAACTGGACAAACAATTATTGCTGGTATGGGTGAATTACACTTAGACATTATTGTTGATCGTATGAAGCGTGAATTTAATGTAGCAACTAATGTTGGTGCTCCACAAGTTTCATATCGTGAAACTATTAAATTACCAGGAAAAGCTGAAGGTAAATATATTAAACAATCTGGAGGACGTGGTTCATATGGTCATGTTGTGATCGAATTTGAACCAAATAAAGACAAAGGATTTGAATGAGTTGATAAAATTACTGGAGGACGTGTTTCAAAAGAATACATTAACTCAGCACGTGTAGGTTTAGAAAACGCATTAAGAAACGGAGTTATTGCAGGATATCCAATGATTGATGTTAAAGCAACAATTGTTGATGGATCAATGCATGAAGTTGACTCAAATGAAATGGCATATAAAATTGCTGCTTCAATGGCTTTAAAAGAAGCTGCTAGAAAAATGAATCCAGTTGTTTTAGAACCAATTATGAATGTTGAAGTAACAGTTCCAGATGAATATTATGGAGATGTTATGGGAAATATTTCTTCAAAACGTGGAATGATTGAAGGTTCAGAACAAAGAGGAAATGCTCAAACAATTAAATCAAAAGTACCATTAACTGAAATGTTTGGATACGCTACTGAATTACGTTCATTTACTCAAGGACGTGGAAATTACACTATGATATTTAGTCATTATGCAGAAGCTCCAAAAGCAATTGCTGATGAAATTATTAAAAAATCAGGTAAATAATATTTTTTGAATTAAGTATTAAATAAGTGTAAAATATATAATAGTAAAAACGCCCCAAAAGGGGCAGACAAAATAGTAGAAATATATCTATTATTCTTGATTTGTTATAGAAATTTTAAGGAGAAAAAAACATGGCAAAAGAACAATTTGACCGTAGTTTACCTCACGTTAATATTGGAACAATTGGACACGTTGATCATGGTAAAACTACATTAACTGCTGCAATTACTAAAGTTTTATCTGAACAAGGTAACGCAGAATTCAAAGATTATGCAAATATTGATAATGCCCCAGAAGAAAGAGAACGTGGTATTACAATTAATACTGCACACGTTGAATACAAAACAGCTAATAGACACTATGCACACGTAGATTGCCCAGGTCACGCTGACTATGTTAAAAACATGATTACTGGAGCAGCACAAATGGATGGAGCTATTTTAGTTGTTGCTGCAACTGATGGGCCAATGCCACAAACTAGAGAACACATTCTATTATCAAGACAAGTTGGAGTTCCAAAAATTGTTGTTTTCTTAAACAAATGTGATATGGTTGAAGATGATGAAATGATCGATCTAGTTGAAATGGAAATTAGAGATCTATTAACTGAATATGACTTTGATGGAGAAGGAGCACCAGTTATTAGAGGTTCAGCTTTAGGAGCATTAAATGGTGATTCAAAATGAACTGGAGCAATTAATGAATTAATGGCAGCAGTTGATGAATACATCCCAACTCCACAAAGAGACGCTGATAAAACTTTCTTAATGCCAGTTGAAGATGTGTTTACAATTACTGGACGTGGAACTGTTGCAACAGGACGTGTTGAACGTGGAACTGTTAAAGTAAACGAAGAAGTTGAAATTATTGGATTAAAAGAAGAACCAACTAAAACTGTTGTTACTGGATTAGAAATGTTTAGAAAACTACTTGATTTTGCTGTGGCTGGAGATAATGTTGGAGCATTATTACGTGGTGTTGACAGACATTCAGTAGAACGTGGACAAGTTTTAGCAAAACCTGGAACTATTAAACCACATACTGTATTAAAAGCTTCAGTTTATGCTTTAACTCAAGAAGAAGGTGGACGTCATAAACCATTCTTTAATAAATACCGTCCTCAATTCTACTTCCGTACAACTGATGTTACTGGAGAAGTTACTTTACCAGAAGGAACTGATATGGTAATGCCTGGTGATAATGTTGAAATGGAAATCCAATTAATTAAACCTGTTGCTGTTGAAGAAGGAACTAAATTCTCAATTCGTGAAGGTGGAAGAACAATTGGTGCTGGAACAGTTATCTCAATTGAAAAATAATTTAATTAAATAATTTATAAAAAGAACTAGTATATACTAGTTCTTTTTATTTTTTAAAATCTAGTATTTTTCTAAATCATAAACTATATAAAATATATTTTGTAAGCTAGAAAGGAAAAAGAATGAAAAAAATATTAGATTTTAGAAAGGCTAAAGAGAGTAACTTACACGAATTTTTTTCAAAATTTGCTAAATCTATTTTGACTTTTGTTGCTCTTTTACCTGCGGCTGGATTGACAATTATTTTAGGAAAAATAATTGGTCCTTTAGGTTTAGGACAAATTAAAGCTTCAGCTAAAGTTTTTAATCAAATTGGTGGTGTTATTGAAACTGTTGGTTGAGCAGCCTTTAGTCATATGGGTTTATTATTTGCTGTTGCAATTGGTGGTACTTGATCTAAAAATAGATATGGTGGTTCATTTGCCGCTGCTTTTGCATATTTTATTTTATTAGCTGTTGGTTCTTCAATGTTTATAACAAGAACCGATCCTAATACTAAAGAATTACAATTTTTAAACTACATTTTAGGTAGATGAGAAAAACATGAACTATTTTTTAGTAGCCAAGAAGGAGTTATGTCTATTAGATATGATGCTATTGGTGGAATTATAATGGGATTTGTTGGTGCTACAATTTATAATAAGTATTACAACTTTAATAAATTACCACAAGCATTATCATTTTTTAATGGTGCAAGATTTGTTCCTTTTATGGTAATTATTATTGTATTACCAATATCTGTTGGTATTGGATTAATTTGACCATTATTTCAAACTGTAATTAATTATTTAGGAAACTTTTTTGCAAAAGAACAAAAATTAAAATTTCTAGCTCCATTTTTATATGGAACTTCAGAAAGATTATTATTGCCATTTGGATTACACCACATGATTACAATTCCTATGAATTATAGTCAATTAGGTGGAAATGTAGATTTTACAAACTCAAGTCAATTTACTAATACAAATGAACAAAATGCTAAAATTATTGCTGATTTTTTTAGTAGTTTATCAAACAAAGAAGCTTTAAAAGCACAAGGACAAGAAAAAATCTGATTGAGTTGAATTACTGCTTTAGGAAATGTAAAAAGTGGATGAACTGATTATGCAGCAAACCATAGTAATGTTAGTGGATTATCAATGCAGCAAGCTTATGAAATAGTATTAGATTCAGTTGTACCAGTAAGATTTAAAGTTGGACAAATGATTACTTCATCAGGTTCATTAGTTGGTGCTGGATTAGGTATGGCATTTGCAATTCCTAAAGAAAAAAGAGCTAAATATTCTTCAATTTATTTTTCAGGATTAGCTGCTTGTTTATTAACTGGAGTTACTGAACCAATTGAATTTATTTTTATGTTTTCAGCTCCTTTATTATATGTTTTACATGCAGTTTTAACTGGAATAGCATTTGGAATTAGTGATTTTATTCCAATGAGAATTCATGCATTTGGAGGAATTGAAACATTAGTTAAATACTTATTTGTATTTGGTCCAACTTCAATAACTGGAATTGGTATTAAAGGTATTTTATGAATCCAAGGTTTATGATTATTATTAGTAACTATTGGTTTTGGTGGAATTTATTTTGTTGTATTTTACTTCTTTACTAAAAAAACTAAACCAGCAATACCTGGATTTACTAATGATGAATTAATAACTGATGTTGAAGCAAAACAAGAAGTCAAAGAAAAGACAATAAAAACAGATAAAACTGTTAAAGCTATAATTGATTTATTAGGTGGATTAGATAATCTAGAAGATATTGATGCATGTATGACTAGATTAAGAGTTAAAGTTAAAGATAAAACAAAAGTTGAAAATAAATTTAAAGAACTAACTGGAGCTGTTGGTGTTTTAAATAAAGGAAGTTCTTTACAAATTGTTTATGGTCCAAAAGCTGACATATATAAAGGTGAAATATTAGAGTTATTAGAAAGAAATAAAAATGGCAAAACCAAATAATATTACTAGAGAAATGTTAGAATATTCGTTTCCAATTAAGCAAAGAATTTTTGATCCTAAAAATGAATATTGAATAACAACTAAAGTTTCTGATCTTTGAACGACTAATAATAATTTATTTATTGAGGTCACTTTTTCAAATTTACAAAAAGCAACTTTTCAAATTCAACTTTTTGAATCAAATATTATTAACTTAAAGCTATCACAAAAAACAATACCTACTTTATTTAATGAGCATTTAAATAGTAATTTAAAACAAAAATCAATTAAGTTTATAAAAACTAAAGATCAAATAATTATTGATCTAGATAAAGATGAAAAGTTAGTTTTTAACATCAATCCTTTTGTTTTAATGATTTTAGATAGTAAAAAAAATATTAAAACTAGAACTACTTTAAGAACTGGATATCAATTTTTTGAAGGCTTTATTAATCCTAATTTAGGAATTGAAATTGATCAAAATAAAAATCAGAGATTTTTTATGTCATTTGATATTGAAAATGATGAAAAATTCTATGGACTTGGTGAAAAATTTAGACCTTTAGTTAAAAATGGAGTTGAGTCTGTTATTTGAAACTCTGACAATTCTTGTGTAACAAATAATGATTTAGCCTATAATGGTTTACCATTATTATATTCAACTAATAAGTGAGGATTTTTAGTTAATACAAGTTGCAAAACTACATTTGAAATAGGTTCTCCAACAACTGATATATTATCTTTTAAAGTTGATCAAGATTTTTTAGATTTATATTTATTTTCAAATCAAAGCTTAAAAGAATTAGTATCAAGTTATACTTTATTAACTAATAGAATTTCAAAAGTTCCAGATATTGGATATGGAGTTTGATTAAATAGACTTTATTATCATAACTATGAGGAATTATTTGAAGCTATTAATAAGGCAAAAGAATTAAATTATCCACTAGATGTTATTACTTTAGATCCTAAATGATTAAAAAATAGATATACAAAAAGTTGCAATTTTGAATATAATACTGATGCTTTTGGTGATTTTAAAAAACTATTTAATGATGTTAAAGCTAATGGTTTAGAAATGTGTTTTTGAATTAATCCATACATTCAAAATGATGGGTTAGAAAATTCTAAATTTTTATTTGAAAATGATTTGCTAGTTAAGAGTAAAAATGGTGGTTATGCTCATCCTTGAACAGGAACTGAAACATATCAAGAAAATAATTACATAATTGATTTTACAAATCCAAAAGCTTATAAGTGATATAAAGATCAAATCAAAAAACTATTTAACTTAGGTTTAAGATTTGTTAAACCTGATTATGGTGATGGCTTACCTGAAGATGCTATTTTATTTAATAATTATCAAGCAAAAGATTTTAAACAATATTTTATGTTTTTATATGTTAAATGTTGTTATGAAGCTGGTGAAGAGTTTTTTGGAGCTGGTAAAAATGTTGTAGTTAGCCGTCCAGGATATATTGGAACTCAAAAATTTGTTGGTAAATGATCTGGAGATAGTATAACTAGTTTTAGTGATTTAAAAAATCATTTACAAGCAGGTCTTTCTTTAAGTTTAGCTGGTGAAGTGATTTGAGGAACTGATATTGGAGGATTTGTTGAATCTAAAGATTTTAGTTTAGATCTATATAATCGTTGAACTCAAGTGGGAATGTTAAATACCTTTTCAAGATATCATGCTTTAGGTCAAAGAGAGCCTTGAAGATTTGATAAAAATACTTTAGATAATTCAATTAAATGAGCTAGATTTAAAAAAACTTTATTACCAGAATTTAAAGTTTGAGAACAAGAATCAATTAAAAAGGGATTACCAATACTAAGACCGATGGTTTTAGAAAATGAAAATAATAAAATTGCTAGATTAATAGATGATCAATATTATATTGGTCAAAATATTTTAATATGTCCAATTTTAAAACAAAATTCAACTAATAGAGATGTCTTTTTACCAGATGGATCTTGATATAAATTAGATGATAAAACAAAAATATATCAAGGCAATTGTTTATATAATTTTGATGTAGCTTGAGATGATATTTTAATATTTGTTAAAAATAATTCAGCTATTTTAAGATTTGATAATGGTAGTTATAATTTTAAAAATGTTAAAGATCAAATCATAGAAGTTGATATTTATGGACAAGTTGATAATTTAGAGTATCAATTTGAAATAGGTGATGTTTTAAATAAAATATCTATTGTTAATAACCAAATTCACTCTAATTCAAATCATAAATTTATTGTAAAAAAATAATATTATTTAATAATTTTAATAAAAGTAAAACTGAACAATTTGCTTATTTATAAGTTAATTAGTTTCAGTTTTTTATTAATTTAAAATAATAAAATTTAATACTAATTATTAAGAACTATGTATTTAAATATTAGTTATTAGATAGTTTAAAATGTTATTATATACTTAGAATTAAAGGAGATATATATGATTAAATTTAATGATAAAAAAGAAGAGTTAACTTTAGTTTGCTTAACAGAAGTTAATAATAAGCCTTATGTATCAGATGCTGATTTATCAACTACATTTATTAGTGAAGATAAAACCATTTATATGGTAATTAAAAAAGATCATAAATGTTTAAAAACCAAAATTAGAAATGCTTTTAAAAAATTTGTTCTAACTAATAAATTTAATTTAAATGTTGATGTTGATTCATTTTTAGTGTTATTTGACATGTGTGGATGCAAAAAAGATGCTATTGAAGCAATTTATGAAACAATTGCTTTTGAAACATTTGATAAAGTAAGTTATAAAAAAGATAGTAAACCAAACGAAGTAGTTTACAATCTTATCACAAATGAAGATGTTAAAGAACTAGAAGAAAAAGAAGCTATTAAAATGGAGTTTGTAAACTTTGCAAGAACTTTACAAGATACTCCACCAAACATCGCAACAAGTGAATATTTAGCTGAAAAAGTAGTTGAAAAAGCAAAAGAAATTGATGGACTTAAAGTTACTGTTTTAGGTAAAAAAGAAGCTACTAAATTAGGAATGAACTTATTTTTAGCAGTTAATGCAGGATCAATATATGAACCACAGGCTGTAGTTTTAGAATATGTTGGTGATGAAAATGAACCAAAAAAAGCTTTAGTTGGAAAAGGAATTACTTTTGATAGTGGAGGTTATAATTTAAAACCTTCAAGTGCTATGGAAGGTATGAAATTTGATATGTCTGGAGCTGCTATTATGTTATCAACTGTTATGGCACTAGCTAAAATGAAAGCTAAAGTTAATGTTGTTGGAATTGGTATGTTTACAGATAATAGAATTGGATCAACTGCTACTTTACCTCAATCAGTAATAAAATCAATGAATGGGTTAACTGTTGAAATTGACAATACAGATGCTGAAGGAAGATTAGTATTAGCTGATGGAATTACTTATGTAATTAGAGAAAAACAAGCAACTGAAATTTGAGAAGCTTCAACTTTAACTGGAGCTATGGTAATTGCTTTAGGAAGTTATGCTACTGGAGTATTTACAAATTGTGATAAGAGATGAGAATTAATTTCTCAAACATCACACAAAACTAGTGAAAGAGTATGAAGAATGCCAATTTTTGATGAACACTTAGAAAAAGTTAAAGCAGACAGTGTAAATGCTGATTTAACTAATGCTGCTAAAGGAAGAGAAGCTGGTAGTTCTACTGCTGCAGCCTTTTTAAGTGCATTTGCTGAAGAAAAACCATTTGTTCACTTTGATATAGCTGGAACTGCAGATAAAGCTGGTAGAGGACAAGCAGTTTTAGTTAGAACTTTATTTGAAATATTTAATAAATAATGAAAATAACTATTTTGCATAAAATAGTTAACAATAACTCACTTCACAAATTAGTCATTTGACAATTAAAAAGGATCTTTAATAGATCCTTTTTTTTAAACAATTCTAAATATCTTTTTATTTTTAAGAATAATTACAAAAAATAAGAATATACATTTACTTGGAAATTTAATTACAACATTAAACAAAAGAAAAATAATAAGATTACTAGAGAGTAAAATCTTATTTTGAATAGGTAATGCTTATGTTAAATTTAGGATGATTTTCATTTCTAAATGTGCTTTTAATTTCTTTATTAAAGTCTTTAGTTGTAATAACTTTTTTAACATCTCATTTACTTAAATTTTGTGAAAATGACTTGGCTCTATCTACTAAATCTTCCTTTCATTGTAGTAATATTAGAGGTAACTCAATTAGAAATATCTTGGTTGAATGACACTGCGTCTGCAAAAGTATTGTATAAACTTTTGACTTTTGACACATCTCAAGTTGTAATATTTCCATTAAAATTAGTAGCATCTCAAAACATTTGATTAATATTTGCTAAACTAGAGGTTTCTCATTTATCTAAATCTTGATTAAATTCCTTTGCACCTGCAAATATATCATCCATATCTTTAACGTTATTTACTTTTCATTTATTTAAAGGTTGATTAAATTTTATAGCATCCTTAAACATTGCGGACATATCAGTGATATTTTCTGTATTTTATTTTGATAAATCTTGATTAAAATTTAATGCATTTTCAAAAACATAAGACATATTTTTAATATTTTTTGTATCTCACAAATCTAAATTTTCTACTTTTGATATTTTTGATCCAGAAAAAGCATCCTTAAGTGAATTAACTTTTAATGGCAAGTGCTTTGGTACTTCTATAATAGTTTCTTAAATTTTATTAATTTGTACATCTGTATCTAAATTCTTTTTATATCCTATTTGAGTTACTTTTTTCTTATCAGAAGAATAAATTGTTTCTACTTCATTATTTAAAACTTTTTTAGGAGTAAAAGTGACACTAGAACCATAAAGTTTTAATTTAATAATATTTTTACCAGTGCTATTTTTATCTTCTTTTAAACTTTCATTTTCATTAACACTATCTTCAAGTCTAAGGTCACTTAACTCTTGTTCCTTTGCATCTTCTAAAACATCTTTATAGGTGTGAAATGCTGCAAAACCATTTTCTTGCTGTTTAAAAATTGCTTGTAATTTATTTTTTTCTTCTTAAGTTGCCGGTCTTTTAGGTTTTTCTCTTTTTTGATCAGAATTCGTATTTTCTTTATTTTCTTTGTCAGATCTAGAAATATTATTTTTACAACTAATTACAAATAAGTTTGATGTAGCTATTAAACCAAGTGATGATAAAATTTTTAATAATTTTTTTATTTCTTTTCCCTTTTAAATAGATTAATTTGATTTAAACATTGTAATAAAAAAACAAGGGATTTTTCATCTTAGTTATTTTTTAAAAAATAAAATATTAAAAAATAGTAATAAAAAAATGAGATTATTCTCATTTTATTACTAATATTAAAATTTTAAAAATTAACAAAGTAATTTATTATTTTTTAACAAATTTCCCTTGAGCTAAATTAGCATTTCCTCCACCTTTAGTCTCATAACCTTCTAAATTGTTAAAAATATCAATTGCTTTGTATTTATTTTGTAAACTTTGACTAACTGCAACAACTATAAAATTATTTTCATTTGTACTACTTAATAAAATAACAATTAAATCATTGTATTTATTTCTCAAATCATCTGCTAGTTGTTTTAAATCTCTAATATTTAGATCAGTAGTTTCTAATTTAATTTCATTAACATTATCTTTATTTAAACTAGGAGTTAGATCTTTATATTTTAACAACTTGTTAGCTGTAATTAAGTCATTAACCTTTTTATCATAATCTTTGTTCAAATCTCTTAATTTATCTAATAAATCTTTTATTAGTATTAAATTATCTTTATTAATAGTAATATTTTTTATTTCTAAATAAATATTTTCTAACTGATCATTTTTTAATAGGTCTTTATTTTGATTATATTTATCAATAATAATTTCAGCTTGATCTTTATATATTTTAAATTGCTCATTTAAATACTCATTAACTGTTTTAAATGAGGTTAAACATTTAATTCTATATAATCCACTACCTTTTGATTCGATCCCAGTTATAATAAAATCTTCTATTTCACTAGTATTATTAACATGAGTTCCACCACAAAGTTCTGAAGAAAAATCACCAAATTTAATAACTCTAACTATTTCATCATATTTTTCAGTAAAAAATGCCAAGGCTTGATGTTTTTTTACTGATTCTTCTAAACTACAAAAATAAGTTTGTCTATCAACTTTATTTTTAATTTTTTCTAATACTAAGTTTTGAGCTTTTAAAAGTTCTTGATTAGTTGGTAATCTATGATAAGTAAAGTCCATTCTCAAACCATTTTCATCATTATATGAACCAGATTGCATTACACTACTTCCTAAAACTTCTCTTAAAGCATAATGAATCATATGAGTTCCTGAATGATTTTTCATTGTATAGATTCTTTTTTCTTCATCAACTCTACAATTTATTAAATCATTTAATTTTAAAGTATCTTGAACTTTTATTCTATGAATGTTTTGATGCATTGGACCTTGTTGAACATCAATAACAAAACCTTTCATTTGATCATTAAAAATAATTCCACTATCAGCAGCTTGTCCACCTTTTTCAGCATAAAAAGGAGTTTTATCTAAAATTACAAATACTTCTTGATCAGTTATCGATTCTACTTGTTTTTGATCTGTAAACATATAAATAACTTTAGCATTATCTCTACTTATTTCAGATCATCCAGTAAATTCAGATTCTACTTTTAGTTTTGTAAATAATTCATTTTGCTTATCTCAAGCTTTTAAATCTTTTCTAGCATTTCTTGTAGCTTGTTTTGTTTGTTCTAGTAATTTTTTAAAACCTTCAATATCAACTGTTACATTAGATAATTCTGAAATTTCAATAGTTTGTTCAATTGGAAAACCATATGATTCAAATAATAATAAAGCATCTTTATCACTAACTGTATTTTTTGTTTTAATAATATTTTCTAAAAGATCATATCCTTTTGATAAAGTTTTTAAAAATTTTTCTTCTTCATCTTTAATAGTTTGCTCTACTAAACTTTTTTTATCAACTAAATAAGGATAAAATTCTTTCATTGACTCAATTACACTATCAACTAATTTATATAAAAATGCTTGTTTAATTCCTAATTCGTTTCCAAAAACACAAGATCTTCTAATTAATCTTCTAATAATATATCCTCTATCTTTATTACCAGGAAATACACCATCAGAAATTGCAAAAACTGTAGCTCTTATATGATCTGCTATTACTTTAAAAGCAGTATTAATTCTAGTTTGTTTTTTATTAGGATTAAAATAATTATCAATTGAGTATTTAAATTGGTTATTAGTTAGTTGTTCAACTTTTTTAATAGTTGGATAAAAAATGTCAGTTTCAAAGTTAGTAGGAGTGTTTTGAAAAATTGAAGCAAATCTTTCTAACCCAGCACCAGTATCTATATTTTTTCTAGGTAATTCAACATAGTTATTATTTCCATCATTATTAAATTGAGAAAAAACAATATTTCAAACTTCAATATAACGATCATTTTCAATATCATCACTAATTAGTCTAGGTCCAATTTTATTTGGATCTCAAATTTCACCTCTATCATAAAAAATTTCAGTATTTGGTCCACAAGGTCCTTGACCTACATCTCAAAAATTAGTTTTTTTAGATAATCTAAAAATATGATCTTCATCAATTTTAATAACATCTTTTCAAATGTTATAAGCTTCAATATCTTCATTAAAAACAGTAATATATAGCTTATTTTTATCAATATCAAAATAATTTTTATCTGTTAAAAGTTCTCAAGCTAATTCTATAGCTTCTTTTTTAAAATAATCACCAATTGAAAAGTTACCAAGCATTTCAAACATAGTGTGATGACGTGCTGTAACTCCAACATTTTCAATATCATTAGTTCTAATCGCTTTTTGAGAGTTAGTTAGTCTTGGTGAAGGTGGTGTTTTTCTACCGTCAAAATATGGTTTTAAAGTAGCAACTCCTGAATTAATTCATAATAATGATGGATCATCGACTGGAATTAGAGACACTGGCTCTAAAAAATAATGATTTTTAGAAATAAAAAAATCTAATCAGATTTTTCTTATTTGATTAGTTGACAATTTTTTCATAAAACCTCCTAATAATAAATAGATTATATAGATATATCAGTATTTAATAACTACCTATTAGTTAAAATCTAAATTTTAAATACTAAAAATAAAATAATTGTTAAAACTAACATTAAAAAACCACTTAAATAAAAAATTTTTTTTAATCTAATTAATTTAGCTTCTTTTAATTCTAATGTTTTTTGATATCTTCTTCTTCTGTCGTTAAAAAATTTTGTTGCTTGTCTATTTTTAATAAACCCAATTATAAATCCTATAAAAAATAAAATTGTTGTATATAAAACATTAAAGTAATTAATTCCTTTTCAATTACTTAAATGACTAATATTTAATGTTAAATATCCAACTAAAACACCAATTAAAGATCCAATTATAAATATTAAAAAAACAATTAATCAACCAATTCATCTTAGCTTTTTTACTTGTTGATATTCATAAAAATTCATTTTAAATTCACTAGAATCATAAATGTTTTCAATTGTTTGATTAACTTGTTTTTTATGTTGTTCTTTAGCGTATTTGTCAATTTCTTTTAGTTCTTTAAATACTTTAGATTTTTGCATATTAAACATACCTTTTCATTTTTAGAATATAACAAATCAAATAAAAAAATAGAGTTTTTTTTATTTTTTTATTAATTTTGAAAAATATTTTGATACTATTAAAAAAATATATTAATAAATTTTGCAGTGGTTTTAATAGCACTATATTTCTAGTAAATAAGTTAATTTGATTAACTTATTTTGCTTTTTAATATATTTTAATAGAAAGGAAAAGCTTTATGAAATCAACATCAAAGAATAAACAAGAAGCGTTGAATTTAAACACTCAATTATTACTTGATGATTTTAGTTTACTTAATGAAACTAATCAACAACATAAAGTAAGTAAATGAACTACTTTTAAATATTGATATTATGACACTTCAGCTAATATTTATAAGTATTTTGTAAGACACCCTTTATATGGTTATTCATTTAAGCGTATATTATATGGTCTAATTACTTTATTATTATCAATTGTTATTTTATATGTTGTGATTCGTTTGATTACTCCAAATGAAAAATATTTACCACCAGATATTGAAAAAACGGGGTTATCTAGAGCTCAACAAGATAAGTTGTTAGAAGATCGTATGAAGCGATTTGGTGTTTATGGACCTTTAATTCCACAAATACTTACATATTTAAAAAACATCACACCCTTTATTCCTAAGCAAATTGTTTTAGGCTCAGAAGTTATTATTTCTCAAAATGGACAAGAAATTGTTGTTTCATCTAAATTAATTACTGAAACAAGATATGTTTATTTAGGTGTAACAACTGCTACAACTGTTGCTGAAGAAGGTAGTGATGCATTATCTATTTTCTTAAAAGCAATGCCATATTCATTTGCTATTGGTTCAGTTTCAGTTTTAATTAGTTATGCTTTAGCAATTTTAATTGGTGTTAGAGCTGCTAAGAAAAAAGGAAAATTATTTGATAATGTATTTAACGGTATTTCAGCTTTAGTATTAGCAATTCCATCAATTGTTATTATTATTGGAACATTTATTTTTTCTGTTGCTGTTTTAGGAAATTCAGGAATTTATAACACAGGAAGTTTTGCAACTAGATTTTGACCTATTTTTGCAATTGTTGTAATTAACCTACCAGGAATTGCTACATTTGTAAGAAGATACATAGTTGATGAAATGACTGTTGATTATGCTAAATTTGCTTTAGCTAAAGGAACTAGTTCAAATAAAACATATTATGTTCACATTTTTAGAAATGCTGGAGTAAGAATTATAAGAAGCATTCCAAGTGAAATTATTTTAACAGTATTTGGATCTTCAATGATTGTTGAAACTCAATGAGCTATTCCTGGAATGGGTAGATTAATTAAAGAATCAGCTGGTGGGAACGACTTTTTTGTATTTTTAGGATTTACAGTTTTATCTTCATTTGTAAGTATTTTTGCAAAATTACTAGCTGATTTAGTTCATGTTTTATTAGATCCAAGAGTAAGTTTAACTAAAGATTAGAAAGGAGTGGTTTATATGAAAACAAAACAAGTAGAACAACCAGATTTTTCACTTCTTTTAGATAAAGAAAGAGAAGCGTTTTTCAAAAGACATGGTTTAGATATTTTTCAAATAGATCACTCTCTATTTGAATTAGTTGGTTCACAAGCTAAAACCAGTGAAACAATTATTACAAAACCATATAGTTATTGAAAAGCTGTTGGTAGAATTCTTGTTACTAGTAAAGTATTTATTGTTTGTTCAATTATTTTATTTGCTTTATTACTAACCTCAATAATTGTTCCTTGAGGAAAAGAAGCAATTCCTTTAAAAACACCTGGTACATCTCAAGAACACCCTTCTATGAAATATTGATTTGGACTAGGTAGAAATGGTGAAGATTATTGAATTGAGATTTGATTAGGTTTAAGAAGTAGTTTATCTTTTGCTTTTGTTATGACCTTTTTACAATTATCAATTGGAATTATTATGGGATTAATTTGAGGATATTATAGAAAATTAGATATTTTATTCTATCAATTAACTTCACTAATTCTAGTTATTCCACAACTAATTTTAATTATTGTTATTATGTCAGTATTTGGTATTGGATACTGGCCAATGATTTTAGGAATTGTTATTCAAGCTTGAATTGGTCCAGCATTTAGTATTAGAATTTTAGTTTTATCAATTAGAGATGCCGATTATAATATTGCTTCAATTACACTTGGAACTAGATCAGATAAAATTATTAGAAAAAATGTTTTACCAAAAATTTTACCAGTATTAATTCAAGTATCAACATTTTCAATTCCAACAGCAATTGCAATTGAATCAACTTTAGCTTATTTTGATAGAGGATTTGTTGATGGTAAGAAAAATACTTCACTAGGTAAGATTTTACAATCAATTATGCAATCAAGTGAATGACAAGTTTATCCGCATTTAATTATTTTACCTATTTTATTTATTTGTATTATTTCAACTTTATTTTTCTTAGTATTAAAAGTATTTGCTGATTCACTAGATCCAAAAAACCACAGATAGAAAGGACATATTTATGAAAAATATTATTTTATCAATCAAAGACTTAGTAGTAAAGTTTCGTGTCCGCTCTAAAGTTTTAACTTCTATTAGAAATATTAGCTTTGATATTTATGATGGTGAAACAGTAGCTATAGTTGGAGAATCTGGTTCTGGAAAATCAGTATTAACTAAGACTTTAACTAATATGTTAGAGTCAAATGGTTATATTGCTAATGGATCTATTATGTATTATCCAAGTAAAGCAACTAAAGAAAATGAATCAGCTGTGTTTAAAAAGGATCTTGATTTAGTAGAATTTCATAAAAATTCTTTAGAAAGTGAATCAAGAAAAGGAATTAAAAAATATAATAATAAAAAAATTAAAGATGCTTTATTGACTATTAAAGAATTAAAAGAATCAACTATTGAATCTTTAAATTTAAAAATTGATGAATTACAACAAAAAGCAGATTTATTGAAAAAATACGAATTTACTAATAGTACTAAAAAACTAGTTAAAAGAAATGAGTATTTAGAACAAATTAAGCAATTAAAAGAACAAATTGAATGAAAAAAAGATCCTAAGAAATTAGAATTTGAAATTCAACAACTAGAAAAAATTATTCAAACTGCTAAAAAAGAAATTTATAATTTTAGAACAATTAGTGCTTTTAAAAAGTTTAAATATTTCCAAATTGTTAGTTTAATTAATAAATTCAATAAAAATGAATTAGAAGATATAAATAAATTAGAACCACATATTAAATGATTAGATGAGATTGAATATAAAAACAATTTTGAAAGTTTAGCTTTAGAAATTTTTTATGACATTAGATCTAATCAAACTAAAAAACTAGATCAAACTAAAGTCGAAGCTTTAAATGAAATGTGAAATTTTGTTAGACGCTTTAATTTTTGAATTAAAAGAAGTACTAATAAAAACTTACAACATCTACGTGGTGGAACTATTGCTACAATTTTTCAAGATCCAATGACTTCTTTAAACCCTTTATTAAGTGTTGGTTATCAAATTAGTGAAGTTTTAAGAAATCATAGTAAATTAAATAGAGCTGAAGCTAAAATTGAAGCTATTAATTTAATGAAAAGAGTAGGAATACCTAATGCTGAAAAGCGTTATAAAGATTTACCTGGTAAATATTCAGGTGGGATGAGACAAAGAGTTGTTATTGCTATTGCTTTAGCATGTAGACCTAAAGTTTTAATTTGTGATGAGCCAACAACTGCACTAGATGTAACTATTCAAGCTCAAATTTTAGATCTAATTAAAGAATTAAAAGAAGAGTATAAATTTACAGTAATTTTTATTACTCACGATTTAGGAGTAGTTGCAAATATTGCTGATAGAGTTGCTGTTATGTATGCTGGTCAAATTATTGAATATGGAACTACTGAAGATGTATTCTTTAATTCAAAACACCCATACACTTGAGCATTATTATCATCACTTCCACAATTGGGAACTAAAGGTGAAGAACTATACTCAATTAGTGGTACTCCACCTTCATTATTTAAAGAAATTAAAGCTGATGCATTTGCACCAAGAAATACATTTGCTTTAGCAGTTGACTATAAATATGAACCTCCAATGTTTAAAATTTCAGATACTCATTATGCAAAAACTTGATTATTAGATCCACGTGCTCCAAAAATTAAACGTCCAAAACAATTAAATAATCTAAAAAAAGCAGTTTCAGAATCAAAGGTTGGTGAATAAAATGATAAAAAAGAAAAATGAAGCAATTTTAAAAGTTCGAGACCTTTTGATTGAATTTGGAAATGGTAGAAACAAATTAAAAGCTGTTAAAGGAGTTACTTTTGATGTTTATAAAGGTGAAACCTTTGGACTAGTTGGTGAATCTGGATCTGGAAAAACTACAATTGGAAGAGCAATTATTGGAATTCAACCAGTAAGTGATGGAGCAATTTATTTTGAAAATAAACTATTAAGAGGAAAATCTCCAGATGTTTATAAAATTAATCAAAAAATTGCAAGACACTTATACATTATGCAACAAAATCATTTAACTACTTCACTTATCTTAAATGATTATTCTAATGAATTTAAAAGAGTTTATTACAAATATACTCAATCTAAGTTTTTTGACTTTAAAACTCAAGAATTAAAAGATTATGAAGATGGTAAGTCAAGAATTATTAAAGAAGGAGTTAATTTAAATACAACTAAATTAGTTAGTGTTAAAAAGAATGCTAATTTATCAATTGTTATTCAAGCTGTTACTGATAATTTAAAACGTTTATTAAAAATTATTAGATTACAAGAAAAAGCAGCACGCATTACAAAAAACATTTCAAAACACGCTAATATTAAAGTAGAACTACAAGATGCTATTAATAAATATCAAGATTTTGTTCACGATTCAATTTTAAAAATTAAAGAGTTAGAAAATACTATTTATAACACTTTACAAGAAATGTTATCTATTAGAAATGATGTTAACAATGGTAAATATACTTCAGTAACTAAGTTTTTTGATGAGATGGGAGCTAAGTTAAAATTAGTTATTAAAAGTCAAAAACTAATTACTCCTAAACTTGAAGATGCTAGTCATGATCAATTAATGAACTTAGCTTTAACTTGCCCAAAATATAAAAATAGTTATTATTTAAAAAAATTAAAACAAAGAATTGATTATTTAACTATAAATAATAAAACTGAACTAGCTGAAGAATATCAATCAGTTATAGAAACTGTTCAAAATAGCGATTTTTATGATAACTTAAAAACTGCAGAAATTTTTAAATCACCTAATAGAAAAGAACTTAAAGAAAATAAAAAGAATATGCAGATGATCTTTCAAGATCCAAGTTCATCATTAAATGAAAGAATGGCTGTTGAAGAAATTATTAAAGAAGGGTTAGATAATTTCCCAGAACTTTATTTAGATGATGAAGTTAAAATGGCATATCAAAAATGATTTAATAAAAATAATAAAGAAAACCCAATAGCTGATATTTCAGAAATTGATAAAAAAGATATTAAAAGATTTTTAATTAATCAATTACTAGAAACTGTTGGTTTATTACCTGAACACTTGTCAAGATACCCACATGAGTTTTCAGGAGGACAACGTCAAAGAATTGGTATTGCTAGAGCCTTAATTATGAAGCCTAAATTTGTAGTAGCTGATGAACCAATATCAGCTTTAGATGTTTCAATTAGAGCCCAAATTATGAACTTGTTAGCTAAATTTCAAAAACAATTTGACTTAACTTATATTTTTATTGCTCACGATTTATCAGTTGTAAGATTTGCAACAGATAGAATTGCAGTTATTTATCGTGGTGATATTGTTGAATTAGCTGAATCTAATGAATTATTTGATTTACCACTTCATCCTTATACTAGATCACTATTAAGCGCGATTCCTTTACCAGATCCTGTTCAAGAAAGTAAAAAAGTTCACTTTGTTTATAAACCAGAAGTTGAACATTATGACTATTTAGTTGATTTTCCAAAATGAGTAGAAGTTTCTAAAGGTCATTTTGTTTATGCTAATGAAAGAGAAGTTAAAGCATATAAAAAACAAATTAAAAATTATAAAGATCAATTAAAATTAAAAGCTAAGATGTAAGAAAGGAGGAAGTTTTATGAAAAAAGTTTTAGGTATGACGTTGTTAGGTTCTATAATAGCTACAGCTTCAGCTTCTATTGTAAGTTGTTCTGTTGGAATTGGTTTAGACAAAATTTTAAATAGAAGAAATTCTAATACTAAAATTTTGCGTGAACTTACTAATTATTCTTTAGCTAATTTAAACTCAGCAACTAACAATATTGCTAATGATGCTGATATTATCGCTAATTTACAAGATATTTTATTAACAGTAAATAGACACGATCATTATGAAGGAGCTTTAGCTGAATATTGAGATCATAATAAAGATAAAGATCACTGAAAATTCAGAATTAGAAAAAATGCTTATTGAACTAGAATTGAAAATGGTAAACAAGTTAAAGGACCTCAGATTACTGGTTTAGATGTTTTTAATACTTTTAGATATGTTCTAAATAAAAACAATTTAGCTTTAACTACTGAACATTTCTTAACTAACTTTAAGCATGTTCATGAATTAATGGAATTTATTGACAAATTATCAGACCCAAATAATAAAGAATTATATGATGCTAGATTTAATAAAGATCTTCCTGGTGATTTAAGAACTAATGAATTAAAATCAAGTTATTGAATTGATAGAGCCATTCTTGCTTTTAATATAACTCCAGAAGATTCAAAAAAAGCTAAGGAACTTGCTTTAGATACTTCAATGTCAACAAAAGAATTGCTAAAAAAATCATTTAAAGAAGGAAAAATAGTTAATGACGGCAAATCTAATGGACAAAATGATAAAAGTGAAGATGGATTAGATCAAAATATTTTTGATGTTGGTTTTTATCTTTCTAAAAGAATATCTTATTTTGAATCAGTAATATCATATCTTGCTTTTGCTCCTATTCCAGAGATTGCTCTTCAATATGCTAGTGATAAAGACCAAAAATCTAGTATTTATGCAGGAACTGCTTATGGTAAACCTTTAGGAAAAAAATCTGGATATAATGGTTTATGATATTCAGGAGCTTATGTTATTGAAGATTATTTCCCAGGTTCTAATTTAAATCTAACCAAGAATGAATTTTACTATAATAAAGACAAAGTTTATATAGAAAAAATTAATTATAGTTATGTTAATAAGGCTGACGCTGCTACTAGAAGATTTTTATTTGAAACAGGAGATGTTTCTTCAACAAAAATTAATGCAAATGATTTAGCTGGTTGAAAAAAATATGTTGGTAGTGAAGATAATCCAGTTTTTGAAGGAACAAATATTTTAAAACAAAAACCAACAACCACTTGAGCTTTTGGGTTTAACTTTCATACTAAAGGAACCCAGATTTATGACAGAATTGAACTTGATCATCAAGGGAATTTGAAAGAAAATTCTAAAAAGAGACCTAGAACAGCTCAAGAAGATAGTATTTTAAATAGAGCGCTTGCTTTAAAATCTCTTAGAATAATGGCTAGATATGTATTAAATCGTTCTTTATATGCTAAGTTCCATTCTGAAGCTAGAGATGGTAATGATCGTCCTACAAGTACTCAATTAAGAAATACATTTACAAGCCAATACATTTCAACTTATAATGATGATCAACACAGAGTGGTGGACAAAGATTCTGGTCAAAAAGTTGCAGATTATGCCGACTTTTTAGCAAAAGATTATTATGATATAAGAAAATATGATGATGATAATAATCCAAAAAGTATAAATGGTTCTTCAACTTCTACACATTCTAGAACAACAAGAAGCACAGAATCTAATTCATCTACTTCTACAAGTCAAGCAGATGAAAAATCATGAAGTGATTGAATTATTGAAGTATTAAAAGCAAAAAGCTGATATAAAGAAGATAACATTAAAAAATGAGCTAATCGTTTTGGTAAAGTTAGAGATGCTAAAAATCCAAATAGTAAGAAAAAAGTTAGTGTATATAATGAGGGAAATGATGCATATTTAGAAAATGATTTACTAGCATTTACAGCCTTTTTAAAAGAAGATCAATTACAACCTATAAGTGGTAATGGTAAAAATGGTTTATTTGATTTAAAAAGAGATGCAAATAGTGTAACTTTTAAAAATGAAAGGTTAGCAAAAGAATTTGCTGAATTAATTGGAGTTTATGACACTGGAATTGATTCAAAGAAAGATATTAAAAAACAAGATCACCTTTTAAAAAATCTATATAAGAAAATTAATTTATTAAAACAACAAGTTAAAGAAGATCTAGAAAAGATTGCTGGTATTAAAGATCTTAGAAAACCTATTACAATTCCTTTCTTACTAAACCCAACAGGAGCAGATGATTTTAAAATAAAGATTGCTCAATTCTTTGGTTCATTTAACTATTTAGTAAGAAAATTTGGAAATAATGATATTGATTCTCCATTTGTATTTGATATTGATAAACCTATTGATTTTTCTAATTACTTAAAAGACATAAGAGCTGGTAAATATGGTTTAGCAGCTTTTGGTTGAGCACCAGATTATGATGATCCAACTAACTATTTAGCAACATTAAAATATGGTGGAGTATATGAACATATTCAAAGTTGAACTAAAGTATTTGATAAGTCTAATTTAGAATCTACAAACACAAGTTCTACAAATGGAGAACACAGAAAAGATATTAAGTTAGATTTAAAAGTTAAGGATACATCTGTTGATGAAAATACTTTAAAAACTGCTTATGAAGATCTAAAAAATATTATTCAACATTTCACTAATGAATTAACTTATATTGATGAGAATAAAACAGAAATTTATGAAAGATATACTGAATTAGCTAAATTAGAAAACTTCTATACATTAGCTTCTGCTATTATTATTCCTACTCATACTCATCAAGCTGATACTCTTCCAAGTATTTCTTATGTTGATGAATTTTCAAAATCTACTTGACCATCATCAGGTGCTCATGCAAAAAGATATGTTGGAGTAAGAATGTTTGATAAAATTGTTACTAGAAAACAATATGAAGAACAAAAAGCAGAATATGAAAAAGAAAAACATAATGGGTATAAACCTTTAAATCCAATAAAATTTGATGAAAAAACAGGAAAAAATGTTTATTTTGACAATTTCAAAGGAAAATGAAGAGAACAGTGAAAAGAACAATATAAAAAAGAAAATAAAATTAAATAATTTTTAAAAACAATACTTTAAAGTATTGTTTTTTTATTAAATAAATAGTATTAAACAATTAAGTAAAAAATATAGTAAGCTATTAAAAAAGGAGCATTATGAAAAAATTAATTAAAGTAATTGCATTTGGTTTAATTTTAACTTCATTAAGTGTTTCATTATTAAATATAATGAACCGCTACCCTAAAAAAATACAATAAAATAATCCACTAAATATTGATTGGTGTACAAGTTAAATACTTGTAGATATTTCAATAAACAGTGGGTTTTTTAATATATTTGTTGTGGTACTTAAAAATGTAAATATATTTTAAAAATAAACATATGTTTATAACCCCACTTAAAGTTAACACTAACTTTGGTGGGTTTTTTAAGTTTAATAGGTTTATTATTAAATTTTTATAAGTGTTTTAATTAACTGGAAATATTTGAGTTTATACCTTTATATAGTGTTTTTTATATCAGGGTATATACCTTTTATAAGTTATTTACATAGAAAGAAAAATATAATATGATAAAAAAATTAAATGTAAATAATAATGAACAAGAAATATTATTTAATAACTTGAAAAGTAACAGTACAAGCTGTTATATTTTTGGTTTACCTGGAGTTGGTAAAACCTATTTTGTTAATAATTTAGTTAATCAAATGAAATTAGAATTTAATAATAATAATAATAAAGACTTTTGAAAAAAAACTGAATCATTGGATGTAGAATTTATTAATTTAGCTGAATTAGTTGAAAAAATTAAAAACTCTTGAAACTCAAAATTCACTGATTCAAAAGAAGTGTTACAAAATCAAATTAGAAGATTGATTAATTGTAAAGTTTTAGTTATTGATGATTTAGGAGTAGAAACTTTAAGTCAAGGAGTATATCCTTATATTTTTGAATTATTTGACAAAAGATATGACTTATTTACAAAAAAAGAATTAATAACTATTATAACTTCTAATTATTCACCAGAAAACTTAAAAAAATACTATAATAAAAAACTAGATGTAGTAAATGTTGAACGACTAATATCTAGGGTTTTTGGTTTATTTAATTATAATTTTATTAACTTTATCGGTACAGATAAAAGAAATAAAACATTAACTCAACCAATTAACCAAACTATTAAATCAAACATAAATATTGATAATATTAATAACAAAAACAAAACAACTAATTCATATATTAATTATGGAGTAATGAAAAATGACTTCTTTTCAAACATATTAAAATCACTAAAAAATGATAAATCACCTTATAAAAACGAAAAAATGTGAATTTTGAATTTACAAAACCAACAATATAAAGATGGTGACTTTTTAGTTAAAGGTTTAATTATACCAAGAAGTAGTATGGTTGAAACTAAAACTGGAACTGGATATCATATTTCTAATCCAGATAATACTAAAACAGTGTATGTATTACATAATTGAATTTATGATAAAGATAGTACAAAAGACTTTGTTTTAGTTGCAATACCTGAAAAGGTAAATAATAATAACTTTAAAACATATTTAAGAACTAAAGGAAAAGGAAAATGTAAATTCTCAGATGCTAAAAAAACATTTTTACATCTTTTAGATGCTGCTGCTTGTTGATTTAAACAGTTTAAAGAAAAATTAGAAAATATGAGTTCAGGTTTTGATTGAATTTTTGAAAAAACTAATAACTTAACAAATAAATTTAAACAACAGTTATTTAATAACTCATCTAATTTTGTTTTAAATACAGTTGGTTATAATCAAAATATCGAAGTTAAACCACAAGTCGAACCAGATAAAAAAGTTATAAAATATGAATATTTATCAAAAGAAATAGAAAATGTTTCTAATACATCTGAAAAAATAATTAATGATAAAACATTAACCCAAATTAAAGATATCAAAAAATCTATTTCAGATGATGATAATTTAATCATTAAAACATATCATAAAAATGATATTGTAGATTTAAACGATGAAATTTTATTAAAAGCTATTCAACAATTTTTTGAAATTCCATCAAATAGTCTTGAAACAACCAAAATTCTAGTAGAAGATACACTAGACTTATTAGAACTGGAAGTAAAAATAAAAGATATTGCAGAGTTTTTACCTAGCTCTGTAAAACTTATAGATTAATCTACTTTTATATTTTAGAAAATTAATATTTTATACCTAATTTACAAAAAATGTATTCTTATTTGTATTTAGGTCTTTTTGCTATACTCAACTTTTGATTTTTTTTAGATTTTAATACTTTAAAACATAAAAAACTAATAAATTTAACAATTTTTAATTTTAGTTTTACTCAGAATTAATTTTTTTAATAAAAACTAAATTTTTAACTATAAATTTTTGGTATTTCCAATATAAGAATAATAATATAAGAATAATAATATAAGAATAATAATATAAGAATAATAATATAAGAATAATAATATAAAAAATAATACTAATATTTTTATATTAATATAATAGGTTTTTTCTTTTGTTTTTTTTGTTTTCTTCAGGTTTTGTTTTTAATAATTCATTCTTTTCATCTTTATCTTGAAATAATTTAATTTCTATGATAATATATTAATATATATTTATATTTTTAAGTACCACAACTCAACCAATAATATATTAAAAAGCATTATTTATAAGTAATGCCTTTTTGTCTTACTTATAACAACCACTTAAAACCTGGTTGTTTTTTTGTTTATTGACTTAATTTAAACCCAATACAATAGAAAGGGCTAACATATGAAAAAAATAGACTTCATTAGAAATGTTAAAGACAATTTAGATACAAATTACACCAAGACTGAGCTTTGCCAAATATATGACACAATTGTTAACTCAATAAAATTACAAATTGCAGAAAATGGTGTTTTTAAAATCAATGGTTTAGGAAAATTTGTTCTAAAAATATTCCAGAAAGTCAAGGATTTAATTCAATAACTCGTGAACCTTTAACAATTCCAAAATACAAAACAATTAAGTTTAAAATATTTAAATCATTTAAAAAAGAACTTAATTAATATACATTGGTATATCAAGGTATATACCTTAGACAAAAAGGGGGTATGCTGCTGCTTACTAAATTTTTTAATTTATTATTTTTCATAATCCCATTTTCTACAAATCAAACATTTAACTATCAGTTTGTTAATAATCAACAAGTTAATATTAAAAGTAATGTTAAAAACCAATTAGTTACTAAAGAACCCCAACTTACTTATTTTGAATTTAATAAACAATCTCCTATTGAATTAAATTCATTTAATCAAGATCCATATGATATTCAACTAAAAAATAATGACAAACAAAGCAAGTTTGGAATTATTACTAAAACAGCTATTTTGTCATTAAATTCTTATTTAGAAAAATCAATAAAAATACCAAAAGACGCATCTTATATTAAATTATCAGAAACAGATTTTGCTTTTACAAGCAAATGAATTTCTTATAACAAAAAAACAGATTTGTCTGTTGGATTATATTTATGAAGATACCCAAACTTAACAAAAAGCATTGAATATCAATTAACTTATATAACTAATAACAGAAAGTTATTTAATTCTTCTTTTATAAATCTTGATTTTATTAGTAATCAAAACTACAAAAATTCAAATACTATAAGAGACTTTAAACAAACTTATCAATTTAAACATTTAAAAGAATATACAGATAGTAAAAACATAAATATAATTGCTGATTATGATTATACAAAAATAGTTGATTATTGAAATTTATATAGTAAATCTCAATTTAAACCAAGTAAGAGTTATATTGATTTAAATCAATTTACATTTAATCTTACAACTTATTTAACTTCCAATAAAAGCCATTTAAAAAAACTAATTGATAAAGACATTAAAACTAAACTTAAAACAAAAATTTCAATCAATTTTGATAACACAAATGATTATCAAATTGAAATTTTAGATAATAGTAGTTTGTCTTATAAATTAAATGATAATTCATTTAATAAATTAAAATTTTCTACTAAATCAGGTTTTACAGGACAACTCATTATTAAATCTCACCCAAATTCAAATATTTTAATTGGTAGCACAAAATTTGACATAAAAATTTTAAGTAATTCAATTTCTACTAATTTGAGTAAATGATTAATTGGTTTGACCATTACTAGTTTAGTTTTACTAATACTTATATCATTTATTATTTTTTCAAAAAATAAAATTCTAAGAAAAACATTTAAACAACAGAAAGGATTTAATTATGAATACAAAAACAAATAAAAAAACAAATTATAAAACTGAAAAAATCGAATGTTTAGAAAAACCAATTAAAAGAATTTTTATTTCTGGTAGTGCTGATAAATATGATGGTTTTAAAAATGAAAATGATGCCAAATTATTTCTTCATACACTAGCATACAAGTTAGCAGAAAATAACTATCACATAGTTAATGGAAATGGTAAAGGAGTTGGAGATTTTTTACTTTCTGGAGTAACTGAATACTGTTTAAAAAATAATAAACAAATCTCAGATTATTTAACTATTATATCATTTCCACAAAATAATATTTCAAAAGTAAATATAAAAGAACTTTATATGAAAAATAGAGAACAAATGGTAGAAAAATGTGATACTGCTGTTTTTGTTTTTGGAAATAAAAATAACAATATTGCAGAAGGAATGATGCAAGAATATGACTTAACAAAACAAAAAGGATTGAGTTTACTTCCTATAAAATTCACAGGTGGTAGTTCAGAGAAAATTTTTGAATTAGAATATCCAGACAATACTGAAATAGTTAAAAAAGCATTTAGCCTAATCAATGATAACTCTACTGATGATGTAAACAAACTAGTAGAAAACATTTTAGAAGCAATTAAATTATTGCAAATCTAAAATCACTGTCCAAATTCATTAGATTTATATCAAATAAAATCTAACAAATAAAAAAAGTATATCAAGTTATACACCTTGATATACCTATAGAAAGGATATTTATGTCAGAAAATATTAAACAAGCTATTTATAATTTTGATGAAACCGAATGTCTACAAATTGGGTATTTCACAAATGAAGCTGGCGAAATTCAAATCCAACATATGCCGATAACCATTAAAAAAGTACCAAAAGACTTACCTAAAGAAATTACAAGCTTATCTTTTGCTTTTAAAGGAAATAAAAACGAATTTGTTGATGGAATTCAATACTGAGATACATCAAACATTACCAATATGAGTTGAACTTTTAATAATGCTACTAAATTTAACCAAGATATTTCAATGTGAAATACTTCTAACGTTAAATTTATGAGCTTTATGTTTTATGGAGCAGAAAATTTTAACCAAGATATTTCAATGTGAAATACTTCTAATGCAACAAATATGTCAAATATGTTTTTCAATGCAAAAAACTTCAATCAACCCATTGGTAACTGAGATACTTCAAATGTAACAAATATGGCAGGTATGTTTTCTAGTGCTTATAGTTTTAACCAAGATATTTCAATGTGACACGTCTCTAATGTAACTGATATGAGTTATATGTTTTATGGAGCAGAAAATTTTAACCAAGATATTTCAATGTGAAATACTTCTAAAGTTAAATATATGAGTTTTATGTTTTATAATGCTACTTCATTTAACCAAGATTTATCTAAATGAGATACATCTAATGTAAATGCATTTGGACAAAATATTGGTGCTTCTAACCCCAACTGAAAACCAGAACACCAACCCCAATTTAACAAATAAAGGTATATCAAGTTATACACCTTGATATACCTAGAAAGGAAAATAAAAATTGAACATTAATAACATACAATTAAATTTTAATGCAGTTGGTGGTTCGATTAATGATTTAAAAACACCATTGAAATTAGCAGATGTTTTTAATAAACAAATGCAAACTATCTTAAATATAGTTTATCCAACAATAGCGGGTATTTTATTTCTTGCTATAATTATTCCCACTTTGTATTTTTACATAGGAAGAATTTTTAATCCCAAAATTCAAAAGAGTGTTTTATTGCAAAATTGAACTCATTTAGCAGGTTCAATTCTACTTTTAGTTATAGTTTATGCAGTTTTAACTTCAATTAATAAACTTTTAATAGAACCACAAACATTAAAACTAAAAGAACAAATTGAAGATAATACAATTGAACCTGGAACCCAATTTACCAGTGCTATACAACTGTTTACCTTTGTTATTGCAAATATTGCATTAACAATAATTATTGGTGTAGCACAACTTTCAATTTTAATTACTTATATAATATGACTTGTTAAAAAATCAAGTGGTAAAGATACAGATTTAGCAAACTTTTCAAAAGCATTATTTATAATGATTGGAGTTTTAGTACTAATGATTTTTGTGTATGTGGTTGCAAATATTGCTTTCAATCAATATTTAGTTTCAATATTTCAAAAACTAGCAGAAGCTGAATCATAATTGGTAAACACAAACAAGGCATATAGGTTTTTATCTTATATGCTTTTTTAAATAAGTATATCTAGGTATACACCTTGATATACCTTACATCACTTAATAACTAGAAAGGAAATATAACTATTGAAAAAATTATTAATATTACTTTCCACAATAACTTTATCAGTACCATTAACTACCTTAATTATATCTTGTAATGTTTGAAAACCTACTTCTTGAAGTTCCCCTAACCACAAAGAATTATCTGGTGATGAATTAAAAACTTCTATTGTGACCATCTGAAATAATTATTATAAAAACAAAATTAATTTAAATAAAACTTATGAAACTATTATCAAAAGTTTTCAATTATTTTTAGAAAGTTTAGAGTTTGATTTAAAAATAATTCTAAATGATTTAACACAATCCAAAAACCTATTCAGATTTGCTAATGAACAACTAAAACTAAAGGTTGATGTGAATTCAAAAAAAGATTTGTTTAGTTTAGAACTAGAATTAGGTAAACCTAAATATGAAAAAATATCAATTAATGTAAAAAATAATCTAAGTTTAGAAAGTATTCAAAAATATTTAAAAGATACGTTTGGTTATACTGACCAAAATATAAATGAAGTAGATATAAAATTAGAACAACTTACAATTATTGGTAAATACTCTAATAATAAACAAAAACTACACAAATTTAATTTAAAAAACCCTTTAGATTTAAAAGAAAACAAATTTGATGAAAAATTAGTTAATATAGCTGCTGAATATGCAAAAGAACATCTTAAAGAATATACATATAAAAGCTTTGATTTAGTTGAATGTTTAATATCACTTACATCCAATTCAATTAATTCACCAATTCAACTAAATCATCTTGCAACCATTAAACTGAACCCAATAGTTATAGAACCTAAACATATTTCACCACCAATATCAGAAACACAACACGACACATTTATGCAATAGATAATCCAACTAAAGTTGTCAAAATAGGTTGAAAAACTCTTAATGATGGTACAGTTCAAATTAAACCATTTAGACCATCCACAACTGAAGTTCCAAAAGAATTAACATCTGAAATCACAAGTTTAAAAGAAGCATTTGATGGACTTAAAAGCAAAATTGTAACTAACCTTGATAAATGAAATACATCAAACATTACTGATGTGTCAGGTATGTTCAAAGGTGCAAAAACATTTAGCCAACCACTAAACAATTGAAACACATCAAATGTAACTAATATGGAGTATATGTTTTATGGAGCAAAAAACTTCAACCAACCCATTGGTAACTGAAACACATCAAATGTAACTAATATGGAGCATATGTTTGATGATGCTGTTTCATTCAATCAAGATTTATCAAAATGAAACACTTCAAAAGTAATAAATAAACATAACCAAAATATAGGTTTTGTTAACCCTAACTGAAAACCAAAACACCAACCCCAATTTAACAAATAAAGGTATATCAAGTTATACACCTTGATATACCTATAGAAAGGATAAAAAATAAATATGTTTAAACAAGCAGTTTATAATGCTGATAAAACTGAGTGTTTAGAAATTGGATATTTCACAAATGATAAAGGTGAAATTCAAATTGAAGAATTTTGGACAACTACAAAAAAAGTTCCTAGTGTTTTACCTAAAGAAATTAAAAGTTTAAAATTTGCATTTTATGAAAACACAAGCTCTGAAATTGACGGTATTCAATATTGAGATACTTCTAATGTAACTGATATGCATTTTATGTTTAAAGGTGCAACTTCATTTAACCAACCCATTGGTAACTGAGATACATCAAATGTTATTGATATGACAAATATGTTTGCCTTTACAAAAAAATTTAATCAAGACATTTCAAATTGAGATACATCAAATGTTGTAGATATGAGCAGAATGTTTTATAATGCTAAAAAATTTAACAAAGATCTTTCTAATTGAGATGTTTCAAATGTTAAGAATATGGAAAGTGTGTTTAAAGGATCTAAAAGTTTTAATAAACCTATAAGTAACTGAAATACTTCTAATGTAAAGGATATGAGCGGAATGTTTTGCTTTGCTGAATCATTTAACCAACCCATTGGTAACTGAGATACTTCAAATGTTACTGATATGGCTGCAATGTTTTATAAGGCTAAAAACTTTAATCAACCATTGAATAAATGAAACGTTAAAAATGTTGTTGAAATGGAAGATATGTTTGCTGGAGCTAGTCATTTAATCAAGACATTTCAATGTGAAACACATCAAATGTAACTAATATGGAGTATATGTTTTATGGAGCAAAAAACTTCAACCAACCCATTGGTAACTGAAACACATCAAATGTAACTAATATGGAGCATATGTTTGATGATGCTGTTTCATTCAATCAAGATTTATCAAAATGAAACACTTCAAAAGTAATAAATAAACATAACCAAAATATAGGTTTTGTTAACCCTAACTGAAAACCAAAACACCAACCCCAATTTAACAAATAAAGGTATATCAAGTTATACACCTTGATATACCTATAGAAGGGATTTAATTATGAAAGAAATAAAAACTATTTTATCTTATCCACAAATAATTCAAAAAAAACTAGAAGATGATAAATATGATTTATTTGATTCTATCATTCAAGAATTAAGAGATAAAGACATTATTGAAGAAAATTTAGAACAAATATACCGATTTAAACATGTAAGTGATTTTAGTTCTACTAAGTTATTAGATTTTTTAAAAAATCATAATTTAGGTGATTTTGAAGACTGAATTTATATTGATAAAAAAGAAAATAAATTAAAAGTTTATGAAAAAGCATATGCAGAAAGTATTATTTTAGCTGATGTATTAGTTGAACTTGCAAATCATATGGCAGATAAAAAAGATGAAATTTTAGATTTTGATCATAAAGAAATTACTTTAGACAAAGTAGACAAAAAATTATTAGAACTAGAATAAAAAAGTCACAACTTAATAAATAAAAAAATATTTCAAGATATCAAGTTATACACTTTGATATACCTATAGAAAGGATATTTATGGAAAAAGATTTTTTACTTTCAAAAATTTATAATTGATTATTTTTTATTTTTGAACTTTTGACTATAGTTTTTGGAACAATTTCTATTTTTAAAGAATCTTTAGTTTTCTTAATTTTAACTGGTGTATGTTGCTTCATCACCATTATATTTGATTATCTTTATGACAACAGAAAATATTATGAAATGAAAAGAAAATATACCTAAGATATAGTCTAACTGTTTCAAAAGTAAAAAATAAATAAAAAAATAGAAAGGAATATTAAATTGAAAGTTTTATTAATAGAACATATTTCAAATTTATCTAAAGATTTAATACTAGATAAAAATCAATTAATTACAAAAATTAATGATGAAATTCAAATTAAACAATTTTTACAAACTACAAAAAAAGTTCCTAGTGTTTTACCTAAAGAAATCACAAACTTAAAGACTGCATTTAAAGATAATGAAAATGAATTTATTGAGGGAATTCAAGACTGAGATACATCAAATGTAAAAAATATGCGTTATATGTTTAAAGGTGCAACTTCATTTGACCAACCCATTGGTAACTGAGATACATCAAATGTTACTGATATGAGTGCAATGTTCTATGGTGCAAAATCTTTCAACCAAGATTTATCAAACTGAAATACTTCTAATGTCTGAAAATAAAGCCAACGTATCAATGTTTCTAATACAAATTGAAAAAAATAATATTGACTTAAATTTAGCAAAACAACTAGCTAAAAGATATATCAACTTATACACCTTTATATACCCTACATCACTTAATAACTAGAAAGGAGTTGATTAAATGCTTATAGATATAAAGAGTGCAATTTCAGATGGTTTTTGATGACTTTTTATTGGGTCTATACTGCATATATTTAATGGTATTGAAAAAGTTTTAAACTTTTTAATATTTGATTTAGGTGCACTCTTACTATTTGGTAAGTCAGGATTTAGAGAATTAAATTGAAATACTATACCTGTTCCTAAGGAATTTCTTTATTTTCTTGGTTTTGCAGCAATTGTAGGTTTAGCAGTTTTCTTCATTCAACTTATAAAAGGTTATTTTAAAGGTGGAGAGAGCTTAAAAACAAACTTTATAAATTCTATCAAAGGTTTTTGAAAAGCAACTTTTGCTTTACTTGTAATACCACTTTTATTAGTTGGAATAACATTTTTATTTCGTGGTGTTGGTTATTTAATAAATCTTATATTTAAAAATAATCAAGAAACATCTTTAACAGGACAATTATATTATTTTGGTTTTAGGAATAGTTATTTAAAATCAATATTCCTAAAACAATTTAATGAAAATAGTTTTTCAGCACCTTATCATTGATTGTATGGTGGTGATTGGTCTCCAACAATATCAATAATTGCTACTTGAGCGTGTGTTTTTTCTTTGTATAAAATCATCTCAAATATGGGAGTTAAATTAGAAAAAATGTTTGCTCTAGCATTAATTTCTCCTATACCAGCAATTATGCAAATTAGAGATAATGGTGAGAAACTAGCAAACTGAAAAAATGAATTTGAAAAGATTGTATTTGGTGTAATTGGTGGTTATTTTTCTTATTTTCTTTTTGAAAGATTATTAGAATATATTATGAAAATTGAAAATGTTCTTGCTTATAGTGGTAATTTAAATTCAACACTTATTTTAATTTTACAATTAGGTCTAATACTTGGACTAACTCGTTTAATTTTTAGTTTTTCTAATTATATTAGAGATTTATTTACATTTAATGCTACTTTGTCTTCTGAGATTTCAGATGGTCATTCAAACACTTCAAATCCAATAGCCAAAGTCTTGTCTTACACTCCTATTGGACTAGCAGCTTCAATAATTAAAAATACTTTCAATGCTAAATATAACAGACGAGCAACAGCAAAAGTAAATGAAAAAACCAAAATAAGAATGCAAAAAAAACGTATAAATCAAAACAAGAAGAAATGAGAAAAGACTTGAAAAACACACTAAAGAAAATCAATCAAAAGAAAATAAGGTATATCTAGGTATACACCTTTATATACCCTACATCACTATATAGAAAAGAAAAATAAAATGAAACAGCCTTTAATAACAAAAGCTTTTGGACAAGCAAAATTTAAAATATATGGTTTTAATATAATAGACTTGGGTTATATGTTTTTAGCAGTTATATTATCTTTAATAGTGGGTGTTTCTGTTTCAAACAATGTCTTTATTAAAATTGTTGCAATGCTAGGTATACTTATTGTTTTTGCAATAGGTTTAATACCAACACCAATTGGGATGATTTGAAAAATTCTTCCTAGTGTTATATTAAAATTTATTTCTAAAAATATATATGAATCAAAAGAAGAAATTGCAAATGAATTACCAATTAAAAAAATTGAAGTTGATTTTTTGATAAGTAAACAAAATACCAAAAATGTAGCATTTGAAGTAAATGGTATTGATTTATCAATTTTAGAAGACAAAGATGTTGAACTTAAAATAAAATTATATGAGCAATTTCTAAAGAGTTTAGATGTTGAAGTTTATCAAATTAAAATTGATAAGCAATTACAATTAGATAAATATGAACAATGATTAACTCAACACCAACAAGGTACTAAAAATGCTGAAAAAATTAAACAATTAGATGATTACATAAATCAAATTAAAGAAAAAGAACTTGAATATAATTCTAAATTTTATTTAGTTTTTTCAAGTAAAGACAATCAAAGTTTACAAAATGCAATTAAAAATTTAAAAATCTTTTTTAGCAAAATTGAATTGACATATAAACAATTAGAAAACTTTGAATTTATTAACTTACTAAAAGATATGTATTTTGACTTTGATAAGGATGATTTTACCCAACAAGATATAAAAGAACATATAGATAATATAGATTATTTATTAAGTTATGATAACTTAAAAATTAAAAATAATTATATGATTTTTGCAAATAACGAATATGAGACTTATATTTCTTGTAAAACATTAAAAGAATATGCTTCATCTCCTGATATAAGTTGATTTTTTGATATTTCAACAGAACGTGGAACAGTTGTATCTAGAATTTCTCCACTTAAACAACAGCAAATTAATAGAATGGTTAATAATGCTAATATAAAAGCAAGAGTTAATCAAAAACTTAATAAGCAAGTAAAATTAACTGATGTTATTACAGAAGAAGCAAACATTGATTCAATTCAAGAATTAGCAGCGAATCTAAAATTAGGTAATGAAAAATTATTTTTAATATCTACTACATTCATTAGCTTTGGTGATAGTTTATCGGATTTAAAAGAAAATGAAAACAATATAAAATTAGAACTTTCAAATAATGACTTTGTTTTATCTAATCAATCATTTAAACAATTTGAAACCTTTATAAACTCTTTTCCACTTGGTTTAGCTTCAAATAAAAATATAGTTTTAAAACAAGAAATAAGCTCATGAGCATTAGCAAATAGTTTTCCATTTGTAGATAACAATTGAACAGATATTAGTGGAATTTATTTTGGTGATACTTTGAATTACTCACCGTTTATCATTGATTTTTTCAAAAGAAAAAGTAATGTCTTAAATTGTAATGCTACTGTAATTGGTGCTAGTGGTTCTGGTAAAAGTGTAACTATGAAAAAACTAGTTAACTTTAATTGTGTTGCTGGTATTAAAACAATCATTTTTGACCCAGAAAGAACAGAATTTTTACCATTAATAAAAAAATGAAATGGTCAAATAATTAATGTTGCATTAGGTAATAAAACTAAAATTAACCCATTAGAGATATTTAAGAATGTTGAAAATGATAATTTAAATATTAACTCTATTATTTCAAATCACTTACAAGTATTAGAAGAGTGATTTTCAAATCTATTTTCTAACTTAGAAGAAATAGTTTTAGAAGCATTCTTAATTTCAATTCAAAATTGCTACAAAAACTCTAAATTTTACAATAAACCAATTAAAGATTGAACAAGTCAAGATTTCCCAACATTTGATGATTTAAAACCATATGTTTTAGATGAAGTTTCAAAAGCACAATCAAGATTAATTAGATTAGAATATATTATTAATAACTTTGTTGGGAATGGTAAATATGCTAACTTATGAAATGGTTATACTAATATAGATTTAACTAATGATTTAATTTTATTTGACTTTGCTGATTTTGGTTCTGGTGGACAAAATACTAGAATTAAAGCAGCACAGCTATCACTATTAGTTAAAATTGTAGATAACATCATATGAAATAACGACTTAACAATACGTCAACCAATTCAAATCATAGTTGATGAAGCACACACATTTATAAGCAGTGACAACACTTATGCTTTAAATATGATGTCTACATTTGCAAGACGTATTAGAAAAAGAAATGGTTCATTTATTCTAGCAACTCAAAATATTTCTGACTTTGTTAAACCAGGAGCAATTAAAGACGCAAGAGATATCATTAATAACACTCAATTCTCATTTATTGGAAAACTTATGCCCCAAGATTTAAAAGATTTAGATACTTTATATTCTAAATTTAATGGGTTTACTGAAAATGAAATGACTAATATCAGAACTCAAGAAGTAGGTAATTTCTTATTCATTAATGGTGGTATAGAAAAAATATTTTTTAAAACCAATATAAGTGATTTAGAAAAACAAAACATTGGAATTAAAAAACAACTTGAACAAGAAGCAAAACAACTAAATCTAGGTGCTTTATTTAACAAAGATGAAAAATCAATCTTTGAAGCATTTAAAAACTTAAACAGAAATGTTAACTTAGAACAAAATGATGTTGATATTAATGTTCATCAAAACACAGCAACTATTACTGTTAAATCAAAAAATGATAAATACCAAGGTCAAGTTACAGTTAACTTTACAGTTAAAGAAAAACTTCAAAACATTGCCAATATAAGTGATTTAGAACAACAAAACATTGAAATAAAAGTTTAATTTAAGAACCTTTAAGGTTCTTTTTTTACTAACAATTTAGTCGGATTTCCGACCTTTTGTCTGTGAAGACTTTAATTTATTTTAAAACATCTTATTAAATCTAAACTCTTTGTTATTTATCTCTTGACTTAATTTAATTTTTATGATATTATATTAATATATTTATATTTTTAAGTACTACAACCCAACTGATAATATATTAAAAAGCATTATTTATAAGTAATGCCTTTTTGTCTTACTTATAACAACCACTTAAAACCTGGTTGTTTTTTTGTTTATTGACTTAATTTAAACCCAATACAATAGAAAGGGCTAACAAAATGATATCAAAACAAAACCTTAAAAAAGTAAGTCCAGTAATTAGTTATTATGGTTCTAAATTCAGACTATTAGATAAAATTTTTAGTTTGTTGGAACTACAAGAAAACGATATCCTTTTAGACTTATTTGGTGGTAGTGGTATTGTTGGAGTTAATGCTAAAGAAATCTTTAATTGTAAAGTAATTATTAATGATTATGATAATGTTTTACCTTTAAATTTAACTTATGCTTTAAAAAATATTTTAAGTTTTGAAGGCAATTTAAAAAACTATACAAAAAAATCATCAGATGTTTTAGAAAAATTAGTAATCACTTTATAACAATCAGTATAGTAAAAATTCATAATAAGGGAGAAAACAATATGAAATTTATAGAAGATAAAGATTTATGATGAATAACTCAATATGCTGAGAATGTTTCTGATGAAGGAGTTTATGAAGTAATTAATTGAAAAATCAAAAACTCAGATGAAGAAGACAGACAAGCTATAGTAGAGCAAATCTTAAATCTTGTTGAAAATATGTCAAATTTAGATGATGAAATAAACAAAAAAATTTATAACAAACTAATGTCAGATAATCTTTTCTCACTATCTAAATTAGAAGATATTAATGAGTTTTTTGATAAATTGGATTATGAAGAAGTTGATGAAGTTGCTAATTACTTTTCATTAGATAATTTTGATGAGTTTTTAGAAGAAGAAGAAATTATATCAGATAGTTCTTTAGAAGAGCTTATTGACACTTCATTAAAAGAGAATGGTTTAGATAGTTATTATATTAATTTAGTTGAACCTTGACGAAATTCTACTGCTGAATATGTGGTTATTAATGACTATGTAAATGGTTTTTCTGATAAATATAGTGATGATGAAGTTAAAAAAGCACATAAAAATCACATTATAAAGCAATTTATTGATGAACTAAAATTAGGTTAAATCACAATTTAAACAAATTATAAATAAATGAAAAAGATAAAACCAATTATTAGTTATTATGGTTCTAAATATAGGATGCTAGATAAAATATTTAATCTTTTAGAATTAAAGTCATCAGATATATTTTTAGATTTATTTGGTGGTAGTGGTATTGTTGGAGTTAATGCTAAACATTTATTTAACTGTCAAACTATTATTAATGATTATGATAATGTTTTACCTTTATATTTAACCTATGCTTTAAAAAATATTTTGAGCTTTGAGGGTAATTTAAAAAACTATACTAAAAAAAGATTAGATTATTTTATTAAAAGACTTGATAATGGTTGAGTTGATAAATTAAATCAGTATAACAAAATTTTACAAACTATTAATATTACTCATTTTGATTACAAACAATTACTAGAAAATATTATTAATAATAAAAATAAAGTTACTAAATTATATGCTGATCCACCTTATTTTAATAAGACAGGAATGTATAAAAATAGTTTTACTATTCAAGATCACATTGATTTATATAACTTATTATCTGAACTAAAAATTCAAACTAAAATAGTTATTAGCTATAATGATGAACCTTTTATAAAAGAATTATATAAAGATTGAAATATTATTGAAATTAATAAGACTAATGTTTGTGGAATTAATAAAAACTCATCAAAAGTTAAATAGTTATTAATAACAAATATCTAATAAATGAATATAAATAAATTTACTGTTGATGAGTTAAAAAAAGTTTTATCTAAAGATACTAGTTTAGATGATAATTTAGTAAAGAAAATATGTGTCAAGTTAAATAATAGGTTATTTAAATCCGATATAAATCAACATTTGGAAATTATTAAATTAATTAAATACATTTTATATAAATCAAGAAGTTTTGATGAAAACATATGTGATTTTTTACTTGATAAAATTATTTTTTCTTCATATAAATTTGAATTAGAAAAACTAATCAAAATAAAAAAATGTATTTGCTTACTAAAGAAGATTGCTAATAATAAAGATTTAAATCAATTTGCTATTAATAATAATTTATTTACTTATGAACAATATTTAAAAGAAAATGAAACTGAACTTTTAAGAAAATGAAAAGAAGAATTCTTAATTGAATATATAAACTCTTAAAAAAGTATATCTAGGTATACACCTTGATATACCTTACATAACTTAATAACTAGAAAGGGCTAACATATGAAAAAATATAAAAAAATATTAATTCACAACAACAAAGGTGGTGTTGGTAAAACTCTTATCACTTCAAATTTGGCAGTTTATTTAGCAAGTCAAGGTAAAAAAGTATTACTTATTGATTTTGATAGACAACGATCATTAACAAATTTTTTCACTAATTCAAAACAAGAAGAATCATTCAAAATTTTTAACAAAAATGAAACAGTAGATATTATTCCTACAAATGTAGAAAACATTTGAATAATTCCGGGAGATTCAAAAGTTGAACCATTATTACCCTTTATGACTATGGATGCAAGTTTTAGAAAATTTGAAAATCAATATTTTGATGATTTTGATTATATATTCTTTGATTTACATTCAGCATTAACAAATTCAACAACTCTATCTTATAAAAATGCAGATTCAGTTATTTTTATAACAGATACTTCATTAAACTCAGCAAGCATATTGACTGAATTTGTTGAAGATTGACATTCTACTTTATCTGAAAGTGGACTTGATAATAACATAAAAGCAGTTATTTTAAATAGATTTCAACCAACAAAACAACCACTAGAAACACTAGAACTTTTAAAAAGAAAAGTCCCACAATACTTATTAAAAACTGTAATACCAAATCAAGCAAATATTTCAAAATCAATACTACCTGAACAAAAATGAATGTTTGAATCACCAACAACTAAACAATTATTTATAGATTTAGTTAGTGAATTAAAAGAAAGGAAAGCATTATAATGTCTAAAAATTTATTTAGTGAACAATATTCAAATCATTGTCTAAGTTACAAACAATCATCTACAAGAAGAGTTTGTATAACTATTCCTAAAAAGGTAGTTGATTTAGAAATTCAATATGAAAAAAGATTTGGTATGAAACCTAACCGTTCTCAAATGTATGCTAACTTTTTAAAACAACTTTTAGAAAATGTTCCTGGTGATTAGTATAAATAAAAATATAAATGATTATTTATTTTATTCTAAAGAGTGACATAATATGACACTAATTTATTTAAATAACTTGATAGATTATTGAATTATATTATCTTTTTTACAATTTTAGCTATAAATCTAACAATATTTTTCTTATTATTTATCTTTTTTAAAGTTGAGAGAAGAAAAATAAATTTATTATCTAGTTTTAAAAAGAAATCATAACTGAATAACTATGTTTAGGTATACCAAAGTATATACCTTGATATACCTTAAACAAAACTAGAAAAAAGTTTAATTAATTAATTTAATAAATAAAAAACAAACCTGTTTTTTATAAAACTGAAAAGAGAAATGAAAAGTGAATAAAAAATCCAAAACCAACCAAGAAATTGAAAATAATTCTAAAATAAACCAAAAATCAAAATCTACACCAAACAAGAAACTAAACAAAAAAGCAATTTCTTATATTATGTTAGCTTCACTTTGAGCTGGTTCAGGATTTGGTTGATTTTTATATTATTATAATCATCAAAAATCAGTTCCTGTACTAAGAAAAGGTTATGAAGAACAATATTATAAAGAACTTGAAAAGTGATTAACTCCCCAACAAAGAAAACAACGTGAAGAGTTTTTAAAACAAGCAAAAGAGTATGAAAAACAACTTAAACTTGAAAAAGAAAAGCGATTAGAATACGCTTCAAGACATTTAGTTAAGTTTATTAACGACTTTGATTTAGGTGCTATAAATGATAATAAAGATGAAACAATTATTTCAATACTTGAAAACAAATTTGAACAAGTTAAAGGTCAAATTAGAGTTGATGAAACTTTTAAAACAAAAGAATATGCAAGAATTATTCCTATTAAAAACAGCAAATATCATGGTGAAGTTACAGTTACATTTACAGTTAAAACTAAGCTTGATACAGTTATTACAAACAAACATTTAGACAAGTTTAACAACCCAGATGAACAACAAATCATCAATAAGGTTAATGAACTTAACCCAGATTTAAATTTAACTGAAAATGACATAACAGTTGAAATAAAAACTAATGAAAACAAAGCAATTATCAAAGCAAAAGATAGTAGTTCTAAATACCAAGGTCAAGTTGAAGTTACATTTAACATTAGACCTACAATTGCTTCAACAATTAAAACAACTAGTTTAGGTGCTTTACTAGATAAAGATAATCAATCAATTCTTAATGCTATAAACAAAGCAAATGGCATTGAGTTAACCTTAGACCAAGTTGATATTATTGATGTAACTCCAACTAGTGCAATTGTTAAAGCAAAAGAAAACAACAATTATCAAGGTGAAGTTACAGTTACATTTACAGTTAAAAAACAACTTGAACAAGAAGCAAAAGTGGTTAATCTAGGTGCTTTATTTAACAAAGATGACAATTCAATCTTTGAAACATTTAAAAAATTAAATGGTAATGTTAATTTAAACCAAGATGATGTCACAATTGGTGAAAGAAGAAATGGTAGTGCAACTATTACTGTTAAAACAACCAACAATGATTATCAGGGAAAAGTTGAAGTTACTTTTACAATTAAAACAAAACTAAACACAGTCATAAAAACAACTTATTTAGAAAAATTTGATAATCCAAATGAACAACAAATCATCACTAAGGTTAATGAACTTAACCCAGATTTAAATTTAACTGAAAATGACATAACAGTTGAAATAAAAACTAATGAAAACAAAGCAATTATCAAAGCAAAAGATAGTAGTTCTAAATACCAAGGTCAAGTTGAAGTTACATTTAACATTAGACATACAATTGCTTCAACAATTAAAACAACTAGTTTAGGTGCTTTACTAGATAAAGATAATCAATCAATTCTTAATGCTATAAACAAAGCAAATGGCATTGAGTTAACCTTAGACCAAGTTGATATTATTGATGTAACTCCAACTAGTGCAATTGTTAAAGCAAAAGAAAACAACAATTATCAAGGTGAAGTTACAGTTACATTTACAGTTAAAAAACAACTTGAACAAGAAGCAAAAGTGGTTAATCTAGGTGCTTTATTTAACAAAGATGACAATTCAATCTTTGAAACATT
This sequence comes from Mycoplasma capricolum subsp. capricolum ATCC 27343, assembly GCF_000012765.1. Taxonomy (NCBI): domain Bacteria; kingdom Bacillati; phylum Mycoplasmatota; class Mollicutes; order Mycoplasmatales; family Mycoplasmataceae; genus Mycoplasma; species Mycoplasma capricolum. The sequence continues at coordinate 224,659 of NC_007633.1, forward strand.
TAAAAAATTAAATGGTAATGTTAATTTAAACCAAGATGATGTCACAATTGGTGAAAGAAGAAATGGTAGTGCAACTATTACTGTTAAATCAAAAAATGATAAATACCAAGGACAAGTTGAAGTTAAATTTACAGTTAAACAAAAACTACAAAATATCATTAGAAACACAGATTTAGGTTATATAAAAGAAGAAAACTTTGGTTCTATCTTAAAAGCAATTAATGAAAAAAATCCTGGAATTAATTTAACTAGCTCTGATATAGCATGACATTCACTACAAACAGGTCAACAAGTTAAAATATTCCCAGAAACAAATAGCCAGTGAAAACCATCTAACAAATACCAAGGAGAAGTTATAGTTACATTTAATACTAAAGCTCCATGAAAAGAACAACCCCACAAATATGATGGTACAAAAGTTATTGAAATAGGTTGAATAACTCTTAAAGATGGTACAGTTCAAATTCCAACTTTTAATAAATATACAACTGAAGTCCCTGCTTATCTACCACCATTTATAACCAATTTAAATGGTGCATTTTCACAGCTTGAATCTAGCAGTGTAAAAAATCTTGATAAATGAGACACATCAAATGTAACTAATATGAGAAGTATGTTTATTTATGCAGAAAAATTTAATCAAGACATTTCAAACTGAAATACTTCAAATGTAACAAATATGAAAAGAATGTTTTATGGAGCAGACAACTTCAATCAACCCATTGGTAATTGAAATACCTCAAATGTAACAAATATGGAATTTATGTTTTATAGGGCAGATGCTTTTAATCAAAATATTTCTAATTGAAATGTTAATAATGTAACTAAATGAAGTCATTTTGATTGAAACTATGGAAATTATTATCGTCCTCACCAAATCCCACCTAAGTTTAGAAATTATAATCCAAACAATACAAAAACACTATCAATTGCTTTAGGAATTGTTGGTGGTGTTGTAGGTATAAGTGTATTAGCTTCTACAATTTATCTATATAAACGTAAAAAAATTAATCAATAATATTAATTGAACACCTAATTAAAAGTTAGGTGTTTTTTTTTTAATTATCATTTTGTTTATACTTTAAAAACTAATTTTACAAGGTATTTTACTATGAGTTGATGTAAACCACCTGCCATATCAATAAACCTCCTTATTTTGATTATTAAACCCCTTAAAACACATTTTAATAATTAGAAACTAAAAGTATCTTACTCTACTCATTTTGCTAAATATAAAAAAGTCTAAATAACTAAATTAAATTCCTTTTATTCTAAAGTACTTTATTATAACTAAATATATACCTTGATATACCTTGTGATTAAAGTTGTTATTTTATGTATTTAGAATAAGTGAAAACTTATATTCAAATATTATAATTAGTCAAAAATAGTACAAATAGGTGATGTTAATGAAATATAGCTTAGAATTTAAACACAAGGTATTTAATGAATTTAAATTTAAATCATTAAAAGAATTATCTAGTATTTACAATATAAACTACAACACACTTAAATATTGAAAATATCAAACACAAAAAATATTATTAAAGAAAATTAATCATCAAGCAAAAGTTTTATTTAAACACCAACAGAATTTGAATGGTTTATTAAAAATAAAAGAGATTTGACAAAAACATAACAAAAAAAGCATTTCTGTTTTTCACCAAATATATCAAATTCAAAAAGAATTTGATATTCCAATAAATAAAATATTAAACACTATTAGTGTTTCAAAGAGTTTATATTACAAAAGATTAAAACAAGTTGAAGTAAATATAAATAAACCTAGTAAATTAGAACAATTAATTATTAAAATATTTGTTAATAATCATAATTTAATAGGTTATAGAAAAATAAAACAAAAACTTTTTGAATTATATAACCTAGTTGTTAATCATAAAGTTATTTTAAAAATAATGAGAAAGTGAAACCTAGTAGTTGGTTGGTTGAAAAACAAATCAAAAACACCACATCATAAATCAGGTAAAAATAAATTTAATATACCAGATTTAGTTAATCGTAATTTTAATCAATTTAAACAACAAGGACAAGTAGTTTATACAGATGTTACATATATAACTTTAAATAAGCAAAAATACTATCTTTCTACTACTATTGATGGTTTTTCAAAAGAAATTATAGATTATAGAATAAGTAATAAAAATGACACTCATTTAGTTGTTAAAAACCTAAAACACACAATTAAAAAATATCAACAATTAAATATTGATATATCAGGTTTAATCATTCACTCAGATCATGCATTAGTTTATGAATCAAAACAGTTTAGAAAACTTTGTTTAAAATACAACATTAGACAATCAATGGGGGTTAATTATTCTTGTTTAGATAATGCTGTAATTGAGAGTTTTCATGGACAACTTAAAAAGGGAACAATTCACTCAAATAAAAAGTTTTATAAATCAATATTTGATTATTTAAAAAATATTGATATTTGGTGTAAGTGATATAACAAGTCTAAGAACTCAAGCATTAAGTTAAACAAAAGAAAATTACTAATCTGTTAATATTTTTAAATATCTTATATGAACTTTAATAGTTATAGGTTTAATAAAATTTTAATAAATTAAAAATTATAAAATCTAAAAAAGTGCTTATAAAATAAGAGCATAGTTTTTGTTTTGCAAAATTTTTAATTTTTTTTTGAATTTGGGCTTCTAATTTTTTAAAAAATATGTTAAATTAAAGATAACTAATCAATATTTAATTGATATTTTACTTGTTTTCGCTTAAGGTAGCGGTTCATAAATATTAAAGAACCTATTATACTTTTGTCTAATAAACAAACAAATAATATTGAAGATTCAAAAGATCATGTTATTGATCAAACAAATAGTGAAGTTATCAAAGAATTGGGTTGAGAAAAAATAAATGGTGATTATAGACTAAAACAAATACCTATTCACATTAGAACTGTACCTAAAGAGCTACCTAAACATATTACTAGTTTAAATAGTGTATTTAAAGAAAACATAAGTGATAAAATAGAAGGAATTCAGCATTGAGATACTTCAAATATAACTGATATGAGTAATATGTTTGAAAGTGCTCAATGATTTGATCAAGATATTAGTAAATGAAACACTTCAAAAGTAACTAATATGTCATCTATGTTTTATGATGCTAAACTATTTAATAAAAATATTAGTAAATGAGATATTTCACACGTAACTAATATTTCTAAAATGTTTTGAGGAGCTAGTAGTTTTAATCAAGATTTATCTAAATGAAATACTACTAGTGTTATTAACTTTGCTTCTTTTTCAGATAATCAAAATAAGAATTTTATTTTACCTAAAGTAGAAATTAAAAATAATAGACTAAGAACTTTAATTAATGTTTTTCCTGAGTTATTAAAAGCACTTGAAAATAAAAGTAACTCAGTTAAATATCTTGGTTTAAGTAATTTTCAAATTAATAGTCCAATAACTATAAAAGCACAAAACACTAAATTAGTAGAAGAGTTAAATTTTTCTATTTTATCATTTAATGATTTAGAAAAAGAGTTTAATCAAAATGCTAAAAATACAACTTTTGAAAAGTTAAAAGAAGGTTATAAAATCAAGTTATCTAATAGATCTAAACTTTATAGTATATTTTTTAAAAAGAATAATTCACTTACTGATAATGATCATGAACATATCTTATTATTTACTAGTCCAATGAAGCCTATTGTTTTAAAAAATTATATAAATGTTATTAACACTAATAACATTATTGCAGAGCTAAAAAATACTGATAGTTCTTTTAAAAATGTAGATTTAGAAGTTAAAAATAATACTATTATAAATAATCAAGCTGTAATCAAGTTAAAATCAACTCATGATCTTTATGAAGATGAAATTAGAGTAATATTTAATAATAAAAGTAAATTTTTTAAAGATAATAAATATATTATCTTATTAGGTGTTTTAGGCTCAGGATTTTTAATATCTAGTTTAGGTTGATTAACATATTCTTTAATAAAAAGAAAAACTAAATAATAAAACTACAAAAAAGATACACCATAAAGGTGTATTTTTAAGCAATAGAAATTAGTATTACAAACACATACTAAAAAATATAGGGAGGAGTAAAAGGTTAGTATGAAAGTTGAATTAAGAAACATATCAAAAAAATATGAAGGTAACTCATTTTATACATTAGAAAATATTGATTTAACAATTAATGATAATGACTTTTGTGTAATTTTAGGTCCATCTGGATGTGGTAAAACTACTTTATTAAGAATCATAGCTGGATTAAATTCAATCACTAAAGGTGATTTATTATTTGATGGAGTTAAAGTTAATAACCTTTTACCAAAAGATCGTGATATTGCTATGGTATTTCAAAGTTATGCTTTATATCCTCACTATAATGTTTATAAAAATTTAGCTTTTGGTTTAGAAATGAAAAAAGAAAAGAAAGAAATTATTAACCATAGAGTTAGAGGAGCTGCTAAGCTATTAAATATTGAAAAATATTTATTTAAAAAACCAAAAGAATTATCTGGGGGTCAACAACAACGTGTAGCTTTAGGAAGAGCAATTGTTAGAAAACCCAAATTATTCTTAATGGATGAACCTTTATCAAATCTAGATGCAAAGCTAAGAGAATCAATGAGAACTGAATTAGTTTCAATACATAGAATTTTAGGAACAACAACAATTTATGTTACTCACGATCAATTAGAAGCTATGACAATGGCTACTAAAATTGTTTTAATGAATAATCAAGTTATCCAACAAGTAGGAAAACCTGAAGAATTTTATAACAAACCAAACAACTTATTTGTTGCTAAATTTATCGGAACTCCTACTATGAACGTTCTAGAAGGTAAACTTGAAGACAATTGTTTTATTTCAAATATTAATAACTATAAAGTTAAATTATCTGATGAAGAATTAGAACTAATTAAAAAAGAAGAAGTAACTAAGCTTTATTTAGGTATTAGAAGTGAAGATGCTCAATTAGTTAAAACTACTCATAAGACTTTAAATATTGTTGCTAGTGTAATTAATACTGAGTTATTGGGAATGAATAAGCAAGTAACTTGTGAATTAACACCTGGTAATAATTTTGTAATTACCACTTCAAAAGATAATGATGTAAAAATTGATGATAAAGTTGGTATTAAAATTAATAAATATCATTTATTTAACGGAATTACAGAAAACCGTATAGGTTAAATAGATACTATATATTAGATTTACCTTTATAAAAAAACAGACACAATTTAGTAATGTGTCTATTTTTATTGATAATAAATTAATAAAATAGGAGCAATATGAATACAAAAATTGATGTAAATATTAAAAGATTATTTGAAGTTGATCCTTGAAAACTAGTTGAAAATAAACTACCAGATAATAGCTATGATTTTAGATTAAGTGAATCAATTACTTCTTTAGGAAATGAGTATCTAGGAATGAGAGGAAACTTTGAAGAAACTTATTCTGGAGATACTCATAAAGGATGTTATGTTGGTGGGTTGTGATATCCAGATAAAACAATAGTTGGTTGATGAAAAAATGGATATCCAAATTATTTTGGAAAAGTAATTAATGCAGTTAACTTATTAGGATTAAATGTATTTATAGATAATATAGAATTAGACTTATTTAAGCAAACTCCAAGTAGTTATAAAAGAATATTAGATTTAAAACAAGGTGTATTAAGTAGAGAATTTGTTACTAATATTAATAATAAAGAAATTAAGGTTCAAACCCAAAGATTTGTTTCAATTGATACTAAAGAATTAGTTGCAATTAAATATAGTATTACAAGTAATAAAGATATTAGTTTAGATTTAACTAGTTATATTAATGGAGATGTAATTAATAGAGATTCAAACTATAAAACTAAGTTTTGAACACATTTAGATTCAAAAGCTACAAATAACTCTCAATTAGTAGTTTCAAAAATGATTGAAAATAACTTTGATATTGAACGTTTTAGTTATGCTTGTTATGCAACAAATAGTTATAATTTAAAAACTAAAGATATTGTTTTTGATCAATCAAATTTATATGCAAAAACTACTTATAAATTTGATTTAAAAGCAAATCAAACTCTTATATTTTATAAATTAGTTACTTTAGTTCATTCATTAAACTATTCAGAAGATAAATTAAAAGAAAATGCTATTAAAATAAATAATCAAATTAATCAATTTGACTATGAACAATTAAAAGAAAAACACACTAGTTTATGAGATAAACGTTGATTAACTAGTGATGTTAAAATTATTGGATCTGATTTAGATCAACAAGCAATTAGATTTAATTTATTTCAATTATTTTGTACTTATTATGGAAATGATGATCGTTTAAATATTGGTCCTAAAGGATTTACTGGTGAAAAATATGGAGGAGCTACTTATTGAGATACAGAAGCTTATTGTTTACCTTTATATCTAAAAACTTCTGATCCAAAAATTAGTAGAAACTTATTAAAATATCGTTATAATCATTTAACTAAAGCTGTAGAAAATGCTAAGTTATTAGGATTTAAAGGTGCTTTATATCCAATGGTAACTTTTAATGGTGTTGAGTGTCATAATGAATGAGAGATTACATTTGAAGAAATTCATAGAAATGCCGCTATGGTTTATGCAATTTATAATTACACAAACTATACTGGAGATTTTGACTATATTAAAGAATTTGGAATGGATGTAATGATTGAAGTTTCAAGATTTTGAGCTGATAGAGTTCATTATCACTCAATTAAAGATAAATACTTTATACATGGAGTTACTGGTCCTAATGAATATGAAAATAATGTTAATAATAACTGATTAACTAATTTAATGTGTCAATGAGTATTAAGTTATACTTTAGAAATGTTAGATAAATTAAACTTAAATAAATCTAAATGAAATCTAAGTGATGATGAAACTAATAAATGAGTTGATATTATTAATAAGATATATTTACCATATGATAAAGATTTAGATATATTTGTTCAACACGACACATTTTTAGATAAAGATTTAAGACATAAAGATTTATTAAGTAAAGATGAAAGACCTTTAAATAAAAACTGAAGCTGAGATCGTATTTTAAGAAGTGTTTATATTAAACAAGCTGATGTTTTACAAGGTATTTATTATTTATGAGATAAATTTACTAAAGAACAAATTACTAAAAACTTTAAATTTTATGAACAATTTACAGTTCATGAATCTTCATTAAGTCCTTGTGTTCACTCAATGATTGCTGCAAGAATTGATTTAATGGATAAAGCTTATGAGTTTTATAATAGAACAGCTAGACTAGATTTAGATAATTATAATAACGATACTGATGATGGATTACACATTACAAGTATGACAGGAAGTTATCTAGCAATTGTTGAAGGATTTGGTGGAATGTTAGTAAGAAATAATATACCTTGTTTTTCTCCAAAACTTCCAAAACAATGAAATGGTTATGAATTTAATATTAATTTTAGAAATCGTGTATTAAAAGTAAAACATCATAAAACAGAAGTTGAAATTCAATTGATTAAAGGACAAGCTTTAAAAATTAATTTATTTGACAAAGAATATCTTTTAGAATCAAAAATTAAAATAGAGGTTTAAAATGGCAAATTACTGATGGAAAAATACTGTAGTTTATGAAATGTATCTTCAATCATTTAAAGATTCAAATAATGATGGAATTGGTGATTTAGATGGTGCTATAGAAAAATTAGAGTATTTAAAAGAACTGGGAATTGGTGCTATTTGATTAACTCCAATTTATGATTCTCCACTTGTTGATAATGGGTATGATATTTCAAATTATCAATCTATTAATCAAATTTATGGTGGATTAGAAAAGTTTAAAAAATTTGTTGATAAAGCTAATGAGTTAAATATTGGTATAATTATGGATTTAGTTTTAAACCATACTTCAGATCAACATGAATGATTTAAACAATCAAGATCATCAAAAACTAATCCATATCGTGATTATTATATTTGAAGAGATCAACCTAATGATATTACTTCAGCTTTTGGTGGGTCTGCTTGAACTTATGATAAAACTACAAATCAATATTATTTTCATATGTTTGCAAAAGAACAACCTGATTTAAATTGGCAAAATCCTAAAGTTAGAGAAGAAATTGCAAAAATGGTTAAATGATGATGTGATTTTGGAATAATGGGATTTAGATTAGATGTGATTGAACTACTTGGTAAAAGAATTGATCAAAAGGTTTTATCTAATGGTCCAATGTTACATAAATATATTCAAGATTTAAGAAAAAATAGTTGAGATTCAAATGAATTTTTAACAGTTGGTGAATGTTGGTCAGCAGATATTGATCACGCAATTCAATATTCAAATGAAAAAAATGAAGAATTTTCAATGATTTTTAATTTTGAACCAGTTACTTCTTTTTTTAATAAAGATAATAAGTATAAGAAAAAAGCTGTCGATTTTTTAGAACTTAAACAAATTTATAAAAAATGACAACAAGGATTACATAATAAAGGTTGATCTGGATTATTTTTATCAAATCATGATTTACCTAGAATGGTTTCAAGATATGGAAATGATCAAAAATATAGAATTCAATCAGCAAAAACTTTATTAACTACTATTTTTTTAATGCAAGGAACTCCTTTTATTCATCAAGGTGATGAAATTGGAATGACTAATGTTAATTGAACAGATTTAAATAAATATAAAGATGTTGAAATTAAAAATACTTATCAATCAGAAGTTTTAAAAAAGAAGACTTTAACTTATGAACAATTTATAGAAGGAATATTAGAAAATAGTAGAGATCATGCAAGAACACCATATCAATGAGATGATAGTAAATATGCAGGATTTAGTAATCATCAACCTTGAATTGATGTAAATGATAATTACAAAGAAATTAATGCTAAAAATGAGTTAAATAATCCAAATGGTATTTATCATTATTTAAAAAAATTAATTAAGTTTAGAGAAGAAAGTGATTATTCTCAATTAATTATTGATGCAAAATTTGAATTATTAGATCCAAATAATACTAAATTATTTGCTTATAGCAGAATTGATCAAAATAGATCAATTAAAATAATTGCTAATTGAAGCGATGAACAAGTCAATATTAGCCATTTAATCAGTCAAGATAATAAGGTTGTTCTAAATACTGAAATTGATTTTGATCAAAATACTTTAAAACCTTGACAAACAATTATTGTTGAATAAATATAGTTTATAATAAGACTTATGCAAGATAAGAAAAATAAAGAAATTACAGAACGTCAAAAAATTGTTAACTATTTATTAGATTTGATTGAGCATAAAAAAGTTGATTTTAAAACTCCTTTACCAAGTGAATACTTTTTAGTAACTAAATTTAAAGTAAGTAGGGGAACTGTAAGAAGTGCTTTTTCAGATTTAAAAACAAAAGGCTTAATTAAATCAGAAAAAGGAGCAGGCTATTTTATAAATCCTGACTTTTCATTTAATAGAATTAAATCAATTAGAAATCAACTATTTACAAATAAACAAGAAGTTTTTATTAAAACTGAATTAGATACTAGTAATTTAGTTACAATTATAAATAAATTACATTTAAGTATTGATTTTAATCCTGATGATTATTTTTCATATATTAAAGTATTTTATGTAAATGATTTACCAGTAAGATATGCAAAATCATTTTTAAATAAAAATCTTTTTACTAACAATATAGATGTTGAAAAGATTAAAAAGTCTTTAATAGAATATCTAGAAGAAAATTCTATTAAACCTTTTAAACTAACTTCTATAATAGAAGCTAAATTAAAAGATCAAATGACTAGAAATCTTTTAGTTGATAATCATCAAGATTATGTGATTTGTAGATATTCAGTTTTATATGATAAAAATAATAATATTATTGAAATTACTCAACACACTATTAATTTAGATCATTTTGAAACTTCTTCAATTAAATATTTGTAAAAAAAATCTCGGAAATAATCCGAGATTTTTTATTATTCTTCTAATAATGATTGTAATTCTTTAATATAATCACTAATTCCATTAATTAAAGGTAAATAAGTTTGTTCTTTATTAAAATCAATACCAGCATCTAGCATAATTTTTAAAGGTTCTTTGTGACCACCTGCTTTTAAAAAGTCAAGTGTAGTTTGAATGTTTCCATTTTTAATATCATCATATAATTTATAACTAGCAGTTACATCAATTGCATATTTATAAACATAAAATGGTGAGTGGAAAAAATGACTAATTCTAGGTCATCCATAACCTGATTTAGTATTATCATCTAATTTGTCAAATACTTTATAACCATAATCATCTTCAACTTCTTTAAATAAATTATTTAAAACTTCACTAGTTAAAGGGGTTTGTTTACTTACTAGTTGGCTTGCTCTATATTCAAAATCAGCAAATTGAATTTGTCTATAGAATGTTGAAACTAAATTAAAGATTCTTTCTTGTAATAAGTAAATTTTTTCTTCTTTTAACTTAGCATTTTTATACATGTAATCAAATAATAAGTGTTCATTAATAGTTGAAGCTACTTCAGCTAAAATAATTGGATATTGACTTAGTGGATAAACTTGGTTTTGTTCTGAAAATAAAGTGTGAACAGAATGACCACATTCATGAGCTAAAGTGTTAACTGAATTTAATTTATCATCTCAGTTCATTAAAATAATTGGATCAACACCATGTCCACCAGTTGAATAAGCACCATCTCTTTTATTAGTATCTTCATAATAATCAATTTTGTTTGGCCCTCAAGCAATTTCAAGATTTTTTAAATATTCTTCACCTAATATGCTTAAAGCCTTTCTAATATGTTCTTTTGCTTGTTCAACTGTAAAAGTTTGATCATATTCTTTAACTAGTTTTAATTGTCTATCACTTGGATAAAACTTATCTAATTTAAAATGTTTTTTAGTTAGTAGTAAAAAGTCTTCTAAAGGTTTAATATATTTTTTACCAATTTCTAAAAGTTTTAAATAAATATCAATAGAAATTGAATCAGAGCTTAAACTAGCTTGTAAGCTTGAATCATAACTTCTTAATTTAGTATCTTCATAATCTGATTGTAAAATTCCTTCATAAATTAAAGCAAAACTATGTTTTTTAGAACTAAAGTTTTTTGAAAAGATTTCACTTGCTTTTAGTCTTAATTGTTGATCTTTAATTGGATCTGAATCTTGTAAAATTTCTAAAAATAAAGAATTAGTTAATGTTTGATCAATACCTTTATAGTTAATTATTTCTTCTTGTCTGTCAGCATAAGCTAAAGTATCATACATCCCTGAAATTGCAGTATAACCCTTAGATATTTTTGATAATAATTCTTCATCATGCTCACTTAAAATGTGTTTTGCTTGTTCAAAGAATTTTTCATAACCATATAAATATCTTTGATATCCTTTAGTTTCTTTTAATCATTTAGAAATAGTTTCAAAACCAATTTTTTTAGTTTCTGGTGAAATAAAAGAAGTTTCAATTTCAATATCTTGTAAAGCATTCATTAATAATGCTTCTAAAGTTCTATAAACTTCATCAGCTTGATTAGTGTCTCCCATTCTTGTATAAGTTGAAAGTTTGTTTGTAATAAAATCAACTTTTTCTTCTAAATCTAAACATTTTAAAAAAGTTTCTTTTTCATGTAATTTATTTTTAAAATTTTTAAATTCTTTAGAAATTTCAATTAAATAATTTAAATCATTTTTTCATTCATCTTGATTTTTATATAAGTAATCAAAATCTCATTTATATTCTTTTAAGGCTTCAGGTCTTTTCATTATTTTTCCTGACTTTCTAGTTTTTTAATTAATTCGGCATTTTGTTCACTTAGTTTAGTAATGATTTCATCCATTTTTCTTAATGCTTGATCAAAAAAAGCAATTAAATTAGATTGAATATTAACTAGTTCTAATTTTTTGTTTATAGATTCTTTTCCATTTAATTCAAAGATTTCTTCAACTCTTTGTTTATAATTTTCCATACCAACATTTAAAGTTTGTAATAAAGCAGGTAATGGAATATTTTCAAAATCAACGTTAGTGAACACATCTTCTTGGTTTTGAATATTTTCTAAATCTTGATAGTCTTTAGTATCAAATTCAATTGGTTCTACATTTAAAAATAAGTTATAAATCTTAATAATTGATTTAATGTTATCTTGATGAATTGGAGTTGATAAATTTAATCCTTTAGCATCAATTTCACTAATTTCTTCAGTTGAAACAAATCCAATATTTTCTTTAAAAATTTCAAATAATTCATTTTCTTCAAATACTTTATTTTGTAAATCGATAATTAGTGAATTAACTACTTTTTTATCTAAACCAATAGCTAAAAGCGTTTTTTCTTTATTAATATCTGGTCTTAAAATTAAAACAGCTATATCTTCTAGAACTTGATTAGATTCGTTTAATTTTACTAATTGTTTTGCTTTATAAAATGTTCAGTTTTTTAATTTCATAATATTTTCCTTAATTTATTTATTAAATATTTCAAATAGAGTTCTAACTAAAACTCCTTGACCTCTACCTTTAATACTATCAGTTCCAGCAATATCAAAATGAACATAAGGTCTATCTTCTCTAAATTCATTTAAAAAACTAGCTGCTTTTGAACTTTCTGCTTCATAGTTTTTTGTAGCATTTGTAATATCAGCATTAATTGCATCATTTCTAACTTCTTCTAAGTGCTCTTCATACAGTGGTAATCTTCACATTCTTTCACCACTAAATTTTGAAGCACTTTTAACTAATTGTCATCTCTTATCACAATGAGTAAATACTCCAGTAGCATAACTTCCTAAAGCTGAAACAACAGATCCAGTTAAAGTTGAAGCTTCTCAAATTTCAGTTGCTTGCTTTTCTCTAATTACATAAGTAATTCCATCAGCTAATACTAATCTTCCTTCAGCATCAATATCATCAATCTCAACAGTTAATCCATTCATAGATTTAACAACTGATTGAGGTAAAGTAGCAGTTGATCCAATTCTATTATCTGTAAACATACCAATACCAACAACATTAACTTTAGCTTTCATTTTAGCTAATGCCATAACAGTTGAAAGCATAATAGCAGCTCCAGACATATCAAATTTCATACCTTCTAAATACTTAGTTGGTTTTAAATTATACCCACCACTATCAAAAGTAATTCCTTTTCCAACTAAAGCTTTTTTTGGTTCATTTTCATCACCAACATATTCTAAAACTACAGCTTGTGGTTCATATATTGATCCTGCATTAACTGCTAAAAATAAGTTCATTCCTAATTTAGTAGCTTCTTTTTTACCTAAAACAGTAACTTTAAGTCCATCAATTTCTTTTGCTTTTTGAACTACTTTTTCAGCTAAATATTCACTTGTTGCAATGTTTGGTGGAGTATCTTGTAACATTCTTGCAAAGTTTACAAACTCCATTTTAATAGCTTCTTTTTCTTCTAAATTTTTAACATCAAAACTAGTTAATAAGTTATATACTACTTTATTTGGCTTATTATCTTTTTTATAACTAATTTGATCATATGTTTCAAAAGCAATTGTTTCATAAATTGTGTTAATTAATTTTTCTTTACAATCACATTCATTTAATAAATTAAAAAATGAATCAACATCAATATTAATATTGTATTTATTTTCTAAAACAAAATTTTTAAAAGCAATTTTTAGCTTTCTAAATAAATCCTTTTGATCTTTTTTAATTACCATATAAAAAGTTTTTTCGTCACTAATAAATGAAGTTGATAAATCAGTATCTACTACATAAGGCTTATTATTAACATCAGTTAAACAAATTAAAGTTAAATCTTCTTTTTTATCGTTAAATTTAAGCATATATTCTCCTATATATTTTAAAAATGATTTGGCCTTAACATTAATTATAAAGAAATTTAACTAGTATTATAAAATTAAATATTATTGTTAGAATCAATGTCATGAAATATGTTTTTTAATTATTTAAAATAGATTCATCTAATAAAAATTCTTTTAAACCAACATAATAAATACCATTATTATCATGTCATGGAATTATATCTTCATATACAACAACAATTTTTTTAAAACTATCATTTACATTATTTAGTGATCTTGTTTCTTGCTCTTTTTTTTGAGAATCTCAAATACTATATGCTGATTGAATATAATATTTTTGATGATTTTTACTTGCTATAAAATCTATTTCTAGTGTTGTTCTTGTTCTTTTATTATTTTGATTTTGTTGTATTTCAACAATTCCTATATCAATATTAAAATCTCTTCTATAAAGTTCGTTATAAATAATATTTTCCATAATGTGGTTTTCTTCATATTGTCTAAAGCTTAGCTTTGCATTTCTTAAGCCAATATCAGTAAAATAATATTTTAAAGGTGTGTTAAAATATTTGTTACCTTTTACATCATATCTAATAGAGCTTCTAATTAAAAAAGATTCTTTAAAGATATTTAAATATTTTGATATGGTTGTAGAATTGATTTTAATATTTTTTTCAGACATAAAACGATTTGCAAGTCTTAAGGGATTTGTCAATGATCCAATTGCTGAAGAGATAAAATTTAACAAAGTATCTAGAATTTCACCAGTTTCACTAATAAGAGAATTTCTTTCTAATATGTCTTTAATATATGTTTCATTAAATGTATTTTTTAAATACTTTTGTTTTTCTTCGTCTGTTTTTAGATTATAAATAGCTGGTAACCCACCATATAACATATAGTGTTTTAATGCTTTGTCTTTATTCTCAAATAAATCATATATTTCAAAAAAAGATAAAGTATTTAAAGATATTTCATCACCCCTACCTCTAAATTGAGTAAGTATATCTGTAGATAGCATTTTTGAATTACTTCCAGTTACATAAACATCAAGATTTGGATTATTATAAAAACTTAAAAGAACATCTACAAAAGTAATTTTTTCTGTATTTGGAGCAAACTCATTTATTTCTGGCTCGCAATATTGAATTTCATCAATTAATAAATAATATTTTTTATTTTTATTTGTTATTTTACTTTGTATAAAGTTATTTAAAGTAGTTGGTGTTCTATACATTCTATTATCATAGCCATCTAGAGATATTTTTATAATTTGATCAGATGGAATATTTATAGAAATTAAATATTTATAAAACAAATTGAATAATAAAAATGATTTGCCACATCTTCTAATTCCAGTAATTATTTTTACTTTGCTGTTGTTCATTTTATTTATTAACTGATTTAAGTAAAAATCTCTATTTATTATCATAAGCACCTCAAGGAATTTCTGTGTATTTACACACTTTTTCCTTATTATTATACTAAAAAGTAAGATTAGCTAGTTTTAAGTATAAGGAATTTCTGTGTATTTACACACTTTTTCCTTACATATCTTTAAAATTAAATCTAAAAAACATATTAGTATTAGCCTATTAATCAAGATGTTTTTAACAATTTGATATTACATTTTTATAATATTTAATATAGATAAAATAAAGCATAGGATTTTTTATGAATAAAAAAGAATATATAAAACCACCAACATTTTGAAACATTTTTTTATTTATACTATTAATTACTTTTGTTGGTTTTGGTGGTGGTAATGCAATTATGCCAGTTATTAAAAGATATGCAGTTGATAAATATAAATGATTAGATGAAGATGAATTTCATCAAAATGTAGTCTTAACAAATATGTTACCAGGACCAGCTGCTATTCAAACAACAGCATATATTGCTTTTAAATCTTTATCTAAATTTAAAGCTTATTTAGTTGTTAGTTTAGCTTCAATGCCACATACTTTTTTTGCTATAGGATTAGTTTTTGCTTTTAATAAAATACCTACTCAATATTTAATAGTTGTTCAACTTGGGGTATTAATTGCAATTACAGGAGCGTTATTAGGATTTGGTTATAACTATTTTAAAAAGGGAAAAAAAGTAATGAAATTAAGCTTATGATTAGTTTTATTTTTAACTACTTTAATTTTTTCATTATTTGTTCCAACACCTTATAATGTTCCAATATTAGTAATGATTTTAGTAATAGCAATTTATTCAACTATTTTTATAATTAGAAGTAAAAAATCAAAAAAAGTTGATTCAAATGAAATTAAGAAAGGAATAGAATAATGTTAAGTTTTATTGCTTTTTTAGTTACATTAGTTTTATTAATATTTGTTTCATTATCAGTATTTGGTGGTGGTCAAGTTTTTATGCCAATATTTGTGTGATTATGAAAATCATTAAATAGTTGATTTAAAATTGAAATTTCTGAAGAATTTATAAATACAGTTTTTGCTGTATCAAATTCAACACCAGGAATTTTAAGTCCAAAGTTTGCAGCAATTACTGGTTATATGATTGCTCAAGGGCAATGATGAGGATTTGTTGCAATGATTTTTACTTATTTAGCATTTGTTTTACCTGCTATTTTTATGATGATGATTGCTATAAAATATTCTCAAAAATTTCATCAATCAACATTTTTTAAAAAATTAATTGATATTATGAATCCAGTTGTAGCTGGAATTATTATTGCTTTGGCTATTGAAATATTTATAAGTTGTATGTTTCCATACTTTGTATTTAATGAATCAGTTAGCGAATATTGAAAGTTTATAGATCCAAATAAACCAAATCAAAGTATGAAGTTTTTTACAAGCTGAAGACTAATTGCATTATATTGTTATGTTCCAATTGGAATTATTATAAGTTTATTTTTATATCTTAAAAAAGTTCCTATTTTTGGGTTAATATTTGCAAACATTATATTTTGTTTAGTATTATTTGAACCCTGATTAGGATAAGTATAAAAATATATATTAAAATTTTGTGATGCTATAATGTTGATTAAGTTCATAAAATACATTTTAACTAGAACTTTTTATATTAAATCAGTAACATACATTTATTTTTTTGTATTAATTCAAACTTTAAATATTTTAATCAAAAGATTAATTAAAACAACTTTTAGGAGTTGTTTTTTTCTATTTATTAAATATAGTAAATAAAGAAAAGGTAAAAATATTTTTAATATGAAACATAAAATTCTATAGTTTGACAGAATGGAGATATAAATGAAAAGACCAAAAGAATTTAAAACTTTTCAAGAGCAAATTTAAATTTTAAAATCTCGTGGATTAATAATTACAAATGAACAAAAAGCAATAGAAATATTAAAACAAGAAAATTATTATAATATTGTTAATGGTTATAAAGACTTATTTTTAAAAAAGTCTTTAGATAATAAACAAGATATATTCATTGAAAATACAAATTTTAACGAATTATATTCATTATTTTTATTTGATAGAGAATTAAGATCTATTTTATTAAAATACATATCAATTTTTGAAAGAGATTTTAAGACTACAATTGCATATAATTTTAGTAAAAAATATAATAAAAATAATAGAATAGACTCATATTTATATCCAGAAAATTATAAAGACAATTATATAGATGTTTTAAATTTTATATCAACTATCAATCAAACAATAGTTTCAAAGAGTGAAAAAACTAATTATATTAAACATTATATAAAACAATATGGTCATGCTCCATTATGAGTGGTTGTTAATATTTTATCTTTTGGTAATATGGTATATATGTTTAGGATTCTAAAAGATGATGACAAAAACAATATTATACTTTTTTATGTAAATAGATTCTTAGAACAAAATAATAAAGAAAATAATTTATGATTTAGAAGTGACTCTTTTTTATCACTATTAAAAATTTTAAATATTGTAAGAAATGTTTGTGCTCACGAAGAAAGAATGTATAACATAAAATTTGATAGAGTTTCAACAAAAGATATTTCAGAGATGATAGGTTATAATTTTTATGGAGATTTAAAGCTAGCAATTGTCTTTGTATTTTTAAAAATGATTTTGACTAGAAATAATTTTATCTCGTTAAAAGAAGAAATAATTATGCTTTTTAATAAATTTAATGACAAATTTGAAACTGTATTATTTAATGAAATATTGAATGAAATGGGAATAAAATTAGAAGATTTTTATAAATTGTAAAACTTTATTAATAAAAAGTAAAAAAAACAAAAAAAACAAAAAAAGTATTTATTTTTTTACATATTATGTTAGTATAAAAGTAAGGTTCATGCCGGTTAAGTGTACGTCACCCCGGCAACAAGTGTCGGTTAAGTGTACGTCACCCCGACCCTTTTTTTATTTTTAAAAGCGTTTTATTATTTTTTTATTTGTCTTGGATTTCAGTAGATTACTAAATAAAAAGAAAAACATATAAAAAACCTGGAAATCCCAGGTTTTTTTCTATTTATTAGCAAGTAAATTATTAAAACTATTAACTAGGTATTCATCAATCTTACCATTATATGTAAATGATAATTGTTCATTATTAGTTTGATAATTATTTGCATTTTGATGAGTTATTGGATCGTAAAGATTTTTGAAGTTGTGATAAGTTCCACCTTCATTTTCTTCACCATCTTCTTGTTCTTCATTTTTATTAGAAGGAGCAGATGTCATTTCTTCAATTGTTGAATCTAATGGTGAAGTTACTCCAACATATTCAGTTATTTTTGTTGAATTATCATATAAGAAATTAATAAATTCATATGCCAAATCTAAATTTTGAGCATCTTTATAAATAACTATATTATCTGAAAATACATTAGTTGATTCATATCTATTGTTTGAATCATGTTTTTTATTTGGTCTTCCATAAATATAATTTATAGATTTTTCGGCCTTTTCATAATCTTCATCACCTTCATTATGAACATAATTGGCATAAGCAGCATCACCATTATACATAACAGCAAAATCAAATTTTTCTCTAACTACTAAACTTATTAGATCATCACTATGTAATGAAACACCAGTATTTGATAATAAATCAGATAATTCTTTACCAACAGCATCAATTTCAGATTTTTTTGTTAGGTTAACTTTTTGATAAAGTTTTTGTGATCCTAACATAAATACATTTTTTGGATCATTATTTAAAGCTACTTTTTTACCAGCTTTTGCAGCTTTTCATAAAATATCTCAAGACAATGTTGAATTATCAATTTCTATTTTGTTTTTATTATCATTAGTACCATTATTGTTCTTAAATTTAATTCCAGAATTTTCTAGAAATTTTATATTTGATTCAGTTGGGTTAACAACAATTACTAAATCACCTCATAGATATGGAATTGAATAATCTAAAATAGAATTAGTATTTAAATATGTTCCTTTAGGATTTTTTGTTATTATTTCTTTAGTTTCATCTTCTCTATTAATAGGAGATTTAGTCATTAATTCTAATAAGCTTTTATTTACTTTTAGTTTTTTATAATCATTATTATTTTCGTGATTTTTATTGAAATTCTGACTATTAAATTCTCCTCAAATATTTAACTTGCTGTAATCAATTTTTTGTAAGTAATTTTCTGAAGCTAGTCTTTGAACCATATAATCACTTGGGATCATAATATCATAATCAACTGTATGAAGTTTATTATATAAAATTTCATTTGAGTTATAAATTTGATAATTAATTCTAATTCTTTTATTATGTTTCTTACTTGCTTGTTGTTCGAATTCACCAATTAGTGAAGGGTCAATATATTCTCCCCAGTTAGCAACAACCAAATCATAAATATTATTTAAAACATAAGCAGCAGTTAATCCACTAAAAGCTCCAATTCCAATAAGTGAAATCAAAATAGCTTTTCAAGATTTTGAAAAAAATGATCTAAAGTGAGATATATTCTCATTTTGACTTGGTAATAATTTACTTTTTAGCTTATCAGTTTTTTTATCAATCTTTTGAATTAAAATTGTAGTTTTATCAATTTTTTGACTATAGACTTTAGTAAATTTATCAATAATAATTTGTCTTTTTTGATTTAAATTATTTAAAACTTCTAAATCAGTTGTGTTTTGAATTTTTAAATCAATATCTTTAGTAACTAAAATAGGAATATAAATTTTACTAATTAATATATTTAATTGATCAGTTAATTCATTAATTTTATTCTTTTTAATATTTTGTAAGTTTTTTAATTTTTCAACAACCAATTTTAATTTGTAATAATCTTTACCTTCTTCAAGTTCAATAATTCATTCTTCAAAGTATTTAATTTTTTTATTATATCAATTAATTAATTTTTTAGAAGGTTTTTGTTCTTGAGATAAATCTTGTTTTAATAGTTTAATCTTATTTTGTAATTTTTTAACTTTTAAATTAGCAGTTTGCTCACGTTCTTTAATTACTTCAATTTGGTCTTTTAAAAATTCTACTTTTTCTTGTAAAGTCTCAATTTGTAAACTTAATTTAGCAGCTTTTTTAACATCTTTTTCACTACTAAATAGTTTAATTAATTGCTTTAATTTTTTTTCTGATTTTTTTAATCTTGAATAATATCTTTCTTCTTTTTGAATTTTTGATTTTAATTTATATTGCTTTCATTGTAATTTTGAGATTTTTTTGTCTAAACTTTTTAATTTATAAAAATAAATCTTAGTTTTTAAAATAAAGTATTTAAACCATAAAGAAAGATTATGAGATTTTTTAATAATAGTTTTAGTTTTTAAAACTTCACTTAGTTCGTTTAATTGTTTATTTAATTTAGAAATTGTTTTTAGTTTGTAATTATTATTAATTAATTTTTGTTTAGTTTCTAAACGAGACTGTCTAATTAAATTAATTGTATTTCAAGTAATAATAGATAAAGCAATCACTAAAACTAAACAAGTACCAAAAACAAAAATAAATGGTCTAGTTTTTTTAGCAGTATAAATAAATGTTGAAACATTAGTTTGCATACCACCAGTAAAATAAGAAATAATAAAATCATCAAAACTCATTGCAAAAGCAATAGCAGCTGCAGTAATAATTGCTGGTTTTAAAATAGGTAATATTACTTTAAACATTACTTGGTGATTTTTAGCACCTAAATCATAACTAGCATCAATTAAACTTGGGTCAATTTTTTTTAATCTAGGCATAATTGTAACTAAAACATAAGGAACATTAAATGAAATATGAGCCATAATTAAAGTTAATATTCCAAATTTTAATCCCATAATTAAAAAAACGATCATTAGTGATACAGCTGTGATTACATCAGCATTAATTAAAGGAATATTTGCAATTGAAACTCATTTATTTCTAGTTACTCTATTAACTCTACTTAATCCAATTGCTGCTAAAGTTCCAATTACTAGTGAAACTACAGTTGAAATTACAGCAACAAATAAAGAAGTAATAATTGATTTTATAAAAGGTGAATTTTTAAAAAATGATTCATATCAAGAAAAACTAGCATGAGTTCATTTAATAGTAGTATCTCCATCATTAAATGAAAAAATCACCATTGCTAAAATGGGTGCATAAATAAATAGCAAAACAAAAGCAAAATAACTTCTTTTTAAGAGTTTTTTCATTTTCTTTTATTTCCTTTCATTTCAAATTTATTACTAATTAGTTTCATAACAAGCATTAAACCAAATACTAAAATAGCTAAAACTACTGAAACAGCAGCACCATATCCAAAGTCATTTCCTTGGAAAAAATAAGATTCAATAGCAGCAGAAACTAAATAAATTCGTCCTCCACCCATATAATGAACAACAATCAAGCTAGTAGCAGCTTGAACTAGCACTAAACTAAAAGCAGTTAATACTCCAGGCATAGATGATCTTAAAGTAATAGATCAAAATGTTCTAAATTTTGAAGCCCCTAAATCTAAAGCAGCTTCTTCTAAATCAGTTTGTCTTGACTCTAGTGAATCATAAATTGGAGCAATTGCGAAAGGTAAAAACATATAAGTCATACCAATAATAATAGCAATTGGTGTTCCTATTGCAAAATCAGCTAATAAATAAAATAAAGTCTGTAATCCTAATACTTTTAAAAGCATAGAAATTCACATAGGCATTGTTACAATTACTCACATGTTTCTTGCTAAAATTTTTGACTTCATTTGTGCCATCATTAAAGCAATTGGATATCCAATTAAAACACATAACATTCCAGCAACAATTGCATATAAAATAGATAAAAATAATGAATATAAAATACCATTACTTGTAAATAACTTAGCAAATTTTTCAAAAGAGATTTTAAATAATGTAATTCCATCTGCTGGTTGAATAAAAGCATAAATCAAGATTGAAACTAAAGGAAGAATTACTAAAATTAACATTACTAAAATAAATGGAGCTAAAATTGGTCACACTTTATCTTTTGAAAAATGAAATAATTTAGTTTTTGATAAATAATGATTAACATCTTTAACTTTTAATCTTAAAGATTCGCGTTTTTTTTGTTTTTCAATAGTTTCAATAACTTGTTCTAATTCATCTTGATTGATAATTTTATTTTCAATTACACTATTATCTTTTAGATTTTTATTTTCCATTAATTATCAACCTCTTTTCACATAACATGAACGTTGGCTGGTTTTCATTTAATTGAAACTTGTTGATCAATATCATATTCATTAATTGTATGAATAATTCATTGTCTTTTTTTACTAGTTTCAACAACTACTTCTCAATGAATTCCTTTAAATGTTGTTTTAATAACTTTTGCATTAAAAAATCCGTTATTTGGGTTTTTAATAATAATATCTTCAGGTCTAATAATAATATCAATTGATGATTCATTTTCACCAAAGTTAGTATCAATACATTCAAAAACTTTACCATCAAATTTAATTTTATTATCTTCTAAAAATATTCCATCAGTAATAATATTTGAACTACCAATAAAGTTAGCAACTCAAGCATTTTCTGGTTCATTATAAATTTCTTCAGGTGTTCCTATTTGTTGAATTGTACCTTGATTCATAACAACTATACGATCGCTCATACTTAAAGCTTCTTCTTGATCATGACTTACCATTATAAAAGTAATTCCAATATCTTGTTGTAAACGCTTTAATTCTTCTTGCATAGTTTTTCTTAATTTAACATCTAAAGCAGCCATTGGCTCATCTAGTAATAAAACTTTTGGCTTCATAACTAAAGCTCTAGCAATTGCTACTCTTTGTTTTTGACCACCAGAAAGTTCATCTATTTTTTTATTTTCATATCCTTCTAAACCAACTTGGCGAATTTGTCGCATTACTTCGCGTTCAATAATGTCTTTTTTAGTTTTTTTAATAGTTAAACCAAAAGCCACATTATCAAAAACATTTAAATGTGGAAATAAAGCATATGATTGAAATATAGTATTAAATTGACGTTTATTGATTGGAATTGGAATTAAATTTTTATCTTCAAATAAAATTTCTCCACTATTTGGTTTTTGAGATCCACCGATAATTTTTAAAATTGTAGTTTTTCCACAACCACTAGGACCTAAAAGGGTGATAAACTCACCTTCTTTAACATTAAAACTGATACCTTTTAATACAACTTGTCCGTCATATTCTTTAGTAACATTTCTTAACTCTAATATATTATTTTCCATTTTTCTCCTTAATTTATTGTAAAAAAGATTAGAATTTTAACAACAAAAGAAGTCATTAGACTTCTACTTAAGGGAGAGACTTTCAGTTTCTAAAACAATTTTATTGATTTGAGAAAGAACAAACATAATTTCTAATCAAGATGTTAAAAATTTAATTGGTTGATCGATTATTTTTAGCATGTTTGCCCTCCTTTTTTTGTTTTACATTATATTAATTTTACTATCAAAAGATAGTCAAAAAGTTTTTGCCAATATTAAATAATAAATAGTTTTTTAATATAAATCAATGCTAAATTAACTTTTTTCTTGGTTTTTTAAATAAAATTACTAGTTAAAAAAATCTCCCCTAAGAGAGATCTAATTATTTATTTAAAGCTTTTTTGGCTTGTTGAACAATTTGTTTGAATTCTTCACTATTATTAATAGCTAATTCTGAAAGCATTTTTCTATTAATATTAATGTTAGCTAATTTTAAACCGTGCATAAATGTTGAATATGATAAACCTTCTGGTCTAACTGCAGCATTAATACGAACAATTCATAATGATCTAAAATCACGTTTTCTTTCTTTACGACCAATAAATGCATAAGCCATTGAACGAATTACTTGTTCGTGTGCTTTTTTATATGATGATTTTTTAGTTCCAAAATAACCTTTAGCAAGTTTAATTCAACGTTTTCTTCTTGCTCTAGTTACTTTTCCATATTTAACTCTTGCCATATTCTTATTACCTTCCTATTATTGTAAAAGCCCTTTTAGATTTTTCATATCTACTTTACTAATAATTGTTGCTTTACTTAGTTGTCTTTTTTGCTTAGTAGTTTTACCTGTTGCACGGTGTGATCTATAAGCTTTAGCTCTTTTTAGTGTTCCATTTGATTTAACAGTAACACGTTTAGCTAAAGACTTTTTAGTTTTCATTTTTGGCATAATCTAATATCTCCTTTGTTCTTAACTAATTTTTCTTAGGCACAATATACATATCTAGGAATTTACCATTTAACTTAGCTTCTTTTTCCATTTTACCAACATCACTAACTAGTTCAAAAAAATTGTTTAATGTTTGTTGTCCTAAATCAAGATATACAACTTCTCTACCTCTAAATTTTAAAGAAACTTTAACACGACTTCCTTCTTCTAAGAATTCTTTTGCTTTTCTTGCTTTTGTTTCTAAATCATGTTTTCCAATATTAACTGTAATTCTAATTTCTTTGTTTTCAATTTTAGTTTGATGTTTTTTAGCTTCTTTAGATTTTTTTTGTTGTTCATATTTTAATTTACCAAAATTTACAATTCTAGTAATTACAGTACCATCTGGTTGTACTCCAACTTGATATAAGTCTAAGTTTTTGGATTTTGCTATTTCTAAAGCTTGTCTTTTTGACATAACTCCTAAATTTTGCTTGTCTTCATCAATAACTAGTACTTGGTGAGCTCTTATAAACTCATTAACAGGATCTTGATTTTTTATTGGTCTTGAATTTCTGTTTCTGTTTTCCATCCAGTTCTCCTTAAAATAAAAAAATGTGCCATTAAAGAATTAGAAAGCACATTTTTTGCATATAACTAAAATAAAAAAAGTTATTACCATTTCACTTGTAGCTAATGGTGAGCACGTGCTTCTTTCTTAAACGTTAATATTATATATATTCATCTAATTTAATGCAAGTAAAAGACAATAATTTTAAATTATTCAATAATAATTCAACTATTGTCTTTATATAAAGGGTCAGTTTTATTAATATGATCATAATAAAGAATACCAATGTTATGATCCATTTCATGTTGAAAAACTATTGCTTGATAGTTTCTTAAAGTTAAAGTTAGATATTGTTTAGTTAGTCAATCATAACCTTGAACAACAATTTTATAATGTCTTGGTACAAAACCTAGATGATCATTATCAACACTTAAACAACCCTCACCATTTTTTAAACAAGCAATTTGAGTTGAAGTTGAAATTAGTTTTGTATTAATCATTGCATATTGTTCTATTTTATTATTATCAAGTTGAAATCTTACATAAAACATATCTTTATTAACACCAATTTGTGGAGCTGCTAGTCCAACAGCTGGACGCAAATAGTCTTTATTATTTATATTGTTATTATTTTCATCTTGACTAAAAGTAACAAAATCAATTAGCTTTTTTAATACTAATTCTTCATCATTACTTAAATTTGTAGGGTCAATAATTTTAGTAGATTTTGTTCTTATAATTTCTTTTTTATGATCTTTAACTAATCAACTATTTGAAGGAATTTGATCTTGTAACAAATAACTTTTATCCATATTTATGCTCCATTACATCCATATTATAGCAAAATAGATTTGTTATAATTAAATATAAATGATTGGAGTAATTATGCATATAATTTCTGGTAAGTATAAAAAGATGAAACTACAAACTTTAGACTCATCAATAACAAGACCAACTTTAACAAGAATTAAAGAAGATATGTTTAACATAATTAGTAATTATTTTATTTTTGAAAATAAAACAAGTTTAGATTTATTTGGTGGTTCTGGTTCTTTATCTATTGAAGGATTAAGTAGAGGAATTAAATTTGCTATTATTAATGATTTAAATAAAGATGCTAACAAAATTATTTCTTTTAATTTAAAAAAAATTCCAACTAGTGATTATGTTTTATATCAAAAAGATTATTTAGAATTATTAAATTTATTAAAAATTCAACATCAAAAAGTAGATCTAGTATATTTAGATCCACCTTTTAAACAAATTGACTATTATTATGTAGTTTTTGATTTTTTAATCAATAATAATTTATTAAATGATTGAGCAATTATAATTAGTGAAACAAACAAGCAATTAGATTTAACTAAAATTAAAGATCTAAGTTTATTAAAATTTAAAGATTATAATAAAAAATATTTGTACATATTTAGATTGGAAAAGTAAAAATGAAAAAAGGTAAAATGATCATAATTTCAGGACCAAGTGGAGTTGGTAAAGGTTCAGTTAATGGAGAACTTTTACAAAATCCAGACCTACGTTTGAAATATTCAGTTTCAATGACAACAAGAAAACCTAGAAATGGTGAAATTAATGGAGTAAACTATTTTTTTGTTTCAAATGAAGAATTTGCAAAGGCCATTGTTAATGATGAATTAATTGAGTATGCACATTTTGTTGGTAATTCTTATGGTACTCCTAGAAAATATGTTGAACAAGAATTAAAAAAAGGTAATAATGTTATTTTAGAAATTGAAGTAGATGGGGCTACTCAAGTTTTAAATAAAGAAGCAAATGTTTTATCTATTTTTTTAATGCCTCCAAATCTAACTGAATTAGCTAATAGAATTAGAGGAAGACAAACTGAAGATGAAGAAAAAATAAAAGCACGACTAGATAAAGCTTTATTAGAAATTCCTTTAAAACACAATTATCAATATGTAATTGAAAATGATAATGTAGCTAATGCTGTTGCTAAAATTACTGATGTTTTACATTTAGAAGGTTTAACTGATATAAAAACTCCAACTGTATATGAAAGATTAGAACAAATTGTTGAACAAATTGTTAAAGAAAAATATATGTATTTTGTTAATAATTGAGAAACTAATGTTAAATTATTAGCTAAAAATGAAGAAGAAAAAAATAAAGCTAAAAACTTTGATGCTGAAACTTATTTAATTAAATTATTAACTAAAAAGGTGTATCACAAAGTTTTAGGACATGGTGATTTTTCTAAATTACTAGATAAAGATTTTGTTGATTTTAAAATTCAAAAATTAATGTTTAAAATTAATTTCTTTAGTGTTGAACAAAAACATTATAATAACGATGAATTCTAGATCTATTGCTTTTGATATTTTAAAAAAAGTTTTTGTTAATAAAGCTTATTCAAATGTTTTATTAAATAAAATTAGTAAAAAAAATTTAAATCAGCAAGATAAAGATTTTGTATTTAATTTAGTGCATGGAGTTATTAGTAATAAAATTCATTTAGATTATTTATTAGCCAAATTAATTGATGTTAAAAAAACTTCAATTGATTTGCAAGTTATTTTATTAATTAGTTTATATCAAATGATTTATTTAAATAGTATTCCAAATTATGCTATTGTTAATGAAAGTGTAAATTTAATAAAAACTACTAGTCAAAAACAAGCTAATTTTATTAATGCTATTTTGAATAAGTTTTTAAGATTTAAAGATAAATATTTAGAAATTAATTTAGATAATAAAGACTTGGAATTATGCATACTTCACTCTTTTTCTTATGAACTTTATTTGATGCTAATTAAACAATATGATAAAGAGATTGTTAATCAAATAGTTGTTAATAATCATCAAATACCAAAACTATATATTAGAGTAAATACTTTAAAAATTACATCTGATCAACTTTTTAATAAATATAAAGACATTTATTTATTAGAAAAAACTAATGTTAATGACTGTTTAATTGCAAATAAAACAATTATTAATTCTGATTTGTATAAAAATGGTTTTATAACTATTCAAGATAAAGCTTCAATTTTAGTTAGTCAAATTCTAAATCCAAGTTTAAATACAAAAGTTTTAGATATGTGTAGTGCACCTGGTGGTAAACTTACTCATTTATCAATGATTTTAAAAAACACTGGAAATATTGTTGCAAATGAAATAAATGAATCAAAAATTAAATTAATTAAAGAAAATATTACTCGTTTAAATTGTTTAAATATTAGTGTAATTAATATGGATGCTAGAAAAATTAAACAAAGACAAGAGTTTGATTATATTTTATTAGATGCTCCTTGTTCAGGGTTTGGAGTATTTAAAAGAAAGCCAGAAATTAAATTAAGATTTGATCAAATTCAAGTAAATAGCATTATTAATCTACAAGAAGAATTATTAGAATCAGCTTATTATAATTTAAAAAACAATGGTGAAATGGTTTATTCAACTTGTACAATTAATCAAGATGAAAATCAAAATCAAATTAACAAGTTTTTAAATAAGCATAAAGATATGATTAAACTTTATGAACAACAAATTTTTGGTTTTGAAGAAAATACTGATGGATTTTATATTTGTAAATTAAAAAAACAACACTAGAAACTAGTATTTATCGTTTCTGTGTTGTTTTTGTTCTGCTTGAGTTAATCAACGTTTTCTTAATCTAATATCTGTTGGAGTAATTTCAACTAACTCATCATTTGAAATATATTCTAAAGCTTCTTCTAGACTCATTTTTTTAGCTGGTGTTAATTTAACAGCATCATCAGTCCCACTAGCTCTAGTATTAGTTAATTTTTTTGCTGTTGTTGGATTTACATATAAATCATTATCTCTTGAATGCTGACCAATAATCATTCCCTCATAAACTTCAACTTGAGGACCTATAAATAAAATTCCACGATCTTCAAGATTATTTAAAGCATAAGGTAAACTTTTACCATTTGCCATTGATACTAATACTCCATTTTGTCTTGAAACAATTTCACCTTTATATAGTTCATACCCACTACTACTTTTAACCATAATACCTTCACCATGAGTATCATTTGTAAATTCTGATCTAAATCCAATTAAACCTCTTAATGGTATAGAATAAGTAATTTTATCTCTAATACCATCAGAATCCATATCTAACATAATTCCTTTTCTTTGATTTAATTTGTTAATAATAGTTCCAGAATATTCAGTTGGTGTATTAATAATTACTTTTTCAATTGGTTCTAATAAATCTCCAGTCATTGGATTGCGTTGAAAAATTACTTCTGGTTTTGAAATTGCTAATTCAAAACCTTCTCTTCTCATTGCTTCAATTAAAACTGAAATATGTAATTCTCCACGTCCTAAAACTTTAAATCCTTCAATTTCAGAATTAATCAAAGGTTCAATTCTTAAACCGACATTGACTTCAACTTCTTTTTCTAAACGTTCTTTAATATTTCTTGAAGTAACAAATTTACCAACTCTTCCAGCAAATGGTGAAGTATTTACTAAAAAGTTCATAGACATTGTTGGTTCTTCAATATGAATTGGTTTTAATGGTTTAATAATATTTAAATTATTAATAGTATCTCCAATTGAAATATCTTCAATTCCAGCAAATGTAATAATATCTCCAGCAAATGCTTGTTTAACTTGAACTCTATTTAATCCTTGATAAACCATTAATTTTGTAATTTTTCCTTGCTTAATAGTTCTATCATTTTTAACAATACTTATGATTTGATTTTCTTTAATATTTCCTTCAAAAATTCTTCCAATTCCAATTCTTCCAATAAAACTATCATAAGCTAAACTTGAAACTTGCATTACTAAATCATTATTTGATAGTTCAATTGGATAAGACCCAATTTGATTAATAATAGTTTCAAATAAAGGTGTTAAATCATTACTTTGTTCTTCTAAACTATATTGAGCAATTCCATTTTTTGCAATTCCATATAAAGTTTTAAAATCAAGTTGTTCATCTGTTGCATTTAGTTCTAAAAATAGTTCAATTACTTCTTCAACTACTTCTAAACTTCTTTGATCTTTTTTATCTATTTTATTAATAAATAAAATTGGGTTTAATCCAATTTCTAAAGCTTTTTGTAAAACAAATCTAGTTTGAGGCATTGGTCCTTCGCTTGAATCAACTAATAAAATTACAGTGTCAACTGTTTTCATAATTCTTTCAACTTCACTAGAAAAATCAGCATGACCTGGAGTATCTACTATATTAATTTTGTAATCTTTATAAGTAATAGAACAGTTTTTAGAATAAATTGTAATTCCTCTTTCTCTTTCTTGATCATTTGAATCCATAACTTGTTCAATTACTTCTTGATTTTGTCTAAAAATCCCACTTTGCTTTAATAAGGCATCAACAAGCGTAGATTTACCAGCATCAACGTGAGCAATAACAGCAATATTTATTATTTTTTGATTATTCATTCTAACACCTCTAAATTTAAGCAATATATTAATTTTATTACATTGAGATTTTATTAACAATTTTTTAATTTAAAATATTAAGTTTTTTACTAATTATTAATTAAAAATAAAGACTAAATAATATTGTAAAAATATTTTTAAATTAATAATTTTTTCAAGGATAATATATAAGAAAAATAGAACTTAAAAGTTCTATTTTAAAAATAAATTGAATTAAATAAAAATAAAATTAAGAAAATAAACAATAAGAATATTATTAACAGTAAGGATAAATCGTATGAAAAAAATCCTAACAATATTAACTTCTTTTAGCTTAATAGCTACAAGTAGTTTCTTAGTTGTTGCTTGTAAACCTGCTGGGATAAAAAATAAAGCAGGAAAATTAAAAGAAGAATCTGAAACCAATTCTAAAAAAGAAAACAAAGAAAAGAACATTTCTGAGTCTAAAGAAGAAATGCTACAAAGTGATCAATCAAAAAGCAAAAGAAAAACAGAACTTGATATAACAAAATTTGACGGTGGTTCAAAATCAAATATTGGTAACAACATTTTAGCTGAAATAGAAGATGAAGAACCAATTATTAAAGAATCTTTTAAATGGTGAAAAGATGCTAAAAAAGATAAAAGACCTCATTTTTTTAATCCAAAAGACTCTAGCGAAATTTTAATATTAGGATACAAAAAAGAAAAGAAAAATAAAAAGGAATACTATAGATTAGAAGAAATTCCTAAGCATGTAAAGAAGGTTCCAAAAATTTTACCACCAGTAGTAACAAGTTTAGAAGGCGCTTTTAAGAACAATGAAAATCAAATCATAGATGGTATAGAAACTTGAGATACTTCAAGAGTTAAAAATATGTATCAAACCTTTTTTAAAGCTAGCAAGTTTAATGGTGACATTAGTAAATGAAATACTAGTGGTGTAACTGATTTTGGTTATATGTTTTATGGTGCGTCTGCGTTTAAAAGAAATTTAAAGGATTGAAATGTTTCAAACGATCCATTTCCTGTAGCATTTGCTAGAGATTCTGGTTTTGAAAATGATAAAAATTTATGACCACCATTTAAAAATAAAGATAAGCAGTAGAAAGTAAAATATGAAAAAAGTCTTAATTGCATTAGGCTCAGTTAGCTTAATAGTTACAACAAGCAGTATTTTAGTTGCTTGTAGTGATATTAAGAATAAAAATGTAAAAGGTAATTTAAATAATTCAAATTTTAATAATAAAGAAAACAGAAAAGTTAAAAATCAAATTAAAGATCAAAATCAGGAAAATTTCAAAGATAAAAAAGTAGGAAGAGAAAATATAGATAATTTATCTGCAAACAATGAAACTCCTAATTTAAAAAAAATAAAAAAAGACATTGAAAATAACATTTTTTCTAGAATTGAAGATGAGAGAAATTTTATTTTAAAAAATTATAATTGATTAACAATGAATAAAAAAGGCGAGGTAGATCATTTTATTAATCCAGATGATTCTAGTGAAATTTTAGTTTTAGGATATGAAAAAGAAAAAGATGGATATAAATTAAAACAAATTCCAAAACACATAAAAAAAGTACCGCCATTTTTACCAAAATTTATTACAAATTTAGAAAAATCTTTTCAATTTAACCAAAATGAAAAAATTATAGGTATTGAGAAGTGGGATACCAAAAAGGTAAAAAATATGTTTCAAATGTTTTTTGGGGCTGAAAATTTTAATTATGATATTTCTAATTGAGATACATCAAATGTTGAAAATATGAATTATATGTTTTCAGGTGCTAAAAATTTTAAACAAGATTTAAGTAAGTGAAAAGTAGAAAAAACACCTTTTCAAATTAATTTTGCAAAAGATTCTGGTTTTGAAAATGATAAAAATCTATGACCACCATTTAAACAAAAATAAAATTATTATATAAAAAATCATCTTTAATAGGTATAGTTCGTTTTCTATAAAAATAACAATAAACATTCATTATGTAATATAATAATTTTTGTATTAGAATTTATTTTCAGAAAGGGATATTTATGTCAAGAATAGAAAGAATTTTCGCTCGTGAAATTCTAGATTCAAGAGGAACACCAACAGTTGAAGTTGAGGTTTGAACTGAATTTGGTGGATATGGTTGTGCTAAAGCTCCTTCTGGTGCTTCAACTGGAGTTAATGAAGCTTTAGAATTAAGAGATGGAGATAAAGCTCGTTATAATGGTAAAGGTGTATTAAAAGCAGTTAAAAATGTTAATGAAATAATTGCTCCTGAATTAATTGGAATTGATGCTTTAGATCAATTAACAGTAGATAGAAAAATGTTAGATTTAGATGGAACAGAATTTAAAACTAAATTAGGAGCTAATGGAATTTTGGCTGTTTCTTTAGCTGTTGCAAAGGCTGCTGCTAGTGAATTAGATATACCATTATATAAATATTTAGGTGGAGTTCAAGCAAAAAAACTACCAGTTCCTATGCTAAATGTTATTAATGGTGGAGAACATGCTGATTCAGCTATTGATTTTCAAGAATTTATGATTATGCCAGTTGGAGCAAAATCATTTAGTGAAGCCTTAAGATGATCTTCTGAAACTTTTCAAGCTTTAAAATCATTATTAAAATCTAAAAAAGATATTACTGCTGTTGGAGATGAAGGAGGATTTGCCCCTAATTTTGAATGAGCATATGAAAAACATGATTTAGAATCATTTAAGAAAAAAACTCCAGCTGAAATTGCTTTAGATTTACTAGTTGATGCTATTAAAAAAGCAGGATATAAACCAGGAAAAGATGGAATTATGATCGCAATGGATTGTGCTTCATCTGAATTATATTTAGAAGATAAAAAATATCATTTCAAAAAGATTGAAAAAGTAACTAATCAAGAATGATCATTAACTTCAGATGAAATGATTTCATATTTAGAAAAACTTGTTAATAATTATCCAATTATTTCAATTGAAGATGGATTAGCTGAAACTGACTGAGAAGGATTTACTAAATTAACTCAAAAAATTGGTGATAAAGTTCAAATTGTTGGAGATGATTTGTTTACAACTAATCCTAAATTTATTAAACAAGGTATTAATAAAAAAGCTGCAAACTCAACTTTGATTAAACTAAACCAAATTGGTACACTAAGTGAAACTGTTGAAGCAATTACTATGACTCAAAAAGCAGGATGAACTGCAGTTGTATCACATAGATCTGGAGAAACTGAAGATACAACTATTGCTGATTTAGCTGTTGCATTTAACACAGGACAAATTAAAACTGGTTCAATGTCAAGAAGTGATAGAATTGCTAAATACAATAGATTATTGCAAATTGAATCTGAACTTGGACAAAATGCCATTTATGATGGAT
This sequence comes from Mycoplasma capricolum subsp. capricolum ATCC 27343, assembly GCF_000012765.1. Classification (NCBI taxonomy): domain Bacteria; kingdom Bacillati; phylum Mycoplasmatota; class Mollicutes; order Mycoplasmatales; family Mycoplasmataceae; genus Mycoplasma; species Mycoplasma capricolum. The sequence continues at coordinate 258,317 of NC_007633.1, forward strand.
TAGAAGCATTTTATAATTTAAATAAATAATAATAGCAATAAATAATTTATAAAAAGGGTCTAGTTACTCTTTTTTATTTTGTTAAAATAACTACATGAAAAATAAAATTAATCATTACTACATATATTCAGGAATTGTTTTTATTATTTTAATTAGTTTATTTATTATAGGAAGCATATATGATTTTAAAATTGCAAGTTTTAAAAGAGTAGAAAATTTAAGCTTAGCTATTTTTGTATCAAATTTTGGTGTTCTTATTCCAAGTATTTCTTTAACAATACCTTTAATTTATCTTATAAAAAGTTTAAAGTTCAAAAATAAACTAAAGATTAATAATGTAATAGAGACTTTAATCTATTTTGTTATTCCTTTAGGATTTGTTATTTTTAACTTTTTGTATGAAAAGCAAAGTGTAGTTTATTCAATTATTAGTAGTTTATTGTGTCTAATAATTATTAGCATTTTAATTTATTATTTTCATATAAATAAAGAAATTATTATTGACTCTAATTTAAGTATTTATAAAGCCATAATAGTATTAACAACTATTATAGGATTATTGATTTTAGTAAATATTTTAAAATTATTATTTAATAGACCAAGACCTACTGATTTAGAACTATATAGAAACTGATGAAATATTAAATGGACTTCATGAAAACATAACTCATTCCCATCGGGTCATACTTATTCAGCAACAACCTTATTATTTGTTTTATTATTGTTTAATAAAATCAATAAAAAAGCTTATTTATGAATTAGTGTTACTTGGTTAATAATAATAATTGTAGCTATGTCAAGAATTGTATTAAATAAACATTTTTTAACTGATGTTGTTCTTTCTATGTTATTATCATTTACAATATTAACAACCATTTTAATAGTTAATCATAAGAAAGGCAAGTTATTTATTTAATATGACACAAAGTATTATTGCATTTGATATTGGCAGTAAAACTATTGGATTAGCTTATAGTAGTGGAGTTATTGCTTCAAGTTTAGATACTATTAGATTTGAAGAATATAACTTTGATCAAGGCTTAAAACAACTAGAACTTTATTTGAAAAAATATAATCCAAGTATTATAGTAGTTGGTTATCCAAAAAATATGAATAATACTATTGGAGAACGTGCTGAAATGGTTGATTATGTTATTGAAATGTTTTTAGATATGTATAAAAGTTTTAATAAAGATCAAATTATTAAAGTTGATGAAAGAAGAACCACAAAAATAGCTAAAAATATTTTAATTCAAGCTAATTTAACTAGAGAAAAACAAAAAAAATATAAAGATAGTTTAGCAGCACAATTAATTTTAGAACTATATTTAGAAAGCAGGAAATTATAAAAACTATGCAAAAATTACACCCATTAGTAAAAGAAGTTTTATTTACAAGAGAACAAATTCAAAAAAGAACTAAAGAAATTGCTAAAGAAGTTGAACATTATTATAAAGATAAACCTTTAAAAGATAACAGTTTATTAGTTGTTGGTTTATTAAAAGGTTGTGTACCTTTTTATACAGATTTTTGTATGGTTTGTGATTTGACAATGGAAATGGATTTTATGGTTGTTTCATCTTATCATGGATCAACTAGCTCAAATTCAGCTCCAAAAATTAATCTAGATTTAAATACTGATGTAAAAGATCGTGATATTTTAATTGTTGAAGATATTATTGATACTGGATTTACTTTGAAATATGTTAAAGAATATTTATTAAATAAAGGTGCTAAGAGTGTTAAAATACTAACTATGTTAGATAAACCAAGTGGCAGAAAGATTGATTTAACTCCTGATTGAGTTTGTTTTACAATTGATCCATGTTTTGTTATTGGATATGGGTTAGATTATCAAGAAAAAATTAGAAATCTACCTTATGTAGCGGTTTGTGATACAACTAAACTAGATGATTGAAAGTGATAATAAAAAAGCTCATCAATGATGAGCTTTTCTTTTGGTTAAGTTAGATTTAAGCTGTTTTTACAGCCATTGCAATTAATCCAATAAAAATTGCAGCAGCTATTGGACCTAGTCCTGGAATTCATGAATATTTTCATTCAGATGAGCCTTTATCTTTTAAAGGTAAAAATGTATGAACTAGTCTTGGTCCTAAATCACGAGCCGGGTTAATTGCATATCCAGTTGTTCCACCTAGTGATAGACCAATACCAAATACTAATAAACCAACAGCTAATGGACCAATAGCTGTAAATGCTGAAGATTTAGCAGCAGTTAATCCTCAAATACCTACTAATAGAACTATAGTTCCAACAAATTCCATTAAGAAGTTGAAAACAGGTGCTTTATGAGTAGCTCCAGTTGAGTGAATTGCTAAAACTCTAGGTTGAAAATCATTATCTGATTTAGTTGCTAGAATATGCTTTCAATAAAGTAGATCTACAAAGATTGAACCTAAAATAGCTCCAATAAATTGTACAACTAACACAATAAAAAACATTGCAACTCCTGAGATTTGTGTTAATGCTGCAGTATTAAATCCAAATGAATTATCTGCTGCTTTTATAGCAAACATAATTGTTACTGCTGGGTTTAGATGAGCAACTCCACCTAATCCAGCTGAAATTCCAGCAGCAATAAATACTGCAAATCCTCAACCAGCTGTTATTGAGATTCAACCTGCATTTTGTCCTTTAGTTCCTTTTAGTACAACATTTGCTACAATTCCGTTACCTAAAAGAACTAATAATGCAGTCCCAAATAACTCTGTTAAAATAATCTGTTCTAACATATTATCCTTTCGTTATTATTTATTCTATTTATAAATTATTCAATTTCTTCTACTCATTTAAATGTTCTTTGAACAGCTACTTTTCAACCCTTAATTAATTTATCAACTTCTGGTTTACTTAGTTCTGGTGTTAATTCAAAGTGAACTTTATAAGTTTTTTTCAATTCTTCAACATTTTCTCAATATCCAACAGCTAATCCAGCCATAAATGCAGCTCCCATAGCAGTAGTTTCTATGTTTGTTGGTTTTATAACTTTAGATTGAGAAATATTTGATTGAAATTGCATTAAGAATTTATTATTTGCAGCTCCGCCATCTACTTTAAAAATTTCAATTGGCTTTTTCATATCTTTTCCCATTGCATCAACAACATCATTTGCTTGATATGCAATAGCTTCTAGAGTTGCTCTAACAATATGTTCACGTCTAGTTCCACGATCTAGTCCAAAAATAGCACCACGTGAGAATGAATCTCAATAAGGAGAACCTAAACCAGTAAATGATGGAACAACATAAACTCTTCTATCATCTTTAACCTGACCAGCATATCATTCTGTTTCAATAGCATTATAAACAATTCTTAGATTATCTCTTAATCATTGAACAGCAGCTCCAGCAATCATTACTGAACCTTCTAAAGCATAATATACTTTGTCTTTAAATGAATAAGCAACTGTTGTTAATAAACCATGATTTGATTTAACAATTTCTTCACCAGTATTTGTTAAAATAAAACATCCTGTTCCATAAGTTACTTTTACTTGACCTTTTTCTAAACACAATTGCCCAAATAAAGCACTTTGTTGATCACCAATTGATGATGCAATTTTAATTCTTTGTTCATTTCCTTTAGAAAATAGTCCTTTAAATGTGTAACCATAAACTTCACTACATGATTTAATTTCAGGAAGAATGTTTCTTGGAATATCAAATAATTTTAATAATTCATCATCTCAGTCATTTGTGTGAATGTTGTATAGTAAAGTTCTTTGTGCATTAGTATGATCTGTTACAAATACTTCTCCACCTGTTAAACGATAAATTAATCATGTGTTGATTGTTCCAAACATTAGTTTTCCTTCTTTTGCTAGTTGTCTAGCATTTGGAACATTATCTAAAATTCATTTTACTTTAGTTCCTGAAAAGTATGGGTTAATTATTAATCCAGACTTTTGTTTTACCATCTCTAAAGTATCTTTATCAAATGTTTGACAATAGTCAGCTGTTCTTTGATCTTGTCAAACTATAGCATTATAAATTGGTAATCCAGTTTCTTTATTTCAAACAACAGCAGTTTCACGTTGATTAGTAATTCCAATTGCTTCAATTTGACTTGGATCAATTCCAGATTTATTTAAAACTTGTACTAGTGCAGAACGTTGAGTGTTTCAAATTTCAATAGCATCGTGTTCTACTCATCCTTCTTTTGGAAAGTATTGAGTGAATTCTGATTGTTCAACAGCAATAATATTACCTTCTTTATCAGTAATTAAAGCTCTTGCACTTGTTGTTCCTTCATCTAGTGTTAAGATGTATTTTTTAATGTTGTTCATAGTTATTCTCCTTATACTATTTTCATGGAAGAATAGCTTCTTCTTTTGGTTGTCAATTAGCTTTTTTCTCTAATTTATCAAATGCATTTCTTACTAAATCACAAACCATATCTGCAATAGCTGGTGCTGAGGCAATAGCTGGTGATTTCATTCCAGCAGCATTAATAAATTTCTTATCATTTTTTGCTGGTCTAATTACAAAATCATTAGTTTCAATATCAATGGGTCTTGAACCAGCATAAACTGTACAAGTTTTATCCATATTAATATTTGGAATTAAATGTTTACCAATTTTTCCAATGTTATCGTATTGTTGTTGAGTTACTAATAGAGTTTCTTCTTTTGGTACTCCATCTAAAGCGGTTGGTCCTACCATAACTCTTCCATCTAGCATTGGAGCAACAATAACTCCTTTTCCATGAATGGTTGGTACCATAAATACTACAGAATTTACAATACCTGCTTCAGATTTATCTAAAATACGATATTCTCCTCTTCTTGTAGTTAGTTTAAAATCACCATACCCAGCCATTTGAGCTATAATATCAGCATAATGACCAGCTACATTAACTATAACTTCAGATTTTATAACTTCATTTTTTGAAGTTTTGATTTCAAAAATATTATCATTTTTTTTAATATCTATTACTTTTGAATTAACTTTTAATTCAACACCATTTTTAATAGCGTTTCTCATAAGTGTTGTAGTTAGTACAACTGGATCAATAGCAATTGAAGAATTACATACTAATGCCCCGACTGCTTGTTTATTAATGTTTGGTTCACGTTTTTGAAGTTCTTTTGCATTAATTATTTCCATTTCTTTTGGATCTAATCCATTGATCAATCCTCTATCATATAGCATATGAACATGTTTCATTTCGTCATCATTGAATGCCACTATAGTAGAATCAATTCTTAAATAAGGAAAATCCATTTCTTTAATTCAATCTTCGTAACGCTTTTTTCCTAAAACATTTAATTTTGCATTTAAAGTTTCAGGTCTTGGATCAAACCCACCATGAACTAATCCTGAGTTATGACTACTTGTTTCTAATGCAAGTCTTGGATTTGCTTCCAAAACCACAATTTTTTTGTCAAATTTTGCTAGTTCTCTTGCAATAGAAGCACCAATTATTCCACCACCAATAATGCAAATATCAACTTTTGTTTGTCTCATAATGGTTTAAAAATTTAAAATTCTAGAAAACTACTTGAAAAAAAACTTTATTTGTTTACTATTATAAAAGTCTATAAAAAAAGCAAGTCATTAAAGCCTATTTTAAGTAGTTATAATCTAAACAGTAATTTAATCTTTCTCCTTTCTCGTATACTATTATTGTAAATTTTTTTACAGTGAATTACTTGTTTATTTTAACTTTATAAAAAATAGCAAATGACAAAATGCTAAATGATTTAAAAGTATACCTTTGCAAATAAAGGTATACTTTTTTGTTATATAATTAAATTTATGTTAATGTGGTTTTTTTAAAAAAATTCTAGAAAGAGGTTTATATTTAATGATAAAAAAAATCGGAATTTTAACTTCTGGTGGTGATGCTCCTGGAATGAATAATGCCATTGCTGGAGTTGTAAAAACAGCTTCTTCAAAAGGTATTGAAGTATATGGGATTAATGATGGATATAAAGGATTAGTAAATGGTTGATTTGAAAAACTAAATGTTGAAAAAACTTTAGATATTCTTTCAAGGGGTGGAACTTATTTAGGTTCAGCAAGACTACCTGAATTTAAAGAATTAGAAGTAAGACAAAAAGCTGTAGCAAATCTTAAAAAGGCTGGAATTGAAGCTTTAGTTGTAATTGGTGGAGATGGTAGTTATATGGGTGCTCAAAGATTAACTGAAATGGGTATTAATTGTATAGGGCTACCTGGAACTATTGATAATGATATTGCTTCAACTGATTATACTATTGGTTTTCATACTGCACTAAATACAATTGTTGAAGCAGTTGATAGAATTAGAGATACAATGCAATCACATAATAGAGCAGATGTTGTTGAAATTATGGGAAATGGTTGCGGTGATTTGGTAACTTATACAGCAGTTGCTACAGGAGCTGAGATATTTTCTCCAGCTGAAGATTTATTAACAATTGAACAAATGGGTCAAAAAGCAAAACAATTTAGATTATTAGGTAAAAAAAGTTTAATTATTTTAGTTTCAGAAAAGTTATATGGAATATCTGCTGAAGAAATTGCTGAAAAGATTCAAAAAATTAGTGGTTATGAAACTAAAGCAACTGTTTTAGGACATATTCAACGTGGTGGTAGACCAACTGCTATGGATAGATATATAGCTTTTACAGCTGGTATGTTTGCTGTTGAAAAACTAGCTGAAGGTAAAGGTGGATTATTTATAGGATTAGAAAATAATAAACTAGTTGCAAGAGATATTGATTCAACTTTAAATATGAAAAAAGAAGATAAAAAACCTTTTATTAAAAATTTAAGAGAAATTAATGGACATTTTAGCAAATAAGTTTTAATAATATCTAAAGAAATCAATTAATAAATACAATTAAAATGAATAGTAAGTAAGGAGATATAATGACTAAAGAAACATTACAAAAGAGAATGAAACGAACCAAAGTAATTACAACAATTGGTCCTTCAACTCACTCTGCAGAAGCTATTAAAGAATTATTTAACAATGGAATGACAACTATTCGTTTAAATTTTTCACATGGTAGTTATGAAGAACACGGTTATAGAATTAAAGCTGCAAAAAAAATCTCTAAAGCTTTAAACAAGCCAATTTCAATAATATTAGATACTAAAGGTCCTGAAATTAGATTAGGAAAATTTAAAGATAATAAACAAGAAGTAGTAAAAGGTCAATCTATTACTATTTATACAGATAATTATTCTTATTTAAATAAGGAATGTGTTCAAGGTGAAATGACTGTTGCTTATGATATGTCAGTTGATTTAAAGCCTGGAGATATGATTTTAATTGATGATGGTAAGTTAGAATTAACAGTTGATTCAGTTGAACCTCAAATCATTAAAGCAACTGCATTTAATCATCACATTGTAAAAACTAATAAACGTGTTAACTTACCTGGAATTGATTTTTCATTACCATTCTTATCTGAAAAAGATGAAAAAGATATTTTATTTGGATGTGAACAAGGTGTTGATTATATAGCTGCATCATTTGTAAATACAGCTGAAAATGTAAGACAAATTAAAGAGATTCTAACTAAAGCTAATGCAAATCATATTCAAATTATTTCAAAAATAGAATCACAAGTTGGATTAGATAATATTGATGAAATTATTGAAGAATCTGATGGAATTATGATTGCACGTGGTGATTTAGGATTAGAAATTCCATATTATGATGTACCTTATTGAGAAAAAATTATTATCAGAAAATGTAGAGAAAAAGGAAAGATTGTAATTGTTGCTACTCAAATGTTAGAAACAATGACAGAAAATCCATCACCAACTAGAGCTGAAGTAACTGATGTTTATTTTGCAACTGAACTTGGTGCTGATGCTACAATGTTATCTGGTGAATCAGCTGCTGGAGATTATCCGTTCTTAACAGTTCATACAATGTCAACAATTAATAAAAGAGCAGAAGTTGAATTTTATAACAAGATTTACTATCAAGTACAATTAGATAATGCAAGAAACTCAACATCAGGACCTAGAGCTGAAATTGCAGACTTATTAGCTACAAAAACAAAAGATGGTGAATATAAATATGCTATTGTTTTATCAAAAACAGGTGAATTATTGAAAACTATTTCTAAATTTAGACCAAATGTAACAATTTTAGGAGTTAGTCCAGATAAGAAATTATGAACTTCATTTGGTGTGTGACATTCAATTTTTATGAATAAAGTTGATACTTTAGATAATTTAGATAATAATATTGAAAAATTATCAGAAATTGCTAAATCTTGAGGAGCAAAACTTGGTGAAAAAGTTTTAGTTGTAAGAAGTACTGCTATAAAAGAAATAGAAGTTATCTAGTAAAACTAAAAAATATTTTATAAAATAAATTTATAAATTTTTTAATATTTAATTAATACTATGGACACGATTTTAGTAAAGACAGTACAGAGAGTTAACGGTTGGTGAAAGTTAATTTGGATAGCTAAAATTACTACCATATTAAAAGTATTACGTAATTACGCGATAAGTAAAATTAAGATGTGTAAAGTGAAGTATTTTACATAATTAGGATGGTACCGCGTTAAATCGCTCCTAAATTAAGGAGCGATTTTTTTTATAAGGAGATATATGAAAATTAAATTATTAGATGGTTCAATTAAAGAATATAATCAAGAAATTTCAGTTAAAGATATTAGTCTAGAAATAGGTTTAAAAAATGTAATTGGAGCTAAAATTAATGATCAATTATTTGATATTAATTATTTAATTAAAAATGATTGTGACTTAGAACTAATTACAAATAAAAGTAAAGAATATGATTTAATGTTAAATTTAACTGCAGCTTTTATTACAAGTTATGCAATTAATAATTTGAAATCAATTAGCCAAGCAGAAATTTTTTATAATGCTGATGAAATGGAATTTTCAACAACATTTAATACTGAACCTAGATTAGTTTTAGATGATTTAAAAAATATTCAAACTAATATTAATAACTTATTAACTTCTAATTTAGAAATTAAATCAAATATTTATGATTTAAATAAGGCATTAGAAATTTTAAATAATGATTATCAAAAATATTTAGCAAAGCAAATGTATGAAAAATATCATTATGTAAAAGTTTATAGTATTAATGATTTTTATATGGTTGTAAATAAAGCTTTAATTTTAAATTCTAACTTTATTAAAATTATTGATATTGAACAATTAACTGGATCTTATTGATTAAATGACAAAAATAACATTATGTTACAAAGAGTTCATGGACTATGTGCAACTTCAAGTAGTGAATTAAAAAATAAAAAAGTTATTTTAGAAGATAGAAGAAGTAGAGATCATCGTTTAATCAATAAAAGATTAAATATTTTTGGGTTTGATCAACTTGTTGGAGCAGGATTGCCTTTATGATTACCAAATGGATTTATTGTTAAAAATGAAATTGAAAAATATTTAAGACAAAAAGAATGAGAATATGATTATATTCCAGTAGAAACTCCACCAATTGGAACTGTTGAACTATATAAAACTAGTGGTCATTGAGATCATTATGGTGAAGATATGTTTCAACCTTTTAATGGTGGAAAAGGTAGTGATGAACAATTTATTTTAAGACCTATGAATTGTCCTCATCATATTGCAGTTTATAAACAAGAACAAAGAAGTTATCGTGATTTACCTTTAAGAATTTGTGAGCACGCTATTCAACACCGTTTTGAATCAAGTGGTTCATTAACTGGATTAGAAAGAGTTAGAGGAATGAAACTAACTGATTCACACATTTTTGTAAGAAGCGATCAAATTGAAGATGAGTTTAGATCAACTTATAAATTAATTAGTGAAGTTTTAAAAACATTTAATATTCAAATTGATTATTTAAGTTTAAGTTTAAGAGATCCAAATGATAAAGTTAAATTTTATAAAGATGATTTAATGTGAGATAAAGCTGAATCTAGTTTAGAAAAAGTATTAATTGATTTAGGTTTAAAATATGAAAAACGTATTGGAGATGCTGCTTTTTATGGTCCTAAATTAGATATTCAAATAAAAACTGCTCAAAATCATGAAATTACAGTTTCAACTATTCAACTTGACTTTTTAATGCCAAATAAATTTGATTTAACTTATATTGATAAAGACCAAAAACTAGTTCGTCCAATTATGATTCATCGTGGATTAATTGGAACTTATGAAAGATTTATAGCAACTTTATTAGAACAAACTAAAGGTGTGTTACCTTTATGATTAGCTCCAAAACAAGTTGAAATTATTCCAATTAGTGAATCTAATTTAGAATATGCTAATCTAATTCATCAAAAACTAAAAAAAGAATTTATTAGATCACATATTGATTTAAGAGATGAAAGATTAAGTTATAAAATAAGAGATGCCCAAACTAAAAAAGTTCCATACCAACTAGTTTTAGGTAATAAAGAAGTTGAAAATAACACTATTACTTATAGACAATATGGAAGTGATGCTCAAATTACTGTATCAATCCAAGAATTTATTGATATGTTAAAACAACAAATTAATGATAAAAAATAGTCTAATATTAGTTATAACTTGCGATTTTTATTGCAAGTTTTTTATTTTAAAAAGTAATTTGTACATAAAGTATTTTTTATATTTATGATTAATTATTTTTTAATAATTTTGTAAATCAAAACTAATTATTTAAGTTTATTTACAAATCTTTTTGTTTTGCTACTTAGTTTTAATAAATTTAATGTGTTCTTGATAACTTTTATATTTTAAAAAACAAAATTAAAAATAGAAATAGTAAAAATATAAGGTTAAAAACCTAAAAAAAGTCAATTTTATTTAATTTAGTATTTTTATCAGTTTTAAAATAGTTAAAAAATTAAAAAACTTGTATATTTTTAAACATTCAGAGTTGTTTTTAGTTCAATTCTTTATTTTTTAATGGTTAAATATATTAGTTGGTTATATTTTTAAATATTAGAAATTTACTAGTATAAAATTTTTTATTAATTTTTAAAAATGAATAAATATTATATATAGTAATATTTTTTGCTATGTGTGTTATTTTACTTTATATAAGTTAAAATTAGAATAGAATATTCAATAAACTATTTATATATTGAATAGTTCTTAAAAAATGAGATAAAAATAAAATCAAGACTTAAAACTTTAAAAAGAAAGGGCTTTTAATAATGAAAGTTATAGTACTAGGTACTAACCATGCTGGAACAACAGCTGTTAGAACTTTAAAAAGATTAGATCCTACTTGTGAAGTAACTACTTATGATAAAAATGATGCCATTTCATTTTTAGGATGTGGTATTGCTTTATGAGTAAAAGGTGAAGTTAAAGACCCAAATATGTTATTTTATGCAACTCCTGAAATTTTAAGATCTGAAGGAGTTAATGTGTTTATGAATCATGAAGTATTATCAGTTGATGATAAAGCAAAAACTGTTAGTGTTAAAGATTTAAAAACAGGCGAAATCAAAACTGATAATTACGACAAATTAATTGTAGCTACAGGAACTTGACCTTTAATTCCACCAATTCCAGGAATTGATTTAGAAGGTGTTCAAATTTGTAAAAACTACCACCATGCTAAAAAAATTCTAGAACACAACTTAGATAAAAGTTATAAAAAAATTGCTGTAGTTGGTGCTGGATACATTGGTGTTGAATTAGTTGAAGCATTTAGCGAATATGGAAAAGATGTTACTTTAATTGATGTTGCTAATAGAATTATGCCAGTATATTATGATCAAGAATTCACTGATTTAATGCAAGAAAAAATGACTAAAGCTGGTGTTAAATTATCACTAGGAGCTAAAGTTATTGAATTTAAAGGTGAAAATGGAAAAGTAACTCAAGTTGTAACTGATAAAGGAAATATTGATGTAGATTATGTAATCTTTTCTGTTGGTGTAAGACCACAATCAGCTATCTTAGAAGGAGTTTGTGATTTAGATGACAGAAAAGCTATTGTAACAAATGACTTTATGCAAACTACAAATCCAGATATTTATGCAATTGGAGATTGCGCTCAAGTTTATAACAAAGCTATGAACAAAAATGTTCCAATTCAATTAGCAACAACAGCCGTTAGAACTGGAGTTATTGCTGCATTTAACGTTATTAAAGGAAATAACTTAAAATCACCTGGATTTACAGGAGCAAATGGAATTTCAGTATTTGGATTACATATGGCAAGTGTTGGAATCAGTGTTGAATCTGCAAAAAGAATGGGATATGACATTGATTTTATAGATTTTAAAGATCTAGATAGACCAGAATTTATGTCAACAGCAAATGAAGTTTTATTCAAAGTTGTTTGAGATAAAAAAACAAGAAAAATCATTGGTGCTCAAGTAGCTAGTGAAAAAAACCATACTGAAGTTATGTATATGTTAGCTTTAGGAATTCAAAAAGACTTAACTATTGATGAATTACCATTAGTTGACATTTTCTTCTTACCACACTTTAATAAACCATTTAACTTTATTTCGCTAGCAGGACTAGAAGTTTTAGGGTTAAACTACTTTAAAAAGGAAAAATAGGAAAAATAGTTATGATTAACTTGTTGATCTCTAAGTATCATGATCCTGCTATGAATTTAGCAATTGAAGAGTATTTAACTTATCATTATAAAGCAAAAGAACCTATTGTATTTTTTTGACAAAATGCTAATACTATAGTTGTTGGAAGAAATCAAAACGCTTTTGCTGAAATTAACTTAGAAGCTGCTCAAAAAGATAACGTTAAGATTGTTAAAAGAAATACAGGTGGGGGAACTGTTTATCAGGATTTAGGTAATGTTTGTTATTCTTTGATAGTTGACAATTCAACTGATGATGTTGATTATCAAAAAGCACTGCAACCTATTATCACTTATTTAAATCAAAAAAATATTAATGCAATGTTTTCTGGAAGAAATGACATGGTGATTGATGGTTATAAGGTTTCAGGAAATGCTCAATTAAAAACTAATGAAAAAACACTAGTTCATGGTACATTGCTATTTGATGTTGATTTGTCTAAAATGCCTAAATATTTAGTTGTTGATCCAGAAAAATTAAAACATCAACAAATCAGATCAAAACCTGCCAGAGTTAGAAATATAAAAGAGTTCTTCAAAGACATTAATATTGATATTGATTTAAGTACTTTTATTAATGACGTAGTTAGTTCATATGTAAAAAATGAAAAAATTAAATGAATTGAATTAACTGATCAAGAAAAGCAATACATTCAGTCAAGAAAAGAAACTAAGTTTGATCAATGAGACTGAACATTTGGAAAAAATACTGTATTTTCTCTTGTTAAAAAACAATACCTTGAATCTAAAGGTTTTATTACCCTAAACTTAGATGTCGATAATGGAGTTATTACTAACATTAAAATTTATGGTGATTTTTTAGGAACTCAAGGAACTGAAAAATTAGAAGCAAAACTAATTGGTGTTAAGTTTGATAAAAAAGATGTTGAAAAAGTTTTAAATCAATTTGACTTAGAAGCAATTTTTGCTAAGAATTTTACAAGTGATGATATCACCAACTTATTATTCAAAGACTAATAAAATTAAAAATAAAATAGAAAGGATAATCAAAATGACTTATTTAGGAAAATTTGATCCTCTAAAAAATGAAAAAGTTTGTGTTTTAGATAAAGATGGAAAAGTAATTAATCCTAAGCTAATGCCAAAAATTTCTGATCAAGAAATTCTTGAAGCATACAAAATAATGAACTTATCTCGTAGACAAGATATTTATCAAAATACTATGCAACGTCAAGGAAGATTATTATCATTTTTATCTTCAACAGGACAAGAAGCTTGTGAGGTTGCATACATTAATGCATTAAACAAAAAAACAGATCACTTTGTAAGTGGATATAGAAATAATGCTGCTTGATTAGCAATGGGTCAATTAGTAAGAAATATTATGCTATATTGAATTGGTAATGAAGCAGGTGGTAAAGCTCCTGAAGGAGTAAATTGTTTACCTCCAAACATTGTTATTGGTTCACAATATTCTCAAGCTACAGGTATTGCTTTTGCTGATAAATATAGAAAAACAGGAGGAGTTGTTGTAACTACTACTGGAGATGGTGGATCTAGTGAAGGTGAAACTTATGAAGCAATGAACTTTGCAAAACTTCACGAAGTTCCATGTATATTTGTTATTGAAAATAACAAATGAGCTATTTCAACAGCTAGAAGCGAACAAACTAAATCAATTAACTTTGCTGTTAAAGGAATTGCTACTGGTATTCCTTCAATTATTGTTGATGGAAACGATTATTTAGCATGTATTGGTGTATTTAAAGAAGTTGTTGAGTATGTTAGAAAAGGAAACGGTCCTGTTTTAGTTGAATGTGATACTTATAGATTAGGTGCTCACTCATCTTCAGATAACCCAGATGCTTACCGTCCAAAAGGTGAATTTGAAGAAATGGCTAAATTTGATCCATTAATTAGATTAAAACAATATTTAATTGATAAAAAAATATGATCTGATGAACAACAAGCACAATTAGAAGCTGAACAAGACAAATTTGTTGCTGATGAATTTGCTTGAGTTGAAAAAAATAAAAATTATGATCTAATTGACATTTTTAAATATCAATATGACAAAATGGATATCTTTTTAGAAGAACAATACAAAGAAGCTAAAGAATTCTTTGAAAAATACCCAGAATCTAAAGAAGGAGGACACCACTAATGGCTATTATTAATAATATTAAAGCTGTAACTGATGCTTTAGATTGCGCTATGCAACGCGATCCAAATGTTATTGTATTTGGTGAAGATGTTGGAACTGAAGGTGGAGTTTTCAGAGCTACTCAAGGATTAGCTGTAAAATTTGGAAATGACCGTTGCTTTAATGCTCCTATTAGTGAAGCAATGTTTGCTGGTGTTGGTTTAGGAATGGCTATGAATGGTATGAAACCAGTTTTAGAAATGCAATTTGAAGGATTAGGATTAGCTTCTTTACAAAATATTTTCACTAACATTTCAAGAATGAGAAACCGTACTCGTGGTAAATACACTGCTCCAATGGTTATTAGAATGCCAATGGGTGGAGGTATTCGTGCTTTAGAACATCACAGTGAAGCTTTAGAAGCAGTATATGCTCATATTCCAGGAGTTCAAATTGTTTGTCCATCAACTCCATATGATACAAAAGGGTTAATTTTAGCTGCAATTGATTCACCAGATCCAGTTATTGTTGTTGAACCAACAAAACTATATAGAGCATTTAAACAAGAAGTTCCAGATGAACACTACATAGTACCAATTGGAGAAGGTTATAAAATTCAAGAAGGTAATGATCTAACTGTTGTTACTTATGGTGCTCAAACTGTTGATTGTCAAAAAGCTATTGCATTATTAAAAGAAACTCATCCAAATGCAACTATTGATTTAATTGATTTGCGTTCTATTAAACCATGAGATAAAAAAATGGTAATTGAATCAGTTAAAAAAACAGGAAGATTGTTAGTTGTACATGAAGCTGTTAAATCATTTTCAGTTTCAGCTGAAATTATTGCAACTGTTAATGAAGAATGTTTTGAATACATAAAAGCACCTTTATCAAGATGCACAGGTTATGATGTTATTACTCCATTTGATAGAGGAGAAGGTTACTTCCAAGTTAACCCTAAAAAAGTTCTAGTCAAAATGCAAGAATTGTTAGACTTTAAATTTTAAATAATAAATATTTAGAAAGGAAAAAGATATGTTCAAAGTTAAATTTGCTGACATAGGTGAAGGTCTAACAGAAGGAACAGTCGCTGAAGTTTTAGTTAAAGTTGGTGATGTTGTTAAAGAAGGACAATCATTATACTTTGTTGAAACTGATAAAGTAAATAGTGAAATACCTGCTCCAGTGGCTGGAAAAATTGCAGTAATTAACATTAAAGCTGGACAAGAAATTAAAGTTGGAGATGTAGTAATGGAAATTGAAGATGGATCGGATACATCTGCAACTAGTGAACCAAAAGCTGAAACTAAATCAGAAGCTAAAGTTGAAGTAGTTGAAGAAAATGCTAGTGTAGTTGGTGCTACTCCAGTTTCAAATGATGTAATTGTTAGAAAACAAACAACTACAGTTAATAAATCAAGTACTATCAAAGCTACACCTTTAGCAAGAAAAGTTGCTGCTGATTTAAATATTGATTTGTCTTTAGTTACTCCAACTGGACCAAATCAAAGAATTTTAGTTGCTGATATTAAAAATCATCAAGCTTCATCAACTCAATTAGCTAGTCAACCAATTAGTCAACCAGCTCCAACTCCAAGTCCATCTGCTCATCAAACAATTGCTCCAACAATTAAAGTTGTTGAGCCAAGTGCACCTTTATCTTGAGATGAAGTTCCAATGAATGGTGTTAGAAAAGCTACAGTAAAAGCAATGACAAAATCACATACTGAAATTGCTGCATTTACTGGTATGAAAAACACTGACATTACTGAAACTCACAAAATGAGAACTGAATTAAAAGATCATGCTGCAGCTAGTGGAATTAAATTAACTTACTTAGCATTTATTATTAAAGCTGTTGCTAAATCATTACGTGATATGCCAAATATTAATGTAAGAGGTGATTTTGCAAATAACAAAATCCAATTTATGCACAACATTAATATTGGAATTGCAGTAGATACACCAAACGGATTAATGGTTCCAGTTATTAAAGGTGCTGATCATTTAAGTGTATTTGAAATTGCAATTAAAATTAGTGAACTAGCAAATAAGGCCAAAGATGGTAAATTAACAAGAGCTGAAATGACTGAAGCAACATTTACTGTTTCAAACTTTGGTTCAGTAGGATTAGATTATGCTACTCCTATTATTAACTCACCAGAGTCTGCTATTTTAGGAGTTGGTACAATGTCTCAAACTCCTTTATATATTAATGGTGAATTACAAAAAAGATTTATAATGCCATTATCAATGACTTGTGATCATAGAATCATTGATGGTGCTGATGCTGGAAGATTTTTAATTAAAGTACAAGATTACTTATCAAAACCAGTTTTATTGTTTATGTAATTAGTGAAGGGATAAAATATGTTTAAAGTAAAATTTGCTGACATAGGTGAAGGTTTAACAGAAGGAACAGTCGCTGAAGTTTTAGTTAAAGTTGGTGATGTTGTTAAAGAAGGACAACCTTTATACTTTGTTGAAACTGATAAAGTAAATAGTGAAATTCCTTCTCCGGTTGCCGGAAAAATTGCAATAATCAATATCTCTACTGGTCAAGAAATTAAAGTTGGTGATGTAGTTATTGAAATTGATGATGGAAGTTCAACTTCTACAGCTTCAACTTCAAAAGTTGAAGTAGTTGAAGAAAATGCTAGTGTAGTTGGTGCTACTCCAGTTTCGAATGATGTTTTACCAAGTAGAGCACCAAAGCCAAAAGCTGAAGCTAAAGTTGAAGTAGTTGAAGAAAATGCTAGTGTAGTTGGTGCTACTCCAGTTTCAAATGATGTTTTACCAAGTAGAGCACCAAAGCCAAAAGTTGAAGCTCCAAAAGTTGATGTTCAAATTGAAGATACATTTGATGTTTGTGTAGTTGGTGCAGGAATTGGTGGTTATGTTACTGCTATTAAATCTGCACAATTAGGATTAAAAACTTTAATTATTGAAAAAGAATACTATGGTGGAGTTTGTTTAAATGTTGGATGTATTCCTACAAAAACTTTGTTAAAAACTTCTCATGTTTATCATGATATAGTACATAAAGCAAAAGAATTAGGAATCGTTTTACAAAATACTGAAAATGTAGTAATTGATTGAGCTCAAGCACTTGAAAGAAAAAATGGTGTTGTTAAGAAATTAACAGGGGGAGTTAAATATTTACTAGATAAAAATAAAGTAACTCAAATTAAAGGTGAAGCTATTGCTTTAGATAAAAATACAATTTCAGTAAATAATAAAAATTATCGTGTTAATAATTTAGTTATTGCTTCTGGATCAACCCCAAATCATTTACCACTTCCAGGTTTTGATCAAGGAAGAAAAGATGGAATTATTATTGACTCAACTGGAATTTTATCAGTTCCAAAAATTCCTGAAACTTTAGTTGTAATTGGTGGAGGAGTTATTGGTATTGAGTTTAGCTGTTTATTTGCTAGTCTTGGTACAAAAGTTACTGTTTTACAAGGATTACCAACTATTTTAGAAATGCTAGATAAAGATATTATTGATGCAATGACTAAAGAGTTAAAAAACAGATACAATATCCAAGTTATTACAAATGCTTCAGTTAAAGAATTTAAAGATGGTTCTGTAGTATATCAAATTGATGGTCAAGATCAAATGATTAAAGGAGAATATGTTTTAGAATCAGTTGGACGTAAAACTTCATTAACTGGATTTGAAAACATTGGTTTAGAATTAACTCCAAGAAAAGGTGT
Source organism: Mycoplasma capricolum subsp. capricolum ATCC 27343 (assembly GCF_000012765.1). NCBI lineage: Bacteria > Bacillati > Mycoplasmatota > Mollicutes > Mycoplasmatales > Mycoplasmataceae > Mycoplasma > Mycoplasma capricolum. The sequence goes on from NC_007633.1 coordinate 276,677, forward strand.
TGTTGTTAACGAGTATCAAGAAACTAACTTAGATGGTGTTTATGCAATTGGTGATGTTGTTGGAAAGTCAATGTTAGCTCAAACTGCAGTTAAAGGAGCTATTGTTGCTGCTAATAGAATTGCTAAAAAAGCTAATAAGGCTCATGCTGAAGATATTGTTATGAATTATGACAAAGTTCCATCATGTATTTATACACACCCAGAAGTTTCAATGATTGGTAAGACAGAACAACAATTAAAACAAGAAAATATTGAATACAAAGCCTTTAAATTCCCATTTTCAGCAATTGGTAAGGCTTTAGCTGATGATGATACTTCAGGATTTGTAAAAATTATTGTAGAACCTAAATACAAAACTATTTTAGGTGCACATATTATTGGAAATAGAGCTACTGAAATGATTTCAGAAATTACTGCTGTTATTGAATGTGAAGGAACAATCACAGAAATTGCTAATACAATTCACCCTCACCCAACAATGAGCGAAGCAATTGGAGAAGCAGCTGAAGCTCTAGAAACAGGAAAAGCTATTCATTTTTAATTAATTTATAGAAAGAATAATATGTATACATTAGAAGAAATTAAAAATCAACTAGGTTTAAAATCAGAAAAAAAATCTATTGTTTTTCCAGAAGCTGAATCTGAAATTATTCAATCTGTGGCTAAAACTTTAGTTGATGAAAAATTGGGATTACCAATTCTATTATTTAAATCTTCAAAAGAAGTTCCAAGTGAAATTAAAAATAATTCATCAATTAAAACTATTTGTTTAGATGAATTTGACACAAAAGAATTTGAAGAAGAATTTGTAAAACTTAGAAAAGGTAAAGCAACTATTGAAGTTGCACACCAAGTAATGCAATTACCAAATTATATTGGAGCTATGCTAGTTAAATTAAATCAGGCTGATTGTATGTTATCTGGATTAAACAATACAACAGCTGATACAATTAGACCAGCTTTACAAATTATTGGGACAAAACCAGGATATAATATTGCAAGTAGTATTTTTGTTATGTCAAAAGGTAATGAAAATTATATTTTTACTGATTGTGCTTTAAATATTAAACCAACAAGTGAACAATTAGTTGAAATTACACAAATGGCAGTTGATTTTGCAAAAGCTTTAAATGTAAAAAATGTTGAAGCAGCTTTATTAAGTTATTCAACAAATGGTAGTGGTAAAGGTGAAGATGTTGATAGAGTACATCAAGCAGTTGAAATTTTAAAATCTAAAGAAAAAGATTATGTTTGTGAAGGTGAAATTCAATTTGATGCAGCCTTTGATAAAAAAACTAGAGATAAGAAATTTAAAAATTGTTCATTATTAAAACAAACACCAGATATTTTTGTTTTTCCAGATATAAATGCTGGAAATATCGGTTATAAAATCGCTCAAAGAATGGGTGGTTTTGAAGCAATTGGACCTTTTGTTTTAGGGTTAAATCAACCAGTTAATGACCTAAGTAGGGGTGCAACATTTGTAGATGTATTAAATACAGCTATTATGACACTATACTTATCTTATTAAAGGAGAAAGTTAAATGATTTTAGTAATTAATTCAGGAAGTAGTTCAATTAAATTTAAATTATTTGATACTTCTAAAGCAATTGAACCAATATTAGATGGTTTAGCAGAACGAATTGGAATTGATGGATTTTTAAAGTTTGAACATAATAATCAAAAATATAAATTTGAAGATCCACTTCCAGATCATGAACATGCTATTCAATTAATTTTAAATAAATTGCTTGAATTAAAAATTATTTCAAATATTGATGAAATAAAAGGTGTAGGTTTTAGAGTTGTTCATGGTGGTGAAATTTCACATTCATCAATAATTAATGAAGAAGTATTACAAAAAATTCAAGAAAGTGTTAAATTAGCTCCTTTACATAATCCTGCTGCAATTATTGCAATAAAAGCAGTTAAAAAACTAATGCCAAACACTAGTATGATAGCTTGTTTTGATACAGCATTTCATCAAACAATGCCACAAGTAAATTACTTATATTCTGTTCCTTATAAATGATATGAAGAATTTGGCGTAAGAAAATATGGTTTTCACGGAATTAGTTATGAATATATAGTTAATAAATGTGAAGAAATATTAAATAAGAAAAAAGAACACTTGAATTTAATAGTTTGTCATTTAGGAAATGGCGCAAGTATTTCATGTATTAAAGATGGTAAATCTTATGATACTTCAATGGGATTAACCCCATTGGCTGGATTGATGATGGGAACAAGAAGTGGAGATATTGATGTTTCTATTTGTGAATATGTTGCAAAACAAACAAATTCAGATATCTTTGCAATTACTCAAATTTTAAACAAACAATCAGGGCTTTTAGGTTTAAGTCAAACTTCAGCAGATATGAGAGATGTTTTAGAACAATATGACAGAAATGATAAAAAAGCTATTATTGCTGTTGAAAAATATGTTCAAGTTGTTGCTGATTTTATAGTTAAATATGCAAATTATTTAGATAGCATTGATGCAGTAGTCTTTACAGCAGGAATTGGTGAAAATGCAGATGTCATTAGAGATTTAATTTGTAAAAGAGTTAAACTTTTAGGTTTACAAATTGATCAAGAAAAAAATGAATCTAAATATTCAGACTATAAATTAATTTCTAGTGAGAAATCAAAAATTCCAGTTTATGCTATTAGAACAAATGAAGAAAAAATGATTTGTTTAGATACTTTAAACTTAATTAAATAAAAGATATAATAGTTAAAAAACTTAGCTTAAATAGCTAAGTTTTTAATGTTAATAAAAGAAAGCATAAATGAAAAGAACAATAAAGTATTTAAGTTTTTTAGGTTTAATTCCATTTTTATCAATAACAACTATAAGTTGTGTTAAACAAGCTAAAGAAAATAATAATAAAAATCAATTAATTAGTCAATTTAAACAACTTATTTTTATCTTAAACAGCTTTGATTTAGATAATAAAAAACTAGAATCAAAAATCATAAAAGCTATTGAAAAAAGTGATTTTAATAAAATTAGTAATATAAATTTAGAATTAACTATAAAGTTTTTAACTAGAATAAAAAATGAATTGGAAACTAAAACAATTAGTCAGTTAAATAAAAATGATAAGCTAGATATTTTAACTAAAATAAAAGTTCATTTAGGTTCATTAAATTTAATTGAGTTAGTAAATATTGTTGATGAGTTAGTTAATAAATTAAATCAAAAAGAAGAAATTAAAAATACTCATAAAGATAAAATAGAAAAAAATAAAGATAATATAGAAGATATTGATGATTCAAAACTTGAGATTTTAGAATCAAAATATATACCTAATCAGCACAACTACCCAGATTATGTTAAAAACTTTAAAACAGTTTCAGCAGAAGAAATTTATAAAGAGCTTTATGATAGAACTTTTTCAATTAAGTTTTTAGTTAAATTAAAAGATGGTGGTTTATTAAGTAATGGAACTGGAACTGGTTGATTATTAGATTATCATAAATATAGTAATACTAATAAATATAAAATGTTTATTGCAACAAACTTACATGTTTTGGCAGATTTTAGCAATTCATTAACTGATGAACAAAATAAAGAATTTAATTACTATGATCCATCAGGTAATAAAGTGATAGGTCTTGGTTTAGGAAAAGCTGATAATGTTACTGATTTTAGTAGAAAAAATAATAATTCAAAATCAGAAAATAATATAGCTAATTATTATTTAAATAATCAAGATTTTGAAAATTATCTTAAAAATGATTTTTGAAGTGTAAATAAATTTTCTAAAGGTATTTCAGAACCCAAAATTGTATTTGGTGCAGTTGATTTTATGAAAGATCGTGCTATTAAAAATCATTATGAAGCTTTACAAAAAGAAGCAATTAATTATTATAACTATAAAAAAAATAATAATGAAATTAATGATGACAATAAGATAGCTTGAAATAATTTTTTAAATAATAAAGATATTCCTATAATGATAGATTTTGCAGTATTTGAATTTGATGTTGACCTAGATTTGGTTGATTATAATTTAAAATCATGAATTTCTAATGCTATTAGTGGTTTAGATAATTATCTAGATAGATTAAATAAAGCACCTATTTTACCAAATCAAGATAAAAAGATTTCTAAATATTTACAAACTACAGATTATGTTTCTGCATTATTTAAAAAAGACAAATCTGAACAAAATTTATATAATGCTAAAGATATTTACATTGCAGGTTATCCAACAAGCCAATATAGCAGAAGTGTTTGAATGCAAAATAATCCCATAGAAAGAAATTCATCTACTTTAACTAGTAATTGAAGAAGTCCAACAAATGATAAAACTTTTGCTTTTGCAAATGAAGTTGAAGAAAAAGCTGGAACAGGATTGAATTTTAATATTCATGATAATTATTGACACAGAGTTTTTGCAACCTTTTATGGATATCAATATAATATTAATTTTTCTTCACTATATTATGGAGCTTCGGGTTCACTAGCTTATAATGAATTTGGACAAATGATAGGTATATATAATAATGTTAAATCAAATGTTGAATTTGGAGATTTATTACAAAGTGCAACAATAGCTCCATTTTTACAATCAGATAATATAAAAGTTGGAGATAATATTATTTATGCTTATAACTTAATTGATGGAACTGATAAAACTAAGTATAAATATCAAAAATCATCATTTAGAGAAAATCTTCAAAAATTATATCCAAATGGTTTTAGTGATGGTTTAAAATCTACTAAATTATTTGATGATATTTTTAATTAGAAAGAAAATATGAAAATAGCAATTTATCCAGGAAGTTTTAATCCTTTCCACAAAGGACATTTAAATATTTTAAAAAAAGCTATTTTATTATTTGATAAAGTCTATGTTGTTGTTAGTAAAAACGTAAATAAATCACTTGATCCAGATTTACAAAGTAGAGTTGAAAATATTAAAAATCTTATAAAAGATTTTAGTAATGTTGAAATTATTATTAATGAAAATAAACTAACTACTACTATTGCAAAAGAATTAAATGCTTGTTTTATAATTAGAGGTTTGAGAAGTCAAGCTGATTTTGAATATGAGATTAAATATTATGATGGATTTAAAAGTTTAGATCCAAATATTGAAGTGGTTTATTTTATTAGCGATTATGATAAAAGAAGTTTATCTTCAACAATTTTAAGAGAAATTGAGTTTTATAAAAAATAGATATTGTAAATCAAATTGATTATAAAGTTGTTTTTTTATCTTAGTAGATTAAAATTAATAATAGTTATTTATTTTATAGTAAGGATATAAAAATGTCAAAACAAATTAAAGGAATTGCTGCAAGTGAAGGAATTTCTTTAGCAAGAGCTCTTGTTATAAAAGAAACCAAACTTGATATACAAAAGCAATTAATTTCAGATGTTGATCAAGAAATTATCAAATTAGAACAAGCAATTGAAAAATCTATAGCTGATTTAAAAAAAATTCAACAAATTACATTAAAAAAATTAGGAGAAGAAAAGGCTGCTATTTTTGATGCTCATCAAGATATTGCAAATGATCCTGCTATTAAAGAAGAAGTTGTTGAATTGATTAAAAAAGAAAAAGTGAATGCTGAATATGCACTTTTTACAGTATCTAATAACTATTTTGAAATGTTTAGTCAATTAGAAGATCCATATTTTAAAGAAAGAAGTGCAGATATTAAAGATGTTAGCTTGAGAATTATTTCTCACATTTTAGGATTAGAAATTCATGATTTATCAACTATTGATAAAGAAGTAATTATTATTAGTGATGATCTAACTCCTAGTCAAACTGCTCAATTAGATAAAAAATTTGTTAAAGGATTTTTAACTAATGTTGGTGGAAGAACTAGTCATGCTGCTATTATGGCAAGAAGTTTAGAAATTCCTGCAATTTTAGGATTAAAGAATATTACTGAATTAGTTAAAACTGATGATTTGATAGCTTTAGATGGAAGTAGTGGAATTGTTGAATTAGATTTAAATGATGATGATATTAAAAACTATCAAACTAAAGTACAACAATATATAGAATTAAAAGAGCAATTAAAAAAATTTAAAGATGAACCAAGTTTAACAAAAGATAAAATTAAAAAGCTAATTGAAGCAAATATTGGTTCAACAAATGATGTTCAATCAGTTCTAGATTCAGGAGCTGAAGGTATTGGGTTATTTAGAACTGAATTTTTGTATATGGATAATGATCATTTTCCAACTGAAGAAGAACAATTTGAAGCTTATAAAAAAGTTGTTAGTCAAATAAAACACTTGGTGGTTTTTCGTACTTTAGATATTGGTGGAGATAAAAAGCTATCATATTTTAAATTTGATGAAGAAATGAATCCTTTTTTAGGATATAGAGCAATTAGGTTTACTCTAGATAGAAAAGATATTTTTAAAGATCAAATTAGAGCATTATTAAGAGCTTCAGCGTTTGGAAAATTAGGTATTATGTTTCCAATGATTGCTACAATTGATGAGTTTAAGCAAGCTAAAACATTTGTTGAAGAATGTAAAATAGAACTTGATAAAGAAGGTATTAAATATGATAATCAAGTTCAAATTGGAATGATGGTTGAAATTCCATCAGCTGCTATACTAGCTGATCAATTTGCAAAATATGCTGATTTCTTTTCAATAGGAACTAATGATTTAATTCAGTATTCATTTGCTAGTGATAGAATGAATCAAAATGTTTCATATTTATATCAACCATTAAACCCTTCTTTATTAAGATTAATTCAACTAACAATTAGTGGAGCTCATAAGCATAATAAATGAGTTGGTATGTGTGGAGAAATGGCTGGAGATTCTAAGGCTTTACCAATTTTATTAGGATTAGATCTAGATGCTTTTTCAATGAGTGCAACTTCAGTTTTAAAAGCTAGATCACTTATGAGTAAAATTGAGTTTAGCAAAGCTAAAATATTAGCTAATAAAGTTTTAGAATGTGAAACTAATGAACAAGTAAATAAACTTGTTGAAGATTTTTTAAATAATTTAGATTAATTTGTTAGTTAATTATCTTATTAGTCAACACTACCTTGTTAAATGTTAAAATTAAAATGATAAGAAAAAAAGAGGTGCAACATGTGATTTTTTAATAAGAATTTGAAAGTTTTAGCTCCTTGTGATGGAACAATAATTACACTAGATGAAGTTGAAGATGAAGTTTTTAAAGAAAGAATGTTAGGAGATGGATTTGCAATAAATCCAAAATCAAATGATTTTCATGCTCCAGTTAGTGGCAAATTAGTGACTGCTTTTCCAACAAAGCATGCTTTTGGAATTCAAACAAAAAGCGGTGTTGAAATTTTATTACATATTGGTTTAGATACAGTAAGCTTAGATGGTAATGGATTTGAATCATTTGTGACTCAAGATCAAGAGGTTAATGCTGGAGATAAATTAGTAACTGTTGATTTAAAATCAGTTGCTAAAAAAGTTCCATCAATTAAATCCCCAATCATTTTTACAAATAATGGTGGAAAAACTTTAGAAATTGTAAAAATGGGTGAAGTTAAACAAGGTGATGTTGTTGCTATTTTAAAATAGATGATAAATAATTATTTTTTTGCTATTCTTTTACAAGATAAAATCTCTAAAAATTGAGCAATTGGTCTTATATTAATATCTATTTGCTTAGCAATTCTATTAATCGTTTCAATATTTGTTATAAAAAAAATAAAACAAAAAAATCAACACAATAGAGCGATAAGTTTTTCTATTGACACTAATAAAAGTAATGATAAAAGATTTTGAATATCTTTTTCATTAATATGTTGTTATTTAACATGTTTTGTTCTTAGTGTTGCATTTTTAATAATTGGAATAATAGCGCTTATTTAGCGCTATTTTTTATTTGAAATAAAATTTTATTTATATTTGAATTAAATTTAAACTTTATAATACAAAATTTTTAAGAATTAAACATAGTTAAATAGAAAAAACTATTTATAAGGCTGAACTATTAATAGTTTTTTTAATAGTATAATTTAAATAAGAACTTTAATAGATATTTTATTTGTAAATAAAAGAGGTATTAAATGAGTTTAAATGTAGATAATGTTAAAGAAGTGTTAGTAAAAATAGCTGAAGTTGTTAATGAAAATAAAGAAGAACTTTCACAATTAGATGCAGCTATTGGTGATGGTGATCATGGTCATAATATGTCTAGAGGATTTTTAAAAGTTGTTGAAGAATTAAAAAATAATTCATATGATGACATAGGAAGTATTTTTAAAAAAGTGGGAATGGTGCTTGTTTCAAATGTTGGTGGTGCTTCTGGCCCATTATATGGAACTGCATTTTTAAAAGCAGCGACTTTTGTTAATAATAAAAAAGAAATTGATATAAATGATTTTTCTGTTTGCTTACAACAAGCAGTTGATGGTATTAAGATTCGTGGAAAAGCGAATGTTGGTGATAAAACAATGTTAGATGTTTTACAACCTGTTAGTGATTTAATAAAAGATTTGATAAATCAAAAATATTTAGCAAAAGAAATTTTAAATAAAGCAGTTGAATTAGCTTTTCAAAAAGTTGAGTTTACTAAAGAAATTGTTGCTAAAAAAGGTAGAGCTAGTTATTTAGGACAAAGAAGCATTGGGTATAAAGATCCTGGTGCCTATTCTAGTTATTTGATATTAAAATGTATTAGTGAAAATATTTAAGGAGTATATGGTAGGAATAGTAGTTATTTCACATAGTAGTAAAATAGCTCAAGGTGCTGTTGAACTTGCTAAACAAATGGCAAATAATGTCAAAATTATTCCAGCAGGTGGAACTAAAGATAACAATATTGGTACTGATATTGATTTAGTTTTAAAAGCGATTTATCAAGCTTTTGATCAAAATGACGGAGCTATTATTTTATTTGATTTAGGTTCAGCTTTAATGAATGCTCAAATGGCAGTTGAATTATTAGAACCAGAAATTCAACAAAAAGTAGAAATAATTGATGCTGCTTTAGTTGAAGGAACAATTCTAGCAGCTATAAATAGTTCTATGAATAAAAGTATAAAAGAAATTAAACAAGAATTAATTAATTTAAAATTAAATAAAATCTAATTTTAAGAAATTAAAAAAATCAAGCTATAGCTTGATTTTTTACTATTAAATAATCATTATTTTTTAATTAAACGGTTGTATCATTCAACGATTAGTGATTCACTAATTTCACTATTTAATTCATTTCTTTCTGGAAGTCTTACAAATTCACCTTTAACTTCATTTTTATTAACTTTAACAAATTCTAAAGTTGCTTCATTGTTTTGTAATGCTTCTAAAACTTTTTCATTTTTTTTCATTGATGCTTTAACTTCAACTAAATCACCAACACTTAATAAATATGAAGGAATATCTACTTTTTTACCATTTACTAAAATATGTCCATGGTTTACTAATTGTCTAGCACCTTGTCTAGTAGCACTAAATCCTAATCTATAAACAATATTATCTAATCTTGATTCTAGTAAAACTAAAAAGTTAGTTCCTAAAATTCCTTGCATTTTTTTAGCTTTTGCAAAAGTATTTCTAAATTGTCTTTCGCTTAGTCCATACATAAATTTAACTTTTTGTTTTTCTTGTAATTGTTGACCGTATTCAGAAACTTTAACTTTAGCTCTTTCTTTACCGTGTTGACCTGGTGTTGTTATTCTTTTTTTACCTTTGCTAAATTCTTTTCCAGTTTCAAGAATTGAAAAACCAAATCTACGAGACTTTTTAAATGTTGATCCTATAAATCTTGACATAAAGATTCTCCTTAATTTAAATATGGTTATTAAAATATCTTAAATAATTCCTAAACTAGTCAGTCTATTAATTCAGTTTTACTGCTAAAACTTACTTTTTTAAAAAATAGACAGCACCTAATCTATAATTATCTGCAGAATATACTAAATAACTTATTTATTATATCTTATTTTTTAATTGTATCAATAGAATTACAATAAGATAATCACTATTGTATTTTGGTATAATATATTTTGTTTAAAAGGGAGCTAGTATGTTTTTTGAATCAATGATTATAATTTCAAAATTAAATGAAATTAAACTTGTTAATCTTATATTTCTAATTATTTTTATACTAGCTTTTTTTTGTAGTCTTTTTACTATTTTTAAATTATATATTTATAGAAATACTTTAAAAAATCTGCATTTTACTTTTTTAAATATTGAAAAAATTTTAAAACATCCTCTAGCTAATCGTTTAATTAGAATGAACTTTATTGTAAATAATTCTAATAATATAAATTTAAAAAAAGCTTTAGAAATTTGAAAATTTAAATATAATGAAATTTATGATGAACAACTAGATATTTTAATTAATCAAACCAGAGAACATTTTGCTTTAAATTCTTATTCTAAAAAAATTTTATTTAGAGTTTTAAGTATAAAAAACTTTTACAGAACTCGTCAACTTTATAAAACTAGTAAAAATGTTTATCAAAAAGTTAATCAAATTTATTTTGAAACTCAAAGAGTAACTAAAGTTGAATTTTTATTGAGAGATTATCGTATTATTTTGCAAAATCATATAAATGATCTATCTGATATTGTATTAAAAGAACAAGAAAACAACGAATTAAATATTAATAAAAAGATTATTAGTAATTATCAAGAGACTTTTTTTAAAAAAATGATAGTTTGTGAGTATTATATTAAAGTAGGAAATTTTAAAGAAGCTTATAATAAATTAAATCTTTTAAGTAATAATGTTGTTGAATATATTAAATTTTTAGATGATCATTATAAAATAACAAAATTTTTTGAATTTAATGGTGTTTTAGATTTAAAACTACAAGAAATTAAAAATAAAGTGCAACTAGATACTAACCAAGAAAATAACCAATTAATTAGTTCTCAAATTTATTTATTAGAAAATCAGTTTTTAGAAAAAAAACAAGAGATTGAAAAACTTTTATTTAATGCAAAAACTCAACAAGCTTTTTTAATTGTTGAATCATTAATTAAAAATATTCAAAACTTAGATGTTATTTTAGAATATGGTGAACAAGTTTTAGCTTTATTTGAAACCAATGTTAAAAAAATTAGAACTATACTATTAGCTTTTAATACTGAAATCATCAAAACTGAAGATTTAATTAATTTTAATAGTAATTTAAATAATGATATTAATGATATAAAAATTGAATTTGAAGAAATTAAAAATAATTTTAATTTAACTAGAACTCAAATTAATAATAAATATGAAATGTTAAGATCTAATTTTATTCAATTAGATAGTTTATTAACTGATTCAGTTAATTATATTAGTATTGTGTTATTAGAATTAGAAAAGTATTACACCAAACTTATTGATATTAAAACACTTTTAAAAACTAAAATTGTAGTTTTAAGAGATTTAGAAACAAAATATGATGACATAAAAACTTTACTATTAACTAGTGAAGCAATAATGAAAAAATATGAAGATTTAATAGATTGAACTCATTATAAAGAAATTATTGATAATAAGTTTTTAATTATTAATTTTATTAATAAAAATTTAGAGCTAGAATCTAATAATTTTTTAAATGATTATGATTCTTTACTAGTTTTAAATACTCAATTAGATAATCAATTAGAACAAGTTGAACAACTGCACTTAAGTATTCAACAAGTTGTAGTTATTAATAAAATGGCTCAAGAAATTATTATTTATATTACTAAGCATCTAACTGATTCATCAAATAGTAATGTTTTTTTAGAAATTCTTAATAAATATAATGAAAAAGACTATAAAAAAGTAATTAATTTGGGTATTCATTTAATTAGAAAAAATCAATTATAGGTACAGTTATGAAATATATATTAATTAGATATGGAGAATTAACTTTAAAAGGAAATAATCGGTTCCAATTTATAGATAAGTTAATTTCAAATATTAAATTCAAATTAAAACAATTTAATAAAGAAGATATTAAGTTTATAAAAGATCATAATTCTTTGACTTTAGAAATTAAAGATGAATTAGAAGCTGATGTTTTAAAACAACTAAAAACCGTATTTGGTATTTATTCAATCTCAATTATTAATTATGTTAATAAAGATTTAGATCAAATTAAAAAAGCAGTCTTAGAAATTGCTAAAAACTCAAAAGCAAAAACTTTTAAACTAGAAGTAAGTAGAAAAGATAAATCATTTAATTATACAAGTATAGAATTAAAGCACATTTTAGCAACTGAAATTTTAAAAAGTACTAATCATTTAATAGTTGATGTACATAACCCAGAATTAGTAATTGAAATAGTTGTTAAAAAAGATCATGTTGATGTTTTTGATAATAGAATTGATGGATTAAAAGGTCTACCAGTTGGAATTAGTGATAAAGGATTGTGTTTATTAAGTGGAGGAATTGACTCACCAGTTAGTGCATTTTTAACTTTAAAAAGAGGTATGCAAGTAGATTTTATTCATTTTATGACTCCGCCTCATACTTCACATCAAGCTTTAGATAAAGTTTTTAGTTTAGCAAGACAATTAGCAAAATATAATATATCTAATTTTAAGTTACATATTTGTAATTTTAATTTGTTATTACAAGAATTACAGCACTTAGTTGATCCTAGTTATAAAATTACAATTATGAGAAGAATGTTTTTAAGAATTGCAAATATTATTGCAAAAAATAATAACAATAAAGCAATTATTACTGGAGAAAGTTTAGGACAAGTTGCTAGTCAAACAATTCAAAGTATTAATGTAATTAATAATGTAAGTGATTTACCGATTTTAAGACCTGTAATTACTTATGATAAAGAAGAAATTATTAAAATTGCTAAATTTATAGATACTTATCAAACTTCTATTTTACCTTTTGATGATGTATGTAGTATGTTTGTACCAAAAGATCCAATTATTAAACCAAAATTAAATATTGCAACCAAATTAGAAGAAAATATTTTTTGAAATGAACTACTAGAAGAAACTATAAAAAATAATATTAAAATATTTGTTTATAAAAATGGTGAATTTGTAGAAGAATAAAATGTTTTTATACAAGTGTTTTTTTAGTTTAAATTTTATTTACAAAAAAATATTTAAAAAAATAGTATTTTTGTTGATTAAATTAGAAATTGAACTAATATATTAGTAAGCAAAAAAGGGAGAAGAAGATTATGAAATTAGTTACAAAACTAAGCGCTATAAGTTTAGGTGCTTTTAGTATATTTGCACCAATAGCAGTCATTAACAATCTAACTACTAAAAATAATCTTTTAATAACCAAAAGGTTTTTAAGTAGTTCAAACTCAAATTCAAATTTTGAATTGAAGGCTTATGATTATGTAAATTTAATAGATAATAAATATCTAGATGCAAAAATTAATTTACACAATCATAATGGTATTGCTTATATTGGAGTTAAAGAATTCTTAAAAGCTTTAGATGGACTAATTAGTTTTTCTAAAATAAGAGTAAAACCAACACATAACAGTACTTTTTTTAAAGAAAAAGAAATTACTTATAAATTTAATAAAGATAAAGTGACTTTAAACTCAGTTACTAAATATTCAAACAATTCTCAAAATAATACAAATTATCAATTAGAAATTGATAGTAAAAATAATACAATTACAGTATCTGATAATGATTTTTTCACTGATATTTTTGCTTTTTATAGACGTGGTGAAGAAGATCTAAATATTGATTTTTTAGATACTAAAATTTTAAATAAAAACAAACATATTGTATTTGATTTAAAAAAATATGGCATTGATGTTTTAAATGATAAAAAAGATTTATATTTACCATTAGTTTTAATTAATCAATTATTTTTAAATCAATCTAATGTACAACTTTATTTTAATGGAGAAAGAATAAATCTATTTGCATATAGTAAGACATTAAGAAGAGTTGATTTTTTAAAACAATTAAAACAATCATATTTTAATAATGTAAATACTATTTCACCAGGTTTAAAAGATTTTCAACATAAATATTTAGGATTTTTATTTGACCATTATTATGGAATTAAATTAGATAAAAATGCTTCATATAAAGATCTATTTAAAAAGTATGAAAAATACATTAAAGCAGATAATACTACTCACTATTTAACAAGTAGATATTTAATTGAGCAATTAGATGATTTACACTCATCTTATTTATTAACTGGATATTATAATAAAAATTTAGATACTATTAATAGAGCTGTTTTAAATACTTCTACACCTAGATCTGATAAGTATAAAGATATTGCAAGAAGATTAAGTTTTTATTATAACAAGGAATTAAACTATAAAAATGTTTATACTCCAGATAAAAAAACAAGTATTATTTCGTTTAAAAATTTTGAAATAGATTCAGCTAAAAAAATTGAACAAAGTTTAATTGAAGCTAAAAAAAATAATGTAAAAAACATTGTTTTAGATGTTAGTTTTAATAGTGGTGGTCTTTTAGGAACTGCTTATGAAATTATGGGATTTTTAACTGATAAACCATTTAAATCTTATTCATATAATCCATTAACTAAAGAACAAAAAGTTGAAACTATTAAATCAAAATTTAAAAAGTATGATTTTAATTATTATGTTTTAACTTCACCATTTTCATTTTCAGCAGGAAACATTTTTCCTCAATTAGTAAAAGATAATAATGTTGCTAAAGTAATTGGATTTAAAACTGCAGGTGGAGCTTCAGCTATTAGTCAAGCAATTTTACCAACTGGTGATATTGTTCAGTTGAGTAGTAACCATGTTTTAACTAATAAAAATCATCAAAGTTTAGAATATGGAGTTACTCCAGATATTAAATTTAATTTTAATCCATTTAATGAAACTAAAAAGTTATTTGATTCAAGTTTTATTCAAGATGTTGTTAATAAAGATACTAGTAAATTAAAAAATCCAAATTTTAGTCAAACTAGTTTTGTTGAGCCTAATTTAGTTCATGAACTATTAAAAAAGCCAACTAGTTTACAATTAAATAAAGATCAAAAACAAGAAAATGAGATTAAAAATAATAATACTTTATTTTCAAGTTTAAAAAGTGAATTACGTACAAAAGAAGCACTTTTTATCTTAGGAGTGATTGGGTTATTAGCATCAATTACAACTACATTTATCATTATTAAAAAAATTAAAAAATAAATAAATTTATAAGCCTCAGGAAACTGAGGTTTTTTATTTTTTTTTAATAAAATAGATAACTTTTTAAAATTTTTTTCTAATACTATAATGAACAGAAAACTTAAAGGAGATTAATTATGAAAAAAGCTTTAAAGTTATTACCATTATATAGGTTAGAAAAAATAAATAACATAAAACAAATTAGTAAAAAACTAGATTTTAAAAAAGTCTTAAAAATAGTATCTACAATTGGAGTAGTCTTGTTTTCAACAACTTTTTTAGCTGCTTTAAACCTTAATAATTTTAGATTTTCTAAAAGAGTTAATCTAGAAGAACAACTAGAACAATACAAACTTGAATTAAATAACAAAATTAGTTCTTTACAATCTATTCATAATAAACAAATAAGCGAAATTAAAAACTTTAAACAAAATCAAAACTTATTAAAAACTATTAGTTTAAAAGAATTAGAAACTAAAATTAACAACTTAGAAAATCAAAAGCAAAAAGCAATACTAGATATTAATCAAAATAATCAAGAGTTAATAGCAAATCAGAATAGACTAACTTTTTTAACTAATTTAAAAAATGATTATTCTAAAAAAATAGTAGAATTAGAAAGAACTAAAAATAATAACTTAAAAGAAACTGAACAAATTAATTTAGAAATTAACAAACTGCAAATAGAAATTAATCTTTTAAATGATCAAATATTAAATAATAATCAAACTTTAGTAAATTTAAGCAATAAGAATAATGACTTAAAAATTTTAACTACTGATTTTGAAAAAGAAATTACAAATAATAATAGCCAAATTAGAAACACAAAACAATCAATAAGTGTCTTAGAATCTCAACATTCTAACTTATTAAATGAAATTAAAATTTTAAATAATCAACTTAATCAAATTAAAAATTCAAGCAATTTAAAACTTCAAGAAATTAATAATTTAAAAAAGCAAATTGAAAATAATAATAAAAAATTAGAAAAATTAAATAATAAAACACTAGAAATAACTAATACATTAACTAAACTAGGAAATGATAATCAAAATAATAATGATTTAATTGATAAATTAACAAAAGTTTTACAAAATAATCAGAATTCTATAAAAGAAATAACTAATAATAACTCTATACTTACAAATAATTTAAAAAAAGTAACTCAAAAAAACCAGCAAATTTTATCTGAAATTAGTAAATTATCTAAGTTAATTGAAATTAAAGAATCTGAATTAAATAATAAAACTAAAGAACTAGAAACTAAAAAGAATAGTTTACAAGCATTGATTAGTACTAATTCAGATAATGATAATAAGTTAAAATTACTAATTAATACAAATTCAGAAAATCAAAATCAAATCACTAGTTTAGTTTCTCAAACTAAAACTCTTGATAATTTAATAGATATAGCTAAACAAAAAAGAGAACAATTAACACAAAGATTAAGAGAATTAGCTAGTGAAGAAAATGATTTAGATAAGCAAATAAAAAAGTCAACTTTAGAAAAACAAAATTTAGAATCTGAAATTAATAATTTAAATGAAAAAATTAAAACGCTTAAAATTGAAAACGAACAAATTAGTGATCAAGTAAATAATTATGAATTAGAAAGTCAAAGTCTAATTGAAAGTGTTAAAGAAAATGGAATTAAATTTAAGGATTTAGAAGCTCAAATTATTAGAATTGAAGAAAAAATTAGCAAAGCTGATGAACAAATAAAACAATTAGAAGAAAAAAAAGAACCATTAGAAAAAAGACAAGATAATTTGAGATGATGAGTAAATATTTTAACTATATATCAGTAGGTAAATCTTATGAAAAAACTTTTGTATATTCTATCAACACTAGCTATTAGTATATTATCAACCACAACTTTAATTGCTTGTAGTAAAAAAAATCTAGATCAACCAAAGCAATTATCTAAATTAGAACAACTGCAAAGTGAAATTTCTAGTTTAGAAACAAATGTTAATAAATATAGTGAACAAATTAATAAAACTGAAATAGAAAAACAACAATTACTTGAAGAAATTAATAAAATACAAAAAGAAATCAATAGTTTGAAAGAACAAGAAACAAGTAAAATAGAAGAATTAAATTTATTAACTAATAAAAAGAATACTATAAATAAACAAATTGAAAATTTAAATTCACAAATCAATTCTATTGATCAAATTTCTAAAGAAGACCAAGAAAAAATCAGTTTATTAACTAAACAAATTAAAGAAGTTAAACAAAATTTAACTAATGCAACTACTCAAAAAAACATAAATATCAAACAAATTAAAAATTTAGAACTACAAGTTAAAGAACTAAAAGAAAAAACAAATCGAATAGAAAAAGAAATTTTAAAAAATAAATCTAAAAAAGAAGAGTTAATAAAGCTTAAAAATGAATCTAATAAAGAGATTAGTAAACTAAAAAATATATTAAATGATTTAACAAATAATAAAAATAATTTAAATAAGCAAAAAAGTGATTTTGAAACTAAAATTCAATTAAAAATTAATGAGTTTAATAAAAATGACAAAGATATACCTGGACTAAAAAGGCAACTAGAAGATTTAATAATTCATATTAATAACCTAGAAAAAGAACATCAAAAAAATATCACAATAATTAATCATATTAAAAAAAGCAATCAAAAAAATGAAAATATTCTAAAAGAAATAGAAGAAAATAAAACAAAATTAGAAAGTCAACTAACTGATTTAAATAACAAAAAAGATGAATTAGAAAGTCAAATAAACGATAAACAAAAAGAATTTATTTTTAAAAATAAAGAAACTAAAATCAATCAAGACAAATTAAATGAAATTAATTCTGAAATTCAAAAAGTTGATAGTAGTACAAGTAATATTAACTTAAAATATGAAAAAGAACTTAAAAAAAGTAAAGAACTAGAAGAACAAATCAAAAAAGCTGAGCAAGGTATTAAACTTCAAGAAAAAGAATTAGAAAAATTAATATTTGATAAAGATCAAAAACAAAAGCAAGCAGATGGTTTAAAAGTTGAAAATGATAGTGCTCAAACTCAAATTGATGAATGAATTAAAGCAAATACAAGTTTAAAAAATAAATTAGATGAAATTATTCAAAAAAATAAATTGTTAAATGAGCAAAAAGAAAAATTAGATGCTGATATTAGTACTTATTTTCAAAAGAAAAAAGATTTAGAAGATAAAAGATATTTGCTAATTAATCAAATTTCAAATCTTAAAAAACAAATAGAAGAAGAAAATTTAAAAATAAGAAAAAGAGAAGAACAATTAGAAGAATTATCTAACAAATATTTAGAAAAACAAAATCAAATAAGAGATTTAAAAGAAGAAAATAAGAGATTAGAATCAAGTATTAATGAATTAAATTCTAGATATGAGTATTTAAAGAAAAAAACAGTTGAAGCAGAGTATGATGGAAATAAGTGTATAAAAATTGGCTTTTTTTATAATAATGATATTGAAGAATATCAAATTCAAACATTTAAAAAATCAACAAATGAAGTTCCTGATCATATACCGGCTTTTTTAAGAAATTTATCTTATGCTTTTAAAAATAATCAAAATCAAATTATAAAAAATCTTGATAAATGAAATCTTGATTTTGTTAAAAATATAGAAGGTATTTTTTTAGAATCTTATATAAATATGGATTTAAATAATTGAAAAACTTCAAATATAAAAAATATGAAAAAAGCCTTTTATGGATCATCATTTTGTTGTGGTGACATTTCTAAATGAGATACTTCTGAAGTAACTGATATGAGTGAAATGTTTAGTAATGTTAGACATACGATTAAACTTGATCTTTTAACAAAATTAACTAGTAAAACTTTATATCACGATCCTAATAGAAATCAGGATTCATATAAAATCAAATGAACAGCTTGAGATGTCTCAAAAGTTAAAACAATGAAAAATATGTTTGAAGGTTCTTGATTTAGTGGAAGTTTAGAAAGTTGAGATGTTTCAGGAATAATTGATGAGTATGATTTTTGACCACATTATATTAAATTAAGTTGATTTGCAAAATGAAAGTGACCAAAAAACACTAAAGGCCGTGATCCTTACTTTTGAGAAAATATTTCGCCTATAATTCTATAAAATAATAGCTTTATTAAATAAATTCAACTTTTATTTAATTAAAGTTTTAGTAAAGTAGTTTAAAATTAATATCATATAAGACTTTTAATTTTTTTAATGTCTTATTTCTTATTTTATTAATAAAAGATTATTTAAAGTTTAAAGAAAGAAGGGTGAATTAATATTATAGTATTTTCTCAATCAGTATCATTTGGACAACAAGCTGTTGCCTTTTTAAAAGGAACATCACTGCTAATGTTAGTGCTTGTATTTTTTACAATTTTTTCCTACTATGTTCCTAAAGGTAAAAGAGCAATGTCAGGACTTTCTGGAGCTGTTTGTGCTACTTTTTTAATAGAAGTTTTCAACTTTTGAGTTTTAGGAAGAATTCCAGTAATTGGTGATTTTACTAAAATTATAGGTAGTGTAGCAGGAACTTTAGCTGCTCCAGCTTGTACAATACTTGTAATTATTTTAATGGGTGGTAATCCATTGTTTGCAATCTTATGTGGTACAGCAGTATTTGCAGTAGGCTTATCAGTTGATGTAGATGGTATATCTAAATCTATTGCTAGAACTTTAGTAAATACAAGTAATATAGAAGGACAAAAATTATTATCTGATGATAATTCAATAAGAGCTATTGCTGAATGAGTTAAAGGAAACGACTTAGGAACTGAATTATCAAAAACTTTTGAAAGTGTTAAGTCTAATCTAATAATAACTGATCAAAAAGATGTTCTAAAAACTATATTTAATAAAGAATATATGCCAACTTTTGCAATGAATTTAAGAACAACAGTTGGTGCATTTAACATTTTAGCTGGATTAGTTGCTGGTTATACAATGTATTGAGCATTAGTATTGTTACAAAAATATGCACCAGATGGTTTGGATTTAATAATTGCTTTATTAGTGATTGCACCATCAACTGCTTTAA
Source organism: Mycoplasma capricolum subsp. capricolum ATCC 27343 (assembly GCF_000012765.1). Lineage (NCBI taxonomy): Bacteria > Bacillati > Mycoplasmatota > Mollicutes > Mycoplasmatales > Mycoplasmataceae > Mycoplasma > Mycoplasma capricolum. The sequence goes on from NC_007633.1 coordinate 296,772, forward strand.
TAGCAAAATTTGGAGCTAATGTAGTTGCTCCACTTCTAAAAGGAATAGGATCATCTATTGAGGTTGCTATAAACTTATCACCAATACCAATGGCAATTGTTGTTGGGGGATTTTTAACAGTAGTTGGTACTTCACCACTATCATCAATGGCATTAGCTGTTGGTTTAGGATTGCAAGGCTCAGCAATGGCTGTAGGTAGTGTTTCTGCTATGGGTTCATCATTTATGAATGGTGTATTATTTGCAAGAATGAAATATGGTGAAAAGAAACAAACTATTGCTTGTTCAATAGAGCCATTATCTCAAGCTGACATTATTTCAATGAATCCAGTTTCTGTTTATATAACTAACTTTATTGGTGCTGCTGCTACTGGTATATTAGTAATTATTTATGGTCAAAATATTTTAAATATAGAACAAACAGTATTTATGATTAACTCAAATAGTTATGAAGTTGTTCGTGGATTTACTCAACAAGGAGTTGGTTTAGCTACTCCATTTGGTCCAGTTGCTATGTTTGGTCAAGGTGGTGGTCAAACTGCTGAAGTATTAACTAAAACTTCAAATCAATATGCAACTTGACAACTAAATATGCATTTAGCTATTTTATTAGTACTAACTGCTATATTAAATGTTGGAGCTGGTTTATTAGGTGGATATATGTTCAGACACAGTAGAAGAACTACTTATTTTGAAATATATAATTTACCTCTACCATTAAAACATCAATATTTATTAGAAGAAATTGAATTATTTCAAGATAATAAACGTCGTTTTGCATGACAATGACAAACTATTATTTTCTTTAATAAAATTAAACAAACTATTAAAGTAAAATCAATTATTTATATAAAAACTTTTGTTGATTGTTTTAATAAATTTTTAGTAGAAAAAGAACAATCAATTAAAACTAAAAAAGAAGAATTGCTACATATAAGTTCTTCAAAAAAAGAGTTTAAAAATAATTTTAAAAAAGAAAAGAAACAAATTATTTCTAATTTAAAAAATAAATGAGTTAATAACTATAAAAATGAGATTCAAAAAGCTAAACAACATTATAAAGATTTATTGCAACATTATGCTAAACAATTAGAGTCACTAAAAAAATTAGTTATTAAAAATAAAAAAATGAAACAATCAGTTTCTGAACAAGATAAAGTTAAATATCAATCATTAAAAGCTGAATTTAAAAAGACTCAAAAGCAAAAACATATGTTAGCAAAATCTGAATTAAAAGGTTCTGTTGGAAAAGATAGATTAACTAAATTACATAACAAAAAGATGCAATTTTTACAAGATAAGATCGATTTTTATGAACAAGTTTCAAAATTTTATCCACAGAAAAAGTTTGTTATTAAGACTTCATTAAAATCGCATTAATTAGTAAATAAAAAATCAAGCAAAATTATATTGCTTGATTTTTTTTATCTTCTTTTTTAATCTCTTGTTCTTTTTGTTCTTGATCGATTATTTGCTTTATTAGTTTTTGTCTTTTTTCTCAAGTTCTATTTGATAAGTGATATGAATAAAATTCTATTGCATCAGTTATTAAAATAAATATAAAAGGAATTAACCCACATCCTAAACTTGAAAATAGAATTCACATATTTTTAGAGTTTCAATTAATATATTGTTTTGTATCATTAATGCCTGCTAAACCAAATACTTTTGAATTAAGCACTGGTATTGAAAATGCTATTATTGAAATTAATAAAGCAATAACACAAGCACAAATCAAAGGTTTTGAGATAGTTCAGTCAATTTTTTTGGTTTCTTTTCAATTTGTAAGTTTTATTAGATGAGTAAATAGAATTGGTGAAATGATACTTGTAATAAACATACTAGTTCTTCCAAATACTATAAAATCGTGCATATCGTCTAAATTGGTTAATAAGGTATTACTATTTTGTTGAATAAATAAAAACCAATTATTAGCTTTATTATAATTTTCTAAACTATTATAATAATCAAGATTTGTTACTGACATTCCAATTATAAATGAAATTATTTGAGCAGTTGATAAAGATAAACCTACTTTAAATAATGGTCAAATTATCTCACTAAGTATATTGCTATTTCTTAGTTGAGGTTTATTTTTTAAAAGAGTTCTATCGATTGGACTCATTCCAATTCCAAATGCCAAACAAGAATCAACTACAAGATTAACAAACAAAATATTTGTAGCATTTAGAGGTGAAATCTTTAATAATAATGAAATAATAACAATACTTATTACATTTGCAAAGTTAAATCCTAATAGTAAAACAATTGCGCGTCTAATTTTTTGATATACATTACGTCCTTCTAGAACTCCTGTCATCATAGTATTTAAATCATCATTAGTTAGTATTACATCTGCTGCTTGTTTTGCAACATCAGTTCCACTAACACCCATAGCAACCCCGATATCAGCTATTGCTAAACTTGGAGCATCATTAACTCCATCACCTGTCATTGAAACAATATATCCCTTTTTTTGTAAAGCTTGAACAATTCTTACTTTGTGTTCAGGATTTACTCTTGCAAAAATTTTAATATTATCAATGGCGCTTTCTAGTTCTTGATCTGTATATTGTTCTAATTTTTCTGAAGACATTACTTCATATTGAGTATAAGCTAAGTCTAAATCCTTTGCTATTGCTAAAGCTGTAATAGCATGATCTCCAGTAATCATAATTGTTTTAATACCAGCGGCTTTTGCTTGTTGAATTGCTATTAAAGCTTCTTTTCTAATAGGATCAATCATTCCAACAGCCCCAATAAAAATCAAGTCTTCTTCAGTTTGCTGTTCATCATTTAAAATTTGTTTAAATCCAAATCCTAGTACTCTTAAAGCATCATCACTTAAAGATGTTGATAACTTTTTAATTTCTTTTTTATAAGTATTAGTTAGTTTAACAATTTTATTATTAATAAAAATTTTTGAACACTTTTTTAGTATTTGGTCTAAAGCACCTTTTGTAAAAATAAATTTTTTATCATCTTCTAAAATATTAACAGTTGACATTAATTTTCTTTCACTATCAAAAGGTATTTCAAAAATTCTTGGATATTTTCTTCTAAACTTTTGTTCATCAATTTTTAACTGTTCAGCAAAATCAACTAATGCAAGTTCTGTAGGATCTCCAATTCTCTCATCTTTTTCAGTAATTGAATCATTTGGTAAAACTAAAGATTTTAAAAATAAAGTTTTAGCTAATTCATTTTCAGTTTTATCTATAAATTCATCAGATAAAATAATTTGATTGTTTCAAATTAACTTTTTAATTGCCATTTTATTTTGAGTTAATGTCCCTGTTTTATCAGTACAAATCACATTTACTGACCCTAAAGTTTCAATACTTTCTAACTTTTTAACAATAACATTATTTTTTGCCATTCTTTTTGTAGCAAAAGATAAAGCAATAGATACAATAGCAGAAAGCGATTCAGGAATAACACCAATTGCTAATGTTATTGAAATCATTAAATAAGTTGCTCAGTTGTTTTTATTTGAACTAATTATAAAACTAATGAATACAAAAAAGCTTATTATAATAGCTAGAATAGAAATTAAATAACTGAATTTATTCATTTTCTTTTCTAATGGTGTTACTTGCTCTTCATTTTCAGAAATTGTTTTAGAAATTTTTCCAATTTCAGTATCAATTCCAGTTTTAACAACAACACCAATTGCCCTACCTGAAGTTATAAAAGTAGACATAAAACAAATATTTTTCTTGTCTGCTAGAATATTAGTTTGCTTAATTGGTTTTATATTTTTTTCAACTGGTAATGATTCACCTGTTAAAATCGATTCTTCAACCATACAATCGCTTGACTCTAGCAAACGTAAATCTGCTGGAACATATTTTCCAGCTTCTAATATTACAATATCACCAACTACTAATTCAGAGGCGTCAATTTCTTTAACAATAGAATCTCTTAAAACAATAGCTGAAGGCTTAGATAATGATTTTAAAGCATCAACTGATTTTCTTGCTTTAATTTGTTGAATTGTTTCTAAAGTTGCATCTAAAATAATTACTCCCATAATTACTATAAAATCAATAAAATCATCAAATTTAACTTCAAAATGTTTTGATGAAATTAATGGGGCTATCACTGAAATAATAGCTGCAATGAATAAAACTATTTGTATTGGTTGAATTAAAGATTTTAAAAATATTAAAATAGCGGGTGTTTGCTTATTTTTTGCTAATTCATTTTTACCATTTTTTATTAATAATTCACTAGCTTTTTGATTTGTTAGACCAGTTTTAATATTTGTATTCAATATTTTTTGAACTTCATCAATCGTTTTTTGCTCTAAATTATCCATATATAAAACTATTTACTCCCTAAAAGTTTATTTATTAATTCATAACACTTTATAATATTAGTCTTATTTAAATTAGAAATCTTTATAAAGTCATCTTCTTGATAAAAATTTATTGCTTCTTTGATCATTTTTTCATTTTTAATATATTCATTTTTCTTTAACTTATCTAATTTAGTACCAATTATAACAACCGGAATATTATAATGTTTTAAAAATTGATACATCATTATATCATCATTACTAGGTTTGTGTCTTAGATCTAATAATAAAAAAACACCTTTTAAATTTTTACGATTAATAAAGTATTCTTCCATCATTTTTGCAAATTGAATTTTTATAGAATCATCAACTTTAGCATAACCATAACCTGGAGCATCAACTAAACGATACTCTCCTTTATTAATTTCAAAAAAGTTTAATAATCTAGTTTTTCCAGGAGTATTTGAGATTTTTGCTAGTTTATTATTATTTGTTAGTGAATTTATGAAACTAGATTTTCCAACATTACTTCTCCCAATTAAACAAATTTCACTAACATCATCATTAATTCAATTGCTTTTGTTAGCTGCTGAAGTTATAAAACTAGCTTGTTTTATCATTGTTTATCCTTTCTGATTAATTCTTTAAAATGTGTTTCAAATCATTGATCTAAATTATTTGTGTTATAAAATCAAAATCTACTTTTTGTATGAAATGCATTTATATAAATAACTTTTATAAATCGTTTTGAAATTTCAATTTTAAAAACAGATCTTAAATCAATTAATCTATTAACTATAACTAAATATTTTTCAGTTTTAACAAATATTAAATTAGATATTAAATAAGCTAAAATCATAAACATAATAAATTCACAAATGATTGAACCTATTATTATTCACTCATATAAAAAACTTTTGTTTAATAAATTTTTAAATTTTAAAATTGTAAAAATCAATAAAACACAAAGCGAAATAATACAACTAAAAATGTTTATTAATTTAATATTTGAATATCTATTCTCATTAAAATTGAATTTTAAGTTTTGATCTTTTACTTGGTTATAAATCTTTTTTACTTTGTATAATCAATAAAAATTTATTAAAAATAATATTAAAGTTAATATAAAAACTGTAAAACTTAAAAAAATACTTGCAGTATAATCAACTTTCATTTTAAAACTCCCTTTTTAGTTTTTTAATAGATAAAACTAGTAAAAAGACATCACCTATAATTGTTAAATTTTGATCATTTACTTGTAAAACACAACCTTTTTGTAAAATACTTTTATCTCTAATCACACAAATACTACAACTTTTAATTTCGCTAATTTTATATTTATAAAATTGGTTATTATCATCAATTACTAAATGTAGATTAGTTAAATACAATTTAGTTTTTTTAAAGTGATAACTTGTAGTTTGATATAAACTTAAACTCTTTTTTAGTATTAAATAATCATCATCAAAATAATCTTTATAATCTTTAGTTTTTTCATTAATTCCAGATATTAAAAGTTCTTTTTGAAATAATCCAATTTCATTTTCTGGTAATTGATATTTAAAATCAATTTGATTCAATGTTGAGTTTTTATTATCAAACTTATATTTATTTCACTCTTTTAGATATTTTTTATTAAAATCAATAAAATCCTTATTTTTAATTTGATAAAAATAAGTTAATATAAAAGTTATTAATAAAAAAACTAAATAAAAAACTGTAAAAATTATTATTGCAATTATCTTACTAGACATTTTTATTCTTCTTCATTATCAAATAAACTAGATTCATAAAAATTAAGAAAATCTATTAAAGATTGAGCATTATTTAAAACTTCTAATTTTAATAAATCTTGTTTGTCATTAAATTTTGAATTATTATTTAGCATATTAAATAATAGTTCATTTGCATAATTAAAGTCTTCAAACTCATTTTCTTTAATTAAAAGTTGATAGATTTTTTTAAATTCAACTTTTTTTTCAAATATTTCATTAAACAATTTTTGGTTTTGCTTATATAATTCTGAGTTATTTTTTAAGATTTCTTGTTTTAAATTATTAAAAAACTCTTCTTTTTTATCTTCTGATAAATCATCAAATGAATTAGATTTTAATTTTTCTAATTGTTCTATTAAAAAACTATTAGACTTTAAATAAATAGCAAGATTTTTTGCTAAAAAATAACTATTTAATAAATTGAATTTTGTTGAGTCTTTTATTTTTAAAATTTGTTCTAAGATTTGATTTTCAGCTTGAATTAAATTATTAGTTAAGGCATCTCATGTTTCATATTCTTGAATATCTTCAAAATCACTTATTAACTTTTTTAGTAAATTAGTTTGTAAATTTTCTTGTTCTAATTCTTCTTGAATAAAATCTAAATTAGTTAAAATATAAGCTAAACCTGATTCAAAAAAATCAGTATCAAAAATCTCTTTTTTATTCATAAAAACTCCTTTAAACTACCTTAATTATACATTACTAGTAATATTTTATTTTAATATATAATATAGAAAAGAGCATTAGAAATGATAGAAATTTATAAACTAAGAGAACTTAAAACTAAAGATCTTGATTCATATACTCATATTAATCCTTGATGAAATAAAAAAGTTAATAAACTTATTTTTAAAATCAAAAATTTTATTACTCATTTTAATTTAAACCCAAATGATTACATTGATTTTAATAGTATTGAACAAGTAAAGTTAGATAAGTTTTTTAGATCAATTAATAATTATTTGCATTTTTTTAATCCAAAATTAAACCATATAATTACAAATAAAAAACTATTAGTTAAATTTCAAAAACAAATCAAAAATTATATTAAATTAATTGGTATGTGTTTTGGAATTTTAATTATGATTGATTTTTATAACCAGTTAAATGAAAAAGAAGTTTTAAATAAAAAAGAACTAGTTTTAAAAATTTCTAATAAAACTTTAAATGATAAATTTGAAAGATTTACTACTGAAGTTTTAAAACTAATTCCAAATGAATATAAAACTAATTTAAAAGATTTATACAATGAAAAAACTCTAAATAATCAATTATTTAATTCTAGTGAGTTTATTAGATGAACTAATAAATATGCAACTAGGTTATTTAAAACTAAAAAAATAAAAGAGATTGACTATTTAAAAATAGTTTATTATTGTATATTAGAAAATGAATTTAACAGATCAGTTAATTTGTTAATTAGAGAATTTATTAATAAGTTGTAACTAAACTTCTGATTCATTAGTATGAGAAATCATTAATTCAGGTATCATAACATCTTGTGGTAATGAGTATATATAATAAATAGTTTGAGCAATTTGTTCAGGTTTTAACCCACCATTAATTTCATCAATTGATTTTTGATAATCATTATGTATTTGCTGATTTTTTGTACTATCTAATAAATTAGTATTTACAATAGCAGGTTCAATTAATGTAAATCTAATATTAGTATTGCTTAATTCTTTTCTTAATTGTTCAGTAATTGCATTAACTGCATATTTAGATCCACAATAAACTGAATGATCAGTATAAGTATATCTAGCAGCAACACTAGAAATATTAACTATTGTTCCACGATTTTGTTTTAGCATACTTGGTAAAACTGCATCCATTCCATTAATAACACCTTTAACGTTAACATCCATCATTTTATACTTATCTTCAATGTTTTGATCTTTGTATTTTTCTAAAATCATTATTCCAGCATTATTGATCATCAAATCAACAGGACCATAAATTTTTTCAGCTTGTTTAATAGCAGAATTTAATTCATCAAAATTTGTAACATCAACTCTAGCTGTTATTGTGTTTTTTAAATTTAAATTATCTAGAATTTCTTTTCTTCTTGCAACAATTAATAAAGGATGACCCTGATTTGAAAAATATTTAGCACAAGCTAATCCAATTCCTGAACTAGCTCCAGTAATTACAACTAATGGTTTCATTTTTTACTTCCTTTTTTATTATTTATAAAAAAAGCTATTGAAATAACAATAGCATTGATTATTTAATACTTTTGATTGTAATTTTATATGGTTTTAAAATATCTTTAATTTCAACAGTATCACCAATCTTTTTACCTAAAATAGCTTTAGCAATTGGTGATTCATTAGAAATTAAACGAGAAAAAGGATCAGCTTCAATGGCTCCAACAATTTTTATTTCTTTTGTTTTATGATCTAGACTTGAAAGAAATTCTACAGTTGATCCTATTTTAACTTCACCAGTTGAATGAGTTTTAGAATTATCAATAACTTTAGCTCTATTGATTAAAGTTTCAACTTCTTTAATTCTTGCTTCAACTTCAGCTTGTCTATTTCTAGCAGCATCATAATCGGCATTTTCAGATAAATCACCTTGATTACGAGCTTCAACCAGTTCTTCAATTACTTTAGGTCTAGTAACTTCTAACAGATTTTTAAGTTCTGCTTTTAATTCTTCTAATCCTTCTTGAGTTAAAATAATTTCTTTTGACATGTCCTTCTCCTTGTAACTAGTTAATTATATAATAAAGACTAATAAATATCTATTACTATATCAAATCTAGAATTAAAATATATCTAAAAATTTATTTCTTAAAATTACTAATAATTAAGTTAGTAATTTTTTTATTATTAATAATTTTGTTTAGTTCATCAAAGCTAGCGTTTTTAATATTATCAATTGTTTTAAAATGCTTATATAATTTTAAATTAGTTTTTTTACCAACACCTTTTATTAAAAGGATTTGATCATTTAACTGATTGTGGTATTTTTTTCTAAATCCAGACTTTGCATATTCATCAACTCTAATTTGTAAACTTGTTAAAAAATTATACAATTTTTTAAAGTTTTTAATATCAATAGTTTGCTCAAAAATATCAATTAAATATCTAGTTTTATGATTATTATCTTTACTTAAACCAATTACATTAATTTTTAAATTCAATTTATTTAAAACTTCTTTAGCTGCATGAATTTGAATAATACCACCATCAACAATAATAAGATCTGGTAATTGTTCTTTTTCTTTTATTCTTTTTAAAAACCTTTTTTCTAACATAAACTTCATTCTTGCATAATCTGAAGTGTATTGAGAATCAATATTATATTTTCTAAATTCATTTCTAACTGGTTTTGCATTAATATAAACTATACAAGCTCCAGTTATAAACTGATTATAAATATTTGAAATATCAAAAATTTCAATACGTTTTGGATATTTATTAATATTTGATATTTGTTGAAGTTGATCTAAAATTTCAAGCTCATCTCCACTATTTACATTATTTGAAAGAATAGATTTATTTAAGCTATCAACTGCATTTTGTTTTGCTAATTTTATAAAAATATCATCTTGATTATTAAAACTATAAGAACTAAATTCCAATAAATTTTCATCTAAATCTAATAAGTCAATTTCGTTTGGAATTAATAATACATCAGGATAAAGATTTTTTTGATAAATTTGTTGTAAATAGCTATTTAATAATTCATCTAAATCTTGACCTTCATAATTTTGAATATATTCATCTTTATAAGTTAATTGACCTAATCTATAAAACAACATCACAAAACAAATTTTTTCTTCATTAATTTCATAATTAACTACATCAATATTTTTATTTGTAACAATATCTACATTTTGTTTTGCAGTAATAAAATCTAAACTAGTAATTTGATCTTTAATTCTTTTTGCTTGTTCAAATTGCAAATTATCACTAGCTTTTTGCATTTGTTTTACTAAAGTTTGTTTTACTTGATTAATTTCACCTTTAAAAAATTTGTCAACTTGTTTTATTTGATATTCATAATAACTAGAATCAACCGTTTTAAAACAAGCTCCAGAACATTGGTTTAAATGATAATACAAACAAGGTTTTTTCAAATCACCTTTACACATTCTTAAAGGAAACAAACGTTGTAGTGTTAATAAAATAGATCTAGCATTACTTCCAATTGGTAAAGGACCATAATTTCTTAGAGCTTTTTTTTCATATTTTCTAACATATTTATACATTGGATCTTTTTGATTAGTAATTATTATGTATGGATAAGTCTTATCATCATTTAACAAAACATTATACTTAGGGCGATACTTTTTAATTAAGTTTTTTTCTAAAAGTAATGACTCTTTTTCATTATCAACAATAAAATACTTCAAGTGAGTAATTTCTCTAATTAGTCTTGTTGTCTTTATATTATAAGCCTTATTAAAATAAGTACTAACTCTTTTTTTTAAATTTTTAGCTTTTCCTACATAAATAACTTCATTATCTTTATTTAAAAATAAATAACAACCAGGTTTGTTTGTTAATAAGTCAACTTGTTCTTTTAAATTCATATTATTACCTACTTTTGTTCAAACAACTCATTAAAAAATTCATCATCACTTATTTTTTTAGCTGGTTTATTTCTTTTAAAAGGACTAATTTGACTATCTGTTAAAATACCTTCTTTATGGTGATTTTTAAACTGATTAGTAAGATCTTTTGTAGAGTCATTTATTATTTCTTGTTCTTTTTTAAAATCAGTTTTTTCTAGTTTTAAAAATAACATTTTATCAACAAAATTAGTATCTAATAGTATATTTTCTAAGCTTGTTAATAAATTCTTTTCTTTATTTTTATAAATTGGTAGTTCTAAATTATCATCTAATTTATTTTTAAAAATTTCTAATCCAGTAACATTATAATGTTTAACTACTTTAGGTGTATCTATTTGATTATCTGAAGTGTTGTTATTTTTAAAAGATATTTTTTTAGTTTTATTTTTTAATAAATAAAATGGATCATCAGTCACTAATCATACAAGTGAAATTATTAATAAAACAATTAAAGTTAAATAACTAGCAGGCAAAGTAAAATATCAAAAGATTCCACAAATCAAATATGAAATAAACCCACCAAATAAGAATAGATTAAAGTAAGTATCTTTATTAAAAAAATAATTTATTCAGTTTTTAAAATCTATTGTAAAAACTGAATTTGTATATCAGTGATAGTTATAAAATTTAATTATTTGAACTAAAATATCATTTTGTCATAAAGCATAAATTTTGTAATTATTAGAAATAGTTTGCTCATTAATAAATTGTCAAATTATAAAATTTAAAGTTAAAAAACTAGCTAAAACTATTGTAAAAAAACCAATTATTATAAATGCTTTTAATTTAATCGCTACTACTAATTTTTTAAATAAACAAAAGTTAAAAACAAATAGTAAAAAATAAATTAAATATTTAAATCATCCAAACAAAAAAGAAAAGAAAACATCATCAAAAAATTGTCCAATTAGTGTTAGTCTAAACATACTAATAAATAAAAATATAAAAATAATTATGGCAATCAAATTATTTTTAAAATTACTAATTTTAGAAACAAAAAACACTTTAGAGTCAAAATTTTGATTTGTTCTTGTTTTTTTCATAAAAATTCCTACATATTTTCTAATAAGATTATAAAAATACTAAACAACTTATTTAAGTTTTTATTTAATTTTCTTTTGTTTTAAATGGTTTATTTGTATTAATCAAAACAAATTCTTTATCAAGTTCTTTTTGTAGTTTTCTTCCTTGACTAGTTGATAATCTTTGTTTTAATTTTTTATTATAATATGCAAAATATCAAATTGTTGCAAATGCTAGTGAAATTATAATAAATAATAATTCAACAACTGCTCCTATTAAATCTTCTAATTTTGTGTCTAGATCTTTTTTAATATATTTAGCAATTATATTAAATAATTCATAATAGTGATAAAAAAATAATACAATTAATAAAATTAATACCAGACTAAAACTAATTCATTCTCAAATATGCAATTTAATATATTTTTGAATAGCAACTTTTAATAATGCTAAAACACTTATAATGTATAAAGAAATTATAATAGCACTTGATGCTTCTGTTAATTGAGCTACATTAAAAATTAATTGAGTTCCTGGTTTTTGAAAACCATAAATAATATCTGGAATAATTAATCATAAGAATGTTATTAAAAGTATTACATAAGTATTTAATAACGAAGCTTTAACAGGAATATTGTCTTTATTTAATTCATTATATTTTTCAGAAATATATCCTTCAACAGCCATAGGTTGAAGCATTGTTCCACCATACAAAGCATTCTGTACAGAAGTATTTGCTCTTAAAGCAATTTGGGAAATAAACATTATAACAATACCTAAAACAGATAATCATTTTATTTGTATTATTGGTTGCATATTTCACAACCCAGTTGTCATATTTTGACTAAAGCCTTGTTTTGGGTTAACTGCTGCAAAAAATATCATCATAATTACTATGTAAAATATTGATGAAATTAACATAATAATCATAATACCTTTTGATAAGTTCTTTTCTGGATTTTTAATATTTTTACCAGCTGTTGCAAATGATTCAAATCCAGAAAAAAAGAAAAAACAAGAAACAAATGCTTTTGAAAAAGCATTAAAACTTAATGTTTTAATTGATTGATTAAAATCATTATTTCACATTTTATAATTAGTTGAACCATTCATAAAAGCCATAACAATGCCAGCTAAAATTAAAACAAGTGAAGTAGCTCATTTAATAGCTGATGAATAATTTGCTATTCTTTTAAATCATTTCATCCCACCAAATATTACTAGTGCAAATGCAAAATAAACTATAATTCCTAAAATATCTAAAACTAATGAACTTCAGTTTCCAAGACCAGCTATTTTATCAAAGCCTCAACTTAATCCTGGATAAATCTGTTATTAAAAAAGTTTTTAAAAGACCTCAAATTTGATGAGCAATAATAAATGGTAACATTACATACTGAATGAATGCAACCATTAATCCTATAAATCTACCAAAAGCCGTTCTAGCATACAAATAAGTCCCACCATTATTATCTGATTTATGAATAGTAGAAAGTTTTGCAAATGCTAATGCACAAATTGAAGCAACTAGTCCTAGTAGTGCAAAAATTCAAAAAATATGTAACCCTGTCGAATTTTGATTTATTTGATTTTGAATTTTAATATTAGAAAAAATTGCTAAATTACCTATAAAACCAATACCAACTGTATAATTAAATCCCATTCAGATAAACTCTTTTAGAGACATCTTTTTTTCGTCCATCACAATCTTATACCGTTTTTCTATAAAATAATTCATTTTAATTATATAGTAGTATGATATATAAAATTTATTTGATAATTATTAGATTTAATTTTATAAAAAAAGATAAACCATTAGGATTTATCTCTTTTAGATTTATTGTTTTTGCCTGGGTTGTTAAATCTTTTTTTATTATTTTTAGGAATATAACCTTTACCATCAGATTCATTAATAATTACTAAAACAATTGGTGTTTTTCCTGATTCTTGTTTTATTAATTGTTTAATTCTAGATGTTATATCTTTTTTAATTTCGTTTAAATCATATTTTTTAGGATCTTTTTTATATAAAGCTTGTCCTTCAATAATTAAGTTAGTAATTTCTCTTTGCAAAATTTTAAAGATAGGGTTATCTTCTTGAATATATAAAACACCTCTCATTTGTGTGTCAATTAAAGAAATTAACTCTTTATTTCTACTATCAATAGTGGCTCCAACTATAATTACTCCATCAGTTGCCAATTGTTTTCTTTCATTTAAAACAATAGAACCAACATCTCCAATTCCAGATCCATCAACATAAACATTTCCGTGTTCAGCACCATGTTCTGATATTGCTAAATGATTCTTTGATAATTTTAAAATTTCACCATTATCAATAATTCCAATATTTTGATTATTAACACCAGCTTCAATAGCCGCCTTTTCGGCATTTAAAAAATCTTTATATAAAGCTTTTATTGGAATAAAGTATTTTGGATTTAAAATAGAAGTTAGCATTTTAATGTCTTCATAACTTGCTCTCATAGATCAAATATTTTTATCACTTAATGCAAGTAATCTAGCATCAGTTCTTGCAAGTTCATCAAGAATTTGAGCATGGCGTTTTTCAACTCCAGCAACTGGGGTATTTGTTAAAATAATTAGATCTTTTTCTGTAAACTCAACTAAACTATCATTAGAAGTAGCAATTTTTGCTAATTTTGAATAAAGATCATCACCAGTACCTGAGATTATTAAAACTCCATTATTTGAATTAACATATTCTTGGATTGAAATTAAATCTTCAGGTTTTATAACTAGATTTTCATGGATTAAATTAGATCTTAAAACTGCATCCATTGTTCTTCCATAAACTGCTATTTTTCTATTGTTTTCTTTAGCGGCCATACATATTTGGCCTAATTTATGAATATCTTCTTCAAAAATTGCAACAATAATTTTAGTGTTTTTTTCTTTAAATGGAGCTAATATGTATTTATCTATTTTATGGTTTGGAACAGTAAAATCTTTTCTTGAAGCAAACTCAGCATCACTAATTAAAGCTAGAACACCCCTTTTTGCAATTTGAGATAAATGAGTATAGTCAGTTGAAAAATAAGATTGTTCTTTTCCATCAATAATATAATCACCAGCATAAACAATAGAACCTAATTCGGTATGAAAGACATATCCAAATGATTGTGGTGAAGATGAAGTTGTTCTAAAAATCTCAACTTTGGTATTTCCTATTTTTAAAATATCTTTATCATGAACAACTTTTAATATATGATCCTTATTTTTTACTCTTAACTTTTGAAATTTAATTCTTGCAATTAATTCAGTAATTTCATTGCAATAAATTGGTGCTTCAATTTCTTTTAATAAATAAGGAATAGCTCCCATATTATAAGCACTAGGATTTGTTAAAAAAATTCCTTTTATCTTTTTTTTGTTTTGTTTAATATAGTCAAATTTAGGAATCACTGTATCAATTCCTAAAATGTCTTTTTCAGGGTACTTAACCCCGGCATCAAGTATAAAAAAATCATTATCTATTTCTAAAACATAAAGATTTTTTCCTCTCTCATCTTGACCACCAAGAGCAGTAAATTTAATATCTGGCATTCTAATATCCTTTCAATATGAATATTCTAAATGTTAATAACAAGCAATTAAAAACTAATATATATTATAAAACTATTGCTAATATATATTTAGATTTATTTATGTATTTTTAGTTAGCTTATACTTTTTGATTAGTGTGAGAAATCATTAGCTCAGGAATTACTACATCTTGTGGCAATGAGTAAATATAATAAATAACTTCAGCTAGTTGTTCAGGTTTTAAGCCACCATTTAAACTATTTTTTCTTGATATATAACTATTTAAAATCTTTTGATTTTTAGTTGTTGATAATAAATTAGTATCAACAATTGCAGGTTCAATTAAACTAAATCTAATATTAGTATCACTTAATTCTCTTCTAACTTGTTCTGTAATTGCATTAACAGCAAATTTAGACCCATTATAAATAGAATGATCATCATAAGTATATCTTCCAGCAACACTAGAAATATTAACTATTGTTCCATGATTTTGTTTTAACATGCTTGGTAAAACTGCATCCATTCCATTAATAACACCTTTAACATTAACATCTAAAGTATTATATTTATCTTCTAAACTTTGATCAACATATTGATCCATTGGCATAATTCCAGCGTTATTAATTAATAAATTAACAGGTCCATAAACTTGTTCAGCTTTTTTAACAGCTTGATTTAGTTCTTCGAAATTTCTAACATCAACTTTAGCAGTTAAAGTATTTGGTAAATTTAAACTATCTAATATTTCTTTTCTTCTAGCAAGTATTAGTAATGGAAAGCCTTTTTTTGAAAAATATTTAGCACAAGCTAATCCAATTCCTGAACTTGCTCCAGTAATTACAACTAATGGTTTCATTTCCCTCCTGTTTAGTTTTTTGTTTTGTCATTTAAAACAAAAATATCTCTTAAAATTTGGATCTTATTAAATTTATCTTTATTTAAATTTAAAAGCTTAATTTTTTTTCTGCTTAATTTAATTAAAAATTCTTTGTTTTTAAATGCATATTCATAAGTATCAGCACTTAAAGTAACATTTGTTAAATCTTTAAGTTTTAAAGTTATATGTTCTTTGTCTGAAAAAATAATTGGAGCATTTAAAGTTCTAAATTTATTAGTTGAAATAGGCATTAATTCTTGCATTTCAAAAAGTGAAACTACAGGATAAATAATTGCTCCATTAGCTGATTTTATAAATCCAGTAGATCCACTTGGTGTTGAAAAAACTAAACCCGTACCCTTAAATTGTTCTAAAAATTCATTATTAATATAAATATCTAATGTTAAAGGTCTTACTTGATTAGTAATTTTTATTTCATTAATTGCATAAACTTTTTGATTATCGTAATTAACTTCAATTAGTCCTAATTCAGTAATGTTTGGGTCTTTAATAATTTTATATAAATCAACATTTTTTAAATCATCAACTCTATTTTTATTAGTATAAAAACCAATTCCACCAAATTTAATTGGTATAAAAATTAATTTATCTAAAATAGATTGATATTTATGTACTGCATACAAAAAAGTACCATCGCCTCCAATGACAAAACAAATGTCTGGTTCTTTTTCATCTTTAGTAAAGTTTGCATCTTTTAATATATCTAATAACTGGTTTAAAATGTCTCCTGATTCTTCGTATTTGTTTGTTATAAAACTATATTTCATAATATTCCTTAACTATATTTAATTATATCTTAGATACTGTTATTATAGAAAATAGCTATTTAACAACTTTCTAAATTTATAACAATTAAAAATCTCTCTTAACTTAGAGAGATTTTAAACTAGTTATGCTTTTAAATCATTAATTTTTTTATTAATTGCTTCTAGTTGTTCTTTATAAGTTTGATATTTAGATTTTTCTTGTTCAATTTTCTCTATTTTTGCCTTTTTAATAAACTCAGAATTATTTAAAATTTTTTGACTTCTTAAAATTTCATTAGTTAATTGAATTTGTTTAGCTTCTAATTCTTTAATTAACTCATCTTTATTAGTAAATGAATCATTTGAAATTTCAATAAAATACTCATCAATTGATAAACTAGTTTTATTAGATATTTTAATAGAATTATCTAATTTAGTATTACAAAAGTTTTTTAAAAAACTATTAATTTGTAAAAAATGCTTTTCAAATATGTAAGAATGTTTATCATTAGTGTTTGAAATATTTGCTAATAAACAAATATTATTTTTAATATTTTTAGTATTTCTAAATTCTCTAATACTTGTAATCATTTTAATAACATCATCAATAAAACTTGTATCATAATTAGAATTTAAATTAGTTCATTGTTCTAAAAGAATAGATTCTTTTAACATCATATTTAAATAAATTTCTTCACTTACAAATGGTATTAACGGATGAAGCATAATTAAAATTTCTTTTAATACATAAAATAAAGTTTGTTTAGTTTGATAGTTAAATTTATCATTACTTAAATTAACTTTACTAAATTCAATATATCAAGAACAGTATTTGTTTCATACAAAATCTCAAAGATGATTTCCAGCTAAACTAAACTCATATTTGTTCATTTTTTCATAAACATAAGCTTGTGTTTTACTTAGTTGAGTCAAAATTCATTGATTAGTTATTTCTAAGTCAGTTTTATAAAAGTTGGGATCAAATTCAAAGTGATCATCTAAATTTAAAAATACATATCTACTTGCATTTCATAATTTATTTATAAAGTTTCAACTAGCTAAAATTTTTTCATTTGAATATCTAATGTCTTGACCTGGAGTTGAATTAGTTAATAAAAATAATCTTAACGAATCACAACCATTATTATTAATAACATCCATAGGATCTATTCCATTACCTAAAGATTTAGACATTTTTCTATTTAATTCATCTCTTACAAGTCCATGAATTAAAACATCTTTAAATGGAATTTGTTTTGTATATTCTAAAGTTTGAAAAATCATTCTAGCTACTCAAAAGAAAATAATATCATATCCCGTAACTAAAACACTAGTTGGAAAATAATTTTTAAAATATTCACTTTCTAAGTCTTTATTATTTAAAAGTGTTGAAAAAGCTCATAGTCCTGATGAAAATCAAGTATCTAAAACATCTTGGTCTTGAGTTCAGTTTTCTATATCACTTGGAGGATTAATTCCAACATACATCTCATTAGTTTTTTTGTGATACCAGCAAGGAATTTGATGGCCTCATCATAATTGTCTACTAATACATCAATCATGAGCATTAGTCATTCATCTATTTAAAACATCACTAAATCTATTTGGAAAAAAATTAATTTTATTATCTGAATTTTGTAAATCAATTACCATATTTTTAAATTTATCCATTTTAACAAATCACTGATCAGATAAATATGGTTCAACAATAGCATTTGATCTTTCACTAAATCCAACTTGATTAATAATGTCTTCTTCTTTTACAAACAAATCTTCTTTAATAGCATCTTTAATGATTTCTTTTCTAGCAACAAATCTATCTAAACCTTGATATTTTCCACCTAATTGATTAACTGAACCATCAGTATTTAAACAAATTGGCATTTTTAAATTATGTTTAATCGCTAAATGATAGTCATTTAAATCATGAGCAGGAGTACATTTCATAACTCCAGTTCCAAATTCAATATCAACATATTCATCACTTATAATTGGAATAACTTGATTATTAACTGGATTAATTACTTTTTTATTAATATATTCTTGATATCTAGAATCGTTTGGATTAACAACTAAACATTGATCAGCAAACATAGTTTCAGGACGAGTTGTAGCAACTATTAAATATTTGTCAGAATTTTCTAACATATATTTAAAATAATACATTTTACTTTGAGTTTCTTTATAAATTACTTCAACATTAGAAATAGCAGTTTTTTGTTCTGGATCTCAATTAACTATTTGTTTGTCTTTATAAATTATTTTATCATTATAGAACTTTACAAAAATCTCTTTAACAATTTGATTAATATCTTCATCTAGAGTAAATTTTTCAGTTGAATAATCTAAACTTAAACCTAATTTAGCTCATTGTTCTCTAATAATACTTGCATATTCTTCTTTTCATTTTCAAGCTTCTAATAAAAACTTTTCTCTACCCAATTTATTTTTATCTATACCTTGTTTTTTAAGTTTTTGTTCTACTTTTACTTGAGTACTGATTCCAGAATGATCCATACCAGGTAAAAATAAAGTATCATATCCAGTTAATTTTTTAAATCTAATAATAGCATCTTGTAAGCTAGTATCTCAAGCATGTCCAATATGTAATTTACCAGTAACGTTTGGTGGAGGTAAGATGATAGAAAATTTAGGTTTTTTAGAATTAGGATTAGCTTTAAACAATTTTTTATCTAGTCAATATTGATATTTAGTTTTTTCAACTAAGATGTGATTATACTTAGGGTTTAATTGTTTTTTCATAAGTTCTCCTTAATAACTATATAATATTTTAACATTATAAAAAAACTATAAAGTTAGAAAATGCCTCTAGTGAGGCAAAGTGATTTATTTTGTTAATATACAAATTATTGGGTTATTAGATGAAATTATTCCATCTTTATAAGGTAAAAAAGCATTAGATAAACAAGAATTACTATATGCAGATAAACTTAAATTTTCACATTCATACTTAAGGTCTTTAATTGTAATGTTTGTATTATCTTTTGAAATAAAACTAACATAAGTATAATCTTGATAATCTTCAAACTTTAAAATATTTGTTCCCTTGTCAAATTTGAATAAAATTGAATCATCATTAATAAAAGTAAGATTATATTTGAAAATAAAATGAAAAATAGAGTAGTTTTTATCATATCTTTTTGTAGCATTAGCTATAAAAATAATTTTAGCATCTTTACTAGCTTCTAAACCTTTTAAAATCGCTAATTCACCATCAAAATAATCTTTTTCAGAACTTCAAATTTCAACGTTTTTTATTTTTGATTTAATTAGTTCTAATTCTTGATCTGTTACTTTGTCAAAATCTCCAATTGCATAATCAATTTTCATATTTCTACTAATTAGATCTAAACAACCTCTTTCAACTCCAATAATATAAGTTGAATCATTATTAAAAGGTTCAAGATTTAAATTAGTTTTTGCTGTAACAATTAAAATAGTTTTATAGTTCATCAAATAGTCCTTTTGCTCTTTTTGTAAAATCATCACTACCAAATAAATAACTACCAGCTACTATCATATCAACTCCAGCTTGCTTTACTAAAACTGAAGTTTGTTCATTAATTCCACCATCAACTTCAATGGTGTATTTATATTTTTTTTCTTTTCTTAATTGATCTAAAATTTCAATTTTTTTTAAACTAGATGTAATAAATTTTTGACCACCAAATCCTGGTTCAACACTCATAACTAAAACATTATCTAATTTATCTAAATAAGGATAAACTAAACTAACATCAGTATTTGGTGAAATAGCTAAAGAAGCTAAAATATTATTTTGCTTACATAAATTAATAAATTTATTGATTGTGCTATTATCTTTTAATGATTCAATATGCATTGTCATCATTTCTGGTTTTGCTTTTATATAATCTAAAAAAAAGTCTTCAAATTGTTTTGTTTTAACATTAACCATAAAATGTACATCAACATTAATATCAATATTTTTTTTAATATCGTGTAGAATTTTAGAACCAAAAGTTAAATTTGGAACAAAATCAAAATCCATAACATCATAATGAATTCAATTTATATTATTTTTTTTACATAATTCTAATTCATTTTTTAGATCCATAAAATTAGCTGATAATACTGATGGAGCAATAATATACTTTTTCATCTTAATATTTATTCTTTCTATTTTGCTTTAATTCTTCATATACTTTTACATAATCATTATAAATGAATGTTGGTAGTAAGTGCTCAGCTACAGCTTTTTTTACTACACATTTAGTTTCATGAGTATGTGTACAATCAACAAACTTACATTTGTTTAAAAAAGGAATAAACGTTTCTCAAGAATATAAAATATGTTCAATATCAATATTATTTAAATCAAATGCTGAAAATCCTGGAGTATCAGCTATAAAAATATTATTTTCTAAATTATAAAGTTGAATACTAGTTGTAGTATGTTTTCCTCTATTTAGTTTTTTTGAAATTTCATTAGTTTTAATTTGTTTATTAATATCTAAAAAGTTATTTAAAGTAGTAGATTTACCAGCTCCAGTTTGTCCTGTAAAAACACTAATTTTATTTTTTAAAAGTTCTTTTAATTTTAAAATGATTGTGTTTTTATTTTCTAAATTGTCTTTATTATTAATGATTAAAACTTGATAATGCATTTTTTCATACCAATTAATTTTATGCATAACTTCTTGATAATAAGAACTCTCTTTTAATAAATCAACTTTAGTAAAAATTAAAATAGGTTTAATTTTTAGCGTTTCTAACATCATAATATATTTATTTAATAAAAATGATGAAAATAAAGGTTCATATAATGCAGTAACTATTAAAACTTGGTCAACATTTGCAATTTTTGGTCTATCTAGACTATTTTTTCTTGGTTTAATTTCTTTAATATAACCATATCCATCTTCTAAAATACTAAATTCAACAACATCTCCAACTTTAGGTTTTAGTTCTTTTTTTAAATTACCTTTTGCATACACTTTATATATTTTATTTTCATAAAACACATAACTTTCATTACTATCTTTTTTAACTAAAATTCCTTGCATCTACTCACCTTATTTCAAAAATAATGCTATTAAAAAAATAATAAAAATACTTATAACTATTAAAATTCAAAAAATAAAATATTTAGAATTAGTATTTTTAAAAAAATATTGATATTTTAAAGTATTGTTGTTTTTAATATTTAAAGAACTCTCATTTTCTCATCACATATTTGGAAAATCAAGATTAACATTTTGTTCTTGTTTTGCTTTTTGAAGATCTTCAATAATTTGATCAAAAGAATGATATCTATTTTTATAATCTTTAGCTAAGCATTTCATAATAATATTTTCTAGTGCTTGAGAAATATTTGGGTTAATTTCTCTAGGTCTAACAACTTCTTTTAAAATATGTTGTTGAAAATTAGCTCTTTCTCTTTCTTTAGAACTAGCAGTATTAGAATTATAGTTTAAAAATAGCATACCACCTGTTAAAAACTCATACATAATCACACCAATTGAATAAATATCTGATTCAAAATAAAAAGCATCTTTTCTTGATTCAAAATTTAAAAACTGTTCTGGTGCTGTATATCTTGGAGTTCCTGGTGAAATATGATTTTGACTATCATCTAAAATAATACTTTTAATTTTAGAAATTCCAAAATCAGAAATTTTTACTTTTGAGTCATTTCCAATTAAAATATTTGCTGGTTTAACATCTCTATGAATAATATTATTATCATGAATTTCTTTTAAACCTTTAGTACTTTGTAAAAAATAATAAATAAATTCTTTGTTAGATAAAACATTATTATAAGCATTAAATTTTTTACTTAAATCAGCACCATCAATCAATTCCATTACAATTACATAATAATTTTGTCAACTAAAAACATCTTTCATTTTAACAATATTTTTAGAAAAGGATAATTTTGCAAAAGTATTTGTTTCTAAAAATAAACGTTTTTTAATAGCTTCGATATTTTTGTTTTTAGCTTTTAAAATAATTTTTATTGCTACAAAAACATCTTTTTTTTCTAAAACAGAAGCATCTAAATCAAGTGCTTTAAAAACAACTGCAAAAGCACCAGAGTTTAAGTATTTAACTAATTTGTATCGATTGTTTACAATTTGATTTAATAATGCGTCTTTATCTATTCCAAGATCTTTTTTAGTTTTTTGCATTACATAACCTCTAATAAAATTATTGATGAATTATCTGTTGATAAATTATTAATAGAATATTTAATAATGTTTTTAGCTTTAGTTCTTAGTGAAGATTTTAGATCCAAATAGTCTTTAAATGTTTTTATATCAATAAAATCATGTATTCCATCAGTTGTTAAACAAAATAGACCATTACTATCTTTTAAAAAGTAACTATCTATTTTTAGTTTTTTTGTTGGTCCTAAAGCACTAGTTAAACATTTTCAATAAGTATTTTTCATTAAATTTAGTTCCATAATATTTTTGAGCTTGTTTTTTAATTTTTTGCATATCATAATTAGAATTCATTAGATTTTGATCAATTGTTACTTGATTAAAATGTTGATCTTTTAAATGATAAATTCTTGAATCTCCAATATTAATAATATGAGCATTATTATTTGCTATTAAAATAGCAGATAATGTAGTTCCCATATCTTTTGCTTCAATAAAGCTTTCTACATATTTTTTCATTACACTAATAATATAAGAAATACTATTTTCTAATCATGAAAAAATTTCTTTACTTTCTTTTTGTTTAAAATTAGATTTTTTAAAAAGATCAACAAAAGTATTAACTGCTAGTCTTGAAGCAATTTCACCACATTTATGACCACCCATACCATCACAAATAATTGCTAAAAATGAACCATCAGTGTTTTTATAATAATTTAAAT
This sequence comes from Mycoplasma capricolum subsp. capricolum ATCC 27343, assembly GCF_000012765.1. Taxonomy (NCBI): domain Bacteria; kingdom Bacillati; phylum Mycoplasmatota; class Mollicutes; order Mycoplasmatales; family Mycoplasmataceae; genus Mycoplasma; species Mycoplasma capricolum. Next base: position 320,521 of record NC_007633.1, read on the forward strand.
AGTCTTGATTTTCTTTTCTAAAATTACCTTTTTCTGAAAGACCTACTGCTTTTATTTTCATAAACTTACCTATAAATATTATTTTATCATTTAAGTACTTTTACTTTTTTTATTCAAAGATTTTGCAATAATTTTATTTAATAAAAATAATAAGCAAATCAGTACTAATAAAATAATAGCAATACTAATGTATAAATAGGGGTTTTTATAAATTAATTTATTTAAATTAGAGTTATTAGTTAAAGTTGTAGAATTATTTTTAGTATCTAATTGTTGATTTTGATTTAAAATATTTGAATTATTAGATATGCTATTTTCTTCTTTTATTTTAGTTATATTTTCATCTTTAAAATTTAAACGAATTTCTTTTTGATTATAAAATTTATTTTGATATTCTTGTTTAGGTTTAATAATTAATAAATTATTTTTAACTTCAGTTTCTAAAGCAGTTAAAAATAATAAGTTTAAATCAGGAAAAAGTTTATTAATATTTTTTAAATCATTTTTACTTACTAAAAGTTCATCAACTTCAATTAATCAATTTAAATCAATTTTTTTAAAATATTTGGTTATAAAATAAATATCTTTAAGATATTTTTTATATTTTTGTTTTATTGGTAATGTTATTTTAAGATTGACTTTATCATCTCAAATAAAGCGTTTTAACTTTTTTTCTTGTTGATGCTCTAGTTTTAAATTATCATATAATCCATCTCATAAAACTTTATTTTGTTTATAAAATTCAGAGTTTTTAAAATTAGTTTGTTGTAAGTAAATTTGCTTTTTAATATCATTAATATCTACATTATTTTTATTAATGTTAAAGTCAAACTCTTTTATTGTTTTATATAAAGAAATAGGAGTAAAAAAACGGTATTTTATATTATTAATACTATATTTAAGCGAATTAAAACTATGTAAGTTATTAAAATCAGTAAATCTAAAGTTGTGCTTTTTATTAAAAACATGTTTTAAGTTAAATAAGTACAAATCTTTATTAAAAGAAAATTGTCAATGATTATTTGTATCAATATAATCAGTAATATTTTTATCTATAGTTTGATATCTAATATTTTTTCAAGTTGTATTTTGTGAACTTTGATTTATAAAACTATCATTTGATAAATAAAAGGTTAGATCATATTTATTATTTAAATATTGATCATTTGTAGTAATAACATCTAAATTAACTGTTAAACTAATCTCAAGTTTCATTCCATCTTTTATAAAAGAAATATATTCATCAGATAATTTAAAATTAAAACTTTTTAAAATGTTTTCAACATTTTCATTATAAAAGTTAGCTAAACCTTTAGATAAATAAAAGTTAGAATCACTATTTTTACTAGGTGTATTTGATGCTTTAATAGTTCTAGTTATATCAACTTGTTCAACTAAATTAAATTCTGATTTAAAATTTTCAATTCTAGTATGTCTTTGCTTATTTAAATCAATATTAGATAAATTCATACTTGATAATAAAGCTAAAAACATTTTAATCATCTCCTATTAATGTATTAGAAAAAAATAAAAAATTTTAGCAAGTTGAAAATACTTAAAATAGTGTTAAAAAACAGTTTTATAATAAATAATAATGAGGTTTATATGAAAGTTAAAGTCAATAATTTAGAACAAACTTATAAATTAGCTAAAAAAGTTAAAAAAATAATTCAAAATAAAAAAATTCCTTTTTATGTTTTATTAAAAGGAGATCTAGGAGCAGGTAAAACTACTTTTACAAAAGCTTTATTGGAAGAATTTGAAGTTAAACAAAATATTACATCTCCAAGTTTTGTAATTATGAACCAATATTTTGTAAATGATTTAAAAATTAATCATATGGATGCTTATAGATTAAATAATGATAGTGAATTAGAAATGTATTTAGATGAATTTTTAGATAGTTTAAATATTATTGAATGATATGAAAATATAGATTTAGATTTAAATACTATTAATAAGTTAATTATTGAAATTAAAATTATAGATGAAAACAAACGTTTATTTTTTATAGGAGAATAAAATGAACTTATTTATAGATACTACTAATTGAAAATTAATTTATATTTTAGAAAAAGATGATCAAATTATTGATTCTTTAATTATTTTAAATAATAAAAAACTTTCAGATATTGCTATTTTAAAACTAAATGAGTTTTTATTAAAAAACAAACTAACTATAAAAGATCTTAAAGCTTTTTATTTAACAATTGGTCCTGGTAGTTATACAGGAGTTAGAGTTGGTTTAACAATAGTTAAAACTTTAAAAGTCTTAAATAATAATTTTGAAGTTTTTATAATAAATTCTTTATTATATCAAGCTGGATTAAATAATGTTATTTCATGTATTGATGCTAGAAGCAATAAGTATTATATAAGTGTTTATAATAATGCTAAACAATTATTAGATATTAGTTTAATAGAACAAAATCAAATTGATGATTTACTTTTTAAATATAAAGATTTTGAATTAGTGAATGATTATGAATTTGATTACATTAAACACTATTTAGATTTAAAAAAATTTTTTATTAATATAAAAGATGATAATCAATTAAATCCTTTATATATTAAAAGTTTTATTTAATAAATTAAGTTTTAAAGTATAAAAAAATGAGTTTATAAAACTCATTAAAATTATGCTATTTATTTTTGTTTACCATTTTGCTGATTAATTTTAGGTCTCTTATTTGTATCTGTTCATTTCTTAGCACCATTATGGTATGCAGAGTAAGTTTTTATTTTACTAGTATCCCAACTAGATAGATTTTGGTCAAAATTTTCTGCATCTAAAAACATTGCTTCTATATTTTCTAAACTTGATGTTTTTCAATTTGAAATATCTTGATTAAACATTTTTGCTTTATTAAACATATTACCCATATCTTTAACTTTGCTTACATCTCAATTATTTAGTGATTTATTTTTATTGATAAATTTTTCAGCTGAACCAAACATAAATCTCATTTTTTTAACATTACCAACATTTCACTCGCTTAGATCTTGATTAAATTCCTTAGCTTCTAAAAACATTTGTGTCATATCTTCAACATTTGACACATTTCATTTTGATATATCTTGGTTGAATACATGGTTTTTTGCAAACATTGTAGACATATTTTTTACATTTTTTGTTTTTTCATTTCAAGTTAAGGGTTTTTCATTGTTATTAAATTTAGATTTTGAAAACATTTGAAGCATACTTACTACATTACTTACATCTCAGTCACTTAAATCTTGATCAAATTCTTCTGTTTCAGAAAAAGCAGAATCCATTATTCTCACATTTGAAACATCTCATTTTGAAATATCTTGATTAAATTTTTTAGCACCAACAAACATTTGATCAATAGTTTCTAGGTTTGAAGTATCTCACATAGAAATATCTTGATTAAATTCTTCAGCATCTCAGAACATAGATCTAGTTGAAGTAATTTCTTTTGGTAATTCTTTTGGAACAATTTGAATAGAAGTTGGCATAGCAACTACTCTTATATGTGTTTTATTTCCATCGTGATTATCTTTATGCTCATGATAACCAAATTCTATAATTTCTTTTACTTCTTTTAATCCATTTACTGTTGAAAAATCAGCTGCATCAGTAGTTTTGATTTCACCTGTTTTTGGATCCTTATATTTTGTTGCTTTTCTACCCTCTTTAACCTCACCAAAATCTAGTTCAATTTTTTGTTCTCCAACTTTAACATTTATTTTTTGATTAGGTTCTCACTTTTTAGGTCTATTTCTTGACTCTTCTTGATTAGATAAATCAACTAATTCTTTTTCCTTATTATTTAATTTATCTTTGATCATTTCAACAATCATTGAAAAATTCTTAGCACTAGTTATTTTATCTTTAAAATTATCATTTCAAATATTTTTTACTTTTTGAGCTAATTGAGTTTCACTAATTGTACTATCAGTTGTCTTACATGCAATTACACTAGTTCCAACTGTAGTAATTAATGTCATTGAACCCAAAACTGTTAATAGTTTTTTCATTAAAATCCTTTCAAATTTAATTTTTATTGTTAACATTCACACATTCACACAACTAACCATTATATATATATATAATGTCAAATAAAATGTAATTAATTGAAATTTTTTTAATTATTATAAAAATAAAAAAATAGATCTTTTTTAAAAAGATCTATTATTGTAATAAATATTTTTATTTATTCAAAGTTTATTATGAATAATAAATTTACTTTGTGTTTATAATAAATTAAAAATTATTTATGATAATTAATTTATTTGGGTTATAAAATTATTTCTTCTTCGGTGTTGATGCTGGTGTACTATTAAATTTTAATTTATTTTCTTGACTTCATTTTTTAGCATCGTTATGATAACCGGCATAAATTTTTATGTTATCAGTTTTTCAATTAGATAAGTTTTGATTAAATTTTTCTGCTCCTAAAAACATTGCTTCTATGTTTTTTAATTTTGAAATATTTCACATTGAAATGTCTTGATCAAACTCTTTAGTTCTCATAAACATGTTACCCATATCTTCAACATTTGATACATTTCATTTATTTAGAGATTTATTAAATTTTTCAGTTTCACGAAACATCGCTCTCATTTTCTTAACATTACTTACATTTCAATCATTAAGATCTTGATTAAATTCCTTAGCTTCTAAAAACATTTGTGTCATATCTTCAACATTTGACACATTTCATTTTGATATATCTTGGTTGAATACATGGTTTTTTGCAAACATTGTAGACATATCTTTTACATTTTTGGTTTTTTCATTTCAAGTTAATGGTTTATTTCCGTTATTATATTTTTTTGCTTTTGCAAATGTTTTTTTCATTGTTTTAACATTGCTTACATTTCAATTAGATAAATCTTGGTCAAATTCTTCTGTTTCAAAAAATGTTCTATCAAGAATTTCAACATTTGACACATTTCAGTTAGATAAGTCTTGATTAAATTTTTTCGCACCTAAAAACATAGCATCAAGTGATTCTAAGTTTGAAGTATCTCACATTGAAATATCTTGATTAAATACTTTAGCATCTCAAAACATAGCCTTTGTTGAAGTAATTTCTCTAGGTAAAAAGTCTGAAATTTTTTCTATACTTTCTGGCATAACAACAGCTCTTATTTGAACCTTATTATCACGGTCATCAATATCTTCGAAGTATCCTATTTCAATAATTTCTTTTACTTCTTTTAGTTCTTCAATTTTTGAAAAATCAGTGGCATCAGTACTTTTAATTTCACCTGTTTTTGGATCTTTATATTTAGTTGCTTTTTTACCTTCTTTAACTTCACCAAAATTTAATTCGATTTTTTGTTCTCCAATTTTAATATTAATTTTTTGATTATCTTGTTCTTTTACGGGTCTCTTTCTAGATTCCTCTTGATTAGATAAACTAATTAATTCTTTTTCTTTACCATTCAATTTCTCTTTGATCATTTCAATAATCATTGAAAAATTCTTAGCACTAGTTATTTTATCTTTAAAATTATCATTTCAAATAGTTTGAACTTTTTGAGTTAATTGAGTTTCACTAATTGTACTATCAGTTGTCTTACATGCAATTACACTAGTTCCAACTGTAGCAATTAATGTCATTGAACCCAAAACTGTTAATAGTTTTTTCATTAAAAAGCCTTTCAATTTATTTTTTCTTTCTGTTTAATATTGACACAACTAAACAGTTATATATATATATATATATATATATTTAGTGAATTTTGTAAAAAAATGCAGTTAAATTATTTTTTTTAATTATTATAAAAATAAAAAAATAGATCTTTTTAAAAAGATCTATTTTAAGAAATAATGATTGTATTTAATTAAATAATTTATTATTCAATTTCATTTAAAACAAAGTTTGGTTGAGTTTTTCTAATTTTTCTAGTTGAAATTCAAATTGAAACAAAAAATGAAAAAAGAATTAAAACTACACAAATTAATGGTGCTCATCATTGTGTTCCAATAGGTATAGAAATATTACTAATAACAAACAACTGATTAAAAATTATAATTGATACAAAGACAATACTTATTGTTAGAAGAATAATTAGTATATTAAAGATTTTAGTAATACCTAATACATATCAAATTATTTGACTATTTTTATAACCCATTGATCTTAACATTATCATAAAGGACTTATACTGACTTATATATATTCCAGTTATTAATATAATCAATAATGAAGAAGATAAAACAATAGCAGTAATGATAATAATTGCTATATAAATTGAAGTTTTAGTTAATTGATCAATTAGTTGTTTAGTTTGATTTATAAAATTAATATCAGAAATTGCAGTTTTATAATCACTTAAATTTAATAAGTCAATAATTGCTAACCCTAATCTTTTTTCAGGAATAATAGAAACTGAACTTGTAATTGTTAAAGGTTCACTTGTATTTGAAAAAATTGTATTGTAATAGTAATGCGGTGAATAATTAAAAACATCTTTTGTTTTCAAATAAGTATTATTTCAAGGATCTAAATTATTTTGTTTTTGTCAAGTTGTTGTTTTATAAGTATTAAATAATTGGTTTTTTGTAATTATTTTAGAAGTATCAAATGGTTTATAATCATAATTTATAGACCTACTAATATCATAACCATAAATCATATTTGCTAAATCTGAATCAACAATAGCATATGACTTACCATATATATCACTAACTCCAACATTTTTTAATTTAATTTTAAGATTTTTATTAACATAATTTACTTTACTATTTTCTAGTTTTAAAATAGCTGGTACATTTTGTCTTTTACCTAATGCTCTTCTATAAAATAATGCACTACCATTTAAAATTAAATTATCTAATGCAATAGTTGGAGATGATTTTAAAACACCTTTAATTTTTTCATAATTGTTTGTAAATGCAAAATAAATATGACGTTTATCAATTCTTCTTTCTTGTTCTATTGAAAAATCATAAGGTCTTATTTCTAAATACTCATTTATTTGATTATTAGTTAAAACAGAGTTTCAAGCATTTTTAACTGAAAGTGGAACTTGTTCAGATTTTAGTTTTTTTAAAGCTGGTTGAATATATTCTCTAGTTTTTTGATCATTTTTATCTAGATTAGTTTTTCAATCATCATTTGGTTCTTTATTATTTCCTCAACCTAAGCTATATTTTGCAAAATCTTCTCAACTAATTTCATTTGAAATAGGAATAAATAATTTTAAATTTCTTAACTGATAATATGGTCTTAAAAATGATTTAATAATTTCTCCACTATTATTAATAACAAAATCACCAAATATCGGAGAATTTTCAACAATGTTATCAACTTGTTTTTCTATACTCAAATCATTATTATTTTCTAATTTATCTGAATAAAGATCTATAACTTGTCTTTGTGTAAATTTATTAACATCTAAATTATAAGGATTTAAATAATAACTTTTAGTGTTATTAAAATCAACTACTTCATAACCATAAGATGAATAATTATTTGTAGTATTAATACTTTGAATTGGTTGATCTATTCAATTGTTATGTTTGGTTACATATTTAGTTTGTAAATAATCAGAATCATCATACAATCAAGCTTGTTTTGGTAGAACTTTAAAATCATTAGATTTAGTCTTATACATTAATTGATAATTTTTAGAACTAATATTTTCTAAAATATTTTGATTATATTTTGAATTTTGACTTAAGGTTTGATTTAAAATAGTTGGAACTATTAAAGTATTAGTTTTTCTATTATAAAGAATTTGTTTAGTTTTATTTGAAACTAAATCAGTTCCATTATTTGTATAAGGAGAATTAATAATTTGATAAATATTTTGAATATCACTATTTGATAAAAAGACTTGTTCTTTTAAATTTTGTTCTATTTTAAAACTATTTTGAGTTTTATCTAATCCTAAAATTTGATAATTAGCTTTTTTATTATTTAAAAATGGAATAAAACTAGTAGCAAGTTGATCTTTTTTACTAATAACATTTTGAGATTGAAACCCAAAAGCTAGTTGAGTCTTTCTAGAATCATTTGTTAAATAAGATTTAATAAAAGGTGGAGCATAACCTAAAACTAAATTTAAAATTTTTTCTTTTCAATCAGTATCTTTTTGAACTTTACTATCAAAAACAACTTCTAGTATTCTTGAAACAAATTGAGTCAAAGGTTGAGTTGTGATGTTTAAAAAATCTAGTTTTGCTTTATCATTTTCAAAATGTTTGTTAAGATCTGCGTCATTTAAAATATATGCATATAATTGTTCAATATTACCAATTAAAATACTTCTGCTATTTGCAATACTTAACTGATAAACTGCTCAATCTAATAAATTAGTATATAAATCAGAAATACCACTTTCTAAATAGTTTTTAATAAATGACTTATAAGGAGTTAAAATTTCAGCTTTATTAGCATCTTTGTTATTTATTTTATAAATCAAATTAGGTAATATTGATGAATTTTGTACTGATAAAGTATAACTATTTGGGTCATCATAATAACTAATATTTTGATGAGTTGTTTTAATTGTTTTATAGCTATTGTCTAAATTTTGATGACCATTTCAAAGATTAATAACATCTTTTCCTAATGGAGTATTAGTAACATTATTAAAAATTTGATACTCATTATTGTAATTAATATTTTTAAAATAAGTATCTTTGGTATGTATTGCAATTGATGGAATTGCAATTCCTACTGAAGTAAATAAAGTTGCTATAAATAATAAAATTAATAACAAACTAAATGGTTTTTTTCCAGATTCAGTTAGCTTTAACATTAATAAAGTATTAAACTTTAACCTTTTAAATAAATATTTAGATAATCAATCTGTAATCTTTGGTTTTGATCACTTTTTAGTGTGATTAATAACTTCTAATACTGGTTTATTAATATTAATTACAGCAACAATAAATGAAAATAATCCAATTAAAATTCCAAAAATAATAACACTAATTATGATTGAAATTCAATCAAATTCAATTACTTCAACTTTTAAACTAAAATAGTCTTTAAAAATTCCAACGAAAGGTACTTGTAAAATTGTTCCTAACATTCAACCTATTGGAATAGGAATAAAAACTAAAATTAAAGCATATCAAATATAAGAACTAGCTATAGTTTTACTATAAACTCCATTTGCTTTTAAAATACCTATTTGTTTTGCATTAGCTTGGATTGATTTAATAACTCCTACAAATACAGCTAAAGCTGAAATAAGAGCAATTAGACTAGAAGTTAAAAAAGTAGCTAAAGAATATCAAAAAGTAATTTTTTGATACAAAGTTCAATTTAATGAATACCAAGACTTATCAAAACTTAAAGTTTTATAAAAAGTATCTGCTTTATTTTGGCTATTATAAGCCTTAATATTTTCTCTAATCTTATTAGCTTTTGAAAAATGATCTAAATAAACATTTTTTAAATTAGCATCGTTATTTTTTTTAATTAAAAAGAAATTATAAATTGTTGTTTGATCGTTATTGCTTGGATCAGTTTGATCTCCAATAATTTGATTAATTGTTTTATCACTAGCATAAACTAATCCACCTGAATCAGATTTTGGTAAAGGAACATTTGGATCTGAAGTTGGGAAAAATGAATAAGTATCAACAGCATACCCTGAAACTATTAATCCAACTGCTTGACCTAAATTAATACTAGAACCAATTTTTATTTTATTAGCTTTAGCAAATTGTCTACTAATAGTAATTTGACTAGCATTTAAAGATTTATTTCCATTTAAAACTAAATAATTTGTATGTTTTTGATTTGAAATATTAACAATTCTAAATGTTTTTTTAGTAATTGGATCATTAAAAATTATTTCAGGTCTTATGTATAAATCATATCCATTAGTAATGGCTGCTAATTTGTGATGAGTTAAAAATGCACTAGTTATTAAAAAATCTTTACTAGTAGAGTTATTAATATCTTGACTAGAAATAAAAAAACCAGAAGCTTTATTAGTAATATTTAAAAAAGGATTAGCATTTAAAGTTAATAAATCAACTAAATCATTATTTTTAAAAATTTCAGGTAACTTATCAACATTTTGTGTGTAAATATTTGAACCTGATAAAAACCCTCTTAATTCATTTGTTTCACTATATTGAACTACTTTTTCAATATTAATGTTTTTATTTTCTTCTTTTATAAAAACAATTAGTGGTCTTAAAATTCCTTTAAAACCTTTTTCAATAATGTCATTAAAGAAATTATCTTCTTTATTTTTATTTAAAAAATTCATTTTTTCAAATTCTGTTTTTAAAACAGTTTTATTAAAATGAGTAGTATATTTATTTTGGTTTGTAGTAATATATTTTTCTCTAAGTGAATAATTTAAGTTTTCTTCAAATTTAATTCCAAATAAAAATTCATACACAATTTTAGATATATTATCTTTTTGATCTTTTCATTTATCATGTCTTATAAAAGTTCTAATTGTTTTAAATAAATATTGAGAAAAAGATTCAAAAGCATAATAAGAATAATAATAAATTTTTAACTCTTCAGGATGTTCTTTTTCTAATTTATCAATTAGTTCTTTATTATTTAAAAACTCTAATCAAGTAAATGGTTTGTTATCTTTTAAAAAGTGTTTAAACCAATTTGGATTAGTTTTAGTATACTTACTAATAACTGTGTTATTAATTGCTTGATCATTTTTATTTAATAAATCAATCATTGTACTAAATAATAAGTCATTAATTACAAAATCAAAGTCTTCTTGATTTTTAGCTACTTCTTCATCTTTTTGATCTTTTAAAAATAAATTTTTATTTTTATCACTAGTTCAATTTTTTTTAAATTCATCTGAACCAATTACTTTAGTTAATAAAGTTTCTTTTCCATAAAATTTATTAAAATATAAATTAAAATTACTAAAACCTTCATCATTAAATCCAGTATATTCTTTGTTTATAAAATCAAAAATAGGAACAAATAAAGGATCACCATTTTCTGGTTTTGCTTTATTTCCTACAACTATTTGATAAGTTGAATCAAATTTTTGACTTTTAGAATTATTAACTATTTGATCATATGCTGTTTTTAAACGTTTGTTAGTTGTAAAAGAAATTGTTAAAATACTAGAAGCTATAAAAGTTAAAAAAATAATAATAATTAATTGTAATTTAAATTTTATGATTCATTTTAAGCCCTGTTTAAGCATTAAAAATAAATTACTCATCTATTGCTTGTCCATATCTAATTAGTTATAAAATAAAATAATGTCGATAAAATTTTATAAGTATTTATTTAAAATACAAACATTAATGAGTTATTTTTTTAAAAATAAAAAAATAAAAATAAAAAATAATAGTAATTATTGTAAAAAATAGTAATTAATTATATAGATTATTATTTAAAAAATCAAGTATTGATAAGTAATTTAGCACTATATAAAATATCTGCGACAAAAATTTTATATAGAGGTAATATGAAAAAATCTGTTAAAAAGGCAAAGCCGTGAATAATTAGTTTAATAGTGGTTTTTGCTTTTATTAGCGGATTTTTGTTTTTCATTAAATCTTATGTAGATTCATCAAAACAAAACTATATTAATAAAATTCAAAACTATATTGATGCGAGCTCTTATTTAGCTAAAAGTAAAATCTTAAAAAATGTTGAAGATTTAAATGAAGATTATGTTAACCAAAAATTAAGTGAACAATATATAGAACAAGAATTTGGTAAAGATTTTATTTGAAAACCAGAAAATAATAATACTAATTTAAATAACAAAGTATCAGATATTTATCGAACTTATTTTGGAAAATCAATTGATGTAATTGAAAAAGATTTAAAACTACAATACAGAGATAGTGATAAAAACTTAGTTGATATTACTGATTTAAAAAATGGAGAGTTCATTCCTAAAAACATTGATAAAATTGCAACTTTAAGTAAGTCTTCTGAAGATTTTTTAAATGGGTTTTCTCCTTCTTTTGCTTCTTTAGGATTATCTTTATTTAAATCTCAAGTAATAAAAAATCAAGATAATTTAAATAAAATCAAAAATAACCAATTTCTTAAACAAATTGTTGATTTTATTAACAATAATCAACCACTTATCAAATTACTAACAAAGATTTTTTCAACTAAAAAATTAGAAAAGGATTATTATAAAGATTTAACTATTAAACAAGCCTTTAATAAAAATATTAATTTAATTAATACTAGTTTAACTAATAAAAGTTATGAAAAACATGATGAAGATCATTTTGCTGATGATTTAAGTGATTTTGTAATTGAAAATGTTACTAAAATAGTTAAAGAAGAATGAAATAAAAAAGACAAAGTTGAAATTATAGATAAATTTAAAAATATTTTTAATAGATTAAAAGATTATTTTTTTAAATTTAATTATTTAAAAATAGTTGATAACTTATTTAGATATGTTCAATCTGAACTATATTTTAGTATGTATTATGTAGTTAATGAAGATTTAACAGACCCAAGTCAGTTATTAGATCAAAAAATAGAAGACAAAAAATTTAAAGCTTTAGTTAATAATAAATTAGATTTTAGTTTATTAATTAATGGTTTAACTAAAGTTTTAGAAAGTAAAAAATATACAACTAGATTATTAGATTTTTTATTTAAAAGAGCAGATAAATCTAAGATTTATTTTGATCATCACAAAATTCCAGAAAATGTTGGAACAAGTAGTCTTATACTAGATCTTATAAATTTTGTACAAAAAACCATTTTAAAAACTAATAAGTTAATTAGAGATGCAATTGAAGGTTTAGAAGATTATATTGAAAAAAATATGTATGAGTTGAGAAATAAAATAACCACATATATAAGATCATTTTTAGATAAGAATGTTAGTAAATTTTCTAACTCAGTTCACTTTGGTTATATTCATAATAGTGAAGACTACAATAAATTAAACGTCCAAATTTATACATGAGGTTGAATAACAAATTTCTATTATGTTGATGCTAATATTTATATTTTTGGAAAAGATGGTTTAATTACAAAAATCTTTGATTTGTTCAAACAAATTGGAAACTCTATTTCAGCTACTAGTTCTAATACATTCAATTATTTAAAATATGTTTTATATAGAGATTCAAGCCCAGTAATTGATTTTAAAGATAATTTTGAAGAAATTGCAAAACTTATAAATGTTGGTAATGAATTATTTAGCAATCAAAAAATGTTAAATATTGATTTACGAATAACATTTTTAAAACAAATTGCAAATATTAAAGGTATTTATGGAATTATTAATTTACCAAATGAATTAGATTCACTTAAAGACTTGTTAAAAACGTTTGGACTTAGTTCATTTATTAAAAAAGTTGAAGATGGTGTAAAGCCTTTACAAAATATTTTAGATCTTTTAAAAGAATTTGGTTTTATTAATGATACTAAAGAATTTTTAAAACAATTTGATGAGTATGTAAAAAAAATAATTGAATATCTACCAAAAAAATACCAAAGTGTTAATACTCTTTTAAACTATGATTTAGTTTCAAATCTTTATCCTAAAAACTCTAATATTACTGATTTTGCTAATGATTTTACAACTAAACTAGCTGAGTTTTTATTTCCAAAAACAAATCAAACTGATGATGATAAACTTTTATTACCAGTTATTAGATTAGTTAGATTTGATAGAAATAAAAAAATCACTAGTGTTAGTCAAATAAAACAAGCGCTTGCTGACTATTCAAAAAAGATTATTTCTAAAGAATCATTATTTAAAAATCTTATTAATATTAGAGATTTTAAAATCGAGTTACCAGATATTGTTTTACAGCACTTAGGTATAGAAAATTTAAAAAACTTAACTATATTAGAGTTATTACAGATTATTAGCAAATATATTAATCAGTTTATTAATCATAATCAAAATGAATCATTAAGCTTTGACTTATCTTCAGTTGGATTTTTCTTACAAGCTTTAAGCACTACAGTTGATATTACTTATTCTAATAATAAAAAAGTTGAAAATAAGAATTTAATTAAAGCTTTATATGATGATTTAGATTCTTTTGATCATAAAAATGATGAAAACAATAAAGGAAGACCTGAAGCATCTTATTATAATTGAGATTTTATTACTTTTAAGTTTAGTGAAAAAGACAAAAAAACTATTGATTTAAAACAAATTAAAAATGATTTTTCATATTCACCTTTACACTTACTTTTAGGAATTGATTTAAATAAAGCTCAATATATTAAAAATACTATTGGTTATGCTTTAGGTACATTAATTGGTGGATTAACTAAAACTGATGAAAACTATCGATTATCTAATGAAAATAAAAAGGCAGCAATAACTATTTTTTCAATTTTAAACTTTACTTTAAAAAATTATCAGTCTATTTTAAAAGATTTAGAATATAAAAAAGCTGGAGTTTATTATAAAAAAGATTCATGACAAACTCAATTAATTAGTAGTAATGATAAAGAAATTAAATATTATTTAATTAGAAAATTAACTTCAGATAATGAAATTAATAAAAAAGTAGGAAATCGTTTTGAAATAACACTAACAAATGATCAAAACGCTTCTTATTGAAAAATATCAAACATTATAGCTTTAGATTATAAGCATTAAAAAATACATTATAGGAAATAAAAATGAAAAAATTATTAACAATATTTGGTTCTATTAGCTTAATTAGTATGACTAGTATTAGATCAATTGCTTGTAAAAATATAAATAAATCAGAAAAAGAAGAACCATCTAATAAAGAAAAAGACAAAAATAAACAAGGTGATGACAATAAAGAAATTAATGAAAATTCTGAACAACCTAAAAGAACAAAAGAAGAAAATTTTGGGCTAATTAAAAAATATGGTGCAGAAGTTTTTAGTTTGTTAGAATCTTTAAAAGATAAATTTGAAGAACTTTATAAAAAACCAGAAAATTCTGAATTATTGAAATTAGCAACAGATATAGTGCAACTTTATCAAAAATTAGATGGTCTTACTACAATAAATGAATTTGAAAAAAAATTTAAATCTGAATATGAAAAAAATAAAAGTTCAAGTAAATCATTTGATGAATTTTCAAATGAGTTGTTTGAACAATGACATAAGGCTGTTACAGAATATGAAAAACAAAAAGATAGTATCTTAAAGATATTAAAACAATAGTAGAAGTTTACTGTGATAAAAATGTTTTTGGCTAGCTTTAAAAGCCTTTTATATATAATAAGATTTCAATTTAGGAGAAAGATCTATGAAAAAATTGCTGAATATATTAGGAACTACAGCAATAATAATTACAACCAGTTTTTTAGTGATTGCCTGTAAAGCATCCAAACAAATCGACATTAAAATAACAAATCCTAATAATGTTGAAAATAAAGAAGAAAAAAGTAAAAATGAAAAAATAGAAAATACAGAAGATTCCAAAAAAGAAGAAAAAGATCAGAAAAATGAAATACAATCTGACCAATCAAAAGAAAATAAAGAATATGTATTCAAAAGAACCAAAAAAGAAAATTTTGATTCAATTAAAAAATATGGTTTAGAACTTGTTGATTCTATATTCCACAAACAAGAAAAGTATGAAAAGCTAAAAAGCAATCCTAGCCTATCAGTTTTAATTAGAAAAATTACTAGTATTTATAGTAAAATAGCAAAATACAAAGATATAGAAGAATTTGAATCAAAGTTATTGCCTCGACTTGTGAATGAAGAGTCATATAGAGAATTTGATGAAGCTGTTACAGAATATGAAAAAGAAAAAGAAAATATTTGAAAGTTGTTAAATTAAAATAAACAAAATTCAAAAAATAGAGTTTTAAATAAAAGTTTTTGTATGACTAAGGATTATAGGTTGTTAATAATTCGACATTTAGTATTAAATTGATTTTTTAATATTCTTTGAATAATAAATAACAAATAGAACTGATACCTAATAAATAGACACTTAAAATATCCACTTTACACTTAGATGATTGGTAAATATTTTAAAAAACATTTTTTGTTTTATAGAACTTACTTTTATTTGAGATTTAGAAAAAGTGGATTTTTTGTGTAGGTTCAAACATATTAAAGGATTTGAAAAATTGAATTAAGATTTAGTGTATCCTTTCAAATTTTAAAAATCCTAAAAATATTAATAAATAATAAAGTGTATTGTTTTATACGCTTAGAAAGGATAATATGGAATTTCAAGATATCAAAAACTGCTATGTAAAAAGTATTTGAAATTCCTTAAATAATGAATTTAAAGATAGTAAGGCAAGTGAAATAGCGACAGCTAGAACTTTAACCACTAATTATTTAATAGAAGCACAAAATACTGATTTTGTAGTTCAAGCAATAGCAATTCCTAGAGAATGTATTGTTCCAGCTAAAACAGGGACTGGAATTTGAATAGCTAATATAAAAAATACTGCTAAGATTTTTATTCCTAGCAATTTTGTTTATGACCAAGATAAAACAAAACCTACAGTTTTAATTGCTTTACCATTAAAAGTAAATGGTAAATTTTTTACTACTTTTTATAGAGAAAAAGGGGCTCAACGATCAAGTTATTACAATTTGATTAAAACTTATTTTTTCTTGCTTAGAGTTAACATTTTTTACTATATAGCAAAAGGTAAAGAAAAAATAAAACAACAAGCAAAAAAAGCAAAAGAAATTTGAAATAAAACAGAAAATTGAGTTAAAAAACTCTTTAAAAAAGATGAAAAACAAGCAATGCAAGACCAAGCAAGTCAAAAAACTAATAAAAATGTATCTAATTATCAAAAAAGCACAGAATCAATAGTAGAAGAACTTGACTACATTTCATACTTAAAAGAGTTTTTTAATCCCGATCATTCTAATTTACAAGATGAACATATTTTTGAGTTTACTGAAGAAGAATTAGAATGTTTAAAAAGTGCAGAAAATTAAATAACTTTAAAAATATTTAAATAAATGTATTTAATATGTATTTAATAGGATTATCAAACAAATAATTATTAGCAATCAATAGAGTAAAAAATAAAAATCAATAGAAATTATTCTTAAATTTCAAAGATTTTAAATCTAAATTTATTCAAACATCTTAATTATTGTTTTTTAAAGAAAATATAGATAAAAAGTTTAGAATTTTTATTCTAAACCTTTTTTACATACTTTAAAAAAATTTTTTAATTTATTTTTTTAAAATTAAACTAAAAGATTTTATCAACTTATTTAAATTTTTATTTAATATACTATTATTTACTTGGTATAAGTATAGCAAAGTATATATTGCGATATATAGTGATATACAATATAGTTTTTATAATAATTAAAAAATAAAAATGCTTTACTATCTAATTAAAGAATAAAAATTAAAGAACAACTTAATATAAGAATTTAATACAATAAAAGAACAACTTAATATAAGAATTTAATACAATAAAAGAAATAAAAAATAACAATGGTCAAAATATCCCTTTGTTATTTTTTATTTAAGAAAAAGGTTGCATATGATTTATTTATTCTTCTGATTAAAAAAATAATTTAAAATTTTTAATAAGTTGATATATTTAATCTAACAAAGATGATATAAGGTATCAAAATATATCAAAGTGTATCAAGAGATATTAATTTAAATCATTAATATAAAAATAAGAATAAACAATTACTTTAAATATAAAAAAGAAATCATAAGAAATAACAACCTATTTCACTTTTTAAATATTGTATTTACTAATCATTATGTTATAATTTACTTAACACTAAATCTTAATTAAATTTTTCAAGTCTTTTAATAAGTTTGAAACCATATCAAAAAACGTTATTTTGGATAATGTTTTTTGTTTTACACAAGCAACCACTTAGGTTGCTTTTTTCATTTTTTCTAAACCTTTTTAAAAGAAGTCTTTAAAACACTTTAACAACAGAAAGGATTTATTTATGAAAAATATATTAAAAAAACCAATTTATAACACTGATAAAACTGAATGTTTAAAAAAACCAATTAAAAGAATTTTTATTTCTGGTAGTGCTGATAAATATGATGGTTTTAAAAATGAAAATGATGCTAAATTATTTCTTCATACACTAGCATACAAGTTAGCAGAAAATAACTATCACATAGTTAATGGAAATGGTAAAGGAGTTGGAGATTTCTTACTTTCTGGAGTAACTGAGTACTGTTTAAAAAACAATAAACAAATCTCAGATTATTTAACTATTATGTCATTTCCACAAAATAATATTTCAAAAGTAAATATAAAAGAACTTTATATGAAAAATAGAGAACAAATGGTAGAAAAATGTGATACTGCTGTTTTTGTTTTTGGAAATAAAAATAACAATATTGCAGAAGGAATGATACAAGAATATGACTTAACAAAACAAAAAGGATTGAGTTTACTTCCTATAAAATTCACAGGTGGTAGTGCAGAGAAAATTTTTGATTTAGAATATCCAAACACTACTGAGATAGTTAAAAAAGCATTTAGCCTAATCAATGATAACTCTACTGATGATGTAAACAAACTAGTAGAAAACATTTTAGCGGCAATTAATTTATTACAAGTTTAAAATCACTATCTGATTTATCTAAAATTCAAATAAAAGTTATACACCTTATATAACTTAAAAAGATTATTTAATATCAATCAAAAAAATTTTAAACAAGCTATTTATAACGCTGATAAAACTGAATGCTTAGAAATTGGTTATTTCACAAATGATAATGATGGAATTCAAATTGAACAATTTTTACCAACAACTAAAAAAGTCCCTAGTGTTTTACCTAAAGAAATTACAAGTTTAGCACAAGCGTTTAAAGGTAATGAAAATGAATCTATTGATGGAATTCAATATTGAGATACTTCTAATGTTGAAGATATGTTTGCTATGTTCGATGAAGCAAAAAACTTCAACCAACCCATTGGTAACTGAGACACCTCAAATGTTACTGATATGGGATATATGTTTGATGGTGCTTATTTTTTTAACCAACCCATTGGTAACTGAGATACATCAAATGTAAGAGGTATGGCAGGTATGTTTAAAAGTACAAAAAACTTCAACCAACCCATTGGTAACTGAGACACCTCAAATGTAGGAGATATGACTGAAATGTTTTGCTTTGCCAAATCATTTAACCAACCCATTGGTAACTGAGATACTTCAAATGTTACTGATATGGGTGCAATGTTTGGTTTTGCCAAATCATTCAATCAACCCATTGGTAGCTGAAACACCTTTAAAGTAATTGATATGCATTATATGTTTTTTGGAGCAACAAACTTCAACCAGGATATTTCAATGTGAAACACTTCAAAAGTAGCAAATAAATATAACCAAGATATAGGTTATGTTAACCCTAACTGAAACCCAGAACATCAACCAAAATTTAAAAAATAAAGATATACAAGTTATATCAAAATATATACTTGTGAATTACAAATTTAAAAATGAAAAGAGAATATAGATTATCAAAAGAATGATGTGTAATTTCCTATCAAGGTGAATCTGAGCATTTAGATTGAAAAGAACGCTTATTCAAATTTCCTATTGTTGTTAAAGTAGCAACAATTATTCACGATAATGATTTAGATGAAAAAGGAAATATAAAAAAACTACATAGACACTCAATATTATGTTTTAAAGAACCTATTGATTACTTAACAGCAAAAGTAATTATTAAGCAAATATTTAACATCGAATTAATTCAACAAGTTTATTCAATGATTAAGTATTATCAATATTTTACTCATTCTAATCACCCAAATAAATTTCAATATGATCCATCAAAAATTGAACATTTAAAGGGTTTTAACATTTTAGATTACCAGTAATTAAATTATAAAAGTAAATCAAAGTATGTTAATTTATACACCTTGATATACCTATAAAAAGGAATAATAAAATGAAAGTTTTGCTAATAGAACAAATTTCAAATTTATCTAAAGATTTAATACTAGATAAAAATCAATTAGTTGCAAAAATTAATGATGAAATTCAAACATTAGACTTAGATAAACAAACTAAAGCGATTCAAAAATTAATAAAGATTGATGAATTATCTGAAGAACTAGATGAAAAGATTAGAAAAGAGATTTTAACCTTTTTAAAATTACCTTTTTTTAATTATGAAACTTTAGATAATTTAATTTATTTTATTAAAAATATTGCAAATTGTTTTAATATTGACAAATTAAATGAATTATCAAGCAATATTAAACAACCAACTTTTATAAAATTTTGCGATTTTAATGAATATATAAAAGTAAATCCATTACTTGATTATTTTGATGATCAATTAAAGGACAATGGTTTAGAAGCAAAAATAAGTTTTAAGTTAATTGATGAATTACTAGATATTAAATATCCAGAAGAAACATATGTAATTTTAAATTCTTGACAAAATGCTATTAAAAAAGAGTTAAAAGATAGGCCAAAAGGAATTTATTTAGAACTTGAATTAATAGATAAATACAAAATTTATTTACTTGAACAAATAATAAAAAACAAATAATAAAAAACAAATAATAAAAAACAAACTAAAAGGATACAAAATAATGAAAAAATATTTTGAATATGAAGATATTAAAACATTGCATAGTTATGCTTTTGATCTTAATGAAGAAGAGTTGACCAATTTATTTAATAAACAATTAGATAAATTTAAAAATGAAATTAATTCTTATGAATTAAATTTAAAAGATCCAGAAGAAGCTATTAAAAATGCTCAAGTAAAAGTAGATTCAACTAAAGCAGCTTACGAAAGAGCAAAAGAGGATACTAAAATTGTTATTAAACCTGAAGACAAAAAGGTTAAAGAAAAATTAGAGAATGATCTTAAAGCAGCTTATGAAAGAGCACAAGAAGAATTAAAAGAATCTCAAGAAGCTGTTAAACAATTAGAAAGTGACATTCAATTAACTATCAATTACATTAAAGATTTTGCTAATGAAACGTACAGCGTCTCAACTGAAATTAATGAAAAAATCTTTAATTGATTATTTTTTAAACCCTGAAATTTAGAAACTTTTGAACAAATTGAAAAATGTTATGAGCTAATTAACGACAAAAATTCTTTTCTTGGTGAACTAGAAGAATTTGCAGATGAAAATAACTTAACTTCATTTAGTGATTTTTGTATAGAAGAAGAATATAAAAAAGTTGAAGATCTTTTAGAAATAATTGATGAAGATTTACAAGAAAATGGTCTAGAAACAAAGTATCACTTTGATTTAATTTCAGATTTAAATAAACGCCACGAATCAGATTATGTAAGAATAAATGCTTATTATAATGGTTTTAGCAAAATTAAACAAGCAGATGGAACTGAAATTGAAGAAGTTTATGATGATAAAGAAATTAAGGAATTATACAAACACTATATTATAGAAGAATTTGTTAATGACTTAAACAACTAAAAAAGTATATCAACTTATACACCTTGATATACCTATAGAAAGGATTTCTATGGAAAAAGATTTTTTACTTTTAAAAATTTATGATTGATTATCTAATATTTTTATGCTTTTAACTATAGTATTTGTAGCAACTAATCTTTTTTAAAAACGCTTTAGTTTTCTGAATTTTAAGTGGTGTATGTTTCATATTCTTCGGTATATTTATGTCTCTTTTTTCAACAAAAGCTCAAGAAATTAAAGATACATATAGATAATAAATAGTTCACAAAATATTTAAAATTCAAAAATAAAAAAATAGAAAGGAATATAAATTATGAGTTTTAACTTTGATGATTATATTAAATTAAAACTACTTGGAAAAACTACAAAAAGAGTTTTAGATTTAATCGACGAATCTGAAAGTAATAACAAAAAAGAACCAAAATCTACTTTAGATTCTATTTTAGAAGATATTTTTGATTAATAATTGAAAAAATAGGACTACAACAAAACAATTTTAATAACAAAAACTTATAAAATTTATCACTTAACATTGTCATTGTCATTGTTATAAAACACCCAAAACTTTGTATTAAATTACTTGAAAAAGAATATAAAGCATCAAAAAGCAAGAAAGGATTAAAAAATATGAATTTAGTAAACATTATTGGACAATTAGAAGGAGATGCAACTGTTGCTTATACTTCAAAAGATGGAGAAAAAAAGCTTTATAAGTTTGTTGTTAAAGTACCAAAACCATATAAATCAAAAGAAGTAGATTCACTTGATTATATTAATATTAAAGCTTGATCAAATGCTGTTGATGATGAATTTCTATTACATAACAAAGCTGTTGTTGGAATTGAAGGACGTATTGAATCTTTTACTTCAAATAATGATTTAACAAATATTAGGAATGAAATTTTTGCAACTAGAATCATATATTTGAACAAATAAAAGATATATCAACTTATATACCTTGATATACCTATAGAAAGGATAAAACAATGAAAAACTATAAAAAAATATTAATTCATAATACTAAAGGTGGAGTTGGAAAAACACTTATTACAGCAAATATAGCTGCATATTTAGCAAACCAAAATAAAAAAGTTTTATTAATTGATTTTGATAAACAAAGATCATTAACTTCTTATTTTACTAATTCAGAAAAAGAAGAAAGTTGAAAAATCTTTACAGACAATCAAGTTCCTGAAATTATACAAAGTAATGTTCATCCAAATATTTGAATAATTCCAGGTGATTCAAAATTAGAACCTCAAATTGATTTTTTAGTTATGGAATTATACTTTAGAAACTTTGAAGATAAAAACTTTAATGATTTTGACTATATATTTTTAGATTTATCTCCATATCAAACTAATGTCACTACTATTTCATACAAAAATGTAGATTCGCTAATTTTATTAACTGATCCATCATTAAATTCAGTGGAAATTCTATCTAAAGCAGTATTATCTTGAGAAAACACATTTGAAAAGATTCATTTAAAAAACACTATTAAAGCAGTAATTATCAATAAATATACTTTAAACGATCAACCCAAAAGAGCTTGAGATGAACTACAAAAATCAGTTAATAAATATTTATTAAAAACAAAAATACCAAATCAAGCAAATATTGCTAAATCAGTATTAGTTGGTGAAAAGTGAATGTATGAACAAAATTCATCTAAAGAAATATTTAAAGACCTAATTGAAGAATTAAAACAAAAGGGAGCTATTTAATATGGATGCAAAAAACTTTTTAAGTGATGAATACACATTTTATAAGCCAAAAAATAAACAATCAAGTTCAAAAAGAGTTTGTATAACAATTAGTAAACAAACAAAACTATTAGAAGAAGAATACAAAAATATTTTGGGTATTCAACCTAATAGATCTCAAATTTATTCAAGTTATTTAAAAACATTACTTAATAAACTGAAAAATAGAACTGAATAAGTAGCTAAGGTATAGGTGTAGACACTGATATACCTTTTTAAAAAACTTATTTACTTAATGAAAGCAGGAAATAAATTATGGAGCAAGCAATTAATCATAATTATGATGAATTATCAGCAACCTATAATTCAAAACCAGTTTTAACTAATATAACTATTCCAAAAACTATAAAATCTTTAATCTTTTTTACAAAAGTTAAATATAAATTGATTAATTTGTTTTCTTTTTGAACTTGTTTTTTACTAAGTTTATTTCTAATAAATAAATATACTCACTTTTTAACAAAACTAATTAATAAAATAGGGTTTAGTATTCAAATGGATTATTTAAACAAATACATTAAATTCATATCCAATCTTTCTTTAGGTTGGATTATTACAATTATTATTTTAAGCTTTTTAATTTTAGTCTTTTATATGATAAATTCTTATCAATTTAAAATTCAAACAAAAAGATATCAAAAAGAAATATTAATTAATCAAAATCCAGATTTCTTGCCATTCTTTGTTATTAAAAAATACAAAAGTTTAATACAAAAACCTTATTATGTTAATTATTTATGCTCTTCTATTTATATTTTAATTTTTACTTCATTAGTAATTTACACATTTTATTTAATTTCGCTTTGACTTAAAAATATTCAACAACATATTTTAATAATAATTAAATCTAATTTAATAGGATATTGAATAGCCTTAGCGATATTTATTATAGTAGTTAGTTATCACATTTTCGCTTTATTAACAGTTAAGTTGTTAAAAGGTAATTTTGAAAGTACTTATAATAGAAATTTATTAAGTGAAGATGAAATTTCTAAACTTAAAAAAATAGCAAATCGTAGATCATTAATTGTTTTAATAATTACTATAGCTATTTCATTATCATTAATTTTCTTCTTTATCTTATTTTTTAAGATCGAAAGAAGAAAAATCAATTTTTTTACCAGATTTAAGAAATAAAAAAAGTTTTAAGATATATCAAAAAATATAACTAAAAATAGTTTTTTAATAGCTTACAACTTACAAAAAACCCAATTAATAGAAAGTAAATAAATTTATGTCAAATTATATGATTTATAACATTCAACCAGTTTTAACTTCATCTGCAAAATTAATTGTTCAAGAACTAAATAAAAATTGTTCTTGAATAATTAATAATTTTGAAAATTATACTGACATAAGTGATGAATTAGAAGATGAACTTGAAAAACTAAACTCAATTTTTAATCAATGAAAAAATCTAACTAATCAACTTTTTAATAAAGATATTTTTAATAAAGATAACTTAAATAATTTAGAACAACTTTTTGATGAAATAAACATAAAATTAGATGTTTTAAGTACAAGCATATTTAATATTTATGATTTAGCATTTTTTCATTCAAGTTTACCTGAACTTTATATTTTTAATGATAATAAAAAAAATTGTTTTTCACCAAATGATTGAAAAATTAGTAATGAGTTAAAACATTTAGTTCTTTCACTTACCTATTTAAAAAGTCTACCTGATATTTTTAAAGAATTGATAATCACTTTACTAAATTAATTTTAAACATACAAAGACATATGAACTTATTTATAGGAAGAAATATCTATTATGAAAAAGGCAAATATTTTAAATCTAATTAGATATCATATTGAGAAAAATGATATTAGTTTTATAAAAGAAGCGCTTATAATAGCTAATAATTTTACAATAAATGGTGATATTCAACTTGCTGAATATATTATTGAACTAATTAGTCCAATTAGTGATCAATATATGTGATTAAAAGATGAATTTTATAATATTCAAAAGCACTTAATAAAAAAAGAAAATTTATCAGTTGATAAAGAGAAGCAACTACTTTTTAAATATTTCCACAATATAGATAGAACATCTAAAAGAGATAAAATTGATTTTAATATTTTTTTAAACAAACCTGTTTTTATTAAATTATGAAATGATTCTAAGTTATATAAAGGATATTTAATAAAAACTAATACGAAACCTGAACAATATCGAATTTTACCTTTTCAATATAATTCAACTAATTACAATATTATCTTTCAAAAATACGATGTTGAATGACTACAAACAAAAAATAACATTAGATATTTAACTAATGATTTCATTTTAACTAATAAAGAAAAACAATTATATTTACTAAATAAAACAAGAGATTAAAAAGATGTATCAAGTTATATCAAATTATATACCTTGTTATATCTTTTCATAACAAAAAAAGAAAGGAGATTATTGCTATGAAAAAATTATTGACTATTTTGGGTTTAACATCACTATCAGTTTTACCTGCTTTTTCTGTTTTAAGTTGCACCCCGTATTATTGACTCCAATCTTTAAAAAACATTAAAAAACCAATTTATAACGCTGATAAAACTGAATGCTTAGAAATCGGATACTTTGAAAATTGAAAAGGTGAAATTCAAATTGAACAATTCAAACCAACAACTAAAAAAGTCCCTAGTGTCTTACCAAAAGAAATTATAAGTTTGAGAAGAGCATTTCAAGGAAATAAAAACAAGTCTATTGATGGAATCCAACACTGAGATACTTCAAATATAAGAGATATGTCAAGTATGTTTTATCAAGCAACTAACTTCAACCAACCAATAGGTAACTGAGATACATCAAATGTTACTGATATGAGGTGAATGTTTGCTGGAGCAACAAACTTTAATCAAGATATTTCAACAAAAAAAATAACAAGGTCTAATGATTCTAAATATCTTGCCTGAGATACTTCTAATGTTGAAGAAATGTTTGCTATGTTCGATGGAGCAAAAAGCTTCAACCAATCAATAGGTAACTGAGATACCTCAAATGTAACTTTTATGTCAAGTATGTTTAGAGAAGCAACTTCATTTAATCAGGATATATCCAAATGAGATGTATCAAGTGTTACTGGTATGAATGGAATGTTTTATGGAGCAGAAAATTTCAACCAAGATTTAAGTAAATGAAATGTTTCACAAGTTGTTAATTTTAAGAATTTTGCAATTGATTCTAACCCCAACTGAAAACCAAAACACAAACCTAAATTTAATCGAGCAATTAGTTAAAAAATATATCAAATTATATACCTTGATATACATAGAAATATATATTATGAGAAAGCCCTGAAATATTCTTAAAATGCCTAAATACAATAGGGATAAAACTGAATGCTTAGAAATTGGTTATTTTTTAAATACACATACTAAAGAAATACAAATAATAAAGTTTCCATCCACCATCAAAAAAGTTCCAAATAATTTACCGAATTTAATTACTAGTTTAAGAAATGCTTTTTCTGACAATAAAAACGAATTTATTGAGGGAGTTCAATACTGAGATACATCAAACATTACCAATATGAGTTGAACTTTTAATAATGCTATTAAATTCAACCAAGATTTATCTTCTTGAAACACCTCAAATGTAACAAATATGAAATATATGTTTAATGGCGCAGTATCGTTCAATCAAGATTTATCAAAATGAAATACCCATAATGTTCAAACTTTTGAAGGTATGTTTAAAAGTACAAAAAACTTCAATCAAGATCTTTCTGGTTGAAATATTTCTAGTTTACACCTACTTGGTGAATATTTATTTGCTAAAAACTCTAATTTAACTTATAAAAATCAACCTAAATGAAAGGATTGATGTGATCCTGACTTATACAAATATAATGATTAAAAAACAATAAAAGTATTATTCAACAAACATAAAAGTGCTATTCAAAAGACTAATTATTTATGATATAATTTATTTAAAACTAAATCTTAATTAAATTTTTCAAGTCTTTTAATAAGTTTGAAACCATATCAAAAAACGTTATTTTGGATAATGTTTTTTGTTCTACACAAGCAACCACTTAGGTTGCTTTTTTCATTTTTTCTAAATCCTTTTAAAAGAAGTCTTTAAAACACTTTAACAACAGAAAGGATTTATTTATGAAAGATAAATTTAAACAAGCTATTTATAATGCTGATAAAACTGAATGCTTAGAAATTGGATACTTTAAAAATGAACAAGATGAAATTCAAATTGAACAATTCTTACCAACAACTAAAAAAGTTCCATCTATTTTGCCAAAAGAAATTATAAGTTTACAAAATGCATTTAAAGATAATGAAAACAAATTCATTGATGGCATTCAACATTGAGATACATCAAATATAACAGATATGTTTGCTATATTTTCAGGAGCAACTTCATTTAATCAGGACATATCAAATTGAAATGTATCTAATGTAATTGATATGAGTGGAATGTTTTGCTTTGCCAAATCATTCAACCAACCCATTGGTAACTGGGATACTTCTAAAGTAAAAAATATGAGTGCTATGTTTTTTCAAGCAAGCAATTTCAATCAAGATATTTCTAATTGAAATACTTCAAGTGTACTTTATATGAATCATATGTTTGGTTTTGCTGCTTCATTTAATCAAGATATATCCAAATGAAACGTTTCTAATTTAATTAGTATCTTTGCAATGTTTTTCCAGGCAATGTCATTTAATCAAAATCTAAGTAGTTGAGATACATCAAACATAAAATTTGCTTATGCTAAAAAATATGAATCTTCAAACCCCAACTGAAAATCTGAACACCACCCCCAATTTAATAACTAAAAAAGTATATGAAAGTATATCAAGTTATACACCTTGATATACCTATAGAAAGGATAAAAAAATATGTTTTTAAAAAGGGTTCATCTTGTTGTTCCTGAAACCGATTATCAGTTTAAAGAACTTAAAGGTGAAATAGATCTTTATATTGATGAAAGACAATATGACATTGAAAATTTAATTGAATATCCGCAATTAGTTTATGAAATCAAAGATTTATGAAACTACAAAAATTATGAGAAATTAGAAGAGTTAAAAAAGCAACTAAAATTAGATCATAACTTTGATTATCTTTTAGTTGAAAAATCAAATAATAGAATGAAATTTTTAACTTCTAATGATTTACATACTATTACACTAGCTGACTTTTATGCTAAATTAGCTGAAGAATTTCAAGAAAAGAAAATAAAAATATTAAGACTAAGTAATGATGATATTTCTTTAACAGACATACCAAACGAATGATTAGAGCTAGAAGAATAATAAAAACTTTAGAAATTTAAAGAATAAAGGTATATCAAGGTATATACCTTTATATACCTATAGAAAGGGCACAAATGTTTGAGACTTGAGTTATTATTCAAGATCAAATTTATAATGTTGATCAAACTGAATGTCTACAAATTGGATACTTTTTAGATAAAAAAGCTAATAAAGTTCAAATCATAGAATTTTTACCAACTACAAAAAAAGTTCCTAATGTTTTACCTAAAGAGATCACAAGCTTATCTTTTGCTTTTCAAGGAAATAAAAACGAATTTATTGATGGTATTCAATATTGAGATACATCAAACATAACTGATATGAATCATATGTTTTATTGATGTTTTGATTTTAACCAGGATATTTCAATGTGAAATACTTCTAATGTGACAAATATGCAAAGTATGTTTTCTTGAACTAGTTCATTTAATCAAGATATTTCAAAATGAGATGTATCTAATGTTTTAAATATGAAAAATATGTTTTATACAGCTGATAAATTTAATCAAGATTTAAGTAATTGAAATGTTTTAAAGGTTAAAAGAGAGTTTCAAAATATAGGTTTTGTTAACCCCAACTGAAAATCAGAACACCAACCTAAATTTAATAAAGTAATTAGTTAAAAAGTACATCAAGTTATATACCTTGATATACCTATAGAAAGGATAAAAAACAAATATGTTTAAACAAGCTATTTATAATTTTGATAAAACTGAATGCTTAGAAATTGGATATTTTACAAATCATAAAGGTGTAATTCAAATAGAAGAATTCCCTAAAACTATTAAAAAAGTACCAAAAGACTTACCTAAGGAGATAACTTCATTAGAATTAGCATTTTCTTACAATCAAAATACATATATTGTTGGTGTTGAATACTGAGATACAAAAAACATAACTGATATGAATTATATGTTTTTTGAAGCAGAGTCATTTAATCAAGATATATCAAATTGAGATACTTCAAATGTTACTGATATGAATAGTATGTTTGAAGGGGCAACAAATTTTAACCAAGATATTTCAAAATGAGATGTAAGTAATGTTGAAGATATGGGATGAATGTTCGATGGTGCAGAAAGCTTCAACCAACCCATTGGTAGTTGAAACACATCAAAAGTTGAGAATACCAATTATATGTTTTCAAAAGCTAGTTCATTTAACCAAGATATATCTTCTTGAAACACTTCAAATGTAATTGATATGAATAGTATGTTTGAATACGCTAAAAATTTTAATCAAGACATTGGTAACTGGAACACCTCTAAAGTAACTAATATGAATAGTATGTTTAATTTTGCAAGCAAATTTAATAAAGATTTATCTAAATGAGATACATCTAATGTATATGTATTTGGACAAAATATAGGTTTTGTTAACCCCAACTGAAAATCAGAACACCAACCTAAATTTAATAAAGTAATTAGTTAAAAAGTATATCAAGTTATATACCTTGATATACCTATAGAAAGGATAAAAAAACAAATATGTTTAAACAAGCTATTTATAATTTTGATAAAACTGAATGCTTAGAAATTGGATATTTTACAAATCATAAAGGTGTAATTCAAATAGAACAATTCCCTAAAGTAACTAAAAAAGTTCCTAAAATTTTACCTAAGGAGATAACTTCATTAGAATTAGCATTTATTTATAATGAAAATGAATTTATTGATGGTATTGAATACTGAGATACAAAAAACATAACTGATATGAATTATATGTTTTTTGAAGCAGAAAATTTTAATCAAAATATTTCTACTTGAGATACCTCAAATGTTACTGATATGAATAGTATGTTTGAATACGCTACAAATTTTAATCAAGATATTTCAAAATGAGATGTAAGTAATGTTGAAGATATGGGATGAATGTTTTTTGGAGCTAGTTCATTTAACCAACCAATTGGTAATTGAAACACATCAAAAGTTGAAAATACCAATTATATGTTTTTTAAAGCCGAAAAATTCAACCAAGATATATCTTCTTGAAACACTTCAAATGTAATTGATATGAATAGTATGTTTGAATACGCTAAAAATTTTAATCAAGACATTGGTAACTGGAACACCTCTAAAGTAACTAATATGAATAGTATGTTTAATTTTGCAAGCAAATTTAATAAAGATTTATCTAAATGAGATACATCTAATGTAGCAAGATATGGACAAAATATAGGTTATGTTAACCCTAACTGAAAACCAGAACACAAACCCCAATTTTATAAAGCACGAAGCTTTTAGAAAATAAATAAGGCTATACACCTTGATACACATAGAAAGGAATAATTTATGAAGTTTGAATATGATGATATTAAATATCTTATTTCTTTTGCAGAAATTTCAAATGAAGATTTTTGCAAAGAAATGAATGAACCTTTTAAAAAACTAAGTATAGAAAATCAAGTTTTATATAGAGATTACATTATCAAAATTACTAATAATATTGAAAAATTAGAAGATAAACAAGCTCAAAAACTTTATGAGCTAATTATATGAACTAAAAAAATAGCTGATCAAGTAGAAATGCTTTATTACTTAAAAAGAATTTATCAATATTCTAAATCATTGGCTTTTCATAAAAAAGATTATATTAAAAGTATTTGTAATTACGAGTTTGAAAAATATTTAGAAGACTTTAACTTTAAATCTGTTGAATTAGTTAAAGAAGCAATAATGTTGGATTTTACTTTAAATAAATTTAAAAGTGAATATTGATTGTTTTATTCAATAGAAGAAAGACAAAATCTTAGTTATGCTAGTGATGATGATTATATAAAAGATAATAGTTTTTGGCAATTTAATATTTGAACCCAACAACAAGTTGAACAAGAATATATAGATTATGTTTTTGAAAAATTTTATGAAGAAATTAAAAATAAATTTAGTAGCAAACTTAATTAAAAGATATATCAAGTTATACACCTTGATAAACCTATAGAAAGGATTTAATTATGAAAGAAATAAAAACTATTTTATACTATCCACAAAAAATTCAAGAAAGACTAGAAGATGATAAATTCGATTTATTTGATTCTATCATTCAAGAATTAAGAGATAAAGACATTATTGAAGAATATTTAGAACAAATATACCAATTTAAACCTGTAAGTGATTTTAGTTCTCCTAAGTTATTAGACTTTTTAAAAAATCATAATTTAGGTAATTTTGAAGACTGAATTTATATTGATAAAAAAGAAAATAAATTAAAAGTTTATGAAAAAGCATATGTAGAAAGTATTATTTTAGCTGATGTATTAGCTGAACTTGCAAATTATATCGCATATAGAAAAGAAGAAATTTTAGATTTTGATCATAAAGAAATTACTTTAGACAAAGTAGACAAAAAGTTATTAGAACTAGAATAAAAAAGTCACACCTTAATAAATAAAAAATATTTCAAGATTTCAAGTTATACACCTTGATATACCTATAGAAAGGTTTTTATGAAAATTATTGAAGAAATTGTTGGACAAGAAAAAATATTAAACAAACTAATTACTTATTATAAAAACTTTGAACAAAATAGAACTCCTTCACCTTTTATATTAATAATAGGTAAACAAGGAATGGGAAAATTTAAGATTAGTAAGTGAATACATAGTCATTTTGATTCAAATGCTATAGGAGTAATGAGTGCTTTACTTTTTAATAAAGATAGATTACCTTTTTTAGTTAATTTTTCTCAAAGAGAAATTGATTATACCTCTTGTTTATTTAAACCTGAAAAAGTAGATAAAAATTCACAAGAATTTCTTAATTTCATTTTTAAAAGAGATTTAAAAAATATTAATAAAACTTTAATAAAAGTAGATAAATTAAATAAAAACTCTACTTATCAATATAATGATGAACTTTTACCAATTACTTTAGAACAATTAAATAATTTTAGATTTATTTGTTTTTCTGAATCAAAAAATGATTTATCTAAAAACCTTTTAAATAAGTTTGATTACATATTTGAAATTAAATCTTATACATATAAAGAAATAAAATCAATTTTACATAAAGATTTAATGCATATAAATAATTATTTTACTAATAATTCTATAAAACACATAATATATCATTCTAAATTAAATCCCGAAATAGCTAAACTATTGTTAAAATTTGCTGATATAAAATTAGAAAGTGATGAACTAGTTTCAAAAGTAGATTTAAAAGAACTTTTTAATAAATTTAACATCTATAACTTAAATAATGATCAAATATTAGATTTATGTTTTAAACATAATTGTATGGTATATTAAATGAAAAATATTAAACCAGTTATTAGTTATTATGGTTCAAAATATAGAATGTTAAAAAATATTTTTAATGTTTTAGATTTAAATTCATCTGATATATTTTTAGATTTATTTGGTGGTAGTGGAATTGTTGGAGTTAATGCTAGACATTTATTTAACTGTCAAACTATTATTAATGATTATGATAATGTTTTACCTTTAAATTTAACTTATGCTTTAAAAAATATTTTGAGCTTTGAAGGTAATTTAAAAAATTATACTAAAGCAAGATTAGATTATTTTATTAAAAGACTTGATAATGGTTGAGTTGATAAATTAAATCAGTATAACAAAATTTTACAAACTATTAATATTACTCATTTTGATTACAAACAATTATTAGAAAACATTATTAATAATAAAAATAAGGTTACTAAATTATATGCTGATCCACCTTATTTTAATAAGACAGGAATGTATAAAAATAGTTTTACTATTCAAGATCACATTGATTTATATAATCTATTATCTGAGCTAAAATCACAAACTAAAATAGTTATTAGTTATAATGATGAACCTTTTATAAAAAAACTATATAAAGATTGAAATATTATTAGTATTGATAAAACTAATGTTTGTGGAATTAATAAAAACTCATCAAAAGTTAAAGAGTTATTAATAACAAATATTTAATAAATGAATATAAATAAATTTACTGTTGATGAGTTAAAAAAAGTTTTATCTAAAGATATTAGTTTAGATGATAATTTAGTAAAGAAAATATGCGTCAAATTAAATAATAGATTATTTAAATCAGATATAAAAGAACATTTAGAAATTATTAAATTAGTTAAATACATCTTATATAAATTAAGAAGTTTTGATCAAAACATATGCGATTTTTTAATTGATGAAATTATTTTTTCTTCATATAAATTTGAATTAGAAAAACTAATCAAAATAAAAAAATGTATTTACTTACTAAAGAAGTTTACTAATGATAAAGATTTAAATCAATTTGCTGTTAATAATAATTTATTTACTTATGAACAATATTTAAAGGAAAATGAAACTTAACTTTTAGAAAAATGAAAAGAAGAATTCTTAATTGAGTACATAAACTCTTAAAAAAAATCTATAAGGTTTAAACTAAATATGAATACATTTTTAAATAAAAAAATGTTTATAAAAATTTGAAATAAAAATACTATTTTAAAAGGTTTCTTAGTTAAATCTTTAAATAATAATTTTGATTATCATTAAATAGATGTATATAGGTATATAACTTGATATACCTATTTTTAGGTTAATAGACTTCTTTTCTATCCAATATTAAAATTGTTTCTATTTATTCTACTAAATTAATAGCTAAAACCTTACCAAATTATTCAAGCATTTTTTATGATACTTTCATTGACAAAATGAAGTAGATTAGTTAGACTGAATCAATTTTATTCTTGAAATTAGTTAGTCATTATGATATAATTTATTTAACACTAAATCTTAATTAAATTTTTCAAGTCTTTTAATAAGTTTGAAACCATATCAAAAAACGTTATTTTGGATAATGTTTTTTGTTTTACACAAGCAACCACTTAGGTTGCTTTTTTCATTTTTTCTAAATTCTTTTTGAAAAGCCATAGAAAGGATAAAACAATGAAAAAATTACTCTCAATTTTATCAATATCAATTTTTGTTTCAACTAGTGTTACTATCCCACTTATTATCTTAAATAATAAATATGATTATAATGATTTAATTTTTAATGATTTTCTATCATTAAATTCTAACAATCACCTAAATCCTACAATTCAAATAGGAAAAACAAATGACCCCGACAGAAGCTTTACACCATATATATGAACTTCACAAAATAGAACACATTATAAAAATTCACATTGAACAGATGGATATGCAGATCGTTGAAATGCAATTGATGGTGAAACTTATTGAGCCGGCTGGTATAAATGATATAAACAAAGTTATTATTTACGTACAGGTACTATTAATTTTAATGAATTGGGTATTTCTGGATTTAATGAATTAGAAAAATTCACTTCTAGTTTGAATATAACTTTTAATTTAAAAAGATATTACATAGAAAAAGATGTTTACAATAACACTTTTATTGGAAAGCCAGATTCTTACCTTGATCCTGGTAGTTATGAATTTATTGATCGTTATGGTCCACCTGGTTATGGTAAGCCTTACTTTGACTTTATTAATGGATATAATTTAGAGGGTTATCAAGATGTATATAATTATTCAAAAATAATTACTAAATCATTTAGACTTAGTGAGATAAAAAACAAATTAAATCAATGAATTGATTTAGGCAATTTTGTTAAGTCTAGAAATGATGATTCAGCTGGATCAAATGGACGTGGAACATGAAAAGAACAAGTAAAGTTTGAATTAAAAGGCTCTAATACATTAAATATTTTAACAAAGTCAACACTAATATCTGAATCCTGAAGTCACCCACAACAAATTTTTGTTGCTGGTAAAACTTTAGTTGATAAAATTGAAATTCATCCTAATTTTAAATATGATAAAAGCTTAATAAGTAAAAATAACATATATTATTTTGATAGATTTATTTTAAATTCAGAAACTTCATCTTTAATTGATGATGATAAAAAATACAAAATTGGCTCAGGTGTTTCAACAAAATCAAACAAAGAGTTAGTTATTGATGAATTTATAAAAAGACTAACAGAATTTAAAAATAATATTAAATCGTCTTTAACAAATTTATTTTTTGAAAGAGCTTTTCCTGATTTTGATAAGAAACATATTGAAAAAGAAAATCTAGTTGATTATATTTCATTTGAAAGAAATAAAGTTGTTTTAACAAATTTTAGCTATCCGTTATGACCATTTAATGAATACCCATTTAATTTACCTAAGTCTTTTGAAATGCCTGTAGAAGTCCGTTTTAATGCTTCTTCATTTAAATCAGAACTAGCAAAAAAATTTGATCAGCTAGGTCAAGAAATTAAATTTAAAGCAGACTACAGTACAGATGTTACAGATCAAACTATTAAAAACGAAGTTTCTAATACAGACAAGATTTCAGGTAAAACTTATGGTTCAAATCAATATACAAATAAAACTTTAGTTCATAAAATTATTGATGATAGAATTGACAAACTTTTTATTCAACCAATTAAAAATAACTTTTCAGAACAAGACATTAAACATCTTTTTGAACATACAATTGTTTTTGATACTAATAAAAAAGAAATAAAAGTTAACTTCATTTCCAATTCTAAATATAAAAAGGATATTTTAGATATTGAAAATAATAAAGTTAAAACAATTACTATAAGATATGAAGTTAATGGTTCTGATGAATACAATAAAAAAATAAATTTAGGTAATGGGTTAACCCTAGAGTCTGGTGCTTATTTTGACACAAAATCTAATAAATTTATTAAAGATAGTCCAGAAATTAAAGAAGAAGATAGTAGAGATTTACCTAAAATTGATTCTGATGGTAATAACACTAATGAATTTGAACTAAACTCAAAAGTAAGAACTTATATTTATCATTCAGATGTTAAATTAAAATGACAATCAAATGATCCTACAGATATTTTATTAGTTAATGGCGAAATTAAAGAACCAAGTGGAAATAATACTTTTGAAGAGACTTTTAATATTCCTTTAGCAAATAGATGAAATGATGAGACTCAAAAAGAATGAGTAATTCAAATTCTTTCAAAAGATGAAACACGAAGAAAGCAAAAAGTAAATCACCAATTTATTATTAGAATTGAACCTGCAGTTAAAAGTAGTTTTGATATTAAAAATCTAGGTTGAAAACCAGATGAAAATGCAGATAAAAATACAAAAGAATATAATCAGTGGTTGATAACTCAACAATTTTTATTTGACAAAGATGGTAAAAGACAAAATAATCCAAAATTTGTTCCAAATCTAAATAAAGAAACTGGATTTATTTCTAATTTTATTTTTGTAAGACACAATCCAACTAAACCTAATACAAATAATGAAGAAAATAATTTTCCAGTTGATTTAATCGACAAAAATGATAAATATATTTTTGAAAAAATTGATATAAATGATGCATCAAAAGTTCAATCAGAATATAACAAATTAGAAAAAGGGTTTATTGCTGAAGTTTTAGTAACTCGTGGTGGAATTGACCACTTATTTGCAAATGATGGTAATAAGTTAATTGAAAAAATAGAAAAAGTAAAAGTTGATGAAAATACTTTTGAAGATAAAAAAGAGAAAGATTCACCAGTTATAGTTAAGAGCAAAGAAAATAATACAATTGATGGATTATGACATTATAGAATTACTTTAAAAGACTATATTAAACCTGAATATGATCAAAAAGGTATTCAAAAAGTTGCTTCTCCAATTGATAAAATAATTAAACAAACTGAATATAAACCAGGTACTACAATTCATAAATATGTTTATATTAATCATAAGTTTACTGATCATATTGATCAATATTCTCAAGATTTTCTTGGATTAGAAAAATTTAAAAAATTACAGTCTGAAGATAATGGTAAAAACTGAAAATTTAAAGACTTTTGACAAACTAGTCAAGCAAAGCACTTTATAGCTTATTATTCAAGTTTAGGTATGAGCACTTCTGAATTAAAAAAATTAGATTATGAACAATTAGTTTATTTATGAAAAAAATATATCACTTCAATTTTACAAACAGGTTCAATAGGTTCTTTAAGTATTGTAAAACAAAATTTATCAACAATTAATGACTTAAATTTAAAAGCAATTAAAGATAAAACAGAAGTTAAAAACTCTATTGAACAACATATTTTAAACCAAGTAAATTTATCAACTGATAAAGGAATTACTTTAAATGATTTAAAAATTCAAATTATTAATAATTCAGTAGCTAAAGAATTAAATGAAAATACTATTCCAAATGATTTTATTGATTTTAAAAAATCTAAGGAAAACAAAAAAATAAGAATAAAGGTTGATGTTAGTGACTTTAGTACAATTCTAAAAAGAAATCAATCCAAGCTATTTACAGTAACAAATTCCTTGCATGATTTAACTTCTTTAAATAATTTTTTATTTAATGATATAAATACAAATTTTGATAATTTAAAAGAACAAGAAATAAAAAAAATTATCACTACTGAAGTTTCAAATCAAGTTAATTCTAAATACAATAAGTCATTAATTGAAAATACAACTAAAGAGAAAAATGTAACTTTAACCTTAGGAGTAGACTACGAATTTTTCTTAGCTAATAAAGAAGAAACAGAACAACAATTAGACCAAAAAATTAATAAGAATTTAAAATTTTCATCTCAAAATATGAGTGATTTATTTATTAAAGGCAAAACTTCAAATTATAGAATTGTTATTTATGCTTTAAATAAAAGTCAATATATTTCTTCATCTAATAAAAAATGATTTATTAATAATGATAAAAAATTTATAAATCCTAACACTAATTTACAACAAATAGATATTAAAGAACTATTTAAAGTTACTGATTTAGGTTGAATTAATAAGAAACAATATGAAAAGATTACTTCTTTAGATTTAATGAATAAACTATTAGAAGTTAATAAAGAGCATCTTAAAACATTAACTTATGATAATTATGATTCTGAAAAATTCTTAGAAGAAATAGATATAGTTAAAGGAAAAGAAGAAATAGTAGGAGATAACAAGCTTATTAGAAACCACACATTTGATATTATTTCTAAAAAAAATAGTAAGGTTTTTAAAGGAACATTAACTGGTAAATTCCAATCTCCAAATAGTACTAATTTAGCTAATAAAATAAAAATAGATGATATTTTTATTCATAATACAATAATTAAAAGTAAAAACATTGAAAAACCTAATGATAAAGATTATTTTTGAGAAGAAATTAATAAGCACTTTAAAGAAACAATTTCTAGATTAACTCATAAACCTAATAGGAATGAATTTGATATAGAAATTAAAAAAATAAACGATATACAATATCAAATAACAATAACTGCTAAAAATGAAAATAAACATTTCACAGGAACTACTAATATTTTCTTTATTGAAGCCCTAAAAGTAGATGAAATAGTTAAACCCGAATTACCAGGTGATGATAGATTGCCTAATTCTGGATATGAACACCCAACATCTAATGATTTGAATCCAGATTCATCAAATGATTATGAAAAACCGCAAGGTGATGAAGGCAGAACTAATAATGAAAATAGCTTAAATCCTGCTGATGATGAATCTAACAGTAGAGATAATTTACCAATAGAACCAGATGCAACTAAACCAAGTGATGAAAATAGAACTGATAATAATCCTGAGAATGCAACTAATACTGATGAGAAATGATGAGAAAAAGAAGATGAAATTCCAAAACCATTTCCAATACCAAAAAGACCTGAAGAAAAAATAAAAGAAGAAGATAAATGAATTTTAGGTTTTACTAAAAAAGATAGAAACTGAATCATTGCTGCTGGAATTTCAACTTTAGGAATTGGATGAGTAGTTAGTTACTTTTGATGAAGAAGAAAAAAATTATTAAAGAAGAATAAAGTTATTAAAACTTTAAATAAAAAAAATGAAAACAATTAAAAAGGTGCATAAAGTTATATACTTTTGTATGCCTACACAAAAGAAAGGGAAAAATATAAATGCTTAAAAAAAGAAATATTAAATATAAAAACAAAATATGAAAATACAAAGTAGTTTCTTATCTAATAAAAATAATGAATTTATTACAATAAAGGAATTTTATTTAAAATCATAGAGCTTTAAAAAATATTTCATACCTTTTAAATGTGTTATACAAAATTTTAAAAAATAAAAAAAGTGCCATTAGAATCCCTCCAAAACCCCCACTTCCTAGATTTTTAACCTAGAGTATGGGGTTTGGGGAATCTAAAGCACTTTTTTATTTATACTATCTATTTCATTTTTTCTTATATAAATAGAACTATTATCAATTTCATTAAAGTGTCCTCTTTTTTGTTATAAAGGGATAGATAATTTATACTTTTTCTTGGAAATTCAGTTATTACCCTTGCCTTATTTTTTATATCTTTATATGTTTTTAATGCTATATAAACTAATAAAACAATAGGTTTTTTATATAAATAATACCTTTTCTTACGAATTAATGAATTAAAATACTTAGAGAATAATTGTGGTCTTTTAAGAATTGGAATTTGTAGAATACCAATAAATTCTTATTGTTCTTTTCAATTAGTATTTTTATATTCCATAATTTTATATCTTTTCTAAAATATATAAGTTATGTATACAACCCTAAAGTTTTTATTGAAATTTTGGTTGATGTTCTGGGTTTCAGTTAGGGTTAATAAAACCTATATTTTGGTTATCTTCATCTACTGCTTTAGATGTGTTTCAAGATGAGATATCTTGGTTGAATGATTTAGCATAAAAAAACATACCCCTCATATTAGTTACATTTGATGTGTTTCAGTTACCTATGGGTTGATTAAACAAAGTTGCCTCTTTAAACATTCAACTCATATTTTCTACATTTGAAGTATCTCAGTATTGAATTCCCTCAATAATTTCGTTTTGATTTCCTTGAAATGCTCTTCTCAAACTTGTAATTTCTTTAGGTAAAACACTAGGAACTTTTTTAGTTGTTGGTAAAAATTGTTCAATTTGAATTTCACCCTTATCATTTGTGAAGTAGCCAATTTGTAAGCATTTAGTTTTTCAAAGATTGTATTTTGCTTTTTTAGATCATTTTTGAATATTTAATCTACATGAGGTGTATTTTTTATCAAATGGAGGTTTGAATTTATCTTCTCAACGTGGGTTAGAATTATTGTCAAAACCTATAAATTTTTTAACTTTTCATATAATTCACTTAGATAAATTTTGATTAAAAGAAGTAGCACCATCAAACATATATCCCATATCAGTAACATTTGAGGTGTTTCACATTGAGATATCTTGGTTAAATGAAGTAGCACCACCAAACATATGATTCATATCTCTTACATTTGAGGTGTCTCAGTTACCAATGGGTTGATTGAAGTTTTGTGCTTGATAAAACATATAACTCATATCAGTTACATTTGATGTGTTTCAAGATGAGATATCTTGGTTAAATGAAGTAGCACCATCAAACATATATCCCATATCAGTAACATTTGAGGTGTTTCACATTGAGATATCTTGGTTAAATTTTTTTGCATAAGCAAACATATAAGACATATATTTTACATTTGATGTGTTTCAAGATGAGATATCTTGGTTAAATGAAGTAGCACCATCAAACATATATCCCATATAAGTAACATTTGAGGTGTCTCAGTTACCAATTGGTTGGTTAAAGTTGTAAGCATTAGAAAACATTCCACTCATATCAATTACACTTGAAGTGTTTCAGTTACCAATTGGTTGGTTAAATTCATCTGCACCAAAGAACATTCAAGTCATATTAAATACATTTTTGGTGTTTCAGTTATCAATGGATTGATTGAATTCCTCTGCACCGAAGAACATTCCGCACATATTAGTTACATTTGAGGTGTCTCAGTATTGAATTCCATCAATAAATTCATTTTTATTACCTTTAAATGCTTGTGCTAAACTTGTGATTTCTTTTGGTAAGACACTAGGAACTTTTTTAGTTGCTGGTGAAAATTGTTCAATTTGAATTTCACCAGCTTCATTTGTAAAATATCCAATTTCTAAGCACTCAGTTTTATCAGCGTTATAAATAGCTTTTGTAAATATATTTTCAGTTTTATCTTTGTTATAAATAGCTTTTGTAAATATATCTTTCATAAATAAATCCTTTCTATAGGTATATCAAGGTATATAAGTTGGTGTATTTTTTAGGATTAAGTAGATCTATTAAGATAACTTTAGTTTCTTTATAAATTACTTTATCAATAAGTTCTTTTTTAACTTTTTTTCATTTTTTATCTTTTTTAATTTGTCAATTCTATATAAAACTTCAAATAGTTATTCTGTTTTGTTACTAACTAATTTTTTTGCATTTTCATAATAGTAAATTATTGTATAATTTTCTATTAATTATTCATTGCCCTCTTTCCTTTAATTCTTTTTTTAATTTTTGCTTTTGATTGATTATGAATTCAACCTGATGAACTTAAATTAGTTGGCGAAATTCTAATTTTTTGCACATCTGAATTTCCAAAAAATAACAAACATTGTCCCTTTTCACAAAATCTTAGAAATTGTTTTTGATTTTGAGTTAAACCACCATCATTAATAAGTAATTCATCTAGTTTTTCAATTTCTTCTGAATCCATCTGTAAAAATAATTTATATTGCATATTAGATAAAATTGCTCTTGATTGAGTTAAAATTCTTGGATCAGAAAAGTCATTAATATTTTGAGTAATTAATCAAATTCCACCACGTTTTTTTCTAACTCTTTTTGTAGTTCTTTTAATAAATTCTAAAGCAATTGTATTTTGAGCATCAATTAATAAGTGTGCTTCATCTATTACTAAAATAGTATTTTTATCTGAATATTTAGAGTTTAGTTCAAATTCATTTTGAGTAAATGCTGTTAGTAACATAATTTGAGCTTGAAGAATTTTTCGATTATCTGAAGCAATTAAGGTTTTAATATCAAAAACAATTACTTCTGAATCTTGAGTATTTAAAGTTGAATGACCATTATATAAGTGTGATAGTTTACCAAAACCAGTAAATTCATCTTTTAAAAACTCTAGAGCATTATTTCACAATATTTCATCAATATATTCATCTTTACTTTCTCTATCTTTTTTATAATCATAAAACTCATTAATTAAATCATTAATTGTAGGTCAATCAGTTACTTTTAGATTAAATAAATCTTTATTTATAAAGTCTCATCTTGTATAAAGAGATTTAATCATTTTTAACACATATCTATTAATTTCATAATTTGGATTAATAATGTCAAAAAATTTTTCTAAAAATCCAATATGATTAGAAATATTAACTTTATTTGTTTTTTCTAATTTAACATCAGATTCATCTTCTAAATGATACAAAATCTGTAAAGGATTAATTCTTGATTCGAATCCTGAACCTAAATTAATATGTTTTCCATTATATTTGCTGCATAACTTTAAATAGTCATTATCTGGGTCAATAAACATCATTTTAGTTTTATTTTGACTAATTAATCTATCAGCTATAGCAATAATCGAAGCAGTTTTACCACTTCCAGATTTTGCAATAATAGTTGCATTAGCATTTAAAAATTTTGAATTTGGTTCTAAATTTTCAAAAGAATTTCAAATAATTAATTCATTTAGATTGTTTCTACCTAAATAAACGCCTTTTTTTTGAATTAAGGATTTATTAAC
This sequence comes from Mycoplasma capricolum subsp. capricolum ATCC 27343, assembly GCF_000012765.1. NCBI lineage: Bacteria > Bacillati > Mycoplasmatota > Mollicutes > Mycoplasmatales > Mycoplasmataceae > Mycoplasma > Mycoplasma capricolum. The sequence goes on from NC_007633.1 coordinate 363,439, forward strand.
AAAAGGATAAAATTCACTTAAAGTTGATGCTGTTGTTTCGATTTTAAAATCACTTGCTAACTCATCATCTGTTCTTGGAAACATACTTTTGAAAGCATTTAATTGTCTAAAAGTTAAATTATTTAACGAAAAATCATTAATATTAATATCCTTTTCAATTAATCTTAAAGACTTTCTTAAATGAGATGAATCAGATCTTGTAATTAAATAAATGTTTACACTTTTAATAACTTCTTTATAGTCTGTTATTAACGGAATAATATTTAATAGATTATCAATTTCTGATTGTTTTTCATTTCGTTCAACAATTTTTCTTTTCTTAATATCATATTTTTGTAATGTCTTATTTTCAATTGCTCTGTTTAAATTTTTGATAAACACTTTTGAATCAGTTTTATTTATTTTAATAATTACAGTTGAATCAGTATTAACTAAATCTAGTGCATAAAATCTATCTGGAAATAAAGGATATCGATCAACAACACTAATATTTGAAACAAAATTTTTGTTTGTTCTATAGGAATGTAAATTAAAAAGCAATTTATTAGGTTCTAAAACATTAGCTACTAAAATATCTTGATAATTTGTATTTTTAAAATCTTTTTTAGAAAAATCTTTGGTTGATGGTTCAATAATATCTTTTAATACAGTTAACATTTCATAAAATTCTAATTGTTTACAATCTAATCCAGTTTTTAATAAGTATTCGTGTAAAAAAATGGTGTCTAAATTTAATTCTTCTAAATTTTTATTATAATAAAACACAAAATACTTTTTAGTTAGAATTTCTTCATTTCCCTTTGAACTTAAACTATTAATTGTTTCTGAAATAGTTTTAATTTTAGCATTTTTAATTTCATTTAATAATTTATCTTTTTTAATATTTTTAATTTGTTGATTTAATACTTGTAAGTATTCTTCAATATTAATAACTTTATTCATAATTACAAAAGATAAATTAGATTTTAAAAACTTAAAAAGATTGTATAAATTAGTTAATTTATACTCTTGTTCATCTAAAGTATCAACACTAATATCATTTCCAAAAATTTCAAATGCTTTAATATATTCAAGTGATTTCAAATCATCTGAAAAAGTAGTAATTGTACTTTGATCATAAACATTATTATAAGGGATTAGTACACTTGGTGAGAATGACATAAATTAATTCCTTTCTAGGTATATCAAGGTATATAAGTTGATATATCTTGATATGTTTTTTATTTATTAAATTTAGGTTGGTTCTCAGATTTTCAGTTGGGATTAACATAACCTATATTTTGGTTGTATTCACTTATTACGTTAGAAGTATTTCATTTAGACAAGTCTTGATTAAAAGAAGTAGCACCAAAAAACATATATTCCATATTTATTACATTTGAAGTGTTTCAACTACCAATGGGTTGGTCAAATGAAGTTGCACCTTTAAACATATAACGCATATTTTTTACATTAGAAACATCTCAAGTATTTAAAGGTTGGTTGAAGCTTTCTGCACCATCGAACATAGCAAACATATCAGTAACATTTGAGGTGTTTCAGTTACCTATTGGTTGGTTGAATGATTTGGCAAAGCCAAACATTGCACACATATTAGTAACATTTGAGGTGTTTCAGTTATCGATGGGTTGGTTAAATGATTCAGCAAAGCAAAACATCTCAGTCATATCTCTTACATTTGAAGTATCTCAATGCTGAATTCCATCAATATATGTATTTTGATTGCAAGAAAATGCTGATTCTAATGAAGTTATCTCTTTAGGTAAAACATTAGGCACTTTTTTAACTGTTTCTGGGAATTTTTCTATCTCAACTACACCTTTTCAATTTTTAAAGTATCCAATTTCTAAGCATTCAGTTTTATCAGCATTATAAATTGCTTGTTTAAATTTATTTTTCATAAATAAATCCTTTCTTTTGTTAAAGTGTTTTAAAGACTTCTTTTTAAAGGATTTAGAAAAAATGAAAAAAGCAACCTAAGTGGTTGCTTGTATAAAACAAAAAACATTATCCAAAATAACGTTTTTTGATATGGTTTCAAACTTATTAAAAGACTTGAAAAATTTAATTAAGATTTAGTGTTAAGCAAATTATATCATAAATAATTAGTCTTTTGAATAGTGATTGAATTAAAATTATCTATACTAGTATCCTCTTTTTAAAAATATTAATTTTTTATTTTTAAAATTAGGGTTAGTGCTCAGATTTTCAGTTGGGGTTAACATAACCTATATTTTGGTTATGCTTATTTACTACTTTTGAAGTGTTTCAGTTACCAATGGGTTGGTTAAATGAATAAGCACCTAAAAACATTCCTGACATATTAGTTACATTTGATGTATCTCAGTATTGAATTCCGTCAATAAATTCATTTTTATTACCTTTAAATGCTTGTGCTAAACTTGTGATTTCTTTTAGTAAAGCTAAATATACAAAAACTTTTTATTCATTTGTTGATGGTTCTAATTCTAAACAATATCAATAAAACGCATCAGCTTTAATATTTACTCAAACACTACTTTTATTAATAATTTTGTTTAATATTCAAGAGTGTTCATTAAGTTTTGTTGTATGAGCTTCAATTGAATACCAATTTAGTAAATCATTATGTTTATCTCCACCAATTACAAAATCATTTTTTTCTTTTTGTAAAGATTTTTTACTTTATTTAGTTCTTTACAAGTAGTATATGTTACACTATCATCTATTTTTTACATATTTTATTTTTTTCTTCATTTTGTGATTGTTTATCAAATAATTGTTCTAAATCTTTGATTTCTTTAATTAGATCGAAATCGCTTTGTTGTTCCAAATTTAGTCTCTTAGATTTTTTAGGTGATATTCTAAATACTTTTTTTCTGAGTGTTTTTTTTACAACTTTTGATTGTTTTTTAACTATCTGATTCAACTTTTTAACTTCTGTTGCTAAATCTTGTTCATCTTTTTTAGTTTTTTCTACTTTTTTTACAAATTTGTTCTTAATAACCTTTGACTGTCTATTAAAAATTTTTGGAATTATTAAAAATGAGATGAACCATTGAATTTGGTGATAAATTTTAATTTCAGGTTTTTTAAAATTAGATGGAATAATTAGAACTAATAATAATGTTGGAACTAAAATTGCAGGTATAACTCTATTTTGATATTTAGGAATAATTGTTAGTGTTTTATACAAAACAAAGCCTAAACCAATACATAAGCCAATGTATAAAGTATCAATTAAAGAAAGAGATTTTCATATATAAAATTTAATTTTTCTCAAACGTTGAGGGTAAATTGCTTTAGTTCTCATTATTTTTCAACACCTTTATCTTTAGCTTTAAAAATATTTAATCTGAATATTTTTTGTTTATCTTCAATTGATGAATTTATTTGTTTAATTTCTAAAACAGCTTTTTGATTATTTAATGACTCAGATTTGCTAACTTTTTTATCTTTTTTTAACTCACTAGAAAATTTAGTAAGTGATTCACTTAATTTTTTTAATTCTTGAATCATAAGTTTTCTATCTTGAATTTCAGAAATATTTTTATAAGTCTTTTTGAATTCTTCAAAAGTAGATCTTTTTTTATCTTCTTCTGTTTTTTGATTTACTTGGTTTTTGTTTTGTTTTGCTTGTTTTGGTTCTAATTTATCAACTATAGAATTATCACCAATTTTTTCAAATATAGATTTTTGATTATTTTGAGATTGATAATTTGACTCACTCATTACTTTAGGTTGTTTTTGTTGATTTATAGCATTTAGAACATCAGATTTTAAGATTCTTCCATTTTTACCAGTTCCAGTTACATTAGATAGATCAACGTTATTTGCTTTAGCAAATTCTTCTGTTTTTTTAAAAGTACTTGGTGATTTAGATCTAACAAATTGAGTGTTTTGATCAAAAGTTGAACTGGAAGTTGATGAACTATTATTTTTCTCTTTATTTAAAAAAGCAATCGTGCTTTCTCCTTTTAAAATTCCACTAGTGTTTCTACTTGATGTCTTTGTTTTTTCAACCTTATTTGAAAAGGATTTGTTAGTTGTTGAAGATGATTGAGTTGATGAATGGCTTTTAGAAGTTGAATTTGAAGTTGATGTATCAGTCAAAGAATTTGTATTTGATGAATTTTTTTTAAATCTTTTGCTAATAGCAGAAGCACCTGCTGTTGTAACTTTTCCAGCAAATTTTAATACAGAAGCTGGTGAATAAATGTTAATTGATTCACCGATTAAATCCCCAAAAAGATTTGCTCCTTTTGAAACAAAAGTTGCTGAAGCAACAATTGCTACAAGAGTCACAAGTCCTTTTATAATACCTGAACCTAAATTAGAAATATGTCCTACCCTTCCACTAGATAAAATAGAAGCTACTATAGGATCTAGTAGTCTATTTGTAAAGTAGTCTAAGAATAAAAATGAAACATTGAAAATGAACATTAATCCTAAAACAGCAAATGATTTTCCAATGATCTTTTCTCTAAGATATTTTCTATAAATTTTTCGACCATCAAAAACACTATATACAGCATAAATTGGAGAAGCAACGAACATTGAAAATAATTCCATTGACTTTCATAAAATTGCAATTGAAAATTGAATATAAGTTCAAGTAACTAAAAAAGCTGTTATTAATGGAAGAATAGGATTGATATATTCAACTCAATTTAAAAAAATATCTATTTCCATATTTATTTTGATTGATTCAAATTTCATTTCTGGATTTTCAGGTTGAGATAATCCCGTTTTTAAAATTTGCTTAATTATAGTTTCAGATACAGATTGATTTTGTAATCCAAAAGCTAGCTTAAGTAGATCAAAAAGGACAGTAACGACATATTGTAACAAGAAAAATGCAAAAGGCATTATAATTATAAAAATTACTGCAGTTATTATTCCTTTGATAGATTCTTTGATTTTTCTTCTAGAATCTGGATTTACTAATATGAAAACAAAGTAAAAAATAAATGCAATTGTTGCTAGAACTCCAGCAATAATACCAATAATTTTAAAAGTTTCTGGAAGTTTTGTAACATCAAATTCATCACCACCAAAAATAAGAAGTTTTACTAAATCTCTTGCAAAAAATTCAACTATTATAGCTAGTGCTGCTGGTATAGCTAAAATTGGAAGCAAAAATCATCACAATGTATACGAAACTGGATTTTGGATAATTCGTGGTAAATGTATTAAACCCTTTATAAGATTTTTGATTGATCCAAACATTTTTATATCCTTTCTATGGCTTTTCAAAAAGGATTTAGAAAAAATGAAAAAAGCAACCTAAGTGGTTGCTTGTGTAAAACAAAAAACATTATCCAAAATAACGTTTTTTGATATGGTTTCAAACTTATTAAAAGACTTGAAAAATTGAATTAAAATTTAGTGCTAGGTAAATTATATCATAAATAATTAGTCTTTTGAATAGTAGTTGCATTAAAAAAATAATTTTAACTCTACTAATTTTCTTTTTTAAAAAATATTACTTTTTTATTTTTTTAAATTTAGGTTTGTGTTCTGGTTTTCAGTTGGGGTTGGTATAACCTATATCTTGATTATGTTTTTCTCTTACTTTAGAAGTATTTCATTTTGATAAATCTTGGTTAAATGAAGTAGAACCATCAAACATATATCCCATATCAGTAACATTTGATGTGTTTCAGTTACCTATGGGTTGATTGAAGTTGTAAGCATTAGAAAACATAAAATTCATATATTTTACATTTGAGGTGTTTCAAGATGAGATATCTTGGTTGAAAGAAGTAGCTCCAGAAAACATAAAACTTAATCTTCACAAACTTCGACTTAAATAGTTAGGAACTCTTTTTATAGTTTTTGGAAAAACAAATGAACCAAATGAGCTATTTCATGATATTGCTTCCTCTATAGTTCAACCTTTTTGCTTTCAATTTTCATAATCATATGTATCTACTCTAAGATCGTGTCAATTTTTTGTAAGTCCTCTCTTATCAATTCTTCTTTCATTTCCATCTTTATCAATTACAATAAAATCACCATCATCACCATTAATTTTTTTTGGTGATATTTCAGTAGTTTTATAAAGTTCAGGAATAAATACATACAATTTAAGTTTTAATTCATCATTATTTTTTCAATCTACATAATCATTATTTGAATATCCTTTTTTAATTTTCATTGTTGTTTCATAGCAACTTTTTTTAGGATCATAATCGTTAAATCGAGTTGTTATGATAGTTTCACGAGTTGAAGAACTCATTCCCCTTGTTTCAGTTTTTACTATAGTTTTTTTTACTTCAGTGTCACTAAAATCATAAGTATAAGAATCTTTATTAAAGATAGTTTGATCAAGAGTATCATAATTATTTTTATTTAATAAATAGAAAAAATTATTTATGCTCTTTTCATTTTCTTTATCATTAGTTATGCTTGTTAATTCATTGATATCAATTCAAATCTTTTTTCTAGAAATGATTTCATCAATATCATAAATACCAATAGAAACATTGTCTAAGTAAGTAGATAAAAAAGAAGAATTATTATTAAGTCCAGTTAATTTTAAGTTAAGGTTAATCTTTGTATTTTTAATATGTTTTGGAATAGAGTTTTTATTAGTTATTTCAAAAGAGATATTATTAAAGGAATTATTATTATTATTATTATTTAAATGTGTTGAAATATCAGATTCAAGCTTTTCTAAGGTTTTAAACTTTTTATTAGAAAGTGTTGATGTTAATGATTTAGAAACTTTTTCTAGTTCTTGTTTTAAAGTATTTGTAGTTGGGTTAATTATAATTTCACCATCATCATTTGGATTTGGTTTAGGAATTGTTGGATGGTTAGGATTTGTAGATGGAATTAAATCTTTATCTTCTTTATTATTAGGTCTAGTTGGTTTTTTGTGTTTATAAATAATTATAGGTGGAACAATGGCTACAGTTAATAAAACAGGTAAACAAACTAAAGGTATTCAAACAGTTTTTCTAATTTTCATAAGTATCCTTTCTATTAAATTGTATTTTACTTTAAAAATATTTTAACATTTTGTAAAAATGCTAAGATTAATTGTTACTTAATCTTAGCATTCAAGTTTATTTGATAAAATTTTTATCTTAAATTAATTATTAAAGGTGGTAAAAAATTAATTGCTGAAGTATAGTTATTTTATTTTCACTTGCTCCATTTACAATTGCCAGAACAATTGAGTATGCTGAACCTAAAACTATACATCCTAAAATAGAAAGTAATATTTTAGTTCAAGTTCATTTTCTTTGATGTACATCATTTTTTTGCCTAAGAGTAGCAAGCAAATAAATTATATATGTTCCTATTGCTAGACAACCAAGAATTTGAACAGCAATAATAGGCTCTTTAAATTCTTTTAGTATATTTTTGATGTATTCTGCAGCATTAAATGCCATTAAATTTGGTTTTAATAAATTCATATATCTATTTCCTTTCTACGGTTAGTAAAAGAATTTAGATAAAAATGAAAAAAGCAACCTAAGTGGTTGCCTTGTGTAAAACAAAAAACATTATCCAAAATAACGTTTTTTGATATGGTTTCAAACTTATTAAAAGACTTGAAAAATTGAATTAAAATTTAGTTATATATAAATTATATCATAAAAATTAACTAATTTCAAGAATAAAATTGATTAAGCCTGATTAATTTACTTCATCCTATTAATGAAAGTATCATAAAAAAATGTTTGAATAATTTTGTAAAAAACTAATCCAAAAGTTTGCAACAATAAAAAGATCTTATAAAACTAATTTTATTTTTAAAAATTCTATTATCTGGTTTAATTTAATAAACACAAATCTTTTAAATGCAAAAAAAGTATATTAAGATATATAACTTGATATATCTGATATACTTTTATGTTTTTAAAAATGTTTTTTATTAAATCCTATTGTTTATTCATTTGTTTCATTAGTTAATTTGTCAATAGAATATTCTTCATTTTCTTTATACAATTCTAGGCAATTTTTTGTTTTTAATTCTAATAATTTAGGTTTTCTAACATAAAAATTTCCAAATTTTGTTTCAAAATGTTCTCTAGCTCTATTAAGTTCAATCATTCTATTACTAGCATCTGGAGATTTATTTAAATCAGGATGAAATTGTTTAGCTAATTTTAAATAAGCCTTATGAATTTCTTCTGGTTCAGCTCCAGGTTGAACTTGTAAAAGTTCATAAAACTCCTTATCATTAGCTTCATTTAATTCTAAAAGTAAGTCTTGATTAAAGTCTTGATTATTTTCACTGATATCTTGTTCATCAAGAATTTTTTTCATAAATTCTTCTCTTGCCTGTTGAACTTGTTTTATGAATTCTTCATTTTCTCAATCAATTTGTAATCTTTTTCTTTGATATTCAAGATTCTTTTTGTAAGCCTCCAAATTTCAATCTTGATTTGCTTGAAGTTTAAAAAGTTTTTTAGATTGATTAATTTCATTTCTTTGCTGTCTGTCTTGTTCTTTTAAAAATCTGGATTGTTGTCTTTCAGCTAAACGATCTTTTCTTTTAGCAAAGCTAATTTGTTGTTCGACTTTATTTTTTTCACTTTGAAGTTGTTCTTTTTCTAATCTTGTTTGATTTATTAATTCTTGTGTTTGCTTTTTAACTGCTTGAGTTTTTAATTTAGATTGATGTTTTTCGAATTTTAGTTCAGCCTTAGCTTGTTTATTTGAATAAAACTGAATAAAGTTCTTTTTGATTTGAATCATTTTTTGATAATAAATAAAATAAAACGAACATAATAATGCAACTAAAACATAACTTAAAGTAGCTATTGTAATATTATTTACAAAATTAATTTTTGAAAATTTATAAATTGAAAGTAAAATCATTGAAACATAAACTAAAGTTGAAACTAAGAAAATGAAGTTGAAAATCCTATTAGTTTTTTTATGTTTTTTAATACGCTCTTTTGCTTGTTGACTTGTTTCAATAATTTTAGAATATGGAATTTGATTGACATAATCTGCTGTTTTATCCATAAATTATTTTTTCCTTTCTTATTTGTATAAAGTAGATCAAGTTATACAACCTGATATACTTTTTTTAATTAATTAATAATTGCCATTCTAAAATTTTAGTTGGTCAGTATTTCAGTCTTTCTTCTATATAAGAGTAATAACATCAACCAGTTCATTCCATCAATTTATTAAAATTCATTTTTGAAATATCTTGATTGAAAGAATTAGTATATTCAAACATATAAGAAATATCTAAAACATTACTTACATCTCATTTTGAAATATCTTGATTAAATTCTTCACACCCAGAAAACATATAGTTCATACTAGTTACATTTGAGGTGTTTCACATTGAGATATCTTGGTTAAAATTTGATGCACCTACAAATACTCCTCACATATCAGTTATGTTTGATGTATCTCAGTGTTGAATTCCATCAATAAATTCATTTTCATTATCTTCAAACGCTTGTGCTAAACTTGTGATTTCTTTTGGTAAAACACTAGGGACTTTTTTTGTTGTTGGTAAAAAAGGTATTATTGAAATTTGATTATTAAACAAATCATAACCAATTTGTAGGCATTCAGTTTTATCAGCATTATAGATTGGTTGTTGAATAATTTTATTCATAATTAAATCCTTTCTATAGGTATATCAAGGTGTATAACTTGATATACTTTCATATACTTTTTTAGTTATTAAATTGGGGGTGGTGTTCAGATTTTCAGTTGGGGTTAGTATTACTAAAATTAGTTGAATTTTCTACATTTGAAACATTTCAATTTGATATGTTTTGATTAAAAGAGGTAGAATCAAAAAACATTGCACACATATTAGCAACATTTGAGGTGTTTCAACTACCTATGGGTTGGTTGAAGTTTTCTGCTCCTCTGAACATAAAATCCATATATTTTACATTTGAGGTGTCTCAGTTACCAATGGGTTGGTTGAATGATTCAGCAAAGCAAAACATTCCGCTCATATCCTTTACATTGGAAGTGTTTCAGTTACTTATAGATTTATTAAAACTTTTAGCTTCATTGAACATTTTTCACATATCAATTACTTTAGAAGTATCTCAGGCAAGATATTTAGAACCATTAGATCTTGTTATTTTTCTTGTTGAAATATCTTGATCAAATGTAGAAGCGCCTGAAAACATTGCACACATATTAGCAACATTTGAGGTGTTTCAACTACCTATGGGTTGGTTGAAGTTTTCTGCTCCTCTGAACATAAAATCCATATATTTTACATTTGAGGTGTCTCAGTTACCAATGGGTTGGTTGAATGATTCAGCAAAGCAAAACATTCCGCTCATATCCTTTACATTGGAAGTGTTTCACATTGAGATATCTTGATTAAATTTTTTAGCTCATCAAAACATATTTGACATATCAGTAACATTTGATGTATCTCAGTATTGAATTCCGTCAATAGATTCATTTTCATTACCTTTAAATGCACTTTTTAAGTTTGTGATCTCTTTTGGTAAAACTTTAGGAACTTTTTTAGTTGTTGGTAAGAATTGTTCAATTTGAATTTCACCAGCTTCATTTGTAAAATATCCAATTTCTAAGCATTCAGTTTTATCAGCATTATAGATTGGTTTTTTAAACATATTTGTTTTTTTATCCTTTCTAGGTATATCAAGGTGTATAACTTCATATATCTTTTAGCTAGTTGTTTTGCTAAATTTAGGTCAATATTGTTTTTTTCAATTTGTATTAGAAACATTGATACGTTGGCTTCATTTTCAGACATTAGAAGTATTTCAGTTTGATAAATCTTGATTGAAATTTTCTGCTCCATAAAACATAGATTCCATTGAAGTAACCTTAGAGACATCTCACATTGAAACATTTTGGTTAAAATTATAAGCACCAAAAAACATTCCTGACATATTTCTTACATTTGATGTATCTCAGTTACCAATGGGTTGGTTGAAGCTTTCTGCACCATCGAACATAGCACACATATCAGTAACATTTGAGGTGTTTCAGTTACCTATTGGTTGGTTGAAGTTTTTTGCTTCATAAAACATTCTTGACATATTTATTACATTTGATGTATCTCAATTACCGATGGCCTGATTAAAGTTTTTTGCGTAATAAAACATATGACTCATATTTTCAATATTTGAGGTGTTTCACATTGAAATATTTTGGTTGAAATTGCTTGCTCCAAAAAACATTCCTGACATATCTCTTACATTTGATGTGTTTCAACTACCAATGGGTTGGTTGAAGCTTTCTGCACCATCGAACATAGCAAACATATCAGTAACACTTGAGGTGTCTCAGTTATCAATGGATTGGTTAAATGAATAAGCATGTAAAAACATAGATGACATATTAGTTACTTTTGAAGTATCTCAGTATTGAATTCCATCAATAAATTCATTTTTATTACCTTTAAATGCTTGTGCTAAACTTGTGATTTCTTTTGGTAAGACACTAGGAACTTTTTTAGTTGCTGGTGAAAATTGTTCAATTTGAATTTCACCAGCTTCATTTGTAAAATATCCAATTTCTAAGCACTCAGTTTTATCAGCATTATAGATTGGTTTTTTAAACATATTTGTTTTTTATCCTTTCTAGGTATATCAAGGTGTATAACTTGATATACTTTTGTATGCTTTTATTTGGTAAATTTAGGGTGGTGTTCAGATTTTCAGTTGGGGTTAACAAAACCTATATTTTGGTTATGTTTATTTACTACTTTTGAAGTGTTTCATTTTGATAAATCTTGATTAAATGAAACAGCATCATCAAACATAAATTCCATATTAGTTACATTTGATGTGTTTCAGTTACCTATTGGTTGGTTGAAGCTTTTTGCTTCATAAAACATATACTCCATATTAGTTACATTTGATGTGTTTCAATTGTTTAGATTTTGATTAAAGTTTTGTGCCCCATTAAACATACTTTCCATATTCTTAACATTTGAAACATCTCAATTAGAAAGATCTTTATTAAATTTTTTAGCCTTATAAAACATTCCGCCCATATCAGTAACACTTGAGGTGTCTCAGTTACCAATGGGTTGGTTGAATGATTCAGCAAAGCAAAACATTCCGCTCATATCCTTTACATTGGAAGTATTTCAGTTACTTATAGATTTATTAAAACTTTTAGCCCCTTTAAATATTCCATTCATATTAGTAACTTTTGAAACATCTCAATTAGAAAGATCTTTATTAAATTTTTTAGCCTTATAAAACATTCCGCCCATATCAGTAACACTTGAGGTGTCTCAGTTACCAATGGGTTGGTTGAATGATTCAGCAAAGCAAAACATTCCGCTCATATCCTTTACATTGGAAGTGTTTCAAGAAGGGATATCTTGATTAAAAGAAGTAGCTCTAGAAAACATAAAATGCATATCAGTAACATTTGAAGTATCTCAATATTGAATTCCGTCAATAAATTCGTTTGTATTTTCATAAAAAGCACTAAATAAACTTGTGATTTGTTTTGGTAAAACTTTAGGAACTTTTTTAGTTGTTGGTAAGAATTGTTCAATTTGAATTTCACCAGCTTCATTTGTAAAATATCCAATTTCTAAGCATTCAGTTTTATCAGCATTATAGATTGGTTTTTTAAACATATTTGTTTTTTATCCTTTCTAGGTATATCAAGGTGTATAACTTGATATACTTTTGTATGCTTTTATTTGGTAAATTTAGGGTGGTGTTCAGATTTTCAGTTGGGGTTAGTATTACTAAAATTAGTTGAATTTTCTACGTTGAAAACATTCCAGTTTGAAATATCTTGATTAAAAGAAGTAGCTCTAAAAAACATTCTATTCATATTAGTTGCGCTTGATGTATTTCAAACTAAATCTTGCTTTGTTTGAGTTCCAAGAATTTTAGTTGAAATATCTTGATTAAAAGAAGTAGCACCAAAAAACATACCTGCCATATTAGTTACATTTGAAACATCTCAGTTACCAATGGGTTGGTTGAAGCTTTTTGCTTCATAAAACATATACTCCATATTAGTTGCATTTGAAGTATCTCAATATTGAATTCCGTCAATAGATTCATGTTCATTATCTTTAAATGCACTTTTTAAGTTTGTAATTCCTTTAGGTAAAACACTAGGAACTTTTTTAGTTGTTGGTAAGAATTGTTCAATTTGAATTTCACCCTTATCATTTGTGAAGTAACCAATTTGAGTACAAATTGTGTTATCTGATTTATCATATAAAGTCTTTTTTTCTATTTTTTTATCTAGCAACAGCTTTTTAAATTTAAATAATTGATTAATTAAATAAGATTTGACACTATTTCATTTTTGAATTCAAACAGATAATTCAGAACTCAAATCACTTGATAAATGTTTTTGATTATTAATGTAATCAATTGCTCTTTCTAACTGAACTAATAAATTTCTTAAATTTAATTGAGTATTTATTTTTTCATATTCAGCTTGTTTAACTACAAATTTTCATCATTCTAATTGCATTTTAGATGGATAAATAAACTCATTATAAATACTTTTTTTATCATTTAGATTTAAATCTTTATCTTTAAACAGTTCAAATTCTCAATTAGTTAATTCACTTGTTAATTCAATAATTGCTTTTTGATATTTTTTAGAAGTCACATCTCAAGAGTTATTAAAAAGTTTTACTTCATAACTATTAGATTCAGGATTAACTAATAGCTTAGATTCATCATTTAGATCTAAGTTATTAGTTGAAATTCCAAAACAAGAAACAACCATAGGAGTTATAGAACTAGTTAAAGTTAAACCTAAAATAATAACTAATAGTTTTCTCATTAATTAAATATAATTTTTATATACAAAGGTATATATTTTGCTATACCTTGATATATTTATTCTTTAATCAATAATTCTTTTAGTTGTTTTGATGGTTTAAACTTTACTGTTTTTGAAGCTGGAATAACCATTTTTTGTCTAGTTATTGGATTAACTCCTTTTCTAGAAACTTTTTGTAAAATAGTAAACTTTCCAAAATCACTGATTAAAACTTCTTTTTTATCTAATAAATTTTTAGAAATCAATTCAAAAACTTTTTTAACAATTAAATTGACTTCTTTTTTTGAAACTTCTGTTTCTAAAGCAATTTTATTGATTAATTCTTTTTTGGTCATAATTTCCTTTCTAGGTATATCAAGGTGTATAACTTTTATTTGAATTTTAGATAAATCAGATAGTGATTTTAAACTTGTAATAAATTAATTGCTTCTAAAATGTTTTCTACTAGTTTGTTTACATCATCAGTAGAGTTATCATTGATTAGGCTAAATGCTTTTTTAACTATTTCAGTATTGTCTGGATATTCTAATTCAAAAATTTTCTCTGCACTACCACCTGTGAATTTTATAGGAAGTAAATTTAATCCTTTTTGTTTTGTTAAGTCATATTCTTGCATCATTCCTTCTGCAATATTGTTATTTTTATTTCCAAAAACAAAAACAGCAGTATCACATTTTTCTACCATTTGTTCTCTATTTTTCATATAAAGTTCTTTTATATTTACTTTTGAAATATTATTTTGTGGAAATGACATAATAGTTAAATAATCTGAGATTTGTTTATTGTTTTTTAAACAGTACTCAGTTACTCCAGAAAGTAAGAAATCTCCAATTCCTTTACCATATCCATTAACTATGTGATAATTATTTTCTGCTAACTTGTATGCTAATGTATGAAGAAATAATTTGGCATCATTTTCATTTCTAAAACCATCATATTTATCAGCACTACCAGAAATAAAAATTCTTTTAATTGGTTTTTCTAAGCATTCAGTTTTATCAGCATTATAAATAGCTTTTTTTAATATATTTTTCATAAATAAATCCTTTCTGTTGTTAAAGTGTTTTAAAGACTTCTTTTAAAAGGATTTAGAAAAAATGAAAAAAGCAACCTAAGTGGTTGCTTGTGTAAAACAAAAAACATTATCCAAAATAACGTTTTTTGATATGGTTTCAAACTTATTAAAAGACTTGAAAAATTTAATTAAGATTTAGTGTTAAACAAATTATATCATATTTTTTTAAAAATCATTTAGAGATTTTAAAACATATTTTATAAAAGTGTTATATATAACCTGATGTATTCTCCTATATTTAGTTATAATTTCAAACAAAAAAAGCTTTATTTTCTATAAAAAAGTGCTTAAAAAAATATTTTTTTGTCTTTATAGTAAATATTGGGAGTAGTGTATGATTTATGAAATATAGTTTTGAATTAAAATTAAAAGTTATTTTTGAATTACAAAAACTAGCTATCAAACAAGTCTATAAAAAATATAATATTAACTACAATACTTTAAAATATTGAAAATACAATTCAAAAAAAATATTAAATGAATTGCATAGACAAGAAGCAAATAAACGAAAAACAATAGAACTAGAACAAGAAGTTTTATTAGAAATCCAAAACTTATGAAATCGAGTTGGTAAAAAGAATAATAAGTTATTTAAACAAATAGAAAAAATTAGAAAAAAGCACAAAATAAAATTAAAACAAGTTTTAGTTTTTCTAAAAATTTCAAGAAGTCTTTATTATAAGAAGTTAAAACAAGAAGTTAATATTAATAAAATTGAAAAATCAATTAAATTAGAAAAAGAAATAATTTCTATATTTAATAAAAGACCAAGGGGTTATAGAAAAATTAAAGAAGCTCTTTTAAAAGAATTTAACTGAATTGTTAATCATAAAGTTATTTTAAAAATAATGAGAAAATTTAATTTAATTGTAGGATGATTAAAAAATAAAAGAAATAATAAGCATAAAACAGGACGTAATAAATTTAACACACCAGATTTAATAAATAGGGAATTTAAAAAAGTTAAAGAATTTGGTAAAGTTCTATATACTGATGTTACTTATATAATTTGAAAAAATGAAAGAGTGTATTTATCAACAATTTTAGATGGAGCAACTAGACAAATTATAGATTATAGAATTAGTGATAAGAATAATTCTAATTTAATTAATACTAATTTTAAAAATGCAATTTCTAAGTTAAAGCAACTAGAAATTAATATAAAAAATATAATTATTCATTCTGATCATGCTGTTGTTTATGAAGCTAATTCATTTAGAAAAATTTGCAAAAAGTATCAAATTAGGCAATCAATGGGATCTAATTATAGTTGCACTGATAATGCAGTCATTGAAAGTTATCACGGTCAATTAAAAAAGAATACAATACATTCTAATAAGAAAAAATATAAAATTTTTCAAGATTATTTAAATGATCTCTTTAGTTATTTAAGATGGCATAATAAAGAAAAAGGATCTGAAATAAATTTAAATAAAAGAAAAATTTTAAGAAATTAAAAATTTTATTAAAAAATACTAAAAAACTAATCTATTTTTAATTAGATAGTTTTTTGAGTACTCTTTTTTTATTTTTTAGTCTATAAATAGTTGAAATCTAAAAAAATAATGTATACAATTAAGTCAACAATCATTTAAGATTAAATGATATTTCGTGTGTCTACCATTTGGGTAGCGGTTCAAATAATATTTTATTTTGATTACTAGTACTTATTGTTACATTTATTTTTTCAATTTTGTGTTTATTAACAAACCTAAGAAATAATAGAACATTAGTGATTAGAACTGCTGTATTTTCTTTATTTTTCGAGTTAGATTAGTTCCATTATTTTATTAATAATATTGTAGAATTAAAAGTTAAATTAAAAGTAATACCAAAATTATTAAATAAAGTTTATTAAGTTAATTTGTTTGATTTTTACTAAAGTTATTTAACAGAATAGCTATTTTTATCTAATTGTTGTATTTTATTTGATAAGTAGTTTTTATTATCTAAAACATAATAGCTTTATTGAATCTAATTTAAATTATTAATATTTTTGTGTATAATTAAAAAGTATTACTTTATGGGTTAATACTCAAGTTGGTGAAGAGGACACCCTGCTAAGGTGTTAGGTCGGTCTCCGGCGCGAGGGTTCGAGTCCCTCTTAACCCGCCATTAGAAATTAAATAGACTACATAAGTAGTCTTTTTTTATTTTTAATTTAATATAGTAGAAATTAACTTTTAATTTAAACAATTTAAAACAATATATAATATATTAAGAATAATAAATGGAGTTATGATGAATAAAAAAGTAGATAAAAATATTAAAAATAAATCAAAAAGTAAAAAATCTATTTGATCAAAATTAATGTTTTGAAAAACTGATAATGATTTAATTCAACACAATTATTTTGAAAATATTTTATATCCTTTTTTTATTACTAAAGAAAATGAAAAGAAAAATGTTTTAGATTTTATAAAAAAGCAAGACATTCAATACTTTTTATTTTATACAAATTCTAAAAATTGATTAAACATTTTACAACATGGTATTTGTCCAGTTAAAAACATTAATTTAGAACTTGATGAAGAGTATATTGTTTGATCATATCAACAAAAAGACTTTTCAATTGGATTAGAATTTGATGTTTCATCAAGAGCTCAATTTTGAAAATGAATGAAAGAATCAGTAGATGATCAAAAATTTAATTATGATAATTTTTTAGTAATTGGAATAAATCCTTATAGTTTATACACACGCACTAGTAAAGATTGAGTTTGAGACAAATCTTTATCTATAGTATTTATTAATCAAAAAATTGAAATAGATAGTATTGAATGATTATTATTTAGAGATTATCAAACATATCAACAAGCTAAAAAATATGTTGAAGAAGTTATGTTAAATAATAGAATAAGAATATATTATAAAAATGAAAATGAAATAGATCAAATAGAAAGTAATAACGATAATGAAAAAGCAACTAAATAAAATAACTCCAAGAAATATTGACTTTTCACAATGATATACAGATATTGTTTTAAATACAAAATTAGCTAGTTATGGTCCTGTTAAAGGAACTATGATTTTTAGACCATATGGATATAGAATTTGAGAATTAATTCAAAAGTATTTAGATGAAGAATTTAAAAAAGTAAATGTAGATAATGTTTATTTTCCATTATTAATTCCTGAATCATTGTTTAATAAAGAAAAAGACCATATTGATGGGTTTTCTCCAGAAATTGCAACTGTTACTAGAGTTGGACAAAAACAACTAGAAGAAAATTTATTTATAAGACCAACTAGTGAAGTTTTGATGATGGATTATTTTAGTAATGAAATAAATTCTTATCGTGATTTACCTTTAATTTATAATCAATGATGTAATGTAATGAGATGAGAAAAAACTACTCGTCCTTTTTTAAGAACTAGTGAATTTTTATGACAAGAAGGTCACACTGTTCATAGTTCTTATAATGAAGCAGAAAATTTTTGTTTAAAAATATTAAACATTTATGAAAAGTTTGCAAAAGAAATTTTATTATTACCTGTAATTTGTGGTAAAAAAACTGAAAAAGAAAAATTTGCAGGAGCAAAAGATACTTATACTATTGAATCTTTAATGTTTGATGGTCAAGCTTTACAATGTGGTACTTCTCACTTTTTTGCTGATAATTTTACAAAAGTTTATGATATTAAATTTCAAAACAAAGAAAATAAATTAGAACACGCTTATTCAACAAGTTGAGGAGTTTCAACAAGATTAATTGGTGCTCTTATTATGACTCATAGTGATGATAATGGCTTAGTTTTACCAAGTAAAATTTCTCCAATTCAAGTTCAAATTATTCAAATTAAAAATACTGAGCAAATTGATCAAGTTGTTGAGATTATTAAAGATAAATTATCTGATTATAGAATCGATGTAGATAATAGTGATAAAAGTTTTGGATTTAAAATTAGTGAAGCTGAAATTAAAGGAATACCAATTAGAATTGAAATAGGACCTCGTGATTTAGAAAATAATCAAATTACTATTTCAAGAAGAGATCAACAAGAAAATAAAATTAAAGTAGATTATAAAGATATTAAAAGTGTAGTTGATCAAATGATTAAAGATTATGATTTAGCACTTTATAATAATGCTTTAGAAAATAGAAAAAATAGAACTTTTAAAGCTAACACAATTGAAGAATATATTGAAATTTTAAAACAAAACCAAGGTTTTGTATTAGTTCCGTTTTGTGGAAGAGTTGAATGTGAACAAGATATTAAAACAAAAACTTTAACTAATTCAAGATGTATTCCTTTTGATCAAAAAGAAGTTAAAGCAAAATGTTTTAATTGTAAAAAAGATACTTGTTTACAAGTAATATTTGCAAGAGCTTATTAGAAAGGAAAAGTTATGATTAAAAAGTATTATGCTGTAAAAAAAGGCTGAAATACTGGTATTTATACAACTTGAGATGAAGCTAAAAAACAAGTTGAAAATTATTCTAATGCTGTTTATAAATCTTTTTCAACTTTAAAACAAGCTAAAGATTTTTTAAATGATAATGATCAAAAACCATTAAAAAATTTTAATGATGATAAAAATAGTTGTATAGCTTATACTGATGGTAGTTATGATACTTTAAATAATACTTTTTCTTATGGTGTTGTTGTTTTTTGAAAAAATAGAGAGTTTCATTTAAGTCAGCGATTTAATGATTCTCAATTAGCTAATTTAAGAAATGTAGCTGGAGAAATAATAGCTGTTAAACAAACAATTATGTTTTGTTTAGCTAATAAAATTTCAAAAGTTATTATTTGTCATGATTATCAAGGAGTTAGTAAATGAGCTTTAAATCAATGAAAAGCTAATTTAGATTTTACAAAAGAATACAAAGATTTTTTTAATAAATATAAAGATCAAATTAGTGTTGAATTTAAATGAATAAAATCACATACTAATAATAAATATAATGATTTAGCAGATAAATTAGCAAAACAAGCAACTTTAGAATTTGTTTTTAAAGAGGTTTAAAATGAAACAAATTGATATTCAAACAATTGATGATCATCAAGTTAAAACATATGTTTTTGATAAAGTTAAAAAACCTATAGCAGTTTTACATATTATAAGTAGTAATTTAAATGTTATAGATTTTTATAAAAACTTTTTTCAAGTACTTAATAATAATCAAATTATAGTTGTTTGTAATTCAATTCAAAACTCTTTAAATATCAGAAATCAAGCTAAAATATTCAATGATAATTGAAAAATTAATCTTGAAGATTTAAAAGAAGTTAATCATTTTATAAAAAAACAATATAAGTTACCTATTTTTATGTTTTCTCACTCAATTGCTTGTGTTTTTAGTAAAGCTTATAGTATTAAATATTCTGAAACTATAAATGGGTTAATTTTATCTAATTATTTAGAATTAAATAAAAAAATAATTATTAAGCAAATATTTAAATTAATATTTATTAAATTATTTTTTAAAAATAAGAATCAATATAGTTTTTATCAAGATAGTTTTATTCAAAAGTTTTTAAATAAGTTTAATCAAAATAATAATCTTTTAGTAAATAAATTAAATAGATATTTAGATATTTTAGAAGATGATTTTATTTCTAAAAAGTTTGATATTATCAGCTTATTAGATGTTTATAAAACAATGTATTTTAATTTAAAAAGAAAAAATCTTAATTTAATAAAAAAGCATTTACCTATTTTAATTATTGTTAATGATAATAATTATCAAGAAGAAAAAAAATATTTAAAATCATCATATAAACTATTAAAACAACTTTTAAAAAAAGATTATTATGTAAGTTTAAATTATATTGATGATCTTAAAAATAAGATGTTTACTAATTCTAATTTAATACTAGAAAATCAAATAATTACTTTTATTAATAAACATTTAATACATATTTAAAGAAAGGTTTTATATGGATAAATCTAAAATCAGAAATTTTAGTATTATTGCTCATATTGATCATGGTAAATCTACATTAGCAGACCGTATTTTAGAACTAACAAATACAGTTGAAAAAAGAGAAATGCAAGATCAATTATTAGATTCAATGGATATTGAAAGAGAAAGAGGAATTACAATTAAATTAAACTCAGTTCAATTAAAATATCATTCAAAAGATGATAAGGATTATATTTTTAATTTAATTGATACTCCAGGTCATGTTGATTTCACTTATGAAGTTTCAAGAAGTTTGGCTGCTTGTGAAGGTGCTATTTTAGTTGTTGATGCTTCTCAAGGAGTTGAAGCTCAGACTTTAGCTAATGTTTATTTAGCAATTGATAGTAATTTAGAAATAATTCCAGTAATTAATAAAATTGATTTACCTAGTGCTGATGTTGATAAAGTTAAACAGGAAATTGAAGAAATTATAGGATTAGATTGTAGTAATGCTCCTTTAATTTCAGCAAAGACTGGATTAAATGTTCAAGATGTTTTACAAGCAATAGTAGATAAAATACCACCACCAAGTGATGCTATTGATAATGCACCTTTAAAAGCTTTAATTTTTGATTCTTATTATGATAAATATTTAGGTGTTGTTATGTCAATAAGACTAAAACAAGGGATGTTAAAAGTTGGTGATAAAATCAAATTAATGTCTACTAATGCTGAATATGAAGTTACTTCTTTAGGAATAAAAACTCCAAAAATTGTTAAAAAAGACTTTTTAGAAGCTGGTGAAGTTGGTTGAGTTGCTGCTTCAATTAAAACTATTAAAGATGTTAATGTTGGAGATACTATTACAAGTGTTTTAAATCCAGCCAAAGAACCACTTGATGGTTATAAAAAATTAAAACCAATGGTATATTGTGGAATTTATCCAATTGATACTAATAAATATCAAGATTTTAAAGAAGCTTTAGAAAAAATTGAATTATCTGATTCTTCTTTAGTTTATGAACCAGAAACTAGTCAAGCTTTAGGATTTGGTTTTAGGTGTGGTTTTTTAGGATTATTACATATGGAAGTAATTCAAGAAAGACTAGAAAGAGAATATAATCTTGAACTAATTGCAACTGCTCCAAGTGTAGTTTATAAAGTTCACTTAACAAATAAACAAGTAATTGAATTAGACAATCCTGCATTATTACCTGAGGCTCAAAAAATTTCAAAAATTGAAGAGCCATTTGTTGAAATTAAAATAGCAACTCCAAGCGAATATATCGGAGACTTAATGAATTTGTGTCAGAATAAGCTTGGTATTTATAAAAATATGGAAGTAATTGACAATAATAGACGAATTTTGATTTATCAAATGCCATTAGCTGAAATTATTTTTGACTTTTTTAATAAATTAAAATCTATTTCTAAAGGATATGCTTCTTTTGAATATGAACTTATTGGTTATAAAGAGTCAAAATTAGTAAGAATGGATATTAAGTTAAATGGAGAAATGGTTGATGCATTTTCGATGATAGTTAATCAAAAATTTGCTTATCAAAGAGGAAGTGCTTTAACTTTAAAACTAAAAGAATTAATTCCAAGACAAAACTTTGAAGTACCAGTACAAGCGACAATTGGAAATAAAGTAATTTCAAGAGAAACTATAAAAGCTTATAGAAAAGATGTTACTTGAAAACTTCATGCTGCAGATAAATCAAGAAGAAAGAAATTATTAGAAAAACAAAAAGAAGGTAAGAAAAAGATGAAAGAAATTGGAACTGTAGAAGTTCCACAAGAAGCTTTTGTTGCAATTTTAAAAATAGATGATTAAATTATATTGCCTAATTATAGAAAGAGAGAAAATATGTTTAAGTACGATTATAGTTTTTTAAAAATACTAGTTGATGAGCTTTATTCAATTTCTCAAGAATCGGGTAAATTAACAAATGAATTTTCAAAAAAAGCAATTGAACAATGATTAAAAAAACCAGAAATTCCAGCTTTTAGAAAATGAGTTGATGAAATGTATTCAGATGTTATACCAACATTTGTAATGGCTGATTTTAAGAGATATATTAAACGTGATTTTTATGAAATTTTTATAATTGAACTTCATCAATTATTGAATGTTTTTGATTATTTTTCTACTTTTTATACAAAAATTGATAACAAATCTGGATTTTTAAAAGAAACAGGAATAGATTTAAATATTAAAGAAGCTTATATAGCATATACAAAAGCTGCTTTACCAGATTTTTTAAAAGAGCTTTATGATTTAAAAATTGTAGTTGATATTGCTGATTTTAAAGAAGTTCAAAAAACTCTTATTAATAAAATAACAAAAGCACTTAAGTTTGAAGATGAAGAAAAATATATGGATTATATTTATATGCTAGATGAAACTATAAGTGATTTTATGGAAGATATTAATGAAGATGGATTTTTAGTTTATCCAGAACAACTAGAAGAAGCTAATAAATTTTTAAAATTTCTTATAATTTTTCAATCATTTATATATTATTCAATTTTGCTATTTGAAACTTTAGAATTTGAACAATTAGCAAGTATTGGTATATATGATTATGATAATAAGTTATATTATTCAGAAAGAATGGAACGACTTGATTGGGATCGAAATTTTGATGATTATATGACAGGAAAAAAGTAGGCTAAAGCCTACTTTTTTTATTATTCAACTGTTTTTATATTTAGTTCATCTAATTGTTTATCACTTACTAAATCAGGAGCATTACTCATCATATCAATTCCTAATGAATTTTTTGGAAAGGCAATTACATCTCTAATTGAATTTGAATCAGTTAAAATCATACTAATTCTGTCTAATCCTCAAGCAATTCCAGCATGATAAGGAGCACCATATTTATAAGCGTTCATAAATCAACCAAAATTAGCTTCTACTTGTTTTTGGTTTAGTTCAACTGCATCAAACATTCTTTGTTGAATTTCAGAATTAGTAATACGTTGACTTCCACCACCTATTTCAAATCCATTCATAACTAAATCATAAGCACAAGCTAAAGCATCTTTTTTATTAGTATCAAAATCAGCTAATGATTCTTCTTTTGGACTTGTAAATGGATGATGGGCTGCTACATATCTATTTTCTTGTTCGCTAAACTCAAATAAAGGAAAATCAACAACTCATAATAATTTAAAATCGTCTTTAGTTTCTAAATTAAACATTTTAGCTAAACTAATTCTAATAGCTCCCATTAATTGAGAAATCTCTTCATATTTTCCAATGTTCAAAATAATAGTAGCCTTATTTTGAATATTAAATTCTTCTATTAATTGTTTTTTTTGTACTTCTGTTAATTGACTAGCTAAACTTCCTGATCAAGCATTATTTTCTACTTTAATAAAAGCTATTGAATTAAAATGGAATTGTTTTGCTTGTTGATTAAGCTCTTCAAGTTGTTTTTTAGTTAATAATTGATCAATGCAAACAGCTCTTATGTATTTATTTTGTGAATCTAAAAACATTTTAATATCACTATTTTTAAAAATATCATTTAAAGTATGAATTTTTAATTCATATCTTAAATCTGGTTTATCACTACCATATAAATCAATAGCATCTTTATAACTTAATCTTAATAAAGGTTCTTTAATTTCAAAGTTTTTAACTTCTTTTAAGATTTTTTTAATTAAAGATTCACTAATTTGCATTACATCTTCACTAGTTGCAAAACTCATTTCTAAATCTAATTGAGTAAATTCAGGTTGACGATCAATTCTTAAATCTTCATCTCTAAAACATCTAACAATTTGATAATATCTATCAATTCCAGAAATCATTAATAATTGTTTAAATAATTGTGGTGATTGAGGTAAAGCATAAAATTTATTTTTATTTAATCTTGATGGTACTAAAAAATGACGCGCACCTTCTGGAGTTGATTTTGCAAAATAAGGAGTTTCTACTTCTAAAAAATTTAAATCAGTTAAATAGTTTCTAATAATATGATTAATTTTTGCTCTAATAATTAAGTTATTTTGCATAACTTGTCTTCTTAAATCTAAATATCTGTAAGTTAATCTAGTATCTTCATTAACATTGACATCATTTTCTAAAACAAAAGGAGTTAATTCAGATTTATTAATTACTAAAAGATCTTTAACAATAACTTCAATTTCTCCAGTAATTAACTCTTTATTAACCGATTTTCTTTTAACAACAATTCCACTAATTTCAATTACATATTCATTTTTAAGATTATTAATTAAATTAATATTTTCTTGTTCAATAACTAATTGAGTAATTCCATATCTATCTTTTAGATCAATAAAAACCATAGCTCCTAGTTTTCTAATTTTTTTTACTCAACCTTGTAGAATAACTTTTTGATCTACATTTTGTAATGTTAATTCACCGCAAGTATGTGTTCTTTTCATATATCTCCTTATTTTAGATCATTAACAAAATTAGTTAATGTTGTTTTAATTTCAGTTTTATTAATTTTATTTTTAATTATAAATTGATTAGATGTTGCTTCTTTTTCACCAAGAATAATTAAATATTTTGGATTCAGTTTATCTGATTTTTTTAATGCAGATTTTAAAGACATATTGTAATAGTTACTATCAGATATTAAACCAATAGATCTAGACAATTCTAAAATTTGTTGATTTAATTTTATAGCTGATTGATCTAAACATATTGTATAAAGATCAATGCTTTGATCATTTTTATTTAGCTTGTTATTTTGTTCTTTTATAATATTTATAAATCTTTCTAATCCCATCCCAAAACCACAAGCTGGTAAGTTAATATTTCCAATTTCATAGACTAAATTATTATATCTACCACCAGCTATAATAGTTTGTTCAATATTTTTAGCTTCATATTTTATTTCAAAAATAAATCCAGTGTAATAATCTAAACCTCTAACTAATTTATCATCATGAATAGTTGAAATATTCATTTCTTTAAATAAATCAAGTGTTTGTTGATATCTTTTTTGTTCTTCATCAGTTAAAAAGTCTTTCATACTAGGAACATTGTTAAATTGTTTGTCATCAATTTTACAATCTAGTACTCTTAAAGGATTTTTTTCAATCCTAATATTACAATCATTACATAATTTAAAATCAGTTAAATATTTTTTTAATTCTAAAATGTATTGTTCTCTATTTTTTCCAGTTATTAAATAGTTTGTATAAATTTTAATATTTTTATTTAATTTAAAATCATTAATGATATTGTTAGCTATATTTAAAACTTCATAATCTTGTTGAATCGAATCGCTTCCATAAACTTCAATTCCTAATTGATGAAATTGACGATATCTTCCATTTTGTGGTCTTTCGTATCTAAACATTGGACTAATATAATAAGTTTTAAAAGGTAAATAGTCTTCAGCATATAGTTTATTTTCAACAACAGCTCTAACAACACTAGCTGTTCCTTCTGGTTTTAAAACTAGACTACGATTTTTTTTATCAACAAATTCATACATTTCTTTTGAAACAATATCACTAGTTGAACCAATACTTCTAATAAATAGTTCTTTTGATTCAAACATTGGTGTTCTTATCTCACTATAATTAAACTTATTTAAAATTTCTCTTAATTTAGTTTCAACTTTAATTCATAACTTTGTTTCATCTAAAAAAAAGTCTTGAGTTCCACGAGGTTTTTGTAACATAAACTATGTCCTTTTCTATATTGATTAAATTATAAACTAAACGCTTTTTTATTTTTTAATATTATTCAAAATTATAGATAAATTCTTATATAAAATAAAACTAGGTTGTATTTTTTATAAAATTTACAATTTTTGTAAGTGGTATAATTTAAATAACAAAAGGAGAATTTTATGGCAAATATAAAAACTCAAAAGAGAAAAGAATCATTGCTTTTAAGAGAATTAAACTTAATTTTGCAACGTGAAATGAAAAGTGAAGTTTTAAAATCAATTTCAGTTGTTGAAACTAGATTATCTACTGATAATAGTCATGTTAAAATTTTTTATCAATTTATTCCAATTTTTGAAGATTTAACAATACAAACTATTGAAGAAGAATTAGAAAATAATTTAAAAGAAATTAGAATGATCTTAGCAAGTAAACTAGACTGAAGAACTGTTCCTGAATTAACTTTTGTTTATGATACTAGTTTAGATAGAGTTAATCAAATTGATAAAATTCTAAAAGAAGACAAAAATAAATAATATTAAATTTCCAAGTTCTACACTTGGATTTTTAAATAGAAAATAGGTTATGCAAAAATCAGGTATTTTTATTTTAAATAAACCAAAAAATATATCAACTTATCAATTAATTAATCAAGTTAAAAAAAAGTTAAATATCAAAAAAGTTGGTCATTGTGGTACTTTAGATTTACTAGCAACTGGAGTTGTTATTTGCTTAGTGAATAATGCTACTAAAATTAGTGATTATTTATTAAATGCTAATAAGGCTTATCAAGTAAAAATTAAATTATTTACATTAACTGATAGTTATGATGGTGAAGGAAATATAATTCAAACTCAAATTCCTTTTGATATTAGTTTAGATCAAATAAATAAAGTAATTAGTAAATATAATAATTATTCTTATGAACAATACCCACCAATTTATTCATCTATAAAAGTTAATGGTAAAAAACTTTATCAATATGCTTTAGCTAATCAAGATGTTGAAATAAAAAGTAGAAAAGTAACTATTTTTAAAACTAAATTATTAAATTATGATCAAAAAAACTATGAGATTTTTTTAGATGTTAAGTGTAGTAAAGGAACTTATATTAGAAGTTTAGCTATTGATATTTGTAAAGATTTAAACACAATTGGGTATGTAGTTGAACTTAATAGAACCTTATCTGGTAACTTTGATATAAATAGTGCAATTGACATAAAAGATTTAAGTTGAAAACATTTAACTTCAATATATGATGCTGTTAAAATTAATGATTTTAAAGTTGTTAAATATCATAATATTTTAGATGTTAAACAAGGAAAAAAAATAGTTTTAAATAATATTAAAGACCAGTTAGTTTTTATTAGTGATGAACAAAATAATATTTTAGCTGTTTATCAAAAATATGAAAATAATATTTTCAAAGTTAAAAGAGGCGGATTAAATAATGATATATATTAATGAATCTTTTAATAAATTAAAAAAGTTAAATATTAAAAAAGCAATTATTACAATAGGTAATTTTGATGGTTTTCATATTTATCATCAAAAAATTATTAATAAAGTAATTCAAATTGCAAAACAAGAAAATTTAACTAGTATAGTAATGTCTTTTGATAAAAAAATTAAAGATAATATAACTTATACTAATTTAGCAACAAAAAAGCAAAAATTAGATTTTATTAATAATAATTTATCTGATTTAGATTATTTTTTTGATATTAAAGTTGACGATAGTTTAATCAAAACTACTAAAGATCAGTTTATTGATGTTTTAATTAATAAATTAAATGTTATAAAAATAGTTGAAGGACAGGACTTTAAATTTGGTTATTTATCACAAGGAAATATTGATGATTTAATTAAGGCTTTTAGTAAAAAAAACGTTATTATTTTTAAAAGAGATAATGATATTTCTTCAACAAAAATAAAAAAACTACTAGATGAAAATCTAGTAGATAAAGCTCAAGAATTATTAGGAATAGATTTAAAGTTAAAATAGTACTTATAAGTACTATTTTTTATTTTTTAGTTTTTTAATGATTAAAAATGTTAATAATAAACTAACTATTACTACTAATAATGATGATGAAATTATGATAATTAATTTAGTTTTATTATTTTTAACGTTTTGATTTTGTTCAGATATATCTTTAACAATAGAAAAATTTACTGTTATTTTATCATTTGGGTTATTTTCTAAATAAATTTCAGCTTTATTAGGTTGTTTTAAACTAATTCTTATTTCTTGATCAAAATTAATATCAGGATTATTTTCAAAAAGTTCTTTTAATAAAGTTATTGGATCATTTTTTGAAATTTTTATATTTTTGTTTTTAATTAGTTTAGATAAACTTAGTTTTGGTTTTATTTCATTTTTATTTGGTTTATCTGGTTTTAATGGAATAGTGTCAATTGGTTTAATTGTTGAATCATCATCATTTGTAAATGATATCTTATCAGCTTTATTTATTAGTTCTAAAAGCTTATTATCATCATATAAATCTTTAGCATTAGTTTCAACACTACCATTTAACATAACATCAGGTTTTACACCAAACTCTAAACTTCTAAACTTGTTATTTGTAAAAACATTATTTGTGCTTAGTTGAATAATATCTCCAGTTGGTAAAATAAAATAACCAATTGAACTAGCTCCACCAAATGTCTTATATCCTATTATTTTAGCTACTTTATTATCTTTTGTTATTTGAGGAAAAATATTTCCTGCTGAAAATGAATAAGGAGAAGTTAAAATGTAATAATTAAAATTATATTTATTATATTTTGATTTAATAGTTTCAACTTTTTGTTCTTTTGAAAGTGGATTATAATTATAAACATTAAATGGTTTATCAGTTAAAAATCCCATAAGTTCATAAGCAGCTCCAATAAATCCTCCACCATTTTGAGTTACATTAAAAATGATGTTTTTAATACCTTTATTTTGAGCTTCTTTTAAACTTTTTTCAATTTGTTTAGCTGTATCTATTTCAAATTGTTTAAAAGAAATTACAGAAGTTTTATTATCAGAAAGAAATCTATTTTGATATTCGATTTTACTTGGATCGTGTTGAGCTAATAAGCTTTGAATATTAATTCAATTATCATAACGATGCTCTTTAGTGTTTCCTGTTATTTGAACCTTATTGATGTCTTTTTCTTTATTATAAAAACCATCTAAAATATAAGCTGAATGTGGATCATCAAGATCTGCTACTATTTGTCTTGTTGTCAAGTAGTGTAAATCGTTAGAAAAATTTATTATTTTTTGTTCATATTTTTTAAAATAATCTATATAAGATTTATTATTAGGTAGTTTAATTCCATAATAATGATCAAATAAAAATGCAAAATATTTATATTGAAATTCTTTTAAACTTTTTGGTATAGAATTTGACATATTAGCCTTAGACATTTTTAGATTTACTATACCTGAAATATCTTTTAAAGAATCAGCAAATCTAAAAATATTTACCTCATCATCGTTAAAATAAACTTGAATGTTTGATTCATTTAAAAAGATTTGGTTTAGTAAAACTATAGGTAAATAAATATCTTTTTGATCTTTTAGCATTTCAATATCATAATCTTTTAAATGATATTTAAATTGTGTATTTGGATTTTCGTTTTTTAAATTTTGAAATTCTAAATTTAATTTTTCTTCTCCACGTTCTTTATATTTCAATATTTCAGTAAAGATATTATTATTAGAAACTATAATGTCTTGAGTTTTATAGTCAAACTCTATTTTTAAATTAGGAATTTTAGAATTCAAAGTTATTATTGCTTTATTATTTTTAAATTCGTGTTTAATATCATTAAATTTAATAATTGGTTCTATACTATCTAGAAATTCTTTTATAGAAACATAACCAACATCTTTGTGTAAATGTAAGTTTATTTTCTTTTTGTTTTTAATCTCAACACTTTTAGTTAATGAATTAAGTTTGTATTCTTTTAAACTAAGTGTGTTGTTTGTGGACACTATATTTACACTATTAGTTAGAACTGGAGTTATTGTATTTGAAAATAAAAATAAACTTGTTAAAAGTAATTTCATAATAATTCCTTTTATTTTACTTTTTGATCATTATTTATAATGTTTTGAATATATTCTAAATCAAATAAACTATTAAAGTTATAATTTTTATCTTTTTTAAATTCTATATCAGGATCAACACCTAGTTCATAAGAATTTCAATTATTATCAGTTAAAGTATACAAAGAACTTTTTCTTATTATTGTACCTGTTGGCAGAATAGCTAATCTAACTTCACTAGCTCCACCCCCACTTTTATAACCAATAATTTTTGCTAGTTTATTTGTTTTAATAATTGATGCAAATGTGTTGCCTGCTGAATAATTAATAGGTGAATTTAGTATATAGTAATTAAAATCAAATTTACCTATATTTGATTTAATATTTAAAATTTCTTTATTATTTGTATTTGGATATAATTTGTGATATTTAAAACTTTGATTTGTTAAAAAACCAAGAATTATAAAAGTTGCAATTACACTTCCACCTTTATTTAAAGTTAAGTCAAAAACAACATTTTTAATTTCATTTTTGCTTTTAATTTGTTTAAGTTGATTTTTAACACCTTCTATAGTATCTCTTGTAATAATATCTATTTTAATAATAGCTGTTTTATTATCTTTAGTATATCTAATGTCTTTTTCATTTAAATTACTAGATAATCTAACTAATTCTTTTTCATATTTTCTAAATTTAGCAATTCTATCATTTCTATTCTTTTCACTTATTAATAAGCTACTATCATTAGTTTTCAAATCATAAAGTGGAGATTGCAATAATACTTTTGTATGAATATCATTTAAATCTCTTATTATTAAATTAGTTGTTTTAAAATGTTCTAGGTTATCTTTTAATAAACTAGTTTTATATTTTGTTAAATAATCTTTATAAGATTTATTATTTTCTAGTTTTAAAGGATAAAAATTATCTAATAAAAATCATAAGTAATTGTATTGAAATTCTTTTAAATTATTTGATAATTTAATATCTTGTTTATTAGAACTAAGTTTTTTCTTAGTTTCATTATTGTTGTGTTCATAAAGATCAAAAACATCAAATATAAAAACATTTTTATTATTAAAATAAATTTGCTTTTCTGCTTCATTTAAAAATATTTGATTCAAAACAATTAGTGGTAAATATAAGTTGTTATTAGTATAAAACATAGAAATATTGTATTTATTTAAATCTATAACTAAAGGTTTTGATTCTAGTGTTTTAAAGTAATGATATTCTAAGTTAGTTTCGTTTTGATATGAGTTTATTAAACTATAAAAATTAACACTAGATATGGTTATCTTTTTATTTAAAAAATCAAATTCAATAAATTCATTTATTATAAAATCATTTGTTTTACTTTTATCTTTTGATTGATATTTATTAACTAATCTAATAGTAATTAAGTTGTTATTAATTTCTTTTTTAAGTTCTTTAGTTAATAGGTATGAATTATTGTTATAAACTATTTCATCAGTCTTTTGATTAATTTCTAAAATATCTTTAAATAAATCTAAAAATTGGTCTAAGTTGACATAATCTATATCTTGATAGTTTGTTAGATTGATTGTATTATTTGTAAGAATTATAGAATTTGTTAAATCACTTACTTTATAAGGTGTATTTAAAACTTTAAAATTATTAGCTTGCTTGGTTATTATTTTTTCTTGGTTTATAAGATCTAAATTAGTTTTATCTTTTTTTATTAAATTAGTATTATTTAAATTAGTTTGATCATTATTTTTATTATTAAAAGTCTTATTGTTCAGTTTATTGTTGGAATTATTTTGATTGATAGTATTTAGTATGTTTGCTTTACAACTTATTAATAATAATGATAGAATTGGTGTTAAGAAAATAACAGTTTTTTTCATTTTGCAATCCTAGACTCTCTAATTGTTATTTTATAAAAATCTAAAGATTATTTAATGATTTTGCAATTTTTATATTTTTTTAAAAAACGTTTAATAACCAAGACAAAATAGTTAGTTTATGATAATATTTAAAAGTTAGTAGTTTACCAAAGACATTATTCTTTCTCAAATATGCCTTTGATAGACATTTAAATACAATTTAAGGAGAAAATATGATTTCTAAAGAACAAAAACTAGCATTAATTAAAGAGTTTGGTGGTTCTGAAAAAAACACAGGTTTAGCAGAAGTTCAAATTGCTATTTTAACTGCTGAAATTTCTAACATGACTGAACATTTAAAAATGCATAAAAAAGACATTCCTACAAGAAGAAGTTTATTAAAAAAAGTTGCTCAAAGAAGACACTTTTTAGATTATCTAGTTAAAAAAGATGTTAACAGATATAAAGAAATTATTGAAAAATTAGGAATTAGAAAATAATTATACTAAAATGTTGACATCGATACTTTTATGTAATATTATATAAAAGTATCAAATATGCAGGTGTAGTTTAATGGTAGAACTTCAGCCTTCCAAGCTGATTGTGAGGGTTCGATTCCCTTCACCTGCTCCATTGAAAATAACAACAACACTTAGGTGTTGTTTTTTTATATTCAATCTTATATTTAGTTTTTGATATACTTAAAGTAATAAATTAAAAATTATGAAAGCAGAAAATAAAGAACAACTATTAGATAATATTAAATTTAATAATAGTAGAACCCCTTTTTTAATTAATCTTTTGTTTCAGTTATTTACAACAATTAGCTTATTTTTAGTAATACTATTTTTTATTGGTCCTGATTTAAAAAAATATTCTTGAAATTATTTTACTAAATTAGATAAATTAGCTTATTTATATTTGTTTTTAATTAGTTTAGTTTATTTATTAATAATATTTTTAATTAATCTTTTATTTGTTTTATTTAAATTTATAAAGCCAGATAGTTTTACTTATTCTTTTGGTTTAGCTTTTGTTGGTATTTTAATAATTTTTACTGGAGATTTATTTTATAGTTGAAATATTAATTTAGTAGTTAAAACAATACTAAGATTTATTTTAATAATTATTAGTATGGTATTAGGTGTTTTAATAGGAACTTTTATAAGTGTAATTTATAAAAATAAAGAATATCAAAAAGAAGAACAAAACCAAATAATTTTAAAAGCTTATTTAGATAATCAAATTATTCCTACAAAAAAACAACTAAAAAAAATAAAACAATTAGAATATAAAATTTATAAACAAAAAGAATATGAAGAACTTTTAAAGTTTAAAGAAGAACTATATAAAAAAAAGACAGATAATAATTAATCTGTCTTTTTAATTATTTAACTTGTTCAAGTTTATAAGCTTCAAATATATCGCCTTCTTTAATGTCATTAAAGTTTTTAATAGTTAATGCACCTTCAAAACCTGCTTTAACTTCTTTAGCATCTTGTTTTTGATGTTGTAATGAATTAATTTCTCCATCATAAACAACAACACCATTTCTAATTACTCTAATTTTAGCATTTCTTGTAATAGCACCATCAACTACATAAAATCCACCAATAGTTCCAATTGCTGAATGTCTAAATAAAGCTCTTACTTGTGCTTGTCCTAAAACTACTTCTTTAATTTCAGGATCTAAAATTCCTTTAGCAGCATCTTCTAGTTCTTCAATTAATTTATAAATAATGTTATGCAATCTAATTTCAATTCGATCTTCTTCTGCTTTTTTTCTAACTATTGCATCAGGTCTTACATTAAATCCATAAACAATTACTAGACCATCTCTAACTGTTGAAGCTAGAGAAATATCTGAAAGTGAAATAGCACCAACACTAGCTCTAATAATATTAATTTTTACACCAGAAATATTAATTTTTGATAAAGAATTTTTTAAAGCTTCAACACTTCCTTGAGTATCAGCTTTAATAATTAAAGTAATATTTTTTAATTCTCCTTCATCAATATGTTGTTTAATTGCATCTAAAGTAAATGCTTGTTTAGTTCTTCTTTCTTCTTCTTGCTGTTTTTTTAATTGAGCTTCAGAAATTTCACGAGCCATTTTTTCATCATTAATAACAACAAATTTATCTCCAGCTTTTGGAACTTGATTTAATCCATAAACAACAACTGGTTTACTTGGTTCGGCTTTTAAAACTTTATGTTTGAATTCATCTTCAATATGTTTGATTGATCCAAATGTAGTTCCAACAACCATAATATCTTTAATTTCTAATGATCCTTGTTGAACCAAAACTGAAGCAACTGGACCTTTTGCTTTATCTAAGTGAGCTTCTAAAACAACTCCAGAAGCAAATCTATCTGGATTTGCTTTTAAGTTTTCTAATTCAGAAATTAAAATAATAGTATCTTCTAATTTGTCTAAATTAATTTTTTTAATAGCTGATCCTTCAATAAATGGAATATCTCCACCAAACTCTTCAGCAACTAAACCATATTTCATTAATTCAGTTTTTACTCTATTTGGATCAGAACCTGGCTTATCAATTTTATTAATAAAAACAATAATAGGAACATTTGCTAATTTGGCATGATCAATAGCTTCTTCAGTTTGTGGCATTACCCCATCATCAGCAGCAACTATTAAAACTACAATGTCAGTTACATTAGCTCCTCTACTTCTCATTTCAGTAAATGCCTCATGACCTGGAGTATCAATAAATGTAATTTTTTTATTATTTTTAGTAGTAATTTGATAAGCACCAATTGCTTGAGTAATTCCTCCAGCTTCACTAGCTACAACATTAGAATTTTTAATCGAATCTAATAAAGTAGTTTTTCCATGATCGACATGACCCATAATTGTAACAATTGGAGGTCTTTCTTTTAAATGTTTTTCATCATCAACAGTATCTAGTAAAGTTTCTAAAATATTTTCTTTAGTTACTGATGTTTCTTTTTTAAAGTCAAAACCAAATTCTAAACATAATTCACCCATTTGTTCTTCAGTTAGAAGTGTGTTTTGATTTAATAATAGACCTTGATTAAAGTAATGTTTTAAAATTACAGTTACTGGTTTATTAATTTTAGTAGCAAATTCTAGTATTGATAGTGGTTCTGTATAAACAAAAATCCCATCAATTAAGCCTGTATTAACTTCTTCTTTTAATTGTTTTTTAATATTTTTTGTTTGATTTTGAGCTTTTTGTTTTTTTATATTTTTGACTGGTTTTTTCATATCATATACTCCATTCTATCTATAAGTTGGATTTAATCAACTTTATAAAGTTTTCATCTTTTAATCCTATAGCTACTAAAATATCTTTTCCACATGCTTTAGATAGTTCTTGTTTTGTTAAAACATTAAAAACACATTCGATATTTCTTGAAAGACATTTATCAATATATTTCTTTTTTTGTGCTAATCCCATATCTGAACTTAAAATCACAAACTTAATTTTATTTAATTTTATTTGCTCTAATAATTTAAATCCAGTTATTAGGTTATTAGAAGTGTATGCCATTCCAATAGCTTTTAGTAATTTATCTTTTTGCATTAATAAATTCTTCTAGTTGATCATAAATAGATACATCTATTTTTGATTTTAAACTTTTTGCAATCAAATTTTTTTCTCTTGCTATTTTTAAACTATTTAAATCTGGTTTTAGATAAACACCTCTACCATTAGCTTTATAAGTAGTATCAATAAAAATCTCGTCATTTTTATTTTTAACAATTCTAATTAATTGATGCTTTTCTAACATTTGATTTGAAGCGATATCTTTTCTTAGATTCTTATTTTTATTAATCATAGTATTTGTCATAATCATCTAATGAATCAATATCAATATCTTCTTCATCTTCTTGTTTTAAAATCGCATCATTAAATGCTTTTAAATTTGCATCAATTTCATCAATATCTGGTTCATTTTCTAAATTAAAATCAATATTTAATTCTTCTTTATGTTTTTGTTTTTTAAAATTAGGTTTTGATACTTCGATTTTAGTTAGATTTGGTTTAGTTTCTGTTTTAATTTCATCATTTACTAATTTATCATTTGTAACAACATTGTTATTAGTTGTGATATTAACAGCTGTATCATCTGTTTTAATTTCAACTTTAGTGATTTCATCATCACTATTTTTAATAACATTAACTATTGCTTTAACTTTATCACTATCTGGTTGAACTTTATCATCAGCAAGTTCTTGATTAATTTCTTCATAAATTTTTGCATCTTGTTCTTGTTCAACTTCGGCTTGAAAGGCTATTAATGCATCAACATCAATAATGTTTTCTTCTTTTTTCTTTATAGGTTTTTTAATAATAGTATTAACTATTTTTTCTTCTTTTTTAGATATTTTAGTTTTAGGAATGTATGAATTAGTTTCAACTTCTTGTTTTGTAGTATCACCATTTCATAAAATATCCATATTTTCTTTTAAAGCAATTGAATAAGAAAAAATATTAATTTTATTTTTTAATAAGCTAGCAATTAGTTTAGCAGTTATTCCTTGTTTTCCAATAGCTAATGATAGTTGAGAATCAGGAACAACAATGTCATATTCATCACCAATTTTATTAATTGAAATTACTTTAACAGGAGTCATTGCATTAATTAAATAAGTTATTTGATCATCACTTCATCTAATAACATCAATTTTTTCACCTTTTAGAATATCACTAATTCTATTAATTCTATTACCACCAACTCCAATAATAGCTCCAATTGGTTCAACATTTTGATTATGAGTAACTACAGCAACTTTTGAACGTTTTCCGGGTTCACGACTTACACCTTTAATTTCAACAATTCCCATTCTTACTTCTGGAACTTCTCTTTCAATTAGTTTTGTTAAAAAAGCAGGAGCAGTTCTTGAAATAGCAATTTGTGATAATTTACTTTCTTTTTCAACAACTTCAATATAAACATCAATAATTTCATTTATTTGAAAAATTTCATTATTAATAGTTTTATTTTTTCACAAATAAGCAGTTGTTCCATTAATATCTAGAACATAATTATTTTCTCTATTCATTCCAACTACTTTAGCTTGAACAACTTCACCTTCTAAACTTATAAATTGTTCATAAATTCTAGCTCTTTCAGCTTCTCTAATTTTTTGTTGAAAAATTTGTCTTACTTGGTTAACTACCATTCTTGAAAATTCTTCGCTAAATTCAATTGGTTTATAAATGATATCTCCAATTTGAGCATTTGGGTTTTGCAATTTTGCTTTTTGTAAAGTGATTTCTAATCAATCATCATCAAGTTCTTCAACTACTTTTAGTTCTTGATGCATAGTAATTGATCCTGTTTTTTCATTAATATCAATTTTAATAATTGCATCAGTATCATAAAATCTTTCATAAGCTTTTTGTAGTCCTTCTTTAAGACCATTTATAATACTTTCTTTACTAATTCCCTTTTCTTTTTCTATTAATTTAATTGATTCTAATAGTTCTGTTCCGTTTAGCATATATCTCCTTAAAATCTAACTGCGTATCTTATAAATTTGATGTTATTTCACATAACTTCTAAAGTCTTTTTTTGACCTTTTATAAAAAATAAAAAACTAAATGTATTAGTATCATTATTATATTTAGTTACATAACCTTCAAATTCTTTAACTTTTTTTATTTCATTATTTAGTTGTACATAAACTCACTGATCTAAAGCTTTTATTAGTTCTTCTTGACTTCTAATTTGTTTTTCTATTCCACTGCTTGAAATTTCTAATAAGTATTTTTGATTTGTTTTAATTATTTGATCAATTTTGTTTGAAACTAGATCATTTGCTTTTATTAAAATATCAAAATCTAATGGTTTATTGGCTTGTAAAGCATCTTCTACTAGTATTTGAATCATGTCATTTTCAAATTCTTTAAGATTATTAATCTCATAAACTTTTAAATTTAAAACTTCTAATTCTTTATTAACTAATTCATTAATTTGAAACTTTATTGATTCAAAATCCTTCATAACACTCCTTAGTTTAGAAAAAATAAAGCAAGGTATTAAAAACCTTGCTTTTAGCTTTATATATTATTTTTAATACATATAAATTATATATGCTTATATTAGTGTTTTCAAATTATTTGATAAAAGTAATATATTCATTTTCATCAATTCTAATTTTTGGTTTAGGTTTAACTGATTTATTCATATAACCAAAACTCATTGTTAAAACTATTTGTTCATCTTCAGTTATATATTGCTTGTTAATAAAAAAACTTTCTAACACTTTAGCATTAAAACCACCAATTATGCAACTATCAATATTTAAACTAGCAGCAGCTACTGTAGCTATTCCAGCAGCAATATGAGCTGTTGTTTTACTTCAATGATCTAATTCATTTAATTGAGCTAATCTATTTGTAGCATTAATTACATTATTTTTGAACTTATTAGCAATTTCAACTTGAGTTTCATTAAACATTTTATTAACAGTTTTATCAATAGTATGATTTAAAATTTTATTAGTTTTATCAGAAACAAACAAAATCACTTTATCAGCATTAATAAAATTTAATTGATTATAAAATAAAGGGCTAAGTTCAGATTTAAAACTACAATTTCTATCAATAATTAATAATCTTAAGTTCATTAAGTTAAAAGCGCTAGGAGACATTCTCATAGCAGTTAAAATTATTTTTAAATCTTCATCACTAATTTTTTGATTAGGATCAAAATCACGTGCACTTTTTCTATTTATCATCAATTCTTTTATATATTCTTTTTGCATATTATCTTTCTATTAGAAATCAAAAGTTAATTGTTCATCAACTGATAATGAGTCTAAAATATTAAATTCTTCAAAAATTTTAATTTGAGTTTGTGTAGTTTGTGTTCTGTTTTTTAAATCATTAACTGAAGTAATTGGTTTTGTATTTCTAGCATTAATTATAGAAAGTGCCACTGCTTCTCCTAGTGAATCAATCACATTAAATGGTGGAATAATAATTTTAGTATTATCTTCTAAAATATCTACTTTAAATTTAGTAGCTTCAGATTTTTCAAAATCAATATTACTAAACTTAATATTTCTAGCAAACATTTCTAATAAAACTTCATATACAACTTCTAAATCTTCTTCTTTTTTTGATAATTTTTCTCCATTTTTTACTTTTTGTTGTTGAGATTTTAATTTTAATAAAACTGCTTCATATCCACCAAGAGCTGTTTTTAAATCAAAAACATCAGCTTTTGTAGATAAATAAGTTGCATAATATTCAGTTGGATAATAAATTTTATATCAAGCAATTCTATAAGCCATTAACACATAAGCAGTGGCATGCGCTTTTGGAAACATATATTTAATCTTTAAACATGAATCAATATATCAATCTGGAATATTATGTTTTTTCATAATATCGATTCATTCTTTTTTTAATCCTTTACCTTTTCTAACTGATTCCATAATCATAAAAGCTAAAGAACTTTCTAATCCCATATTTATTAAATAAACCATAATATCATCTCTACATCCAATAACTGTAGAAATATTAGCTTTATTATCTTTAATTAAATCTCTAGCATTACCTAACCAAACATCAGTACCATGTGAAAGACCAGAAATTTGTACTAGATCAGCAAAAGTTTTTGGTTTTGTTTCTTTTAGCATATTTCTAACAAAGCCAGTTCCAAATTCAGGTATTCCAATAGCTCCAGTGATTTCATCATTAATTTTATCTGAAGTTAAATTTAAAGCTTGTAAAGATGAAAATAATGAATAAACATTTTTATCATCTGTTGGAATAGTAATTGGATCAATATTTGTCAAATCTCTTAGCATTCTTAAAGCGGTTGGATCATCATGACCTAGAATATCCATTTTTAATAAATTGTCATGAATTGAATGGAAATCAAAATGAGTTGTTTTTCAAGTTGAACTTAAATCATCAGCTGGATAATTAACTGGAGTAAAATCTTCAATTTCATACTCGTTTGGTAAAATAATAATTCCACCTGGATGTTGACCAGTTGTTCTTTTTACTCCTTGAGCTAGTTTTGCTAATCTATTAATTTCAGTTTTTCTTGGCAAACTTGCATCTCTTTTAGTTTCTTCAAAATAAGTTTTTACATAACCAAAAGCAGTTTTTTCAGCAACTGTTGAGATTGTTCCAGCTCTAAAAACATTATTTTCACCAAACATCTTTTTAGTAAAATTATGAGCTTGGTTTTGATATTCTCCAGAAAAGTTTAAATCAATATCTGGAACTTTATCACCATCAAAACCTAAAAAAGTTTCAAATGGAATATCATGACCATCTCCAATTAGTTTTTCATTACAATTAGGACATTTTTTTGTAGGCAAATCATATCCACATTTATAAGTTGGATCAGTATCAAAATCTGAGTATTTACAATTTAAACATCTATAATGAGCTTTTAAAGGATTAACTTCTGTAATTTGAGCCATAGTTGCTACAAATGATGAACCAACTGAACCACGTGATCCTACTAAATATCCATCATCATATGATTGTTTAACTAATAAATGAGAAATCCAATAAACAATAGCAAACCCATGTTTTGTAATTGAACCTAATTCTTTTTCTAATCTTTTTTCAACAATATCTGGTAAATTTTCTCCATACATTTGTTTTGCTGTTTGATAACATTTATCTCTTAATTTTTCATCAACATTAGCAATTTTTGGAGTAAATAATCCATCTTTAATAGGAATGACATTGACATCAATCATTTCATTAATTTTATTAGAGTTAATAACAACTATTTCATAAATTAAATTTTCATCTTCTAATCAACTAAATTCTTCTAACATTTCATTAGTTGTTCTTAAATATTGATCAGGATAATCTTTAACTTTATTATTAAAATCAAATAATGGATGTCTAATTCCACCAAGTCCTTTAGCATTAATATAAACTTCTCTAATTTGTTTTAGTTCAGGATTTGTATAATGACAATCACTACTTGCTACAATTAGTTTATTTTCTTGTCTTGCTATACTAATAATATTTGTAATTATTTTTTTTAATTGATCTAAATCTAGTGAATCATTTTGTAATAAATTTTTATAAACACTAATTGGTTGAATTTCAATATAATCATAAAAACTAATTGCTTGTTTTAAATTTTCAAGTGTACTAGTTCTAGCTAGTTCAAAAATTTCACTATTAACACAACTTGAACCAAATAATAAATTATTATTTTTTTTAACTTCGATTAAATCACTTTTAAAAATTTTTGGAGATGAATAAAAATTAGTAGTATGTGATTTTGTTACTAATTTATATAACTCTTTTAATCCTGTTTGGTTTTTAACTAAAATGTTTGTATGAAAACCTTTATTTTTGTGATAATTCAAATTATCGATATTATTTAAAGGATTTATTTTATCTCAATCACTATCGATTGTGATTTTAGTTTTTTTTCTAGTGTCATCTAACATTCTTTCATAAATATCAGCTAATATATCAGCATCATAATCACCACGGTGAGCAATGCTTGGATCATATGAAATATTTACTCTTTTTGCTAATGAACCTAATCTGTGTGATTTTAATTCAGGATAAATAATTCTTGAGATTGTTAAAGTATCAATAATAGTGTTTTCTAATTTTCCATAACCTAGTTTTTCAGATCAATGTGATAAAAAAGTATAGTCAAAATTAGCATTATGAGCTACTAAAATAGCATCTTTTATTACTTGATTAATTTCTTTAAAAGCAACTTCAATTCCTGGTTTATTTTCTAACATTTCTTCATTTATATTAGTTAGCTTTTTAGTAAAATCTTTTAGTTTTGATTTTGGTTTAATTAAAATATCTATTTTTTTTCTTTCACCAGTTTTAAAGTTATATTCAATAGCTCCAAATTCAATAATTTCATCTAATTCAGGACTTAACCCAGTAGTTTCTAAGTCAAAAAAGACCATTTTAGCATCTTTTAAATTTTGATTTTTAGGATTTTTAACATATCATAAATCGTTATTTAACATATTGATTTCTAAACCATAAATAGCTTTAATTTTCTCTTGATCAATACGTTTTTTATTAACTGAATTTAAAGCTTTATAAATATCTGGAAAAGCTTGTACATTAGTATGATCTGTAAAAGCAATTGCTTTATGATTTCAACTACTAATTAGTTCTAAATAATCAGTTGGATCACTAACTCCATCCATTACACTCATTTTAGTATGAGCATGTAATTCAACACGCTTAGTTTTAGCATCATCAGTTCTACTTATAATTTGTTTATTAATCTTTTTAAAATCATCAATATAAAAAATTTGTTCTTGATCATATAAAGATAAACTAGTTTTTCCTTTAACACTAATTCAATCATTTATTTTTATTTTACTTTCTTTAATTTCTTCAACATTTTTAGAATTTAATTGTTCATCAGTTAAATCATCAAATTCACATAATGCATCACTTTTTGCAAAATACATACATCTAATTGAAGAATGATAATCAGTTATATCTATATAAAAAATCTTTCTACCTGTTTTTGATAATTTAAACTCTTTATTAATCACAACACCTTGAATTACAATGTTTTGTGCATCATCTTCAACATCTAATAATGACTGATAACTAGGTTTATCTAAATTAGTTCTTTTATTTTTATAACTAGTAGGTAAACTTGATTTTTTTTCAACTTGTTTAATTACTGTTTGTTGTTCTATACTTGTACTATTTTTTTGTTCTTGTTGATCTAAAGCATCTAAACTAATTTCTTTAACATTTATTAAATAACTAAGATTTTTAAACCCAAATTGATTTAATTTAGCTAAACAATAATCTAATTCCTGACTAATATCATTTTTAGTTGTTTGACTACTTACTGTAAAAATTAATTGATTATTTTCTAAGTCAAAATTATAAATATCTAATAATTTTCAAGAAATTCGATTATTAAATAAAGATTTATACATTTTAATAAATTCTAAATATTGACTAATTAGTTGTTTATTAATATGTTGATTTTCTACATCAAGTATTAATTTAAAATTAAAATAATTATTATTTTTTAGTTTGTTATCAATTTGTTTTAAAACTTCTATTGGTAAAAAGTCTTTAATTTGAATATGCAAATAACCTTTGTTTTTAATTTTAGAAATTCTAGGAGTTTCTACTAAAATAGCATCTTTAAAATAGATATAATCATCTTCACTTAATTTGATATCTAATTTTTTAAAGATGTTTAGTATTTTTGTTTGCATAAAACCTCCTATATTCTATTAAAAGTTAGACTAATATGTAGAATTATATAAATTATAAAAAATACAAAATAAAACGAATCTAATCTATCTAAAATTCCACCATGTCCTGGAATTAAGTTAGAAAAGTCTTTAACATCTATACTTCTTTTAATATAACTAAAAACTAAGTCTCCAAATTGAGTAAATAAAGAAATTAAAATAGTTAAAAAAACATAGACTAATAACATTAAAGTAACATTATTATTTAAAAGTAAATCAAACATTCCTATAAAAGGAGCAAAATTTCTTGTTCAAGGAACAAAAAAGATTGTTAAAACTCAAATTAAATTGATTATAGTACTTAAAAAAAATCCACCAATTGCTCCTTCTCAACTTTTTTTAGGACTAATACTTGGAGCTAGTTTATGTCTACCAAATCTAATCCCAAATAAGTAAGCAAAACTATCTGTTAGAATAATAGTTGCTCAAATTCAAATAATTGAACTAAATCCATATAAAATAAC
Source organism: Mycoplasma capricolum subsp. capricolum ATCC 27343 (assembly GCF_000012765.1). NCBI lineage: Bacteria > Bacillati > Mycoplasmatota > Mollicutes > Mycoplasmatales > Mycoplasmataceae > Mycoplasma > Mycoplasma capricolum. Next base: position 407,377 of record NC_007633.1, read on the forward strand.
ACCATTTGTTTTTAAAAAACCTAAAAAATTAATTGCTTTAAAAGCAAAAACCATAATTAATAAAACAAATAAAATTTTAGTTACTTGAATAATGTTTTTATTACAAAACTTCATTAAAAACAAGGTTGTTAAAAATAAATATAAAACAATAGCAATTATTATTAAATATCAATATTCTTTTAAGTTTAAACTATTATAAACTGGAATTTTAGATTCAATATTACTAAAAGGAATTCAAAACAAAACTACTGTTAGAATTTCAAGAAATAATTTTTGGTCAAGATTTTTTATATTAAATGAAATTAATAACTCTCTTATTGATAAAAATAAAACAACACTACTTAAAATTAGTGAGATTAAATTATAAGCAGTTAAAAGATGAAAAGAACTATTATTAGTAAAATAATACAATATTGGAAAAGCTAAATAAAAGCCTAATAGCAACACTAAAATAGTTGCTGAAATTAATCTTGTTTTTAAATTTTTTTTAATTTGTTTAATACTATTTTCATCTTTAGTAATAATTGTATTCATATCTAATTTGTCTTTCTAACTAGATTATATTTTATCATCTTACTAGATATTTTTAGTTTAGCTTATAAGTAAAACATAAAAATAAAAAAGGACACTTAATCTAGCATCCTTAATTAATTTTTGTTCACTGTTTAAATAATCATAGTTATAGTTGCAAGTAATTTTAACTATAAGTACTAATATTATAAATTATTAATTTATTTTTGTAATTTTATTAAAATTCTTGGTGATGAAGTTAGTAGTTTGCATCCAGTTTTGGTTACTAAAACATCATCTTCAATTCTTACTCCCCCAAGATTTGGAATATAAATTCCTGGTTCAATAGTAATAGTCATATTTTCTTTTAACACTTCACTACCTATTGATCCAACACTTGGTTCTTCATGAATTTCTACACCAATTCCATGTCCAAGCCCATGATCAAAATATTTTCCATATCCTTTTTTGTCAATATAATCATAAACTTGTTTATGAACATCTCCAGCAATTACCCCTTCTTTAACTAAACTAATTCCTAAGCTTTGAGCTTCATAAACGATATTATAAATTTCAATTAATTTTGGATCAACATCACCAATTGCAATTGTTCTTGTTTGATCTGAACAATATCCATTATAAAAACAACCCATATCAATAGTAATTAATTCATTATTTTGAATAATTTTTTCACTAGGAACAGCATGAGGCATACTTCCATTTACCCCACTTGCAATAATAGTGTCAAAACTAATTTTATCTGCACCAAATTCTAAAAATTTATCATCAATAAATCTTTGTAATTGTTTTTCACTAATTCCTGGTTTTACAAAATCTAGTGCTGCTTGGAACACTTGATCTGTAATATCACAAGCTTTTTTAATGTTTGCTATTTCTCATTCATCTTTAATCATTCTCATTTTTGAACAATTAATTCCTACTAAATTAAAGTCTTTAAATCAATGATTTTTATATGCTTCATATTGATTAAAATAAGTTCAATCAGATTCAAATGCTAAAGTTTTAATATTATTTTTATTTAAAATTTCAATTAAATCATCTTTTAAACTTCTTGAAAAATGATGTAATTGAACATCTTTATTAATTTCTTTACTATTTTTTGCAGCAGTTATATATCTTCCATCTAAAAATAAATGACTTTCAGTTTTACTAATGATTAAATAACCTAAAGAAGAGTGAAATTTAGAAAATCAATATCTGTTTTCAGGAGAATATAAAATAATAGCATCAGCATTATTTTTTTCTAATAATTCATTAATTATTTCATGTTTAGTCATAATAGTCCTCATTTCTTTATTTTTAATATTATATTATATTAATTTAAGGATAAGACATTTAGTTTTAGTTAAAAACATCAAGATTAATTTAGCATTTTTATTTAATTAATTTTTTTTATAGAATAATATTAACCAACTACTTTTTAGGAGAAAAAATATGGAAAAACAAATAATGGTTTCAGGAATTACTCCAAGTGGAACTATGACTTTAGGTAATTACTTAGGAGTAATAAAACGTTTTATAAAATATCAAAATGAATATGATTTATTTATTTTTATTGCTAATTTACATGCAATTACACTACCTCAAGAAAAAGAAAAATTAAGAAAAAATACTAAAGAAATTGCTGCTTTGTATTTTGCTTGTGGATTAGATATTAATAAAACTACTATTTTTTTACAATCTGATGTTTTAGAACATGCTCAATTAGGTTGAATTTTAACAACTAATACTAGTATGGGTGAATTATCTAGAATGACTCAATTTAAAGACAAATCTTTAAAAGCTGAATCAATTAATGGAAAAGGACATATTCCAACAGGTTTATTTACTTATCCAGCTTTAATGGCAGCAGACATTTTATTATATGATCCAAAATATGTACCAGTTGGAATTGATCAAAAACAACACATTGAAATTACTAGAGATATTGCTATTAGAATGAATAATAAATATGGAGAAATGTTTAAAATTCCAGAACCTTTAATTAATAGCGAAATTAAAATTATGGACCTTCAAGATCCTAGTAAAAAAATGAGTAAGTCTAGTGATAATCCAAAAGCAATAATCACTTTATTAGATTCAATTGATGAAATTAAGACAAAAATTAAAGCAGCAGTTACTGACTCAGAAAATTTAATTAAATATGATCCAATCAATAAACCTGGAGTTTCTAATTTAATTACTATTTATTGTCAGTTAAAAAATATTTCAGTTAAGCAAGCTGAAGAACATTGAAAAAATAAAAACTATAAAGATTTAAAAGATGACGTTAGTCAAGCTTTAATTGATGAAATTATCCCAATTCAAACAAAATTTAAAGAACTATATAATTCAAAACAAGTTGAACAATGATTAGAACTTGGTGCTAATAAAGCTAGACATATTGCTAATAAAAAACTTAATAAAGTACAAAATTTAATGGGATTAAACTATAGTAGAAAATAAAAAGGACTTAAAATTATTTAAGTCCTTTTTTAATGAGTAATTATAAAAACAATAAATATGATCATAATTAAAATTAAAAAGATCAAAATAAATTCTCATTTATATTTAGATCAAATACTTGGTTTATATGAACTATTAGTAGTGTATTTATCATTATTTTTATTTTCTTGAGATTGTTGATTAAATTTTTGAAAAGGTTTTTGTTGTTCAAGTAATCTTTTTCTTTGTTTTAAATAATGATCTAAATCATAAAGTTTATTTAGTTTAAAAGTTGGTGGTAAGTTAATATTATCATCAACTTCTTTTGGTAAAATTCTTGCTTTTAAATAAGCATCAATTTCATCATATAAAATACTTAATTGATATAAATTATTATGTTTATCTTCTAATAAAGAGCGAGCAAATCAGTTCTTTCCAGTTAAAATTTTATGATCATTAATATAAGCTAGACATTTAAAATAATCTAGTTTTTTATTTTTAACTGAGTGAAAAAACAACTTGTTTCTATCATCTTCAAATTCATGATAAGAATAATAATCATTAATTTTTCTAATCAATAACCTAATTCCGTTTTTAGATAAATTGTTTTTAGTTTTTTGATAAATTTTTATATGTAAAACTAAATGTTCAATTAAATTACAATAAACTAAGCGATCAGATTTTTGTTCATTTATATATAATTCTCTATTTTCTTTTGATGATAAATTAGGAATCTTATCTTCATCTATATGATGTATTTCTAAACCATATCAAGATTTTTTAATTTCTAAGTTTTCACTGATAGTTTTAAAAAATCTACTATAGACAATATAATTACCTTCAACTTGGCCATATTTTATTAGTAAAAAAGCAACACAAGTATCATAATCAAGTGTTAATAGATTTTCAATATCAGTTAAATTAGTTATTATATTTTCCATATTTTGATTATATAAAACTATTTATAGAATCTTTTATTTTTAGTTATTAATTAAAACAGTTATTAGGATTATTTTAATTATTTAAACTTAATACTAATAGTAGTTTTTTAAAAAAACTAAAAAATTTAAAAATATCTTAAGTATTTATTAATAAAGATAAAAACAACACCAAGTTCTTAAAAAAATACTTTTTAAAAGACAAATAATCTAATACTAGTTAATAAATATAAGAAGTATTACAAATTAATGAACTAGAAATATAAAAGAATAATTTATTTTTATATAAACTATATAATTTGTTTATGAGATATTTGTTTTAAAAAGAGATTTATTATGAAACCAAATTTTATTGAAAAAAAATATGAAATTGAACTTTCTAAAAGACGTTGTAAAGAATTATGAGATAAAGATATTATGTCTACTTTTGAAATTGGAACATGAAAAGGTTTACAACAAATTCATAAATATATTTTTCAAGACGTATTTGATTTTGCTGGAGAAATGAGAAAAGTTAACATTTCAAAAAATGATTTTATGTTTGCTTCTTTATTATTTTTAGATGATAATTTAAAAAAAATAGATAAACTACCTGAAAATACTTTTGATGAGATTATTAACAAATATGTTGAAATGAATATTTGTCATCCATTTAGAGAAGGTAATGGTAGATCAACTAGAATTTGATTAGATTTAATATTAAAAAAAAGATTAAAGTTAGTAGTTAATTGAGAATTTATTGATAAAGATAGTTATCTTTTAGCTATGATTAGATCAACTGTTGATTTAGTGGAATTAAAAGAATTATTAAAAAAACATTTAACAAATAAAATTAATGACAGAAAAACTTTTATAAAAGCTATAGTTAAATCTTATGAATATGAAGGATATTATATTAAAGTTTAACCGTTAAATAAGTTAGAAGTTCATTAAGAACTTTTTTAATATAAAGATAAAATATATCAAAGAATTTGAAGTTGTTAAAATAAATTTTTTTATTTTTTAGTGATTGAATTAGCTTAAAAAAATATTTTTAGTTACATTATAAGACATTAATTAGTTATTCATTTAGATCATTAATAATATCATAGTAGCATTTTTGAGTTGTAATTAAATAAAATATGACACTACTTATAACAGTTTAATAGAGTTATTAAATTGTGTAGTTATTAAGCTAATAATTGTATTTTTAATTTATTTTTTATCATCAACTCGTTTAACAAAATTACTTAGTGTTTGTTATTTTTTAGTTTCTAATAGATTTTAAATTGGTTGATAAGAAATATTCATACAATATCGAATGAATTATTAAATATACTTTAACTTTTTCATCGATCAAAACTTTACTAAATAAATTATTTATAATGATATGTATTTTAAGTATAGCTTGATATATTAACATTTTTTTATTTTTCATTACTTATAAAATGACTAATTTATTGTATATGAAAAAAAATGCTTTAAAATATTATAGTTAAATAATAAATTAGTAATATAAATTAAATTCTATTCAAGGAGAATAATAGTGTATTTTTTAAAAAAGAAAAAAAACAAGATTTTAATGTATGCATTAATAGCTAGTTTAACTACTTCTTTATCATTTGGTTCAGTAATCTATTATTCTATTTCAGATGCTAATATTTCTTTTGAAACTTCTTCAAATGGAATAACTGATGCTGAATTAACTCCAATTAATAATGCAACCAATGATGCACTAATCTCAAATAGAGATAATAAATTAAAACCAAGTTCAGAAAAAGTCATTAAAGAATCTGATAAGACTAAAGAAGATAAATTAATAATTCCTGTTAAAAAAGAAAAAGAACAAGATGTAGCAAAAGTTCAACCTAAACCTGAAATCAATAAACCTGATAGTCCTGCAGTTAGACAAACTACTAGTAGATCAAAAACTAGAATTACAATAAATGGAGTAAGTGTTGAAGCTGAGATTGAAGGACCTCCAGGTTTTCATGTTCATAAACAAGATATAGATAGAAAAATAACAAATCCTACTAAGCCTTATCAAAATCATACAGTTGGTAAAATTATTAGTATTGAAGTAACTGATGAATTGAGAAAGAGTGTTTTAAATAATGCATTATCTGCTCCTGACGGTCATGAAGATAGAGGTGCAGGCTTATTTAATAACACATTAATGCAGGTATTTGATAGTGAGCTGAAAGATGCTTCAGATGTGATAAAGGCTTTAGAAACATTAGAAGCAATTGGAAAAGTTAATTCAGAATTTTTTAAAAATAATATAGAACGCTATCAAAAATTATTAGATTCTTCTAGAGTATCAGAATTTTTAACTGAAAAAGGTCAAAAAGAATATCCAGAATTAAAAGGTAAATTCAAAACTAAAACACAAGAATACATTTGATTAATTCATAATTTAGATCAGAAAAAATTCACTACAATAGCTTCTAGATCAGAAAAATATTTAAAAGAAGGTTTAACAATTTCACCAAGAAATGCTTTTATTAACGAGAATGGAGAAATTGACTCTTATTCATGAGGTCCACCTGGAGAATATAATACTGTAACTGCTAGAATGCAAAGAGATAATTCAACTTATAGAGTTTTTGACTATGATGCATGACAAACAAGAAGTCCTGGAGACATTGATAGTGGCAATTTTCCTGGTTGAAAAAAAGAAAATGTAACTTCTGAATTTACAAGTAAGTTTAATTTTTCTGATGGAGAAGGTATTACTATAAGTAGATTAACTAGAGAAAAACCAACTGAATCAACAGGAAAAATAAATACTGGTTTAGTTTTAGAATTAGATGTTTCTAATTCAAATGTATATAAAAAAGCTCAAAATTTAATTAAACAATTTAAAGGTCATACTGAAAAAATCACCTCCTATAGAATTAAAAATATGGGTGATGTGGATACTTCTCAAAGTTTTAAACAAATACTAGATGAACTTCCTGAAGAAATTCCACAACTAGAGCTATTCTTTTCAGATAAAGCAACAAATACAGCTAGTTTAATTGCTTTAGAAAATAAAAAAATTAAAGAATTATCTTTATTTACTAATGGAAATTCATTAAGAAATTCTTGATCATATAATCCGTTATCCTTTAGAAATACAACATATATTAACAATTTAGATTACAATGTTAGCTACGATTATCCTAAGCACGAAAAAATATCAACAAGAATCACTTTTAATACATTAGCTTTTGATAAAGATGATTATAAAAATGATCAAAATTATCAAAGAATCAATGATGGATTAAGGATGGTTTATTATGCAAGAAACAATGAACCATTTTTCCAAGGAGCATTTGGTCCTGGACTTACTCCTGATAAAAAATTAGGAGATAATAGTTATCCATCTAAACTAGACTTTTCTAGAGTAACAGGTATTAAATCATTAAGAGGTTTGATTTTTCATGATGAATATGATTCATCAAATAGATCTAGAAAAATTACTGAATTAACTTTATATAATAATGAAGATTTTTTTGAAATATCTGCAGATGAGTTAGATAAAGCTAATTTAGAACATTTATCAACTGGAGAAGGAAGTCCTGAAAAACCAAAAATTAACTTTAGTAATGGAAGCTCAACTAGAGGAATAAGAATAAGTGGGTCTAATCAGTTATCTGAATCAGGTAGAAAAAATCTTGAAAAATACTTTGAATATAGTGAAAGCTTAAAATTTGCTGGTAAACAAATTCAAGTTGATTCAAGTTCAAATCAATTAAAAGAACAATTAAAATCATGAGGGTATAGTGTTTCAGATTCAAGCACTAGATCATTTACTTAATTTTAAAGGAAAGATAAATAATGAAAAAATTTAATAAATTATTAATGTTAATTTCTTCATCAACTTTACTTATTCCACTTACTTTACTTATTTCTTGCAAACCACAGACTAAAAAAACTATTAATAGACCTTTAAGTGATAATGAGTTTATAAATTTAGTTGATTCTATTAATAATGAAAATGATATTCTAAAGTATGCTGATATTAAGTTTAAAGATCCATCAGGTGATTTGATTAGTAAAGAAAGTGTTTTACCTACAAGATTAAGTAATAATGATATATTAATCACTTTTAAAGATAGATATGAAAAGCAAGTTAATGCTAGTGTTACTAATATAAAAATTGAAGATTCTGATAATCCATTTTCTGTAGTAAATGATGCTACTGTTTTTATTGAATTTAAAAATGCTTCAACAAATAAAGCGAAAACTAAAAGTTTTAAAATAACTGGTTTAAATACTAAAAATACAGTTGATAGATCTGGTCATAAAGTAGTTGATGAGTTAGCTTATTTTAATGGTGAAACAGGTTATACTAAATATACAAATAATAGTCAAAAAGAAAGATTTAAATTTGATAATGATAAATACATTTCTAGACTAGAAGCTGAATTTGGTGGATCTAAAGGTTCTATTGATTTAAAAAGATTTAGAGGTTTAGAAGCTAGTGATAATGATATTAAAAACTTTGATAAACAAGCTGAATTAAGCAATTTTGATAGTTATTATAATGCTGCATTAAAGGGATTTACCTTACCTGTTTATAAAGATGGTAAAGTTGATGGATTAAAAATCAATGATGCTTCAGAGACTATAAAAGGTCCTTCACCAATTGATTCACTAGGAAGAATTGAAAAAGCAAAAACTAATGGACTAGCTAGAACTATACCAAATGAAACATATAAAACTGCTGCTATTCAAACTTTTCAAGTAAGTTTTAAAGGTTGAAAAGATTATGCTCAAGAAATAGCTGAAGCTGAATATTATATAAAATTATTTGAAAGATGAACTGATGATCAAATCAAGCAATATATTGCTAGACAATTATGACAATTAGAACAAAATCTTAAATATGACTTAAATTTAGTAGAAAAAGATATTGCTACAACTGATCCTGAGTTAACTACAGTAATTAAAGGATTTAATGATAAAAAAGAACAATTAAAAAAAGATTATGAAAAAGAAAAAGCAAGATTATCTTCTTTAAAAAAAGATGAATTAGTTCAATGACAAAAAGAAGAAATTGAAAAATATAAAAGAAAAAAAGAAGAGAAGATTTTTCAAACTTCTGAATCTGGAACTATGTGAATAATGGACTATCTTACTGAAGATAATGGTAAAACTCCAACCAAGTTTTATTTTGGAACAAATTCACATGTTGCTAAAGCTATAAAAGATGATCTAATTTCAGTGTCATTAACTAGAATTAATTCTGATATAAATGTAGGCCAAACTTTTAATATAAACAGTTTTGATAAAAACTTTACAACTTTTACTTTTGAAGCACAAGAAAATAAAAGCAAAATTAGTGATGCTGTTACTGCTATTTTTCATGCAACTGACTTTATAAAAAAAGAAAGTGGCCCAGTTGAATTGCTGGAAAAAGAACAAAAAGAAAAATATAAAGATGCTGGAATATTTGCAGATTTTGCTGTTATTGAAATTGATTTTGAAAAGCTATTAAAAACAGATGACTACAAACGTTCTATTTGAAATGAAAAAACTGAAATTTCTGATAAATCTCCAAGTGATCAAGAAGGATTAATTAAAAAAATTACTAATAATTATCAAAATAGTAAATCTAAAATTCAATTTGAATCTAACTCGCTGTTAGAAGATCAATTCTATAATACATTTGATAGAAAACTTGATTTTAATCATAACAAGCCTGAAGATGTAAAAAACTATAAAGATCTAAATAGTTTTTATATTTTAGGTTATCCTTCTTCAAAAGAAGATCATTATTTAGAAAAATACTATGACCAAAAGCAATTAGATTACCAAAAATATGATTTTTCATTATGAGTCAATAGTGAATATAAATATTATAAGAACATAGCAAAAAAAGAAGGTTATACTAGTTCATTTAAAGATTATGAACTAGAAAAAGGAAATTTCTTATCATATCAAATTGGATATAGATCATTTATAGATAAGCCAGGATTAACTGATGCATTTTTAGCAGTTCATAGAATAGGTAGTGATTTATATACACTTTATGATGAAAAAGAAAATAAAGTTAAACATTACTTTAATTATGGATTAGAAATACTACCAAGATTTTATGCACCAGCTGGTGGAGCTTCTGGGTCTGGTGTTAGAACAAAAGATAATAAATTAATTGCAATATTTCACGCAGCAAATTATGTTGCAAAAACTGGTTTAGCTGCTGCATTTAGATCTAATGGTTATGATTATAAGAATCTATTTGGTAATTATAAATTAGGTCAATATGATTTAATTTATGGTGGTGGAAAAGATCAACAATCAGGAAGATCTTATAGAGAAGTTATGAATACTAAATACAATAATAAGAAGAGTGCATTATTTAGTAATGGGTTCAATGAAATACCTGAAAATTTTAAATTTAAAGATAGCAAAGCAAAATAATAGAAACATAAAATCCTTTGGTTAATTACTAAAGGATTTTTTAATTAAAAATTTTAATATTGAATATATAAAAAAATAATTTAAAATATCTTAAGTTGGCTTATATGATTATAATAAATTTAATTTTTTATCTGATTTTTTTGATTTTTATATTAATATAAATGCTAAACAAAAAGAAGAACTATATTTTATTTTTAAGGAGAATAATAGTGTATTTTTTAAAAAAGAAAAAGAATAAGATTTTAATGTATACTTTAGTTGCTAGTTTAGCTACTTCTTTATCATTTGGATCAGTAATTTATTATTCTATTTCAGATGCTAATATTTCTTTTGAAACTTCTTCAAATGGAATAACTGATGCTGAATTAACCCCAATAAATAATCCGATTGATGATGCAATAGTTTCAAATAGAGACAATAAACTAAAACCAAATCCTGAAAGAATTATTAGAGAAACTAATAAAAAAGATCAAGACAAACTAATAATTCCTAAAAAGGAAGAAAAAGAAATAAAAGAAGTGGCAAAACCTGAACCAAAACCAGAAATTATTAAGCCTGAAACTACTATAAATAAACCAAGTAGAGCTAAAGTAAAATCTCAAATTGTTATAAATGGAGTTACAGTTAACGCTGAAATTGAAGCACCTCCTGGATTTATTGTTCATGATCAAGACAAATCTAGAAATATTGCTAATCCAACTAGACCCTATCAAAATCATATAGTTGAAAAAATATTAAGTATTGAAGTAACACAAGCATTAAGAGATAGTGTTGTTAAAAATTCATTAACTGGTGGTGAAGGTTATGATAAAGGTGCTGGATTATTTCAAAATACACTAACTAATGTCATTTCTAGAGAAATTGAAGAAAATAAAGGTAATATTCATAAGGCCCTAGAAAATCTAGAGGCTATTTCAAAACAAAATTCAGATTTTTTTAACTCAAGTATTGAACGTTATAAAAGATTATTAGATTCTAAAAATGTAATAGAATATTTAAAACCAGAAGCAAAAATACAATATCCTAAACTAAAAGGTGAATTTAAAACTAAAACACAAGAATATCTTTGATTAATTAATAATTTAGATCATTCTAAATTTACTAAAATTGCTTCAACTTCTGAAAAATATTTAAAAGAAGGTTTAACAATTTCACCAAGAAGTGCTTTTATTAATGAAAATGGTGAAATTGATTCTCATGGATGAGGACCACCTGATGCATATAATACAGTAACATCAAGATTACAAAGAGATAATTCTACTTATAGAGTTTTTGATTATGATCAATATTATAATAGATCATCAGATAGAATTGAAAATGGAACTTATCCTGGTTGAACTAAAAAAGATGTTACAAATGATTTTACTTCTAGTTTTGGTTTTTCAAAAAGCGATGGAATCACAATTAGTAGATTAACTAGAGATAACAAAACTAATGTTGAAGGAAAAATTAATTCAGGATTAGTTTTAGAGTTGGATGTCTCAAATACAAAAGCTTATGAAAAATCTAAAGAATTAATAGAAAAATTTAAATCACATTCTGAAAAAATTACTTCTTATAGAATTAAAAATATGGGTGAAATTAGTTCAGATCAAAAATTTATTGAGATTTTATCTGCATTGCCAGAAGATATTCCACAACTAGAATTATTCTTTTCAGATAAAGCAACAAATACAGCCAGTTTAATTGCTTTAGAAAATAAAAAAATTAAAGAATTATCTTTATATACTAATGGAAATTCACTAAGAAACTCATGATCGTATAATCCATTAGCTTTAAGAAATACAACTTGAATAAATACAATTGACTATAATGTAAGCGCTCAATATTCATCGCATCAAAAAATTACAACTAGAATTACTTTCAACACTTTAGCATTTGATCAAAAAGACTTTGAAAATAATAGCTACCAAAGAATCAATGATGGATTAAGAATGGTTTATTATGCAAGAAACAATGAACCATTTTTCCAAGGAGCGTTTGGTCCTGGACTTAGTCCTGATAGATCATTAGGTGATAATAGTTATCCAACTGGTTTAGATTTTTCAAGAGTAACAGGAATTAAGTCATTAAAAGGGTTAAGATTTGATGATGAATATAATCCATCAAATAAACCTAGAAAAATTGCTGAATTAACATTATTTAATGATAATAGTCATTTTGAAATTTCAGCTGATGAGTTAAATGATGCTAATTTAGAACATCTATCAACTGGAGAAAATAGTCCAATTAAACCAAAAATTAAATTTAGTAATGGTAATGCTACTACAAAAATTAGAATTACAGGAAACAATATAACAGAAAAAGGTCGTCAAAATTTAGAAAAATATTTTGATTATAGTGATAGTTTAAAAGTTGGTAATAAGCAGATTGAAGTAACAGATACAAGTGGTCAACTTGCAAATAAATTAAAAGATTGAGGTTATAATGTAACTCAAGCTTCAGATAAACAATTTACTTAATAGAAAAAATATAAATTATGACAAGATTAAATAAATTATTAATACTAATATCTTCTTTAAGTTTATCTTTACCTTTAACTTTGTTAGTTGGTTGTAGTCCAGCTAATAAAAAGATAATTAGTAAGTCTATTGATGATAAAGAGTTTTTTGAACTAATTAATTCGATTAAATCTGAAGATGATCTTTTAAAATATGCAGATATTAAGTTTAAAAATTCTAGAGGTTCTTATATTAGTAAGGCTGATGTGATACCTACACAGTTAGAAAAAAATCAAATAGAAATAATATTTAAGGATAAATATAAAAATCAAATTGGGTCAGAGATTGTAAATGTAATTACTAATAGATCTAATGGATTTGCATCTATAAATGATGCAACAATTTATGCTGAATTTAAAAATAGTAAAACAGGTAAAACTAAATCTATAAATTTTAAGGTTACTGGTCTAAATAAAAAAAATACAGTAGATGCTTCTGGTCATAGTATCGTTCATAGTGATCTTGATTATTTTGGTGGAGAAGCTGGATATGCTTTATATACTCAAAAAAGTCAAAAAGAAAGATTTGAATTTGATAATAAAAAATATATTAGTTCATTAGAACGTCAAGTTGGAAATGATTTTCCTATTGATTTAAAAGCATATAGAAATTTAGATACCAAGCAAGAAAATAAAGATAAATTTGATAAATTAGCTAAAGAAAATAATTTTGATACTTATTATAATGCTGCATTAAAAGGATTTACTTTACCAGTTTATGATGATAAAGGTGAAGTCTCAGGTTTACAAATTAATGATGCTCCTGAAGTAAATAAAGGACCTTCTTCAGTTGATTCTTTAGGAAGAGATCCATTTAAAACTAATGGATTAGCTAGAACTATACCAAATGAAACATACAAAACTGCTGCTATTCAAACTTTTCAAGTAACTTTTAATTGGTGAAAAGATTATAGTGAGGAAATAGAACAAGCTCAAGAATATATCGAATTGTTTAATTCTTGAACTGAAGATCAAGTTAAAAATTATGTTGGTACACAATTGCGTCAATTAGAACTAAATTTTAAAGATGACACTAGAGAAATAGAAAAACAATTAAGAGAAACACCTAAGGATAGAGAAGGTATAATAAATACTCTTAACAAACAAAAAACTGAAATAGAAGCTAAGTATAAAGAAGATTTTGAAAAATTTAATAAATTGGATAAGAACGGTTTAATAGCTTGACAAAAAAAGGAAATAGAAGAATACCAAAGTAAAAAAAATCAAACAACACTTAGAGCATCTGAATCTGGGACGATGTGAATAATGGATTATCTTGAAGAAGGTAATGGTAACCCAACTAAGTTTTACTTTGGAACAAATTCACACGTTGCTAAAGCTATAAAAGATAATTTAGTTTCATTTTCTTTAACAAGACTTAATTCAGATATAAGTGTTGGTCAAACATTTAATTTAAATGGTTTTGATAGAAACTTTACTAGATTTGTTTTTGAAAAGAATGATGATGGAACTAAATTAAATGATGGGGTTTCAACTATTTTTCATGCTACTGATTTTATAAAAGGTGATGCAAATCCGCTTAGCTTTTTAGAACAAACTCAAAAAGAAAAATATAAGGATGCTGGAATATTTGCAGATTTTGCTGTTATTGAAATAGATTTTAAAAAGCTTTTAAACAATTCAAATTATAAATTTTCAATCTGAAACGAATCAAATGAAGTGTCTAATAAGTATGATAAAGACACAAATAAAATAGTTAGTTTAATAACTAACAATTATTTTATAAGTGATAAAAAAATTCAATTTGAATCTGAATCATTGTTAGATGATGATAAATATAAAAAATTTGATAGAAAACTAGATTTTAATCCAAAAATAAACAAAGAAGTAGAAGAATATAAAAATCTAGATAGTCTTTATATTGTAGGTTATCCAATAGCAGTTGAAGATTATTATTTAGATAAATATGAAGATTATAAACAATTACAAAGTAGAGAATATGATTATTCTTTATGAGTAAACAGCGAATCTAAATACTATAAAAATCTAGTTAAAAAAGAAGGAACCCCACCTTCATTTAAAGAATATGAAACAGATAAAGGTAATTTCTTTTCATATCAAATAGGATATAGATCATTTATAGACAAACCTGGATTAACTGATGCATTTTTAGCAGTTCATAGAATCGGTAAGAAATTATATACTTTAAATGATAATGGTAAAACTAAAAAATATTTTAACTATGGATTAGAAATATTACCAAGATTTTATGCTCCATCTGGAGGAGCTTCTGGATCTAGTGTAAGAACAAAAGATAATAAATTAATTGCAGTATTTCATGCAGCAAATAATTCAGCAAAAACTGGATTAGCGGCTGTATTTAGATCTTATGGTAAAGATTATAATAAGTTATTTGGTAAATATAATTTAGGTCAATATGATTTAATTTACGGTGGTGGAAAAGATCAAATTGATGGTAAGTCATATAGAGAAGTTATGAAGAAAAAATATCCAAATAAAAAAAGTGCTCTATTAAAAGAAGGTTTTGATAAAATACCTACTGAATTTGAATTTAGAAATAATAAAAATAACGTATAATTCTAATAATCCTTTAGTGAAAACTAAAGGATTTTTTACTAGTAATTGCAAAATATTTATTTTAAATAACTATATAAAATTTATTAGCTTATATTAGATTTGTATCTTTATGACAATATTTTTATAATGGTATAATTAATATTGATTATTAAGAACTTAATTTTTTATTTAAGGAGAAGATATTGTGCATATTTTAAAAAAGAAGAAAAACAAAATTTTAACAATGGCATTAGTAGCTAGTTTAGCTACTTCTCTTTCTTTTGGTTCAGTAATTTATTATTCATTTGCAGACGCTAATATTTCTTTTGATACTTCTTCAAATGGAATAACAGATGCTGAATTAGCCCCAATTAATAATGCAACAAATGATGCAATAATTTCAAATCGAGATAATAAATTAAAGCCAAGTACTGAAAAAATTATTAGAGAAACTGATAAAAATATTGAAAAATTAGTTATTCCTACAGTTAAAAAAGACGAAAAAATAGATGCTGCAAAACCAGAAACAAAACCAGAGATTATAAGACCAAATAGTGGATCTAAACCTAGATCTAGTAGATTTTCAACAAAAATTTATATAAATGGTGTTGAAGTTGAAGCAGAAATTGAAGGTTCTCCAGCTTTTCATGTTCACAGTGAAGATGTAACTAGAAAAATTGCAAATCCTACCAGACCTTATCAAAATCACACAGTTGATAAAATACTTAGCATTAAAGTAACTGATGAATTGAGAAATAGTGTTATAAATGATTCATTAACAGGTTCAAGTGGAGGTTATGACAGTGGTGCTGCATTATTTAATAACAGCTTATTTAATGTATATGATCAAGAGTTATCAAAAACAACTGATTTAAATAAAAGTTTAGAAAGTCTTGAAGCTGTTGCTAATCAAAATTCTGAAGTTTATAAGAACACTTTAGAACGATATAAAAGATTATTAGACTCACCAAATGTTGTAAATTTCTTAAAACCTGGAGCTAAAGAAAAATATGAACAATTAAAATCTCAGTTTAAAACTAATACACAAAGATACATTTGATTAATTGCTAATTTAGATAAAACTAAATTCACAAAAATAGCTTCAACTTCTGAAAAATATCTAAAAGAAGGATTAACAATTTCACCAAGAAGTGCTTTCATTAATGAAAAAGGTGAAATTGATTCAAATGGTTGAGGACCACCAGCTGAATACAATACTGTAACTTCAAGATTACAAAAAGATAATTCTACATATAGAGTTTTTGATTATGACCAATATTATAATAGATCTTCTGATTCTATTGAAAGTGGAAATTATCCTGGATGAACTAAAAAAGATGTAACTAGTAATTATACATCTACATATGGTTTTGAAGAAGGAAAGGGAATCACAATTAGTGAATTAACAAGAGATAAACATACTAATGCTAAGGATAAAATTAATTCTGGTTTAGTTTTAGAAATTGATGTTTCTCAAGATTATGCATATGGTAAAACTAAAGAATTGATTAAAAAGTTTAAAGAAAAAAATCAAAAAATTACCTCATATCGAATTAAAAATATGGGTGAAGTTAATTCATCTCAAAACTTTATAGATATTCTTTCTGAACTTCCTGATGAAATTCCGCAATTAGAATTATTCTTTTCAGATAAAGCAACAAATACAGCTAGTCTAATTGCTTTAGAAAATAAAAAAATTAAAGATTTATCACTATATACAAATGGTAATTCTTTAAGAAGATCATGATCATATAATCCATTAGCTTTAAGAAATACTACTTGAATAAATACAATTGATTATAATGTGAGTGCTGAATATTCTAAACATGCAAAAATTACAACTAGAATTACTTTTAACACATTAGCATTTGATGAAAAAGATTTTCAAGATGGTAAATATGACCGAATTAATGATGGTTTAAGAATGGTTTATTATGCTAGAAACAATGAACCATTTTTCCAAGGAGGATTTGGTCCTGGACTTAGTCCTGATAAATCACTAGGTGATAATAGTTATCCAACTGGTTTAGATTTTTCAAGAGTAACTAAAATTAGATCATTAAAGGGATTAATATTTGAAGATCAATATAATTCGTCTAATAGATCAAGAAAAATTACTGAATTAACTTTATATAATAATAGTTCAGCATTTGATATATCAGCTGAAGAATTAAATCAAGCTAATTTACATCATTTATCAACTGGTGAAGGAAATCCTGAAAAACCAAAAATTTATTTTAGTAATGGTAATGAAACAACAAGTATAAAAATAACTGGAACAACTAAACTAACAGATTCAGGAAGAGAAAACTTAAACAAATATTTTGAATATAGTGAAAGTTTAAAAAATGGAAGTAAACAAGTTCAAGTTGAACCAGGTGCTAGTGAATTAGAAAAACAATTAAGAGAATGAGGATTTAATGTAACTGTAACAAATGGTAGATCATTTACATAATAAAGGAAGTAATATTTTTATGAAGAGTTTAAACAAATTATTAGTATTATTATCTTCATCAACTTTAGCTTTGCCATTAACATTATTAGTTGCTTGTACTTCAACAAATAAAAAGATAATATCAAAACCAATTGATGATACTGAGTTTTTAAAAGTTGTTGGTTCTATAAATTCTGAAAATGATCTTTTAAAATATGCAGATATTAAGTTTAAAGATTCTAGAGGTTCTTATATTAGTAAAGGTGATGTAGTTCCTAATCAATTAGAAAAAAATCAAGTAGAAATAAAATTTAAAGACAAATATGAAAATCAGATTACAGCAGCAGTTGTAAATGTAATTGTTGATAGAACTAATGGCTTTGCTACTTTAAATGATGCAACACTTTATGTTGAATTTAAAAATAGTAAGACTAATAAAGCTAAATCTATAAACTTTAAAGTCACTGGTTTAAACAAAAATAATACCATTAATGCTTCTGGTCATAAAGTTGGTAATGATCTTGATTATTTTGGTGGTGAATCTGGTTATATTTCATATACACAAATGAATCAAAAAAGTAGATTTGAATTTGATAATAAAAAATATATTAGTTCATTAGAACGTCAAGTTGGAAATGGTTCATCTATTGATTTAAAAGCATATAGAGGATTAGAAACAAGTAAAAATAATATTGAAAAATTTGATAAACAAGCTAAAGAAAATAATTTTGATACTTATTATAACGCTGCTTTAAAAGGATTTACTTTACCAGTTTATGATGATAAAGGAGATGTAATAGGTTTACAAATTAATGATGCTCCTGAAGTAAATAAAGGTCCTTCATCAGTTGATTCTTTAGGAAGAGACCCATTTAAAACTAATGGATTAGCTAGAACTATACCAAATCAAACATATAAGACAGCTGCTATTCAAACATTTCAAGTAAGTTTTACAGGTTGAAAAGATTATGCTGCTGAAATTGAAGAAGCTGAAGATAACATTAAATTATTTGAATCATGAAATGAGACTCAAATTCAAAATTATATTGACATACAATTAAAACAACTAAAGTTAAATTTTGAAGATGAATCTCAGCAAATAGATAAACAAATAGCAACAACAGATAAAGAAAGTACAACTATATTAAAAAATCTTCAAGATCAAAAAGATAAATTGAAAGTAGAATATGAAAATAATCAAGACAAAATATCTAAATTAGGAAAAGAAGGTCTAGTTAAATGACAAGAAGATCAAATTAAGGAATATCAAAGAAAAAAAGAAGAAAAACAATTCCAAACTTCTGAAGCTGGAACTATGTGAATAATGGATTACTTAACTGAAAATAGTAGTAAAAGCCCAACAAAATTTTATTTTGGAACAAATTCACATGTTGCTAAAGCTATAAAAGATAATTTAGTTTCATTTTCTTTAACAAGACTTAATTCAGATATAAGTGTTGGTCAAACATTTAGTTTAAATGGTTTTGATAGAAACTTTACTAAATTTGTATTTACTCCAAAGAATGATAAAAAAATAACTGATGCTGTTACAACTATTTTTCATGCCACTGATTTTATAAAAGAAGAAAGTAATCCTTTAAAATTTTTAGAGCAATCTCAAATGAATAAATACAAAGAAGCTGGAATATTTGCTGATTTTGCTGTTATTGAAGTTGATTTTGAAAAATTATTAAAAGATAGTGATTACACTCATACAATTTGAAGTGAATCTAAAGATATTACAATTAGTTATGAAAAAAATCACGATCAGTTAATTTCTAAGATTACTAATGATTATGTGAGTGATAATTCTAAAAAAATTCAATTTGTTTCTGAATCTTTATTAGATGGTAATAACTATAAAAAGTATGATAGAAAACTAGATTTTAATCAAAAAAATCCAACTGAATTAGATGATTATAAGAAATTAGAAAGTCTATATATAGTGGGTTATCCAACAGCAAATGAAGACTATTATTTAGATAAGTATGAAGATGAAAATCAATTAAGAACTAAAAGATATGACTTTTCATTATGAGTAAATAGTGAGTCTAAATACTATAACAAATTAGCTAATAAAGAGGGTTACACTAGTTCATTTAAAGATTATGAATTAGAAAAAGGAAATTTTTTATCATATCAAATAGGGTATAGATCTTTTATAGAAAAACCTGGATTAACTGATGCCTTTTTAGCAGCACACAGAGTTGGTAAGAAGTTATATACACTAAATAATGAAAATAAATCTAGAAAATACTTCAATTATGGATTAGAAATACTACCAAGATTTTATGCGCCAGCTGGTGGAGCTTCTGGATCTAGTGTTAGAACAAAAGATAATAAATTACTAGCTATATATCATGCATCTAACAGTGTTGCAAAAACTGGATTAGCAGCTACATTTAGATCTAATGGATATAATTATCAAGGATTGTTTGGTAAATATAACTTAGGTCAATATGATTTAATTTATGGTGGTGGAAAAGACCAAGAAATTGGTAGATCATATAGAGAAGTAATGTTAAAAAAATATTCAGATAAAACTAGTGCATTATTCAAAAATGGATTTAAAGATGAAAATGTTCCAGAAGAATTTAAGTTCAATGTTAATGCCAAATAAAATTTAAATTTTGTAATAATATCCTTTAGAAAAATCTAAGGGATTTTTTTAATTAATAAGTAATTTAATTGTAATTTTAAACTTATCTGCTCAAAAATAAGAAAATACTCTATAATATAATAGTTAAATATTGTTTTCAAACAAATTGACTTATAAAAAATAAAGAAATAATAAAATTTGTTTATTAACAATATTCTTAAGTGACTTTATAAAAATCAAATTACTTAAATTTATAATTATATTTTTAGGGAGAATAATTGTGCATATTTTAAAAAAGAAGAAAAGTAAAATTTTAACAATGGCATTAGTAGCTAGTTTAGCTACTTCTCTTTCTTTTGGTTCAGTAATTTATTATTCATTTTCAGATGCTAATATTTCTTTTGATACATCTTCAAACGGAATAACAGATGCTGAATTAGCTCCTATTAATAATGCAACCAATGATGCAATAATTTCAAATCGAGATAATAAATTAAAGCCAAGTCCTGAAAAAATTATTAGAGAAATTGAAAAAAATATCGAAGAAAAATTAGTAATTCCACCTGCTAAAAAGGAAGAAAAAGTTGAAGCTGCTAAACCAGAACTAAAACCAGTGACTAGAAAGCCAGAAACTAATATAACTTCACCAAAACCTGTTAAAACTAAGAGAAAAATTACTATTAGCGGAGTTGAAGTTGAAGCAGAAATTGAAGGGCCTCCTAGCTTTGTTGTCCATGAAATAGATAAAACTAGAAGAATATCAAATCCAACAAGGCCTTATCAAAATCATACAGTTAATAAAATACTTAGCGTTACAGTAACTAAAGAACTGAAAGAAAAAGTTGCAAAAGACGCTCTAACTGGCGGTGGTGGTTATGATGAAGGAGCTGGATTATTTAATAATAATTTCTTTAATGTTTTTGATAATCAATTAGCTTATTCAAAAAACTTAAATGATACTTTAAGAGATCTTGAAGCAGTAGCTCAACAAAATTCAGCAGGATTTCAAAATAACTTAGAGCGTTATAAAAAATTATTAGATTCAAATAATGTTGTAAAATTTTTAAAAGAAAAAGCTCAACAAGAATATCCAAAACTAAAATCTCAATTTCAAACTAAAACCCAAGAATATATATGATTAATTGCTAATTTGGATCAATCTAAGTTTACAAAAATAGCTTCAAACTCAGAAAAATATTTAGAAAAAGGTCTAACAATTTCACCAAGAAGTGCATTTATTAATGAAGCAGGTGAAATTGATTCAAATGGTTGAGGACCACCTGATGAATATAATACTGTAACATCAAGATTGCAAAAAGATAACTCAGAATACAGAGTATTTGATTATGATCAATATTATAATAGATCTTCAGATTCAATTGAAAATGGTACTTATCCAGGATGAACAAAAGAAGATGTAAGCGAGTCTTACAGTAACAAATATAATTTCAAACCAGGTGAAGGAATCAGAATTAGTAGATTAACTAGAAAAAACCCAACAACTGCTCAAGGTAAAATTAATTCTGGACTAGTTCTAGAATTAGATGTTTCAAATGACATTGCTTATAAAAAATCTAAAGAATTAATAGAAAAATTAAAAGAAAATAAAGAGAAAATTACTTCATATAGAATTAAAAATATGGGTGAAAAAAGTTCGGATCAATCATTTAAAGATATTTTAGCTGCGCTTCCTAAGGATATTCTACAATTAGAATTGTTCTTTTCAGATAAAGCAACAAATACGGCTAGTTTAATAGCTTTAGAAGATAAAAATATTAAAGATTTATCATTATATACTAGTGGAAACTCATTAAAAAAATCTTGATCATATAACCCATTAGCTTTAAGAAATACTACTTGAATAAATACAATTGATTATAATGTAAGTGGTGAATATTCAAAATATGCAAAAATTACAACTAGAATTACTTTTAATACATTAGCGTTTGATGAAATAGACTTTAAAGATGGTAGTTATGACAGAATAAATGATGGTTTAAGAATGGTTTATTATGCAAGAAACAATGAACCATTTTTCCAAGGTGGTCATGGTCCTGGATTAGATCCAGATAAAAAATTAGGTCAAAATAGTTATCCAACAGGTTTGGATTTTTCTAGAGTTACAGGTATTAAGTCATTAAAAGGTTTAAAATTTAATGATGAAGTAGATACTTCAAATGAGTCAAGAAAAATCACTGAATTAACTCTATTTAATAATCAAAATTATTTTGAAATTTCAGCTGCTGAGCTAAATGAGGCAAACTTAGAACATTTATCAACCGGGGAAGGAAATCCTGAAAAACCAAAGATCCATTTTAGTAATGGTAGTCAAACAACAAGCATAAGAATTTCTGGAACAACACAATTAACTGATGAAGGTAGAAAAAATTTAGATAAATATTTTGAATATAATGAAACACTTAGAAATTCAGGCAAACAAATTCAAGTACCTACTGGGTCTGAAAAACTAAGAAAACAATTAGAAGATTGAGGATATAGAGTTTCAACTTCATCTGATAGAGCATATACATAATCAAAAAAGGAATATACAAATTTATGAAAAGATTAAATAAATTGTTGATGTTTTTATCATCTTCAACACTTTTAATCCCTATTACATTATTAGTTGCTTGTACTCCATCAAAAGTAGTTGCAAAGCCTATTGATGACAATGAATTTAATAAACTTATCAATTCTATAAAAACAGAAACTGATCTTTTAAAATATGCTGATATTAAATTTAAGGATCAAAGAGGTTCTGAAGCAAACAAAGCAAATATAATTCCATCACAATTAAAAAATGAACATATAAATATAATTTTTAAGGATAAATATAAAGGACAAGTTAGTGCAATTGTTACAAATATAGATGTCGATAAATCTAACTTATTTGCTATACAAAAAGACGCTAAAGTTTTTGTTCAATTTACAAATAATAAAACAGGAACAAGTAAAACTATAAATTTTGTTATTAATGGATTAAATGAAAAAGGTAATTTTGATGCTTCAGGTAATAGAGTAGTTAATGATTTAGATTATTTTGGTGGAAATTTAGGATATGAACAATATGCTAAAAAGAGTCAAAAAGAAAGATTTAAATTTGATAATGAAAAGTATGTTTCTCTTTTAAAACATCAAGTTAATAATGGAAAAGATATTAATTTAAAAGAATATAGAGGTTTAGATACTAAACCTGACCATATTAAAAAGTTTGATGAATTAGCAGAAAAAAGTAACTTTGATACTTATTATAATGCTGCATTAAAAGGGTTCACATTACCAATTTATGATAGTAGTGGACAAGTAAGTGGGTTACAAGTTAATGATGGTGCTGAAGTTCCAAAAGGACCATCTTCAGTAGATTCTATAGGAAGGTCAGAAAAAGCTAAGACTAATGGTTTAGCTAGAACTATACCAAATGAAACATATAGAATAGCAGCTATTCAAACTTTTCAAGTAAATTTTACAGCTTATAAAGATTATGCTAAAGAAATAGAAGAAGCACAAGATAATATTGAATTATTTGGTACATGAAATAGTGAACAAATTAAAAGTTATATTGAAACACAATTGCGTCAATTAACTTTAAATTATGAAGATGAATCTGGTCAAATAGATAGAGAATTACAACAAACTAAAAGTGATAGTACAAGTATAATACAAAATTTAAATAATCAAAAAGAAAAACTAAAGAAAGAATTTGATGAAAAATTTAAAGAGATATCAAATCTAAAAAAAGAAGATTTAGTTAAATGACAAGAAAAAGAAATTGAAGAATACAGAAAAAAAAGTAAAGAAAATAAATATCAAACTTCTGAATCTGGAACAATGTGAATCATGGATTATATTGATGTTAATAAACCAACAAAATTTTATTTTGGAACAAATTCACACGTTGCCAAAGCTATAAAAGATAATTTAGTTTCTGTTTCATTAACAAGATTAAATTCAGACATTAAAATTGGTGAAACTTTTGGGTTAAATAGTTTTGATAAAAACTTTACAAGATTTAACTTTACACCAAAGAATGGTAAAAAACTTAATGAAGCTATATCTTCTATTTTTCATGCCACAGATTTTATAAAAGATCAAAGCAATCCGATAAAACTACTTAAAAATGAACAAGAGACAAAATATAAAGGTGCTGGATTATTTGCTGATTTTGCTATTGTTGAAATAGATTTTGAAAAATTATTAGATAAAAGTAATTATTTTTATACTGTTTGAAGTGGATCTGAAGATATTTCAAAAGACTTTGGTGATGAACAAGACAAATTAATTTCTAAGATTACTAACAACTACGCAGGTGATCAATCTAATAAAGTTAAATTTGTATCTGATTGAATATTAGATAATGATAATTATAAAAAATTTGATAGAAAGCTTGATTTTAATCCTAATGATCCTGAAGATTTGAAAAAATATCAAGATTTAGATAGTCTTTATATTTTAGGATATCCAACCGCTAATGAGGATTATTATTTGGATAAAAATGAAGATCATAAGCAATTAGCAAATAAGAAATATGATTTTTCATTATGAATTAATAGTGAGTATAAGTACTATAAAAATCTATCCCAAAAAGAAGGTTCACCAAGTTTATTTAATAAGTATGAAACTGATAAGGGAAACTTTTTTTCATATCAAATAGGATATAGATCATTTATAGATAAACCTGGGCTTACAGATGCATTTATATCTGCTAATAAGGTCGGTAAGAAGCTGTATTCACTAGATTTAAAAAATGATGGTAATGTAAAAAAATATTTTAATTATGGTCTAGAAATACTTCCAAGATTTTATGCACCAGCTGGTGGAGCTTCTGGTTCTAGTGTTAGAACAAAAGATAATAAATTATTGGCAGTATATCATGCTGCTAATGGAACAGCTAAAACAGGATTAGCTGCTGCATTTAGATCAAATGGATATAATTATAATGGATTATTTGGAACATATAATTTAGGTCAATATGATTTAATTTATGGTGGTGGAAAAGATCAAGAAAAAGATAAGTCATATAGAGAAGTTATGTTATCTAAATATAATGGTCAAAAAAGCGCATTATTCCCTAAAGGTTTTGAAGAAAAAGAAATTCCACAAGAGTTTAAATTTGCTAATAAATAACAAAAACTTCCATCTATTCAAGGAGACAAAATAAATGAGTTCTTTAAAAGTTGAACAACAAAAATTTTATGATGATGGTTCAAACTTAATTTTAGAAACAAAAAAGAATAAAACTGTATCTATTTATAAAACAATAATTTTATGGTTCTTTTTTGTGTCAATGTCATTACTATTATTTCTATCAAATTATTCAATCTTTAATAAAAATATAGAAAACTCATACCAATTTTTATTCAATTTTTCTCAGCCTATATTCGAACAATACAATTGAATAGCGCTTTTTAGAATATGCTTATTAGGGTTTTTATATTTTTATGGATTAAAAAAAGCTTATATAAATATAGAACCAAATAAACCTTATTTAAAGCTTTATACGATTTGATTTAGTTTATATTTTATAACTAGTATTTCTGCTTTTGTTTTATTTTTTACTTATTCACCTTTAAAAGTACAAGAAGTAATTAATTTAATTTATAGCTTAATTGCATTATTAGTAATTGATATTTCTTATGTTTTATTTAAATATAAAACTAGAAAAAAATTAAATCCATTAGTTTATCAAAATAAATGAAGCTTAATTATAGATCTAATAAGTAGAATTGTTTTAGTAGCATTAGTAGTTAGCGCTTTTCTAATTTGAGTAAATCAGGGTGGAGAAGCTTATGAAATGCTAGCTAATAACCATTTTTATGAGTATATTTTAAACTTATTTAGAATAAAAAGTTTTACTAACTTTTTAATTATTATTACTAGTTTTATATTTATAGGTTTATTATTAACTGGGTTAAAAGTTTATACTATTTTAAAAATAGTTTATAAACAATATAGTTTTGAAATTATAAGAGATAAATTGAACTTATACTTAACAGGTGTAATCGTTACATTTAATTGGCTAACAAGTTTAGTATTTATAAAAATTCCCTCAACTCACGAAGTATTTGTAGAAAATGATAATTTAGAGTATTTATATTTATTATTTTCTTTATTAAATATCATTATTACAATTGTTTATTTATGATTTAAACAATTTAAAAATAAAATAAATAGTCCTTTAATTAAAATAAGTTATTTAACTATTTTTCATTTTATTATTTGAACTGTATTTATGATAGCTACATTTTTAACTACAAATACTAGAGTGGCTATGATTAATTTATTAGTTACTATTATTTTAGTAGCTATTAGTTATTATTGACATATTAAATCATCAAGGTTTAATAATTATTATAATTATTTATTAATTACTTTAAATATAGTAATGATTTTTATAGCAAGTTTAATTTTTGGGTTTAATCAAATATTACTATCACATAATAATAAAAACTTATTTATTATTCCTTTAAAAGCAAATCTATTACAAATTATTAGTATATTTATAGTGGCATTTCAAATTATTAATGTAATTTATCCATTAACTTATATGTTGATTACAAGTATTAAAATTTCTAAAACTTATCAAAAGGAGCTAAATCATGAAACACAAAAACAAACAAAATAGCGATCAATCTTTTATTGTTTTTGACTTATATGAACAAATAGTTAATGCTAATAATTACATTGATTATCAAAAACTACTAGCAACAGTGTTATTAGAAAATCAAATCGGTTTTGATTCAAAAATATATAAAGAATTTGAAAATTCATATTTATTAGGGTTAAAAAATCATTATGATTTAGTATTAAGAGATTTTGTAATTACTTTTAATGTTAATTTAAAAATTAGTAGTGATTTATTAGTACCAATGATTAGTGCATCTGAAAGCAGTAATACTGATGCTATAAATTTAAAGCAAAGTAAAAATGAACAATACAATAAGTTTTTAAATACTTTTAATGATTGTTTAATTTCACTAATCAAACAAGACTTATGTGTTGAAATTTTTCCAAAAATAATTATTTTTAAATCTAAAAACACTGATAAATTAAAAATTATATTTGATAAAACTAAAGTTTTAACTAGAGGTTAATATGGATTTAAAAAAAGTAGAAACCAAGTTAAATAACTTAAAAACTATTCAACAAAGATTAAATAATGAAAAAAACATTTTGCTAATAGATATGATTAAACAAAATGCTTTATTAAATTATTATGTTAAAAACGCTTTGTGAAATCAAAATATTATTTCATTACTACAAACCGAATATAAAATTAAAAATAACTTAATTAATGAAAATAAAACTAGTAAAAATAAATTAATTAATAAATTAAAAGATTTTATTTCTCAACCAAAAGAATTATGAATTTATGTTACTGAAGAACAAAAATATTCAACAGATTCTTATTCAAGATATGAAAAACATATTTTAAATAATATTAAGAAAAAAACTGCAGATTTTATTACTATTGGAGATCGTGCTAAAGAGTTTTGTAGTCAAAATAAGTTAAGTGTAATTTATAATGTTGATCAAAAACAAACTATTTCAAAACTTTCTTGAATTTTAACTTTAATTATAAAATTTTTATTTTCTCAATATAATTATCAAAGTTTACATTTTGTAATTAATTCTAATAAAAATAAAGATAATAATTTTACTATTCTTCCATTAACTAAGTTTAATGTAAATAGTTTAAGTGAAACTGAAAATAAATTCGACTTAACAAATATTAAAGAATTTAAAATCTTTCCAGATATTGATAATTATATTCAAACTCAAATTGATAACTTTATAGAAAATTCAATTCAATCTTTATTAGTTGAATCTTCATTTTATAAAACTAAAAATGAATTGATTAAAACTAATAAAACTATTAATGAAGTAGATGAAGAAGTTAAAAAGTTAAATAAGAAAATTATTAGAATTAAACGTGAAAAAGAAATTGAAGAAATTGTTTTACTAACAAGTAATAATAAAAGATTTTTAATCAGGAGAGATCAATAATGGCTTTTAGTGTTGAAATTAATTTTATTGAAAATAAGCAAACTATTAATTTTAATAAAGCAATTGTTTATTTTAATGCTGATGAAGAAAATGAATGAATTTCATTAACTAATAATTCTATTTTAGGTTATGAAATTATGTTATTAAAGATCCTAGATTTATCTAATAATCAAGAAAAATATTTATTTGTAAATAATGTAAACATTATGGTTAAAAATAATCATATTGTAATTAATACTTTTTCAAAACAAAACTTTTTAGTTAAAACAAATCGTAAGAAAGAATATCAAGAACAGTTAAAAGAATTACATAAACAAATTACTATATTACAAGCAAATCAAACAATTGGTTTAACTATAGATTCTTTATTAAAATTAAAAAGATTAAAAAATAAATATTATGTTTTAAAATTAAAAAATTTATTACAGTTAAAAGGAGAATAATATGAAAAAAAATAAATTATTGTCTAAATCATATAAAATAGCTATTCTCCTTTTAACAGCAACTAGTGGTTTAAGTTTAACAACACTAATTAAAAATGTTAATCAAGATAATACTGTTGTTAGATTATATCAAGATGGTAGTGGAAATAGTGGATCTACTAGTGGAAATGGAAATAATGGCACAAGTAATGGAAATGATAATACTACAAATTCTACAGATCCATTAACACCTAAAATTTCAGATCAATTTGATACTTTTAAAGAAAAAGCAGAAAAAAGTATTAAAGAAACTTTAGAAAAAGTTCAAAAAAAGGCAACTGAAATTATTGAACAAGAATTAGGTAAATTAAAAAAATTAGATGAAGGCACTGACAAATCAGAACAATATTTTAAAAATTTGCAAAAAAGAGTTTATTTAACTGAATTAAAAAAACATTTTAGTAATAAAGATGCATTTGAGAAGGAAGCATCAAAATATGGTTTTGATATTACTTTTCCTAAAGTTATAGCAAATGATAAAAAAGTAGATACAGCTATAGTTAAATTTAATGGCAAAACATACAATAATATAAAGGTATCACCTGACGAAGCAGAAAGAGATTATACAAAAGTAGTTGAAAAAGATAAACAAGATGGTGTTGAAAAAAATAAAAAAGAACAAGAAAATGTTATAACTAGTCATAGACTTGATGCTTTATTGAGTAATTATTCACAAAGTTTGTTATCTAAATTAAAAGATATTATTTATAAAGAAGAACAGGATTTACCAGAATTTGGCAAAGACATATTTTTTAGTCAAAAAAATTTAAATGAATCTAATACTACAACAAATGAATCTGGTAATACAACAAATATTGATGGTTATACTATTGTGTTGAAAGAAGAGCACAAAACTTGACAAGATTACATTAAAACTAAAATTAAAAATAGATTTGTTGATTTTGATTTAAATCAAAATCAAGCTTTTCAGTTTAATACTCAAAGTAGTAATTCAAGTAAACCAACCCCACCTAACATTCCTGACATAAATAAAAAACCATTAGACCCAACAGAAAAAAGAGACCAAAATTCAGTTGAATATGCTGAACAATTACCAAGATTACAACCGATTTTAAAATGACAATATGCAGATAAAGATCAAGGTTATATAAAAAGTACTTTTAAACCAGAAAATGAAGAAAAAGAACCTATTTTCTTCTTTATTAACCCAGTTAACACAAGATTTAAGTATCATGTTACTTCATTAGATGATAGTGGTAGAGCTACTGTTAAAATTAAAGATCAAGTAAAAGATGTTGAAAGAACTTATTATACATCTGAATTAACTTATAATGCCGATCCTAGATTTACTTTTATTTTAGAAAATCTATCTAAAAAAATCGAAGCAAAATTCTTACAACTTTATAAAGCTTTATTGTTGGATGAAAAAATCAATTATGTAGAGCTAAACAATGATCATTTGCAAACTAGTTTATTTGGTTTAGTAAATTTAGCTACTAGAATAGTTAGTGATACTAAATATTTACATAATGTTTTATATAATATAGCAACTAATAAATATCAATCATTAAACGATATTAGTAGTGATGATGATTATGCTAGTTGAATTAATAAAGTATCAAATCAAGCATTTTCAAGATTATTACATGCAATTAGTGCTTCACAATTAAATAATCAAAATAATCCTTGAACAGTTCTTACAGGTGGATTTAAAAGTGTTCAAGAAATTTATCAAGAACTAGCAAGAGTTAGTGGTACTAGAGAAGCCATTATTAAGAAAGCTAATGAATTTAATATAGACCTAAAACATTTAGATCAATTATATGATTATTTAGATACTTCAATATTAAAAGCCCAAACTAGTGCAAATCAAATTGGTAAAGCTTTAAATATTTTAAGTTGATATGATGATTTTACAAATCATATCAAAGATACTTCTGAACACTCAGCTTTATTAAAAATTTTAACTGATACTTCAGAAATTAAAAATAACGAAGAAAAAGTTAAAGAACTTCAAGAAAGTTATCAAAGTGCTATTAAAAAACTAGAAGATAATAATAGAGAAAATAAAAGACCTTTAATAATTATTAGTTCGTTATTTATTGCTCTTTCATTATTGTTCATTATAGCAAACACTTTAGTATTTCTAATTAAAGCAAAACGTAGTAATAATAAAAATGCTAAATTAACATTTATTATTTCAACTACAATTTCAACAATTATTACTATATCTTCAATTATTTTATTAATAATAGGATTGAAAGGATAAAACAATGAATTTAAAAACAAATAGCAAACATACATTACCTAAAATTAGTGCAATTTATGATTACATTGTCGAAGTTAAAGGTGAGTTTGACTATAAACAACAACAAATTTTTACTTCTAAAAAAAATAAAGAAGCAAGATTATTTTTAATTAGTGCTACAAGTGACACTGCATATTTATTGGCTAATTTGCAAGCTTTAAAATTAACTATTAATGATGAATTAGAATTATTAGATAGTACAAATGAAATCTTTACTTCAAGTGAATATTTTGGAAAAGTAATTGATATTTATGGAAATATCATTTTACCTGAACAAAAAACAGTAGTTAAAAAACCTGAAGATATTTCAAGTGAAGTTTTTAAATTAAGTCATGACTTAATGAAAGTTCAAAGATTAAATGAACAATTATATACTGGTTTAGCTGCTATTGACTTATTAATTCCAATTGGAAAGGGTCAACGTGAATTGATTGTTGGAGATCGTCAAACTGGTAAAACTCATATAGCTTTAAATACTATTATTAATCAATCTGCTAGAAATATTAAATGTGTATATGTTGCTATTGGTCAAAAAAAAGAAAGTATTTCAAGAATTTATAACATTTTACAACAACATGATGCATTAAAAAACACAATTATACTTGATGCACCTGCTAATAGTAGTTATGAACAATATTTAGCTCCATACATTGGAATGACACATGCTGAAAATATTTCAAATACTAATGATGTTTTAATTATTTTTGATGACTTAACAAAACATGCAAACATTTTTAGAGAAATTGCTTTATTAAGTAATCGTCCTGTTGGAAAAGAAGCAATGCCTGGTGATATGTTTTTTGCTCATTCTCAATTACTAGAACGTGCTGGATCATATAAAAATAAAAAGACTATCACAGCATTACCAATTATTCAAACTATTGATAATGATATTACTAGTTTAATTGCTTCAAATGTAATTTCTATTACTGATGGTCAAATTGTTACAAGTAGTAAATTGTTTTCCCAAGGAACTTTACCTGCTGTTGATATTGACTTTTCAGTTTCAAGAACTGGTGGAAGTGTACAAGACAAAACTATACGCCAAATAGCTGGTGAAATTAACAAAACATATAGAAAATATAAAAGACAATTAAAATTATCGATGCTAGATTATAACTTAAATAGTGAAGTTAGTGATTTAATGTATAAAGGTAAAATGATTGATAAATTGTTTACTTCAAAGGGATTTAGCATATTTTCATACAATTTTATTTTAATAATGACTAAAATCATTAATTGATCATTAATCAAGGATATTAAAGACGAACAAAAAGCTTTAAAATTTATTGATGAATTAATTAATAATAGTAATGATGGAAAAAAACAATTTGAAATTATCAAATCAGGAAATAATTATGATGATAAAATGATGAAAAATTACTTCTTATTTGCTTTAAAACAATATTCTGATTATGTTGGATTAAACTGAGAAATTGATAATGAATATGATTTCTTATCATTAGATCAAAGTTTTTTAGAAAAAACTGCTAAAAAGTTAGGAGATAAATAATGAACGGAAAAATCTTAAGTATATCAGGTGATGTAATTGAAGTTCAATTTGAATCAAGTAATTTACCTTCAATTAATCACTTACTAACAACTCACGATAATCAAACATATTTACTAGTAAAAAGTGTTATTAATGACACTAACATTAAAGCAATCATCATTTATGCATATAAACAAATTTCATTAAGTGATGTTATTATTAATACTAAAAAAAGCTTTATGGTTCCAGTTGGAAGTAGTGCTAAAAACAATATTTTTAGCTTTACAGGAATTTCATTAAATAATCCTCATAATGATAAACAAGAATATGTTGAAATGAACTCAACTATTAATAATAAAAGAGAACTAAGTAGTGAATTTGAATTAATTGAAACTGGTATTAAAGCTATTGACTTTTTTATTCCAATTTTTAAAGGATTCAAATTAGGAATCTTTGGTGGAGCTGGTGTTGGTAAAACAGTTTTAATGAAAGAAATTATTTTTAATGTTAATAATAAATATAAAAAGACTTCAAACATTTTTATTGGATCAGGTGAACGTTCAAGAGAAGGTATTGAACTTTATGATGAGTTAACTGAATCTAATTTGATGAAAAACTCAACTATGTTTGTTTCTAAAATGAACGAATCTCCAGGAGCACGTATGTCAATTGTTCCAATTGGAGTTACTGCTGCTGAATATTTAAGAGATGTTAAAAAAGAAGATGTTTTATTATTTATTGATAATATTTATCGTTTTATTCAAGCAGAAAACGAAGTAAGTGCTACACTTGGTAAAAAACCTTCAGTTGGTGGGTATCAATCTACATTAGAAAGTGATGTTGCAAATATTCAAGATCGTTTATTTAAAAATAAAAACGGAGCTATTACTTCATTTCAAACTGTGTTTTTACCAATGGATGATTTAAGTGATCCATCAGCTGTAGCTGTATTTAACCACTTGGATTCAAACTTAGTTTTATCAAGAGACCAAGCTGCAAAAAACATTCTTCCAGCTTTTGATCCACTAGCAAGTTCTTCTAGTTCAGTTGATGAAACTTTAATTGGTAAAAAACACTTTAATGCAATTATTGAAGTTAAAAGAATTTTAAAAGCTTATAAAGATTTAGAAGATGTAATTTTAATTTTGGGATTTGATGAATTAGATGCTGAAAGTAAAATATTAGTTAAAAAAGCTTTACAATTAGAAAACTTCTTTACTCAATATTTCTTTATGACTGAACAATTTACAAAACAAAAAGGTCAATATGTACCTTTAAATGAAACAATTGATAGTGTTATTAGAATTATTGAAGGTAAATATATTAAACAATCTCCTGAAATCTTTTCATATATTGGATCAGCTTTAGATTTAAAAACTGATGAAGAGTTAGGATTATAATTTTAGATAATAAAAGCAAGACTTTATGTCTTGCTTTTTATATTAATTAATTTATTATTCTTTTGTAATTTTTGTAAATTTAAATTTGTCTTGTTTATCTCTTTGATAAGTAAATGTGTATTTAGATTGAGAGTTGTTATTTTTATTTTTAACTTTAGCAATAACAGTTTCACTTAATAATTGGTTAAATCCATTTTTCTTAGTATTAATAAATTCAAATTGAATTTCTACACTAGATTGGTCAATTACATTTATATTTAATGAATTATTTAATGAAGTAATAAGTTTAGATAATTGGTTAATAGCATTTTCAGATTTATC
This sequence comes from Mycoplasma capricolum subsp. capricolum ATCC 27343, assembly GCF_000012765.1. NCBI lineage: Bacteria > Bacillati > Mycoplasmatota > Mollicutes > Mycoplasmatales > Mycoplasmataceae > Mycoplasma > Mycoplasma capricolum. The sequence continues at coordinate 441,699 of NC_007633.1, forward strand.
ATCTTTTTTAGTTAGATCTATATTAAATACTTTAGTTAATAAAGTTCATATTAATGAATCTTTACCAATTGGATTATTTTTATCTGAAGTTCAGCCTAAAATTTCTAATGTTTTATCAGCATTTATTTTTAGAATATCTAGTAAATGTTTTTTATTGTTATATTCAACATCTTTTGGTTTGTATTCATATTTATCAATTATTTTAGCAACATCAGTTAAACTAGTTAAGTTAATATTTGAACTCTCTAACTCACTTAGTTTTTCATTTCCTTTAACATCTAATGACACTAATAAAATATCTAAAATGTCAGCTACAGATTTTTCTTGTAATGGTTTAGCAAATGATTTATTCTTTCATCAAGACTCATTCATTTTATTAAGTGGAGTAGTTAATAAAGTTTTTAAGTTAAATTGTTCAACGTTTTTAAAGACTTTTTTATAACCATTTTCAAATGTTGTTAGAAAATCTTTTATTTTATCAAAAGGAATACTTGTTGTGTCAACTTTCACAGTAGTTAATAATTTAGTTATTTTTTCTCTAAAGATTTCAAACATTTCATTAACTTTATTTACTAAAAATACTTCACCAGCATAAAGGTCTTTGAATGAATTTGTATTTTTCATATCACTTTTTAAAATTGGAAAAGCAACACTTAGTACTTCATCAATTAGTGAAGCAAGTAGTATTGGTAATAAATGGATTTGTTCTTTAAGAGATTCAGGAATTAATTTTGTATTTTTTTGTAAACTAGTTATAACTATAGGAATAACTTTTACAAATAATGCAGATAAGCAATTGTTTAGATTTTTAGTTCCTGTTAATAAACTAGTTAAAGTATATGAAATTCATTTATATAAATGTGGTAATGATTCACTAATAACTTTTTTAAGTTCATCTTCTTTTATATTTTCATTAACCAGTGATAAAACATCTTTAATTTTTTGGTTTAAAAAGTCATTTCCTAATGTAGTTAATATATTTACAATTGGATGAGCACTCTGTTTTTCATAGTATTCTTTTGTATTGTCAGTAGATTCATTTTCAGGATATTCAACTTTATTAGGTGATAAAAATAGTATAGCTAGTAATTTTTGCAATTCATATCCATCAACACTATTTTTATCTTTTAATTCATCAACAGATTTTTTAAAAAATGACAATAAATATTTTAAATTAATAGATGATGGTTTTTCTCCAACTATTTTTTCTATAGTTTTATTATTATAAAGATTTTTTATAAAATCTTGATTTGTTTTAGTTGTATTAAAAAGATTATTAGCAGATTTAGGTGTGTAATTTTTAGAATCTTCAAATAAACTTAGTTTTATTTGTAAAAATTGAAGTGCTTGTAAAATGTGTGAAACAATATCTAATTCCTTACCAGAAACATTACCAGCAGGACCATTTACTGCACTTATAAGAGAATTGCTTGTCTCTTTTAATGATTCAGATGCTTTGCTATCTTTTAAGTCAACTTCTTTAAATCTATTACCTCATGTGCTTAAACCTATAGCATTAATTAATGATGTATAAAATGCATTATCTAAATCTTCAGCTTTTAAATTTTTATATTTTTTATTTACATCAATTTTTTCTTGGAATTTTTCAACTTCTGTTGAAAATTCACTAGTTGGATTAGCTAATTTTTCTAGTCCTGCTTTTAAATACGGTTCAACTTTTTTAAAAAATGATTTTAAAATATCATTTGCTGAATCAAAGCTTGAAACTAAGAACATTGGATTTAAACTAGTGGTTAAATCTAATACTTTTAAAATATCATTAGTTAATTTATCTAAATCAGTTGTACCTAATCCAAATAATTTAAATATTTCACTAAATAAAGGAATTGATTCTTTTTTAGTTTTAGAATCTAGTTCTATTTTTGGATCTAAAACATTTTTAGTTTTGTATGAATCTTTTTCAAAATATTGGTTTAAAAGATTTTCAAATGTGTTTATATTACTGATACTCTTATCAGTATTTTCTAATGTTAAATTATTTTCTTTTAATAAATCACTTAGTGATTTTTTATTGTTTTTATTTTTAATTTCATTTAAGTTAACTTTTAGTTGGTCTGCTAAAATAATTTCTTTAGCAAATAAACTAACAGTTGAGTGAGTATTTGTTATCGAATTATTAGTGTCAAATTTCTTTTCTTTAACATGGCAGGCAATTATTGGTAAACTAGCAGTTGTTATTATCATAAATGAAGATAACATTGCAATTAATTTCTTCATAATTTCTCCTATGTAAAACAATATAAAAAATGCTTTACATTAAGATATTGCCAATAAAAGTAGTGTAAAAGTAAAAAATAACATAAATATAAAAAAGATTCAATAGTTTTTATTAAATATGAACTACATTTCATAACATAATTCATTTTTAAGAAATTTTTTATTTTCTAATAAGTTCATCAACTTAACAACAATAAGCAATAAAAAAGCAAGATCTTATAATATTTAAGATCTTGCAGTTTTAGTTAATAATGATTATTAATTAATTTTTTGAGATTTTTGTAAATTTGAATTTAGATTGTTTATCTCTAGCATAACTAAATGTATATTTAGTTTGAGAGTTATTAACTTTATTTTTAACTGTAGCTATCATAGTTTCAGATAATAATTGGTTCGAACTATTTTTATTAGTATTAGTAAAGCTAAATGTAATTGATATATCAGATTCATTTACTTGAGTAACAAGTCATTTGTTTAGTAGACTAGTAACTTTTGCAAATTGATTTAAAGCATTTTCTGTTTTATCCTTTTTATCATTTATTTTAAAATTAAAGACTTTAAATAATAAAGTATCTAACAGTGAGCCTTTACCAATTGGATTATTTTTATCTGAGGTTCATCCTAAAATTTGTAAAGCTTTATCTGGATTTTCTTTTAAAAGTTCAATTAGTTGAGTTTTACTACTATTAACTCCTTTTGCTTTGTATGAATAATTATTAATTAATGAAACAACTTCAATTAAAGCTGTTAGGTTAATATTTGAACTTTCTAAGCTTTCTAGTTTTTCATTACCTTGAACATTTAAAGTTGTTAGTAATGTATCTAAAATATCTGTTACAGATTTATCGTGTAAAGGTTTAGCAAATCTTCTATCTTTTCATTTTGATTCATCCATTTTATTAAGTGGCGTAGTTAATAAAGTTTTTAGATTGAAAGTTTTAACATTGCCAAATAGTTCATTAAATGGTTTAATTACAAATTTTTCAGCTTGTTCTGTAACAACTTTAGTATCAAATTGTTTAGAGACTTCAGCAAATATTGCTCCATCAGGTTTTTTAGAAGCTTTATCTAGAAACTCTTTTATTTTATTAATAAAAGTTTTGACTTTATTAATATCAAATATTGATCCTGAATAAATTTCTTTAAATGCATTTTGATTTGAATCTAATTTAAATTCTACTACTGGAATAACTTCTTTTATTAGTGAAGATAATTGATCACCTTGTGTTAAAAATGAGAATAAAAAACTATTAACTAAAGCTGGTAAAGATGGTATAAGAAAATGAAGATCAGCAGGGATAACATTTTTATCAATAATTTCACTTTCAAATAATTTTTCTAATATAGTTTGAAAAATTTGATTTTCTTTAAAAATTTCATTAAAAGATTTGGCTAAACTTTTACCATTTAAAAGATCATTTACTGTTAGTGTTAATCATTTAGTTAAAATAGTTAAACTTTTAGTTAATACACTTATTTTATCTTTTTTAGATTTAAATTTGTTATTTAATTGACTTTCTAAAACTCTTTGTAATAGATAAAAAAGTGGTGAACTTTTGTTTTCTTCAACAAACTTTTTAGAATCTTCTATAAATTCATTAGTATTATTGTATTTTTCATTATAAGTAACTTCATCAGCAGTTAAGAATAACATTGCTAATAATTTTTGTAATTCATAACCATCTTTTTGGTTTTTATCTTTTAATTCTTCAACTGATTTTTTAAAAAAAGATAATAAGTATTTTAAATTAATAGATGATGGTTTTTTCTTACTTATTGATTCTATATTTTGATCTTTATAAAGATCTTTTATAAATTGTTGATTTTGTTTAGCATCATCAAATAATTTATCTGCAGATGTTGGCTTATGATCTCTAGCATTTTCAAATAAACTTAGTTTTATTTGTAAAAATTGAAGTGCTTGTAAAACATAAGAAACTACTTTTAATTCATTTGTTTTATTAGGTTGAGCTGGAGAACTTAGCACTTTGTTTAATGCATCTCCAGCGTTTTTTAATGAATCAAACGCATTATTAGTTTTTAATTCTACTTCTTTAAAATCTTTTATTGATAATCCTAAACCTATAGCATTAACTAAACTTACATAAAAAGCAATATCTAAATCTTCAGCTTTTAAATCTTTATATTTTTTATTTACATCAATTTCATCTTGAAAGGCTTTAATACTTTTAACTAAACCTTCTTTTGAAGTGCTTAAAGTTTTTATTCAATTTGAAAAACTTGGTTTAAGTTTTTCAAAGAATGTGTTTAAAGCACTATCAATTTCTTTAAAATTAGTAAAAACAAATATTGGATTTAAACTAATTGTTAAATCTAAAATTTTTGTAATATCATCACTAAAATTATCTAATTCAGTTTCACCTAATCCAACTAATTTAAAAATCTCTTTAAATAAAAAATTAGATGAGTTATTTTTTGAATCTAGTTTGATTTTAGAATCTAACACTTTTTTGTATGAATCTTTTTCAAAATATTGATTTAAAAGATTTTCAAATGTGTTTATATTACTGATACTCTTATCAGTATTTTCTAATTTTAAATTGTTTTCTTTTAATAAATCACTAAGTGACTTTTTATTGTTTTTATTTTTAATTTCACTCAATTGAACTTTTAATTGATCTGCTAAAATCAGTTCTTTAGCAAATAAACTAACAGTTGAGTGAGTGTTTGTTATCGAGTTATTATTTTCAAATTTAATTTCTTTTTGTGTTTTATGACAGGCAATTACTGGTAAACTAGCAGTTGTTATCATCATCATTGATGATAAAATTGCAATTAATTTATTCATATTTTCTCCTATGTAAAGCACTTAATAAAATAAGTACTCTACACTTAAATATTGCCAATAAAATCACAAAAAAGCAAAAGTAAATAAAAAGTTCAAATGTCTTTTTTTACATTTGAACTAGTTTTTTAACAAAAAATTATGGTTTATTAATTATTAATTTTTAGTAATTTTTGTAAATTTAAACTTATCATCTTTACTATTTCTAGAATAATTAAAGATATATTTAGTTGTAGATTTATTTTTATTATTTACAAATTTAGCTTCTAATTGTTGAGAAACTAATTGGTTAAATTTATTTTTTTTATCATCTAAAAATGTATAAGAAATATTAAATTTATTTTCATTAAATTCGGTATTTAATGAATTATTAACAGATAATAAAAACTTTGATAATAAATTAATAGTATTTTCAGAATTATCATTTTTATCATTAATTTTAATATTTAAACCTTTAGAAAATACTATATCTAGTAGTGAGTTTTGTCCTATTGGTTTATTTTTATCTGAAGTTCACCCTAGAATTTGTAAAGTTTTATCTGGATTTTCTTTTAAAATATCAATTAAATTAGTTTTTTTATTGTAATTAATGTTAGATACTTGATATTTATAATTTTCAATAGTTGAAATTATGTCAGTTAAACTAGTTAGATTTATATTTGTACTTTCTAGATTTTCTAATTTTTCATTACCTTTAACATCTAAATTTTTTAATAATTTATCTAAATTATCAGCAATAGATATATTTTGATATTCTTTAGCAAATGATTTATCTTTTCATCAAGATTCATTCATTTTGTTAAGTGGAGTAGTTAATAGAGTTTTTAAATTAAAGTGTTGAATATTTTTAAAGATTGATTCATAGTTATTTGCAAAACTAGTAAAGTAATGTTGAATTAAAGTAAATGGAACTTGCTTAGAATTAATTGAAGCACCAAATAATTGAGCAAGTTTTAGCAATCCTTCGATTTCTTTTTTAAATGCTTTGAAAGCTTCAGTTGTTTTGCTTGGTAGGAATATATCTCCGCTATAAAGATCTTTAAATGAATTTTTATTATCTTTATTATTTTTTAAAATTGGAAACATTACACTTAATGTTTTATCAAGTATTGGTTCACGTAAAAATGTTGGAATTATACCAATTAGCTTTCCTATTTTTTCATCTAAGATTTTTGTTTTTTCTTGTAAACTTTCTAGAATAGGTTTAGCAGTTTTAATAAACAATACAGTGGATGCTTGATATAAATTTTCATTTCCTGTCAATAAATTTATTGAAGTATAAGATAATCATTTATAAATATGTGGAATTGAAATATCTAAAAATTCTTTTATAGTATCCTTGGTTATTTTATATTTTATTAAAATAGATCCTAGTTTTTTTAATAAGAAATCCTTTGTTAAAATACTTAAAATGTAAATTGATGGATGTGCTTTTTGTTTTTCATAATAATCCTTAGGATTATCATTACTTGAGTTTGTAGTATATTCAACTTTTTCAGCTGATAAAAATAACATTGCTAATAATTTTTGCAATTGATACCCATCTTTTTTAGAACTGTCTTTTAATTCATCAACTGGTTTTTTAAAAAATGAAAGTAGATACTTTAAATTAATAGATGATGATCTATTTCCAGTTATATTACCTATTGTTTTATCTTTATAAAGTTCTTTAATAAATTCTTGGTTAGTTTTGTCTTTACTAAATAAGTTATTAGGTGATATAGGTTCATATTCTCTAGTATTATCAAATAAACTTAGTTTTAATTGTAAGAATTGAAGAGCTTGCAAAACATAACTAACAATTTCTCACTCTTTATTTTTTTCAAGCCCCTTTTTATCACTTAAAATAGAAGCTAAATTTTCACTAGCTTTTTGTAATGACTCATTAGTTTTATTAACATCTAATTCAATTGTTTTATAAGTTTTAGAAGATAACCCTAAACCTATAGCATTAATTAAACTAGTATAAAAAGCTTTATCAAGATCTTCTAATTTAAGATTTTTATACTTTTTATTAACATCAACTTTTTCTTGAAAATCTTTAATGTTTTTAATTAGACTTTGATCTGGTTTAGATAATGATTCTAATCAAGTTTTTAAATTAGGTTTAAGTTTTTCAAACATTTCTTTTAATAAAGAATCGATATTTGAAAAATGACTAAACATAAACATAGGATTTAGTTTAGAAGTTAATTCTAAGATTCTACTAATATCATTACTAGTTTTTTCAGTATCACTTATATCTAAGCTAAGTAATTTAAAAATTTCATTTAATATAGGATTTTTTAAACTCTTATTAGAGTGAAGTTTTATATTTTTATCTATAACATTTTTATATGAATTTTCATCAAAATATTTGTTAATAAATTGACCAGTTGATTTTAATGAACTTGAAGTTAGTTCATTTTTATCAATTAATAAGTTATTTTTACTAGTTAATAATTCTAGATCTTTATTTTTATTTAAATCTTTAATTTCTTGAAAATTTAGCTGTAATTGATCTGCTAAAATAAAATTTTTAGCAAATAAACTAGCAGCAGTTTTTGTATTTATTAGTGAGTTGTTAGACTCAAATTTGTGTTCTTTTTTATGACAAGCAATTACTGGTAAACTAGCTGTGCTTATCATCAAGCTTGATGATAAAATCGCAATTAATTTCTTCATAATTCCTCCTGTATAAAACTTAAAATCGGTTAGGATAAAAGTTTTATACCTTGATGTTTTACAATAAATCAGAAAAAAATGCAAAAATTTTTTTGTTGATAGAATTTTAAAAAACAAAATATCTTAACTTTATTTTTTAATATTTTAAAATTAATATAGTAAATAAAAAAAGAGGTTTTATGAACAAAGTAATTTATTTAGCTACAACTAATAAAAATAAAGTTAAAGAATTTAGTGAAATTTTAAAAGGTTATCAAATTAAAAGTTTATTAGATATACCAAATTATATTGAAATAGAAGAAAATAAAAAAACCTTTAAACAAAATGCTTTATTAAAAGCAAAGCATCTAGCTAAATATATAAATGGAATTGCAATTGGAGATGATACTGGAATTTGTGTTAAAGCTTTAAATGATTTTCCAGGAATTTATTCTAAAAGATGAGCTTATCCTTTAACTAATCATTATGATATATGTAATAAGTTATTAGAAAAACTAAAACATATAAATCAATTACATAAAAGAAAAGCTTATATGACAACAGCTATTGCTTTATATGATGCAACAACTAAAAAACAATTTGTCTATCAATCAATAGCTAAAGGTTATATTGATTTTGATATTAAAAAAAGTGATTTTGGTTTTGGTTATGATTTTATTTTTATTCCTAAAGGTTATGATAAACCTTATTCTTTAATGAGTAGTGAGTTAAAAAATCAAATTTCAGCTAGAAAAAAAGCAATAGATAGATTAATACAATATATTGATACTGTAAAATAATATAAGGATTTATATGAATAAAAGAAAAATTAATATTGTTTTATATCAACCAGAAATTGCTCAAAATGTTGGAGCAATTATGAGAACATGTGTAGCTATTAATGCAAGATTACATATAATTGAACCACTAGGTTTTATTTTTGATGATCGTCATTTGTCTAGATCAAGTGCAAATGAGTATAAATATGTTGATTGCATTAGATATGATGATTGAAATGACTTTATAACTAAGCATCAAAACATTACTTTATTTTGCTTATCTAGATATGGTCAAAAACCAATTTCAGATTTTGACTTTTCAAAAATTAATGATAATGTTTATTTAGTATTTGGAAAAGAATCAACTGGCATTGCAAAACCAATTTTAAAAGAACATTACAATACAACTTTTAGAATACCAATGATAAGTGAAACTAGAAGTTTAAATATTGCAAATACTGTTGGAATTGCTAGTTATGAAGTTTTAAGACAATGAGACTATTTAGATTTAGTTAAATATGAAACTCAAAAAGGCAAAGATTATATTTTAAGTGAACGTTGAAAAGGAATTGAAGAATAATGAATAATTATCCATACATTTTATCTGATCTTGATGGAACTATTTGTTTAAAAGATTTTTCTATTAGTAAAAAAACTATTAAAGTAATTAAAAAATATCAAAAATTAAGTAATAACCGTTTTTCATTTTGTACAGGAAGAGTTGATGGTGCTAATAAAAAAATAGCAAAACAGCTAAAAGTTAGTTTGCCTATAATTTCTTGTAATGGTGCTTTAATTTCTAATTTAAAAACTAATGAAGTTTTACATGCTGATTATTTAAATAATAAGTTGATGAGTGAGTTATTTAAATTAGCTTATGAACATAATATTGATATTGTTGGATATACTCATAACACAATGATTGGTACTTTTAATTCTGAAAGAGTAATTTCTTGACAAAATTATATGAATAAAACTAAGAAAAAATATCATTGAGAAATTAAAAAATATAATGATTTATTAGAAATTTCAAATGAATTAAAAAATAATAATTTAAAAATTGTTGAAGTAATTATTAGTTTACAAAATCTTTCAGATGACAAAGCTGAAGAAAAATTAAATTTAGTTAAAGAATGTATTAAAGATAAATTTGATTTAGTACAATCACTACCAAAATTATTTAACATTATGAAAAAGAAAGTTAATAAGTTATCTGGTCTAAAACATTTAGCTAAAGCTTTAGATATTAATTATAAAGATATTATTGTATTTGGAGATAATTATAATGATATTGAAATGATTAAAGGTGTTAAACAAGGATATTGTGTTGAAAATGGTGTTGATGAACTTAAAAAAGTTGCATTTAAGATTTGTGGTAGTTTAGAAAATGATGGAGTAGCTAAGCAAATAGAAGAAATTATTAAAGAAGTTCAAAATAAAAAATAGTTTTATTTTTAAATTCTTAATTAGTATACTTAGTTAAAAATATTTTAATTATTTAAGACCAAAAGGTCTTTTTTATTTTTTTAGCACTCAGTATATGCAATTGCTAAAAATGTGTTACAATTGAAATAGTTAAAAATAGATTTTAACTTAAAGGAGCTGAGATAGTGGAATTTCAAGAAAAAGGAAAAGTAACTGATGCTTTAAAAAAATATACAAGAGATTTAACAAAAGATGCTAAAGATAATAAATTAGATCCTGTCATTGGAAGAGAAGAAGAAATTTCTCGTGTTATTCAAATACTATCTAGAAAAACAAAAAATAATCCAGTTTTAATTGGTGAACCTGGAGTTGGTAAAACTGCTATTGTTGAAGGGTTAGCTCAACGTATTGTTAAAGGTGATGTGCCAACGTTATTAAAAGATAAACGTATATTAGAACTTGATATGGGTAGTTTAATGGCTGGAGCTATGTATATGGGAGATTATGAGTCTCGTGTTAAAGCAGTTGTTAATGAAATTCAAAAATCTAATGGTGAAATTATTTTATTTATTGATGAATTACATTTAATAGTTGGAGCTGGAAAAACTGGAAATAATAGTGGAATGGATGTTTCTAATTTATTAAAACCAGCTTTAGCTAGAGGTGAACTAAAAGCAATAGGTTCAACTACTTTAAATGAATATCGTCAATATATAGAAAAAGATGCTGCTTTAGAAAGAAGATTTCAAAGAGTTTTAGTTAGTGAGCCAACTATTGATCAAACTATTTCAATTTTAAGAGGATTAAAAGATCGATTTGAAACTTATCATGGAGTAAGAATTCATGATAATGCCTTAGTTTCAGCTGCAAAGTTATCTAGTAGATATATAACTGATAGATATTTACCAGACAAAGCTATTGATTTAGTTGATGAAGCTTGTGCTTCTATTAAAACAGAATTAGCAAGTATTCCAATTGAACTAGATCAAGTAAATAGAAAAGTAATGCAATTAGAAATTGAAACTTCTGCTTTAGAAAAAGAAAAAGATGATAAATCTAAAGAAAGATGACAAGAAGCTAAAAAAGAATTAGATAGTTTAAAAATTGAACAAGCTACTTTAAATAAAAAGTGAGAAAAAGAAAAAGAAGAATTAAGTAAAATTAATTTGGTAAAATCAAGCATTGAAAATTTAAAACAAGAATTAGAAACAGCTCAAAACGATGGAAATTATAAAAGAGCTGGAGAAATTAAATACTCATTATTACCATCACTTGAAAAAAGCTTAGCTTTATTTGAAACACAAACTGGAGCAAAAATGATTTCAGAAGAAGTAACTGAACAAGAAATTGCAAAAGTTGTTTCTAAATCAACAGGAATTTTAGTTGATAAATTAATTTCTTCAGAAAAAGAAAGACTTTTAAATCTTGAAGATCTATTAAAAAAATATGTTAAAGGTCAAGATCAAGCTATTAAAGCAGTAACTTCAGCAATTATGAGAAGTAGAAGTGGAATTAAAAATCCAGATAAACCAATTGGTAGTTTTCTATTTTTAGGACCAACTGGAGTTGGAAAAACTGAAGTTGCAAGAAGTTTAGCAGATATTTTATTTAATTCACCTAAAAAAATGATCAGACTTGATATGAGTGAATATATGGAAAAGCATTCTGTTGCTAAATTGATTGGTGCTCCTCCTGGATATGTTGGGTATGAAGAAGGAGGAAGATTAACTGAAGCTGTAAGAAGAAATCCTTATTCAATTATTTTATTTGATGAAATTGAAAAAGCTCATAGTGATGTGTTTAACATCTTATTACAAATACTAGATGATGGAAGATTAACAGATTCATTAGGAAAAACTATTGATTTTAAAAATACAATTATTGTTATGACTTCAAATATAGCTAGTCAATATTTATTAACTTCAGATGATTTTGTACAAATTGATGATCAAAAGATTCAAGCAGAATTAAATCAAACTTTTAGGCCTGAATTTTTAAATAGAATTGATAATATTGTTTATTTTAATGCTTTATCAGTACAAACAATTGGCGAAATTGTAGATAAACTTTTAGATGAATTAATTACAAGATTACAAGATGAACAAAACTATTTTATTAATTTTTCAGAAGAAGCTAGAAATAAAATTATTAATGAAGGTTATGATAGGTTATTTGGAGCAAGACCTATTAAAAGATATATTGAAAAAAATATTGAAACTTTAATAGCGCATTATATTATTAGTGGTTTGATAAGTGAAAGTACTAGATATCTAATTGATGTTAAAAATAACCAATTTATTTTAGAAGAATTTAAACAATTTAATTAATTTTATGTTAACTAAAAGACAAGTTAAAATTTTACAAACTATTGTTGAAGAATTTATTAAAACTAATCAACCAGTTGGATCGAAAAGAATTTTAGAACTATTAGATATTAAAATATCTTCAGCAACAATTAGAAATGAATCAGCTATTTTAGAACATGAAGGTTATTTAGAAAAACAACACACTTCAAGTGGAAGAACACCTTCAACTAAAGGCTATAGATATTATGTTGATAATATTATGAAACTAGATTCAGCTGATTATACTAGATTAAAAATTTATTTAAACCAGTTATTAGATTTAAGAAAATATGATATTGATAAAACGATTAATTATGCTAGTGAAATTATTAGTGAATTAACTAAAATGACAGCAGTTGTAATTAAAAAGCAAAATATAAAAAATATAAAGTTAAAAAAAATTGAACTAATATTATTATCAGAATTTTTAGCAAGTGTATTATTTATTTTTTCTGATGGTGATGTGCAAAATAAAATGTTTAATTTAAAAGATATTTCTTTATCTGATTTAAAAATTGCTATTAAATTATTTTCAGATTTTTTAGTTGATGTTAAATTAGATGAAATAGATCAATATTTAAATGATTTAAAGCATCAATTATCTTTAAGTATTAAACAATATGACTATGTTTTAAACACATTTATAAATACTATTTTAGAATCAAAAAATGAACAAAAAGAAACTCATGGAATGAGATATATGTTAGAAAATCCTGAGTTTAATGATACTAATAAATTAAAAAATGCAGTTAAATTAGTTGAACAATTATCTCCTTTTGATTGATTTAATATTGCTTATGAATCTAATAAAAATATGAATAAAATAGCAATTAAAATTGGTAATGAAATCGACCAAATAAATGATGATATTTCAATGATTGCTACAGAATTAAAAATTGGTAATTCTTCTACTGTTTTAACTTTAGTAGGTCCAAAAAGAGTAGATTACAACCAAGTAAACCAGTTAATGAACTTAATTATTGAAATTATTAATGCAAAGGAGAATTAAAATGACTGAAGAATTAAAAAATAAAAAAAATAATAAAAACTATTATAGTCAAAATAAAAATAAAACTAAAGCTGAATTTCAAAAACCTCATGTTAAAAAAAATCAATATTTAAAGTTAAAAACAAAACTTGATACTGCTTTATTAGAAGTTCAAAATTTAAAAGATTTAAATGAAACTTTAAAAAAAGATATTGAATCTGAAAGACAACTTAATTTAGCTGAAATTAGTAATTTAACTAAAAAGTATAATCAAAAAGAAATAGAAATTCAAAAATATGGCGCTAGTAAATTAGCAAGAGACTTAATTCAACCTTTAGAAATTTTAAAAAAAGTTGTTAATGCTCCTAATAATAATGAAGTAGTTCAAGCTTATGTTAAAGGGTTTGAAATGATTGTTAGTCAAATAAATAACGTTTTAGAATCACATCATATTAAAGCTATGAATGTTAAAGTTGGTGATATGTTTAATCCACATCTTCATGATGCTAATGAAGCAGTTGAATCAGATGAATATAAAACAAATCAAATTGTTGGTGTTTTAAGTGATGGGTATATGATCCATGATAAAGTACTAATTTATGCAATAGTCAAAGTTGCAAAATAAATAAAAACAATAATTAAAATAAAAAAATAGTAAAAAAAGATACAAGGAGAAATAAAACCATGGCAAAAGAAAAAATTATTGGAATAGATTTAGGAACTACTAATTCAGTTGTTTCAGTTATTGAAGGTGGTCAACCTATTATTTTAGAAAATCCTGAAGGTCAAAGAACTACACCAAGTGTTGTTGCTTTTAAAAATTCAGATATTATTGTTGGTGGAGCTGCTAAACGTCAAGCTGTAACTAATCCAAATGTTGTTCAATCAATAAAATCAAAAATGGGAACTACTTCTAAAGTTAATTTAGAAGGAAAAGATTATAGTCCAGAACAAATTTCAGCTGAAATTTTAAGATATATGAAAAATTATGCTGAAGCTAAATTAGGACAAAAAGTAACTAAAGCTGTTATTACAGTTCCTGCTTATTTTAATGATGCACAAAGAAAAGCTACAAAAGATGCTGGAACAATTGCAGGATTACAAGTTGAAAGAATTATTAATGAACCAACTGCCGCTGCTTTAGCTTATGGACTAGATAAACAAGATAAAGAAGAAACAATTTTAGTTTATGATTTAGGAGGAGGAACTTTTGATGTTTCTATTCTAGCTATTGGTGGTGGAAGTTTTGATGTTATTGCAACTAGTGGAAATAATAAATTAGGTGGAGATAATTTTGATGAAGAAATTATCAAATGATTACTAGGTAAAATTAAAGCTGAATACAATATTGATTTATCTAAAGAAAAAATGGCTTTACAAAGATTAAAAGATGAAGCTGAAAAAGCAAAAATTAATTTATCTAGCCAATTAGAAGTTGAAATTAATTTACCATTTATTGCAATGAATGAAAGTGGACCAATTTCTTTTGCAACAACTCTAACAAGAAGTGAATTTAACAAAATTACAAAACATTTAGTTGACTTGACTATTCAACCAGTTAAAGATGCTTTAAGTGCTGCTAAAAAAACTCCAAGTGAAATTAATGAAGTTTTATTAGTTGGTGGGTCAACAAGAATACCTGCTGTTCAAGAATTAGTAAAAAGTTTATTAAATAAAGAACCAAATAGATCAATTAATCCAGATGAAGTTGTTGCTATGGGTGCTGCTGTGCAAGGTGGAGTTTTAGCTGGTGAAGTTACTGATATTTTATTATTAGATGTAACCCCATTATCATTAGGTATTGAAACAATG
This sequence comes from Mycoplasma capricolum subsp. capricolum ATCC 27343, assembly GCF_000012765.1. Classification (NCBI taxonomy): domain Bacteria; kingdom Bacillati; phylum Mycoplasmatota; class Mollicutes; order Mycoplasmatales; family Mycoplasmataceae; genus Mycoplasma; species Mycoplasma capricolum. Next base: position 456,735 of record NC_007633.1, read on the forward strand.
GGTGGAGTTATGACAAAATTAATTGAAAGAAATACTACAATTCCAGCAAAAAGAACTCAAATTTTTTCAACTGCAACAGATAATCAACCAGCTGTTGATATTAATGTTTTACAAGGTGAAAGAGCAATGGCAGCTGATAATAAATCATTAGGTCAATTCCAACTAACAGGAATTCAACCAGCTCCTAGAGGTATTCCACAAATTGAAGTTACTTTTGAAATTGATGCTAATGGTATTGTAAGTGTTTCAGCAAAAGATAAAAATACTAATGAAGAAAAAACTATTACTATTTCAAATTCAGGAAATTTAAGTGAAGCTGAAGTTGAAAGAATGATAAAAGAAGCTCAAGAAAATGCTGCAAATGATGAAGCTAAGAAAAAAAATATTGAATTAAAAAATAAAGCTGAAAACTATATTAACATTATTGAAACTTCACTATTACAAGCTGGTGATAAAATTAGTGCTGAACAAAAAGAACAATCACAAAAAATGATTGATGAAATTAAAGAACTAGTTAAAAATGAAAACTATGAAGCTTTAGAACAAAAAATGGCTGAACTAGAACAAGCAATGGCTGCAGCTGCTGAATTTGCTAACAAACATAATGATTCAGATTCAAATAATAATTCATCAGAACAAAATAATTAATCACACTAAATATATAAAAACTAACATTGGTTAGTTTTTGTTTTTATAGAAAAGAAGAGAGAATATGAAAAAAAAGGATTATTATGAAGTTTTAGGTGTATCAAAAACTGCTAGTGAACAAGAAATCAGACAAGCTTATAGAAAGCTTGCAAAACAATATCATCCTGATTTAAATAAATCTCCAGATGCTCATGATAAAATGGTTGAAATTAATGAAGCAGCTGATGTATTACTAGATAAAGATAAAAGAAAGCAATATGACCAATTTGGTCATCGTGCATTTGATAATTCATCTGGATTTTCTTCAAATTTTACTGATTTTGAAGATTTATTTTCTAATATGGGTTCATCTGGTTTTTCATCTTTTACTAATATATTTTCTGATTTTTTTGGATCTAATAAATCTGATTATCAAAGATCAACTAAAGGACAAAGTGTCAGTATAGATATTTATTTAACATTTAAAGAACTTTTATTTGGTGTTGATAAAATAATTGAATTAGATTTATTAACAAATTGTAGTGCTTGCTTTGGAAGTGGTGCTGAGTCAAATAGTGATATAAACATTTGTAATAACTGTCATGGAACTGGTGAAGTTTTAGTTCAAAAAAATATGGGATTTTTCCAATTTCAGCAATCAGCTAAATGTAATGTATGTAATGGTGCTGGAAAAATTATTAAAAATAAATGTAAAAACTGTAAAGGTAAAGGTAAATATTTAGAAAGAAAAAAAATTGAAGTTAATATTCCAAAAGGAATCAGACCAAATCAACAAATTAAACTTTCTCAAAAAGGTCATGCTTCAACTAATAATGGAGTTAATGGTGATTTAATTATTGATATTTATTTAAAAGAATCTAAAGTATTTGAAATTATTAATAATAATGATATTTTAATGACTTATAATATTAGCTATTTAGATTCGATTTTAGGAAATGAGATTATAATCAAAACTTTAGATGGTGATATTAAATATAAATTACCAAAATCAATTAATTCTAATGAAGCTATTATTATTAATAACAAAGGATTATATAAATCTATAAATAAAGATAAAAGAGGAGATTTAATAATTAAAGTAAATATAGTAGTTCCTAAAAATTTAACTAAAAAAGAAAAAGAATTAATTGAGCAAATTTATGAACAAACTTCATTTAATCCAGAAAATAATATAAACCAATAAGCAGATTAATTTCTGCTTTTTTAATTAATGCTTTTGTTTATTAATTGTAAAATTAGAAAAAATTGATAAAATATAGAAGTTGGTTAATTTAAAAAAATTATTCAATCAAAAATAAGAATTCATTTTCCTAGTGCTCAAATTAAATAAAAAGAGTGGAAAATGTTCGAATTATTTTGAAGTTTAACAAATAAAGAAAGGCTATTATGTCAAGAGAAATAACAAGAGAAGAATTATCTGCAGCTGGAGTTCAATATGGACACCAAACTAAAAGATGAAATCCTAAAATGAAATCTTATATTTATGGAGTAAAAAATAAAAATCATATTATTGATTTAGAAAAAACTATTACTCATTTAAATGCAGCTCAAAAATTATTAGAATTTTTAGGAAGTAAACAACAAAAAATTCTATTTGTAGGAACTAAACGTTCTGGGAAAAATGCTGTTAAAGAAGCGGCTTTAAGAAGTGGAAACTTCTATATTAATAACAGATGATTAGGTGGAACTTTAACTAATTTAAAAACTATTTTAATTAGAATTAAAGCTTTATGAGAAATTGAAGAAGAAGAAAAAAAAGGTCGTTTATCTTTAAGAACTAAAAAAGAACAAATTAAAATTTTAAAAGAAAAAGCTAAATTAGAAAAAGCACTTGGTGGAATTAAACAAATGCATAAATTACCAGCAGCTATTGTTGTTGTTGATCCAAAAGGTGATGAAATTGCAGTTAAAGAAGCAAAAAAATTAAACATCCCTGTAATTGCTATTTGTGATACTAATGCTGATCCTGATATGGTAGATTATGTAATTCCTGGAAATGATGATTTACAAGAATCAGTAAACTTAATTATTAACATTTTAGTTGAAGCATATGCTGAAGGTGCTCAAATTAAAATGAATCCATCAGTATTAAGAACTGTTGCTCCAAAAAGAGAACCAAGACAAATTAATAGACCAGTAATGTCTAGTGAAAATCAAGCTGAACAACAAACTAGTGTAGCAAATGAAAATGTACAAATGACTAATGAGCCAGTTGTTCAAGTAGCTGAAGTTGAAAAACCAAGTGAACCAAAAGCTGAGTAAGGAGAAAAAATATGGCAGTAGATGCAAAATTGATTAAAGAATTACGTGAAATCACTCAAGCAGGAATGATGGATTGTAAAAAAGCTTTAGAAGCAAGTGATAATAATATTGATAATGCAATTGTTTGACTAAGAGAAAATGGTTTAGCAAAAGCTGCTAAAAAAACTGATAGAGTTGCAGCTGAAGGAATTGCTTTAGCTAAAGAAAATGATCAAAAAATTGTAATTTTAGAAGTTAATTCAGAAACTGATTTTGTTGCAAAAAATGAAAAATTTTTAAGTTTAGTTGATGAAATTGCTAATGCTTTATTAAGCTCAAATGCTTCAAGCTTAGAAGAAGGTTTACAAGTAAAAACTAATTCTGGATTAACTATTGAACAAAGTTTAATTTCAGCAACTGCTACAATTGGTGAAAAAATTGCCCTAAGAAGATTTGAATTAGTTAACAAAACATCTGGTAGTTCAGTAATTTATAATCATGCTAATAAAAGAGTTTCTACTTTATTAGTTTTTGATAACAAACTTGATTCAACTGATGCTTATAATGTTGCAATGCATGTTGCTGCAATGGCTCCAAAATACATTAATATGGATCAAATCCCTGATGATTTTAAAAATGCTGAAATGCATATTATTAAAGAACAAGCTAAAGATGATGCTAAATTACAAGCTAAACCTGCCAATGTTTTAGAAAATATTTTAAAAGGAAAATTATCAAAACGTTTAGCTGAAGTTAGTTTATTAGATCAATTATTTGTAATTGATGAAAGTTTTAAAGTTGGAGATTTTCTAAAATCTAAACATGTTTCATTAGTTAAAATGATTAGATATGAAGTTGGAGAAGGAATTGAAAAAGTAGTAACTAACTTTGCAGATGAAGTTGCTGCTCAATTAAAATAATAATGATTAGTATAAATGTAGAATATTTTGGAATTATTTCAGGTTTATTAATTACTTTTGTTTTATTAATTAATTTGATGTTTAATTTCTATTTGTTTAAATTTAATAAAAAACAAACATTAGTTACAAAGTATAATAAAATTTATTTTGTGATCTTTTATACTCTTTCTTTTATTAGTTTAGTTTTAGCGATCATTAGTTTAATTTTATTTAATTTAAAAGATAAAGTTTTTAGTCAAACTAGTTCTGAAAATCAAAAATTGTATCCAACTATAATTTTAAATGTAATATCTTTTGTATTTTTAATTAGTAAAATCATTATTTTATTTATCTTTTTACCTAGATTTGCTATTAAGATTACTGAAAATGAAATTTTATATTTAGGTGAAAAAATTGATTTTCAAACAATTACAAAAATTATTTTAGATAATGACTCTCAAGCTTTATATATTAATTACAAACCAACTAAAAGAACATATAAAAGAATCAAATATCCAAAAACTTGTTCATTTAAACAAGTAATTTTAGATAATTCTAAAAATACTAGATTAGAAATTTCTAATCAAAATGCTAATGAATATTTTAAAAAAATTAAAGAATTATCTTAGAATAAAGTATGATTTATGATCATACTTTTTTTATATATAACTTATTAATATTTTTTAAATCTTATAACAAAGAGTATTTAGGTTTTTTGTATAATTATAAAGAGTTATTTTGAAGTATTTTGAGGTGAAAAATGAATTATAAATATAAAACGGTACTTTTAAAATTAAGCGGTGAAGCTTTAAAAGGTGATGCTGAAGTTTATGATAAAAAATGTCTAGAAGATATCGCTAGTCAAATTATTCATCTTGTTAAAAACGGTTTAAAATTAGGAATTGTTATTGGAGGAGGAAATATTTGAAGAGGTAAATTAGGCGAAAACATTGGAATGGATGCTATAAATGCTGATTATATGGGAATGCTAGCAACAGTTATGAACGGATTAGCACTTGAAAGTACTATTACTAAAATGGGTTATGACAAAATTAAAGTTTATTCTTCACTACCAATTAAAACAGTAACTGATGATTATAATTTTAAAAAAGCAAGAATTAAAATGAATGAAGGTTTTATTTCTATTTTTGTAGGTGGAACTGGTTATTCATATTTTACAACTGATACTAATGCAACAATTAGAGCAATCGAAATTGGAGCAGAAGCAATTTTAATGGCAAAAAATGGTGTTAAAGGAGTTTATGATAAAGATCCAAAACAACATAAAGACGCTAAATTTATAAAAAAAATCTCACACCAAGAAATAGTTGATAAACAATTAAGAATTATGGATTTAACTGCAGCTACTTTAGCAAAAGACGCTAACTTAAAGATTGAAGTTTTTGATATGAGTGGAGATAATAATATTATAAAAGTATTAGAAAATAAATTAGAATCAACAATTATAGAATAGGAACAAATTTATGACTGATTTAATTTTAAAGAATGCTGAATTACAAATGAAAGAAACTATTGATGCATATGTAATACATTTAAGACAAATTAGAACTGGAAAAGCAAGTGGAGCTATTTTAGATAAAGTAATGGTAAATTATTATGGAAGTTTAATGCCATTAAACCAAATTTCTCAAATTACAACTCCTGAGCCAAATTTAATTATTATTAAACCATATGATAGAAATGTGATTACTGAAGCAGTTGGAGCTATTCATAAAGCTGATTTAGGATTAAACCCAATAAGTGATGCTACTTTAATTAGAATTCCAATAGCACCACTAACTGAAGATGTGAGAAAAAATTTAGTTAAAAAAGTTCATAAAGAATTAGAAGGTTATAAAATTAGAATTAGAAACATCAGAAGAGATGCAATTGATGAAATTAAAAAAGTTGAAAACATTTCAAAAGATTTAATTAGTGATAATGAAGATAAAATTCAACAAATAACTGATAAATTTATTAAGCAATTAGATGATTTAACAAAAGAAAAAGAAAGAGAGTTGATGACAATTTAATATGAATAGAACTATTATTGAAATGTTTTATGATGATTTAAAAAATATTTGTCAAAAATTTAATATAACAAAAGAACCAATCATTGAAATTAATAAAAATAACACTCCTGGTTTATTATCAAGTTCAATATGTTTGATTAGTAGTAAACAAGTAAATAAAAAACCACTAGATTTAGCAAATGATTTTAAAGAACAATTATTATTAACAAATAATTATTCTAGTATACAAATAGCTAATCCTGGATTTTTAAATGTATTAGTTAAACCTGAGATTTTATCAAATGTTATTAGTAATGTTTTAACTTTAAAATCTAAATACGGAAACTTAGAAAAACAAAATAAAATTATTAATATTGAATATGTTTCAGCTAATCCTACTGGTTATTTACATGTTGGTCATGCTAGAAATGCTGTTATTGGTTCTGTTTTAGTTAACTTATTTAAAAAAGCTGGGTATAAAGTACAAACTGAATATTATGTAAATGATGCAGGAAATCAGATTAATGTTTTAGCTGTAACTGTATTTGTTCATTATTTACAAGCTTTAAATATTGATGCTAAAAAACCAGAAAATTGTTATGCTGGTGAGATGTATGATGATTTAGCAAAAATAATTATTAATAAATATAATGATCAATTTAAAGATATCAAATATACTGATAATAAAATTTTAGATGATAATGTACATTCATTATTTAAACAAATTTCAATAGATTATTTTTTAAAAATTATTAAACAACAATTAGCTGATTTTAATGTAAAAATTAGACACTGATCTAGTGAACAAGAAGTTTATGATACTCATCAAATAGAAAAAGTTTTAAAATTGTATAAATCTAAAGATGCTTCATATTATAAAGATGGTGCTGAATTTTTAAAAACTACTCAGTTTGGTGATGATAAAGATCGTGTTTTAGTTAAATCAGATAAAACTTATACTTATATACTTCCAGATCTTGCTACTCACCATTTAAGAATTAAAAGAACTAAGGCAGATAAGTTAATTAATGTTTGAGGTGGAGATCACCATGGTTATATTAAAAGAATGCAAGCTGGTTTAGCATTGCTAGGAAATGATCCAGATATTTTAGAAATTCAAATGGTTCAAATGGTAAGACTAATTAAAGATGGTAGTGAGTATAAAATGTCTAAAAGAAAAGGAACTGCTGTTTGATTAGTTGATATTTTAGAATTAGTTGGTGTTGATGCATTAAGATATATGCTAGCAAGTAAGTCTTCTAATTCGCATATGGATTTAGATTTAGATTTGATTACTTTAAAAAATTCATCAAATCCTATTTATTATGCTCAATATGCTACAGCTAGATGTCATTCAATTTTAAATCAAGCTAAAATTAAAAAAATAACACCATTAGTTAAAGAAACTAACTTATTAAATAACCCTAAAGAAATTGAATTATTATTAATACTAGATAATTTTAAAGAAGTTATTAAAAATAGTGCAAATAATCGTTCAACTCAGCAAATTTGTGACTATATTCAAAATATTTGTAAGATTTTTCATTCTTATTATGCAGAAATTAAAATTATTGATGAAAATAATTTAGAATTAACTAAGTTGAGATTAGGTTTTATAAAAGCTATTTTACAAGTATTAAAAAACGCCTTTTTTATCATTGGAATTCAACCAGTTGTAGAAATGTAAATTTTTTTAAAAAAAATAGCAAAAAATATTGCATATCTATTCTTGATTTTATATACTTATCATTGTGTGTTAAGAAGCTTATTCTTAACGAGACGATCTTTGAAAACTAAATAGAATAATTATTGTACAAATCTTGTCAAAAGATTTATTTGAGTAATAAAAAACTTATAACAATAAAAATAGTCAGAATCACTTTTATTTAAAATTTTAAAATGAGAGTTTGATCCTGGCTCAGGATAAACGCTGGCGGCATGCCTAATACATGCAAGTCGAACGGGGGTGCTTGCACCTCAGTGGCGAACGGGTGAGTAACACGTATCTAACCTACCTTATAGCGGGGGATAACTTTTGGAAACGAAAGATAATACCGCATGTAGATCTTATTATCGCATGAGAAAAGATCAAAAGAACCGTTTGGTTCACTATGAGATGGGGATGCGGCGTATTAGCTAGTAGGTGAGATAATAGCCCACCTAGGCGATGATACGTAGCCGAACTGAGAGGTTGATCGGCCACATTGGGACTGAGATACGGCCCAGACTCCTACGGGAGGCAGCAGTAGGGAATTTTTCACAATGGACGAAAGTCTGATGAAGCAATGCCGCGTGAGTGATGACGGCCTTCGGGTTGTAAAGCTCTGTTGTAAGGGAAGAAAAAATAGAGTAGGAAATGACTTTATCTTGACAGTACCTTACCAGAAAGCCACGGCTAACTATGTGCCAGCAGCCGCGGTAATACATAGGTGGCAAGCGTTATCCGGATTTATTGGGCGTATAGGGTGCGTAGGCGGTTTTGCAAGTTTGAGGTTAAAGTCCGGAGCTCAACTCCGGTTCGCCTTGAAGACTGTTTTACTAGAATGCAAGAGAGGTAAGCGGAATTCCATGTGTAGCGGTGAAATGCGTAGATATATGGAAGAACACCTGTGGCGAAAGCGGCTTACTGGCTTGTTATTGACGCTGAGGCACGAAAGCGTGGGGAGCAAATAGGATTAGATACCCTAGTAGTCCACGCCGTAAACGATGAGTACTAAGTGTTGGGGTAACTCAGCGCTGCAGCTAACGCATTAAGTACTCCGCCTGAGTAGTATGCTCGCAAGAGTGAAACTCAAAGGAATTGACGGGGACCCGCACAAGTGGTGGAGCATGTGGTTTAATTCGAAGCAACACGAAGAACCTTACCAGGGCTTGACATCCAGTGCAAAGCTATAGAGATATAGTAGAGGTTAACATTGAGACAGGTGGTGCATGGTTGTCGTCAGTTCGTGCCGTGAGGTGTTGGGTTAAGTCCCGCAACGAACGCAACCCTTGTCGTTAGTTACTAACATTAAGTTGAGAACTCTAACGAGACTGCTAGTGTAAGCTAGAGGAAGGTGGGGATGACGTCAAATCATCATGCCCCTTATGTCCTGGGCTACACACGTGCTACAATGGCTGGTACAAAGAGTTGCAATCCTGTGAAGGGGAGCTAATCTCAAAAAACCAGTCTCAGTTCGGATTGAAGTCTGCAACTCGACTTCATGAAGCCGGAATCACTAGTAATCGCGAATCAGCTATGTCGCGGTGAATACGTTCTCGGGTCTTGTACACACCGCCCGTCACACCATGAGAGTTGGTAATACCAGAAGTAGGTAGCTTAACCATTTGGAGAGCGCTTCCCAAGGTAGGACTAGCGATTGGGGTGAAGTCGTAACAAGGTATCCGTACGGGAACGTGCGGATGGATCACCTCCTTTCTATGGAGATATTTATATTACTGACTATTTAATTCTATTTAGTTTTCAGAGATCGTCACACATCTTTAAATATAGATTGTTCTTTGAAAACTGAATATTAGATGAAATGCAATTTTCTGATTATAACAATATTTATAATTAGATAATTATTACGATATTAAATTCGTAATGACTTCAAAAACAATTAACTAAAATTAATTGAGTTACAAATTGCTAGAAAGATTTTCTAAAAAATAGTAAGAGCATATGGTGAATGCCTTGGAAAATGGAGCCGAAGAAGGACGTGACTACCTGCGATAAGTCTGGGGGAGCTGGAAGTAAGCTTTGATCCCGGAATTTCCGAATGGGGAAACCTAACATGATTTATCTCATGTTATCTATAAGTGAATACATAGCTTATATGATGGGAACCTAGGGAACTGAAACATCTTAGTACCTAGAGGAAAAGAAAATAATAATGATTCTGCTAGTAGCGGCGAGCGAAAACGGAACAGGCCAAACCATCCTATGGGGTGGGGTTGTAGGACTTTTGTTCGAGTTAGAAAATCATTGTATAATAGAAGCTACTGGGAAGTAGCGCCATAGAGGGTGATAGCCCCGTATATGAAATATAATGATCTCAATAAAGTATCCTGAGTACGGCGAAACACGTGAAATTTTGTCGGAATCTGCCAAGACCACTTGGTAAGCCTAAATACTACCATTTTACCGATAGTGAACCAGTACCGTGAGGGAAAGGTGAAAAGCACCCCGAAAGGGGAGTGAAATAGTCCCTGAAACCATATGCTTACAAGAAGGTAGAGCCCGTTAATGGGTAATACCGTGCTTTTTGTAGAAAGAGCCGGCGAGTTACTATTGCATGCAAGGTTAAGTTGATATAAACGGAGCCGTAGTGAAAGCGAGCCTTAATAGGGCGTTTAGTATGTAGTAGTAGACACGAAACCAGGTGATCTAGCCATGAGCAGGTTGAAGTTAGGGTAAAACCTAATGGAGGACCGAACCAGTATTCGTTGAAAAGACTTTGGATGACTTGTGGCTAGCGGTGAAATTCCAATCGAACCTGGAGATAGCTAGTTCTCCCCGATATATCTTTAAGGATAGCGTTGTGTGAATTGTTATGGAGGTAGAGCACTGAATCTATGATGGCTGCACCTAGCGGTACTGATTAGAATTAAACTCCGAATGCCATAATTTGTGCACAGCAGTCAGAACATGGGTGATAAGGTCCATGCTCGTGAGGGAAACAGCCCAGATCGTCAGCTAAGGTCCCTAAGTGTAAACTAAGTGTGTAAGGATGTGGAACTGCACAGACAGCTAGTATGTTGGCTTAGAAGCAGCCATCATTTAAAGAGTGCGTAACAGCTCACTAGTCGAGTGATTCTGCGCCGAAAATGTACCGGGGCTTAAGTTTACCACCGAAGCTACGGATTGTATGTAAATACAGTGGTAGGGGAGCGTTCTAAATATGATGAAGTCAGACTGTGAAGACTGGTGGAGTGTTTAGAAGTGATTATGCCGGCATGAGTAACGTTTGGAAGTGAGAATCTTCCATGCCGTTTGACCAAGGTTTCCTGGGCAAGGTTCGTCCACCCAGGGTTAGTCAGGACCTAAGGCGAGGCTGACAAGCGTAGTCGATGGACAACAGGTTGATATTCCTGTACCAGTTAATTAGTGATGGAGTGACGAAGAAGGATAGTATATCCCGGGTGCTGGATATCCCGGGCTAAGCACAAAGATGGCAATGTTGGCAAATCCGCATTGTGTTAACATTGAAGTGTGAAAATAGGGGAGTGAACGGTTCGCCTAGTAACGAAGTATATGACTCCACGCTTCCAAGAAAAGCTTCTAACTTAATAATTAACTGCCTGTACCTAGAACGAACACACGTGGTCAAGGAGAAAATCCTAAGGCAAGCGAGATAACTGTAGCTAAGGAACTCTGCAAAATAACTCCGTAACTTCGGAAGAAGGAGTGCTCATTTATGATGAGCCGCAGTGAAGAGGGAGGGGCAACTGTTTAACAAAAACACAGCTCTCTGCTAAGTCGCAAGACGATGTATAGGGGGTGACACCTGCCCAGTGCCGGAAGGTTAAAAGGAGAAGTCAGCGCAAGCAAAGCTTTGAATTGAAGCCCCGGTGAACGGCGGCCGTAACTATAACGGTCCTAAGGTAGCGAAATTCCTTGTCAGGTAAATTCTGACCCGCACGAAAGGTGTAATGATCCCTTCGCTGTCTCGGCTGCAGACTCGGTGAAATTTTAGTACCGGTGAAGATGCCGGTTACCCGCAACTAGACGGAAAGACCCCGTGGAGCTTTACTATAACTTGATATTGAAATTTGGTATAACGTGTAGAGGATAGGTGGGAGACTGTGAGACTAGGACGCTAGTTCTAGTGGAGTCAACCTTGGAATACCACCCTCGTTATATTGGATTTCTAACTTGAATCCATTATCTGGATTAAGGACAGTGTCTGGTGGGTAGTTTGACTGGGGCGGTCGCCTCCCAAAAAGTAACGGAGGCGCTCAAAGGTATCCTCAGTATGGTTGGAAATCATACATAGAGCGCAAAGGTAGAAGGATGCTTAACTGCGAGACTTACAAGTCGAACAGATACGAAAGTAGGACTTAGTGATCCGGCGGTCCCGTGTGGAAGGGCCGTCGCTCAACGGATAAAAGTTACCCCGGGGATAACAGGCTTATCTCCCCCAAGAGTTCACATCGACGGGGAGGTTTGGCACCTCGATGTCGGCTCATCGCATCCTGGAGCTGTAGTCGGTTCCAAGGGTTGGGCTGTTCGCCCATTAAAGCGGTACGCGAGCTGGGTTCAGAACGTCGTGAGACAGTTTGGTCCCTATCTGTTGTGGGCGTTGGAAAATTGAAAAGAGTTGTTCCTAGTACGAGAGGACCGGAATGGATGCACCTCTGGTGCTCCTGTTGTCACGCCAGTGGCATAGCAGGGTAGCTATGTGCAGAAAGGATAATCGCTGAAGGCATCTAAGCGAGAAGCCTCCTTTAAGATGAATTTTCCCATTCATAAGATGTAAGATCCCATGTAGACCACATGGTTGATAGGATGGATGTGTAAGTGCTGTGAGGCATTAAGCTAACCATTACTAATAGATCGAGAGAATTTTAGAAAAAAGCAATTTTAACTTACATTTCAAACTAATAATCAGTTTTCAAAGAACAATCAAAAAATAATCTGGTGGTTATAGCATAGAGGTCACACCTGTTCCCATGCCGAACACAGAAGTTAAGCTCTATTACGGTGAAGATATTACTTATGTGAGAAAATAGCAAGCTGCCAGTTTATAAGAACCTTAGTGGTTCTTTTTTTTGTTTCTCTTTTTAAAATCACTAATCTTTTATTAATAATTTATATAGGTTAATCTCTTACTTTATAATAATATTAGACTAAAAGAAAGGAGAAAGTGAATGCAACATATAGTTAAAAGCTATTTAAAAACTTTTTTTCAAAAAAATTATGTTTCAACATTTGGGATTCTTCTTTTTATTATTACTTTAGCAACTGTTATTATAGGAATGCTTGCTACACCATTGCAATTAAATAGTAAAATTAATTATTTATCAAAAAATAATACTAGTTATAACTCATTACTAGATACAAAATCTATGAATTATAATCCTGAATTTAGTTATAATTTTTTTTATTTAAATAAAGAAATTAATAATAAAGATACAAATAACGTAAAACTATCTGATCTTTATATTAAAGCTATTAATTCTCAATTGGAAAGTAATTTTGATACTAGTAGTGATAAAAAAGATAATAATTTGTATGTTTATGACATTAATAAAGCCGATGATAAAATTAAAATTAACTTTATTAGTAATTTAATTAATAATGATTTATTTAGATATAGAAATGGTGCTTTAATTAAAACTGAATCTTATATATTAAATAAAAATTATCAAGATAATAATCAAAATAGTTTTTTAAATATTTCTAAGCAAATTTTAAAAAGAATAATTGCTGATTTTCATCAAAGTATGACTGATGGGTTTTATTTAGATGACAAATCTAAATATGATTACGTTATTTCAGAATTTTATAAAGCTTATTCTCGCTTTAATAGTTTTTTAACAATTAATGAAATTAACTTAATTGATAAACCTATTTTAGCTTTAAAATTTACTGATATTTTGAGTAAGTTTAATAACAATAAGATAGATGAAATATTAAACTTTTTAAAAAAACAATTAGACGATTTAAAGAATCAAATAAAAGACTATAAAAAGGAAAAAACTTATTTACCTTCTTTTTTAGTTTTTTCAAAAGAATTTACAAAAGAATTAGCTAATGAAAAATTTTTATATGATGACCGTATTTATGTTGTTGATCAGCTATTAAATAATACTAATGATTTTTTATTACAAACTAAAAAAAGTTTTAAAATTCAACAAAGTTCAGTAGGACAATTACTACCTTTTTTAACATTACAATTAACTTCAGATAATCAAGTATTTAAAAATACTAATAAAGATTTTAATCAAATTCAGTTTGATAAAAATTATAAAAATTCTAAATTAGCTGATAAATGAAATCCAAACATTAATTATCAAAAAAAAGTTAACCCAACTGAAATAGTTATTTCATCTTCATATGCAAAAGCAAGAAATTTGAAAATTAATGATGAATTTATTATTCCAAGTTCTAATATTTCTGATATTTATCTAAATTTAATCAACAAAAAAGATGCTTATTATTTAAATTCAATAAATAGTAAAATAGTTGGAATAGGTTCAACTTTTGATGATATAGTTTCTAAAAACTCAGCTACTGATTATTTTCAAAATAAAACTAGTTATGTAGTTGGATATACTAGTAAGGAATTTATTAATTCAATAAGAAACTCTAGATGAAACTTTGCAAATAAAATTGATACTTCATATCAAGTAGACTTTAGAATTAAAAATTTAAATAATGCTTCAACAAATCAACTAAATCAACATTTTATTATTAAATTTGATAATAATTCTACTCAAAGTTTTTCAATTTTTGACAAAACTAATTCTTTAGTTACTGAATGATATTCACTAAGAACTTCTCAAGCAATTAGTACTATAAAAGTTCAAGTAATAATTTATATTGTTATAGGTGTATTTGTTTTATTACTTTCATTTATTTTTATTAATTTTGCATTAAAAAAAGAAATGAATGAAACAAGAAGACAAATTGGAATTTTTAAATCATTTGGTTATAAAGTAGTTGAACTTTCTTGAATCTTTGCATTTAAAACATGATTAACAATCTTTTTTGGTTTAATTATTGGATATATCTTATCAATTCCAATTCAAATTTATTCATCTTCAAATTTTGTTAATTCTGTAACATTTACTTTTAATAATATTTATATTTCACCTTTATTATTAGTTTTTTTAATTGTATTTATTCCATTAGTATTTTTAATGGGTTCTTATTTTGCTTCAATTATTTATATTAAAGAACCAGTTTTGTCATTAATGAATAATTCTAAAAAAACAAAAAGAACAAAAAGCGGTGCATTTACAAACTTATTATCAAAACATAATATTGGGTTTAATTATAGAATGCGCTTATCTTTTATTAAGAATGCTAAAGGTAAATTTGCAGCTGTTCAAATTCTTTTTGGTTTTGCTTCTTTAACTTATACTTTATTATTTGTTGCTCCAGCTATTTTATTTCAGTCAATTAATCAAAGTTTGTCAATAATCAAAGATGATGTTATTACTAAATCAGTTTGAAATGTTAATAAAAAAATTGATAATACTAGTAAAAATGATAAGTTAGGATATGTCAATTCAAATGATCCTAATACTAGACAAACTTTAACATATTATGATTTAAATAAAAAAAATATTAATAGTTATTTAAATACTGATTCTAAGCAAACTGATAGCAGATATCGAGTAGAATTATTTTTAAACATTTTAAATAATAGTTTTAATTCACTTTCAGATGAAAAAAAAGTTTCAATGATTCTACCACTAGAGTATGCTAAAAAAACTTTAATCCCATTTTTGCAACCAGGTAAAACAGAAACTAATGATTATGAAGTTTTAACTAAAGAAAATGATTATTATTTAAGTTATATCAGTAAATTTAATTTGTATAATGAAAATCCAAAGTGAACAACAGCTTTAAATGATTTTAAAAATAACAAAAAAATCAAATTAACAATAAAAGATTTATTAAATGATAATAAACACTCTAGTAAAACATTTTATGATTTAAATTCAGCTAATAGTGATCAATTAGAAAATACAATTATAGGTCTACAAGCAAATAGAAATAATTTAAATAATTCAATCTTTTTAAGTTCATTTGCTAAGATTTTTTCTTACAAATTAGCACAAGCTTATAGTTTGTATCAAATTTTTATTAATTATAAAGAGTCTAAAAATGACATACAAAAAGCTTGAAATCTTTTAACTAAAGACAATGATTTATTAAAATTTAATCCAAGTGATCAAAAATATTGAACAATTGCAAACAATCCTTTATTAGAAAAAATTATTAATAATAGTTTTAAAAATAATAAAAATAAAAAAGATCCAAAAAATGATTTAGAATCTAATCCTAACTTTTCAATCGATTCTTTATTAAACTCAACAAACTTATCAAATGCTAGTCAAGGTATTTTACTAGCTTCTATGATTATGCAAAATCTAGATAATAAATTTGAAAAAAATCCTATTGTTAGTTTTAATCAAATGTTTTATGACTCATCTAAAGATTTATTATCAGCTGTAGTGCTTGCTTCAAATAGTGATGTTTTAAACCCTGGTTCTTATTCTTTAGTTTTATATAGATTAAAAGATCATAAATTTAGTGATGTTAATCAGTTTTTAAATTTTAAAGGAGTAAGTTTAAAAGCTTTTCAAGATTTAACAAAATTACCAAAGCGACATAAAAATTTACCAACATTTAATGTTATTGTTCCTTATTATTATGCTCAAGCAAATAACTTAGTAATTGATAGTAAAATTATTGTTGAAACTAAAACAACTTTTGTAAAAAAATTTGCTTTAAATGTTGTTGGTATTAATAAATCTGAAACTTTGTCAATTTCAAAAATCCCTAATCTATTTTTAGATTATGATCTATTTGCTAGTGAAATGTTTTCTCAAGATTTATATAAAAATAACAACCCTTTAATTTTTAACCAATTATGAAGTAAAAATAAAATTTTAGAAGGTACAATTAATTTTTCTAAATTAGATGATTCTTTTAAAACAATTAAATATTATGGAAATAATTTAGCAATTGATATTAATAAAACTGCACCGATCTTTTTATCAATGTATTCAACTATATTTACTGAATTTAATAACTTTATTTCAAAATATAAAACTTTAGATTTAGCAAATGATATTTATAATACTCCAAATCCTGCTATTCAAAATTTAAGTAGATTAAATTCAAAATTATTCAATTTTAATTTAGTAAAGCAAACAATTGACAAAATTACTAAAATCACTAATCAAGTGATGTTGTTATTCATTTTACTAGTAAGTTTATTATTAACAATTATTTTAGTAGTTGTGATGAATATTGTTGTTGATGAAGCTAAAAAAACTATTTTAACACTAAGAGCTATTGGGTATGAAAATAGTGAAGTAAATTGAGTTGTTATGGGAAGTTATATAATTGGTGCTATTATTTCATTTATTATTGCTTATTTATTATCTAATCTAATCTGATGATCATTTTTATATTATGTAAGTTATAAATGACATATTTATATTTTCTTAGCATTTGATTTTAAAACTTTATTTGTTACATTTATTGTAATTGCTCTTGTATTATTTATAGGTTGAGTATTTTCAGATGAACAAGTTAAAAAAACTCCTTTAACTCAAATTACTCAAGCTGAATAAAGTAGGTAAATATGGTTGATTTTATATTAATTAAAAATAACTTTTTTAAAAACAATGTTTCTAAAAAGCAAAAAACTAAATGTTCAAATATTATTATTAATTGAGCTTTTTTTGATTTTAATAAAATTTTAAATAAACCTGATTTTATTACTTATTTACAAAATTCATCTAAATTACATTTTTCTTATTTAATGATTAATGTAATTGAGCAAAAAATTGATCAAATTAGAGATTTATTTAATAAAACTAATGATGCTTGTATTAAATATTTATTAAAAACAAATAATGATAATTTTATAGAAACTAACTATAAAAGATTTTTGTTAACAAGTTATACTTTATTAAAAACTTTTATTAGTGAAGTTTTTATTTGTTGAATTTTTAATGATGCTTTAAAAAATCATTGGATTGAGTTTAATAAAATTTATGACAATAATTTAATGTTTAATTATCAGTTTGAAAGATTAGAACTAGATTTTCAAAAAAACTTATTTAATATTATTAAAGCAATTAATAAAAAAATAGATGATCCTGTAATTAGAATTTTAATTTCAGCTTATATTGAAGATATTAATAATAAGCAAATTTATTTAAATCAAATTCAAAAAAATTTAAAATAAAATATAAAATGTGTTTAGAAAGAAAAAAATATGATAGAACAATTAAATGAAATTTTAAATAGTTTTAAAACTAAATTAAAATCAGTTAAAGATCTAAATGATTGAGAAGAATTAAAAAAAGAATTTATTGGAAAAGATTCTAATTTAACTACAATTTTAAAATCAATTAAAACTATTAGTAATGAACAAAAACAAGAAATTGGTAAATTAGCAAATCAAATCAGAACTACTATTATTGATAATTTAAACAACAAACAAGAAGAATTAAAAAATAAAGAATTATTAATAAAATTAGAAAAAGAAAAAATTGATGTTAGTTTAAAAAATTCTAGTTTAAAATTTGGTTCAAAACATGTTTTAAATATAGTTATTGAAGAAATTAGTGATATTTTTACTGAAATTGGCTTTGAAATGGTTAGTGGAACTGAAATTGAATCTGATTTATATAATTTTCAAAAATTAAATCTACCATTAGATCATCCTGCAAGAGATATGCAAGATACTTTTTATTTAGATAATAACTTAGTTTTAAGAACACATTGTACTAATATGACTTCAAGAATGTTAACTAAATTAGCTAGTTTAAAAACTGATGATAATAATTTAGCTGTAATTAGTTATGGAAATGTTTATAGAAGAGACGATGATGATGCTACTCACTCTCATCAATTTATGCAAATAGATGGGTTTGTTGTTGGAAATAAAATAAGCTTTGCTAATTTAAAATGAATTTTAAAATATATGTGTCAAAGATTATTTAATAAAGATATTAATATTAGATTACGTCCAAGCTATTTTCCTTTTACTGAACCAAGTGTTGAAGTTGATGTAAGTTGTTTTAAATGTGATTCTAAAGGATGTTTTATTTGTAAAAAAACTGGTTGAATTGAAATACTAGGTGCTGGAATGATTAATGAACACGTTTTAAAATTAAATGGATTAGATCCAACTAAATGCTCAGGACTAGCTTTTGGAATTGGTATTGAAAGAATTGCTATGTTAAAGTTTAATATTTCAAATATTAGAAACTTTTATGAAAATAATGTTAAATTTTTAGAGCAATTTAAATTTTATTCAGAATAGGAGTTTGTATGATTATTACAAGAAATTGATTAAAAAAATATCTTAATTTAGATAACATTTCAAATGATCAAATTAATGTTGCTTTAAATTCTTTAGGATTTGAAGTTGATAATGTTTATGATTTAAACTCATTAAATTCTGAACTAGTTTTAGGGTATGTAGAACAATCAAAACAAATTCCAGACACTCATTTAAAATTAAACAAAGTTAATATAGGAACTAAAAGTTTACAAATTGTTTGTGGAGCTAGTAATGTTGATGTTAATCAATTTGTAATTGTTGCTCCAATTAATGCAACTATTGCAAACGGTTTAACTTTAACTAGTAAAAAAATTCAAAATTATGAATCACAAGGAATGATTTGTGCTTTAAATGAAATTGGTATCAACCAATCTGTTATTAATAAAGAAGATCAGTTAAAAATTTATAATGTTTTTGATAAAAATCTAGATTTAAAAAAATATTTAGGAAAAGATGTTAAACAAATTATTGGTTTAGATGATTATTTATTTGAAATTGATCTAACTTTAAATAGAAGTGATTGTTTAGCTAGTTTTCAAATTTTAAAAGAACTTGCAAATTATTTTGATTTAGAAATTAAAAACTATGATAATAAATTTAATGATTTTAAAGAAAATGATTTAGATTTAAAAATAACAATTAGTAAGAAAATTGAAGAACAAATAAAAACTATTAGTTATTCAAATTTTGTTCTAAATAATCATTTAAATAAATTAGATTCAATTGATGATATTTTTTTAAAATTAAATCAAATTAGTTCAACTAATAATTTAATAAATGATCTAAGTTTACTTTCAACACTTTCAACAGCTCAAACTCATATTTTAATTGATCTAGATAAGTTAAAAAGTTTTAATTTAAAATTAGAATTAATTAATCATAATGATAAAGAACTTTTATGTTTAACTAGTGATAATCAAATAGTTAATATTATAGGCTTACAAACTGAATCTAAATTTAGTATTGATAACAATTCTAAAAATGTTTTAAACATTATGGTAAATATTGAACCTAATTTAATGAGAAAACAACAAAAACTTTTAAATACTTCTAATATTAATTTACAAAGATACATTAAACCGATTAATCCTAATTTATTTGATTTAGCTAATTTAAACTTGACTAGTTTATTAAATAGTTATAATTTAGTTAATAAAGCTTATAAAGTTAAAGTTTTAAAGCAAACTTATAAAAATAAAACTGAATTTGAAATTAAAATATCTGAAATTAATGATTTATTAGGTACTAATTTAACTATTGATCAAATTAAAAGTTTATTTAAAAAGTTAGATTTTAAAATTACTAATAAAAATGATTTATTAACTTTTAATATTGATCCAAATAGAATTGATATATCAAGCAAAAATGATTTGTGTGAAGAAGTTGCTAGATTATATTCATATGATAATATTCAAGAAGTTGCTTTAAGTTTTACTAGTTTTAAAAAACCTAAAAACTTAAATTTAAAATTAGAAAATAAATTAACTAATTATTTAATTGGTTTAGGGTTTAATAACACTAAAACTTATTCTTTAACAACTCAAATTGATGCAAAACATTGAAATTTATTTAATATTTCAGATTTTATAAATTTATTATCGCCATTATCAAATTTAAGACAAACTTATAGAACTAGTTTAAGTAAATCATTAATTGATACTGCTATTTATAATCATTCTATTAATAATAAAGAATTAAAGCTATTTGAAATTGCAGATATTTATAATTTAAATCAATTAAAACAAAGACATTTAGTATTTCTAACAAGCCATCATATTTATAAAAATGGCTTAACTCATCAGTTAGTTGAAAATAATTTTTACTATAATAAAGAAATTTTAGAAAGTATTTTTGATTTATATAATTTAGATTTTAGTCAAATTAAATATGTTAATAATTTAGATGTTATTAAAGAAATTCATCTTTATATTAATGCAACTATTTATTATCAAAAACAATTAGTTGGTTTTATTTATCAGTTAAATCCTAAATTTGAATCTGAAAATAAGTTGAATAAAACTTTTGTTTGTGAGATTAATTTAGATGTTTTAAATGAATTAAAAAATAAAACTATAGAAGCAAAAACACTAAGTAAATTTCAAAGTTCTTCAAGAGATTTAACAATAGAAATTTCAAATGATCTAATTTATCAAGATGTTTTATTAAAAGCTATTAGTGATGTTAAATATATAACTAGTAGTAAAGTTGTAGATTTATATTTAGATGATAAACTAGCTAAAAATAATACAAAAGCTTTAACTATTCAATTTATATTTAATGATTTAGATCATCAATTAACTGAAGCTGAAATTAATACAGAATTTGAAAAAATTATTTCTAATGTTAAAAAAATGAAAGTAGTGATTAGGTAATGAAACTAGTTTTTAGTATTAATGATTTTAAAAATAAAAAACATTATGAACTTAAAAATGAACTAACTGAGTTAAATAATTACCAACCAAATAATATTTTAATTAAGTCATATGACTATATTAGTTATGATTTAGATCTTGATTATAATGAATCAATTAAAACTATTTTTATTAATGGAGTAATTAATTATACAATTACTGGTATTGATTCAAGAATAGGAAATGAGATTAAATATAGTAATTCTATTGATTGAGATGATGAGTATAGTTTTACTAATAATAGTGATTTTAATACTAACATTATTATTAGTGATCAATTTAATTTATTAGATTATATAATTGAGCAAATAAATCTTAATATTCCTTTCAATTTATCTTTAAATAATGATATACTTAAAAAGTATGGTCTTGGATGAAGTTTAGAAAGTGAAGATGACTTTCAAAATTCTAAAAATGATCAAATAGATCCAAGATGAGAACAACTTGATAATTTTAAATTAGATAAAAGTAAATAAGGAGGTGTATTAACATGGCAGTACCATTTAGAAAAACTAGTAAATCTGCAAAAAATAAAAGAAGAAGTCATTTAGCACTTTCAGCTGCTAGTTTAGTGTCATGTACTAATTGTGGGGCTATGATTAAACCTCATCATGTATGTAAAGAATGCGGATTTTACAAAAATAAAGAAGTAAAAGTAGTAGAAGCATAATAACATTATTTTTAATTTGGTTGTATTTAATACAACCTTTTTTTATTTTTAATTTAAAGTGGTATATTAATAATGAATAGTGGATAAAAGTGGGTGATAAATGAATGTTATTTGGTACATATGAACATTGTATGGATGCAAAACAACGTTTAACTCTACCAGCTAAATTGAGAAATAAACTTTCAAATCCAATTTATTTAACTAAAGGATTTGAAGCTGATTTAGAAATTTGATCAAAAGATGATTTTTTATTGCAAATAAAAGAGCATTTAAATAAAATAAGTGATCAAAAAGATATTAGAGATCTTGAAAGGATTATTTGATCAAACACTGTTGAAATTGGTATTGATAATTTAGGAAGAATTAAAATTCCTTATAATCTAATTCAAAGTTTAAACATTGAAAAAGATGTTTTTATTTTAGGGTTAGGTAATCGCTTAGAAATCTGAAGTAAAAATAAATATAATCAACATAAAAAAGAATTATTAAAAGAAAATAGTTAGGAAATTATATGGACAAACATATTCCGGTTTTATTAGATGAAAGTATTAAATATTTAAATATTAAACTTAATGGTATTTATGTTGATTGCACACTTGGAAGAGCTGGACATGCTAGTGAGATTTTAAAAAGACTTAGTCAAAATGGGTTTTTATATGCAATTGACCAAGATAAAACTGCAATTGGTCAAGCAAAAGAAAAATTAGAAAAAATTAGTAATAATTTTTTTCTAATTCAAGGCAATTTTTCAAATTTGTCAGCTTTATTAGCTATTAATCATATTTTTAGTGTTGATGGCATTTTATATGATTTAGGAGTTTCTTCACCACAATTAGATATAGGATCTAGAGGGTTTAGTTATAGAATCGATGGTCCATTAGATATGAGAATGGATATTACTAATAACAATTTAACAGCAGATACTATAATTAATCAATATTCAGAAACTCAAATTGAAGATATTTTATTTAAATATGGTGAAGAAAGTTTTGCAAAAAGTATAGCTAAAAAAATTGTTTTATCTCGTCCAATTAATTCAACATTACAATTAGTTGAAGTAATTAAATCTGCATTACCTCAAAAAGTTTTAAAACAAAAAAAACACCCAGCTAAAAAAACTTTTCAAGCATTAAGAATTTTTATTAATAATGAATTAATAGTTTTAGAAAATTCTTTAAAACAAGCTTTAGATTTATTAAATAGTAAAGGAAGGATTTGTGTTATTACTTTTCATTCTTTAGAAGAAAAAATAGTTAAAAATATTTTTAATAGTAGTACAAATTATTTTCAAGAACAACTATTTAATAATTTACCAATTAAAGCAAACTTAAATTCTCAATTTAAATTGGTAATTAAAAAACCAATTAAACCAAGTTTACTAGAACTAGAAAATAATCATCGCTCTCATAGTGCAAAACTTTGAGTTATTGAAAAAAACTAGAGGTAATTATGGATAAACAAATATTTCCAATTGTTGAATTTAATAAAAACGTTATTAATTTTCAAATTGTAAAATATTTTAATGATCAAGCAATTATTATATATAAAAATATTTATATATTAGATGAATTTGAAATTTTAGATAAAGATCAAATTAAAGATAATTTAAATATTTATAAATTTTTAGCTAATTGTTTTAGTGAATTTGAAAAAAACTCTAGTTTTTCAAAAATCAAACAAGTTGGTTTAATTATTTCAAACTCGATTAATATTACTAAAAAAATGAGAAATTTTGATCTAAAATCTAAAGATAAAAAAACGATTTCAAATACTAATTTAGACTATATTATTAAAAAAATAAATAAACTCCAATTTGAAGAAGATACAAATTTAAAAATACTAGATTCTAAACTAATAGAATTACAAGTTAATAATCAAATAATTAATCATCAAAAGTTAGATAAATATTTTATTAATAATGATAATACTAAATTAGTAATGATTTTTTTAGAATTGTCAATTACTTATGATCTTTATTATTCACTAGAAAAATTTTTTTCAAAATTAAATAAACAAATTGCTTTTGTTAAACCAAGGATTTTATGTTTAAATCAATTAGTAAAAAATCAATGTCAGGATCATAAATTAATAATTGATTGAGGTTTAGATCAAATTGAGGTTGGTATTTTTCAAAATAATGTTTTATTAAAAATTCTAAAGTTTTCTTTTGGAGTAAACAAAATTATTAAAAATCTTAGTCAATCATTAAATATTAATTTAGAAATGAGTAAAGATTATTTATTTAATAATTTAGATTTTTCTTCTTTTAATATAGATAATTTAAATGTTTTAAGTTTGTGAAATAATTCAGAAAATAAATTAGAAGTTACTAATGGAAAACAATTAAAAAATCATATTAAAACTATTATTAGTGAAATTTATTTATCAATTAAACAGAATGTTTTAAAAGATCAAGATATAAACATTTATCAAGTTTATAATTTTGGATTAATTAATAAAATTTTAGCAATTAAAACAATATTAAAAGACTTAAAAAATGATCATTTTATAACTAATAATTTTTTAGGAGATCTAAATTTTGAACAAGATTCAAGTGCTTTTATAGCAGCTAGTTTATACTTTAAAAATAATGAATTTAGTAGTTAGAATTATTTAAAAATACTATTTCTATAAAGGTTTTTTTATAAATTCTAAAAAGCACTACTAAGATAAAAATATTTTTAAAAATCAATATATCATTATTATTAGAAAGGGCTAAATATGACAAACGAATTTAAACAAATTGCAAGAATTAAAGTATTAGGTGTTGGTGGAGCCGGAAACAATGCCATTAGAAGAATGTTTGAAGAAAATGTTCAAGGTGTTGAATTTTATATTATAAATACTGATGCACAAATTTTAGAATCTTCACCGGTACCAAACAAAATTATATTAGGAGAAAAAACTACTAAAGGATTAGGAGCTGGAGGAAATCCTGAAGTAGGAAAAGCAGCAGCTATTGAAAGCGAAGAAGAAATAAAAAAAGTAGTTGAAGGTGCTGATTTAATTTTTATTGCTGCTGGAATGGGGGGAGGTACTGGAACTGGTGCTGCTCCTGTAATTGCTAAAATTGCTCAAGAATCTGGAGCTTTAGTAATTGGAATTGTAACTAAACCATTTATTTTTGAAGGAAGACATAGAAATGTTAATGCTAAAGAAGGTTTAGAAGAATTAAGAAAATATGTTGATTCAGTAATAGTGGTTTCAAATGATAAGTTATTAGAATATATTGGATCAATTCCAATTGCTGAATCATTTAAAGAAGCTGATACTATTTTAAAACAAGGTGTTCAAACTATAACTGATTTAATTGCAGTTCCAGCTACAATTAATTTAGACTTTGCTGATGTTAAAACAGTTATGTATAAAAAAGGAAACGCTTTATTTGGAATAGGAGTTGCTTCTGGAAAAGATAAAGCTGTTGAAGCTGCAAAAGAAGCGATTTCATCAAAATTATTAGAAGCTTCAATTGAAGGTGCTAAAGATATTATTGTAAATATTACTGGTGGAAGAACTGTAAGCTTAAATGATGCTTATGATGCAGTTGGAGTTATTAGTCAAGCTGTAAATAATAAAGAATTAAACATTGTTTTTGGTATGGCTATTAATGATGATTTAACAGATGATGATGAAATTATTGTAACTGTTATAGCAACAGGTTTTGATAATAAAAATTTACAAAACCATGAACCAAATATTGTAAAACCAAATAAATCTGAAACACAACCAGAACATATGAAAAAAGCAGAAACAGAAAAAACAGAAGAAAATGATGAATTTGATGATGAAACGATTTTAACAACAACAGAAGATACTGAAGAAGATTTCAATGATGATGACTTTCCAACATTTTTAAAATAGGAGATAAATATTATGTTTTTTAAAAAGAAAAAAAGTAATTTTAAACAAGATGATAAAGATCAAGATCAAATAGAATTTGAGTTGAATGATTCTGATTTTTATGAAAATGAAAGTCCTATTTTAAAAGATAGTCATAATCAACAAAGTACTTCTAATCAAAATTATCAAACAAATAATTTTGATAATGATTCTAATTTTAAAGATAATCATTTAGATCATTTAGATTTTGAAAAAACTCCTGTTAATACATATGTTTTTAGTCCTATGAAATTTTCTGAAATTCAATCAATTGTTGATACTTTATTAGAACATAATGTTGTTGTTATAGATTTTAAAAACTTAGATGATAATAAAGCTAAACGTTTTAAAGATTTTCTTTCTGGAGTTTTATATGTTAAAAAAGGTGAATATATTAGACTTAATGAAAATATTTATAAATTTATAATTAAAAATTAAATTAATTTATTTAATTCTTATTAAATTTAAAAATGAATGATAAATACCCAAACTTAGCAAAAACTATGATTAATATGTGAAACTCTAGATTTTCAAAAACTATTCACAAAAGAGATGAAGGTTTTGCTATTAATTTTAGCCCTATTAAAATATTTTCATTTCTTAATTCAATAAATAGAAATTCAAATAAGAAATTAAAAATTAAAGAATATAAAAATCCTAATTTAAATTTTTGAATTTATTCATTAGATAACACAAAATTAGCTGCAAGTATTTGATTAAATGAAAAAGAATCTAATAAATGAGTAATTGGTGTACATGGATATAATTCTAATCGTTTAGACGTTTTATATTTAATCTGACATTATCAAAGTTTAGGATATAATATTTTAACTTTTGATTTTAGAAATCATGGTATTAGTGATTCTAATTGTATTACTTGAGGTTATAAAGAAAAGTGAGATTTAATTGCTGCTATTAATTGGTTAATTAAAAATTATGATGTTAGATTAATTGGTTTAGTTGGTACTAGTATGGGTGCTTTTACAACTAATTATTTTTTACTAACAGAACATGAGTTAATTAAAAAAGCAAATATTAAATGAGCTATTTCTGATTCTTCATATATGTCTGTTAAAAATCTTTTACAAAGAATGATTAAAGATTATTCTCCTAAATTTTTAACTAATCTTTCAAAAGATGTTTTAGATAATATTTTAGAAATTTATAAAAATGAATATGATGTTGATTTGACTAAATTAGATTTTGTTAAGTTAATTTCAATTAATACAAAATATATTCCAGTTTTATATATTCATAATCGTTTAGATAAAGTTACAAGTTATTTAGATAGTTTTAGAATGTATCAAATGAAAAATAATATTGAAAATAGTTTTGCTAATCAAATTGAAATCTATGATCATGGGTCTCATCATACTAAATCTATTATTGAATTTGAAAATGAGTACATAACTAAAAGTTTAAATTTTGTTAAATTACAAGAAAAAAATAATCACAAATAACAAAAATTTATAAAATACTAATATAAATTTATTTGAATTTATTTTTAATTATTTATTATTTAATTAACTTGATTAATATTAGTAATTCTTATTAAATAATTATTTGTTGTGTTAACTTAGAATAAAACTAAAAATGAGCTTTTAAAAGTTCTTTTTTTGTCTTTTACAAAGTATATTAATTTTTTCTTAAAAACCTATGGCAGTGTCATTAGTAAAAAATTAAAAAATGCTAATCAATAAGATTAAATATCACTTTTTAGTATTTTATTTTTTATTAAATAACTAGAAAAAAATAGACAATAAGCTTAATTTAATATAAAATAACCTTAATATAAAAAGACACATTTTATAAATAAACTTTTTTCAGAGAGCTAATGGTTGGTGAAAATTAGTAAAAGAATTTATAAAATATCACTTTTTATCTTCAAAAAAGAAAAGCTCTATAGCTGAGTAGAATTTTGCGGTTGTCACGTTAAAACTATAAAGATAAATTATAGAATATTTTATAATTTAATTAGGATGGTACCGCGGTAAATCGCTCCTTAATGGAGTGATTTTTTGTTATTAGAAAGGAAGAAAAATATGTCAAATAAATATAAAGACACATTATTAATTGGTCAAACTAATTTTGATATGCGTGCAAATTTAGCTCAAAAAGAGCCTAAAATTGAACAATTTTGACTAGATAATAAAATTTATAATAAAAAAATGAAATTAAATGAAAATAAAAAAGTTTTTATTTTACATGATGGACCACCTTATGCAAATGGAGATTTGCATATTGGTCATGCTTTAAATAAAACTTTAAAAGATTTCATTGTTAGATATAGAAATGCAGCTGGGTATTATTCTCCTTTTATTATGGGTTGAGATACTCATGGTTTACCTATTGAAAGTGCTGTTACTAAAATGGGTGTTGATCGTAAATCTATGAGCAGTGTTGCTTTTAGAGAACTTTGTTATAAATATGCTTTAGGACAAATCCAAAATCAAGCTGATCAATTTAATCGTTTAGGAATGTTTACTGATTATGATGTTAAATATGTAACTTTAACTCATGATTTTGAAATGTCTGAGCTAAGATTATATGAAAAAATGTATCAAAAAGGATTGATTTATAAAGATTTAAAACCTATTTATTGATCACCATCAAGTGAAACTGCTTTAGCTGATTCTGAAATTATTTATAAAGATGTAACTTCTCCTTCAATTTATGTAGGTTGTGATGTTGTTAATAGTGATGAATTTAAAAATACTCAATTAGTTATTTGAACAACTACTCCTTGAACTTTACCATCAAACCAATTAATTGCTATTGGAGAAAAAATTAAATATAGTTTAGTTCAAGTAGAAAATCTTGATAAACAATTTATTTTAGCTTCTGATTTAGTAAATCAAGTAAGTAAAATTATTGGTTGAGAAAATGTTAAAGTAGTTAAAGAATTAGATGCAAATCAATTAGTTGGATTAAATTATGTTCACCCTTTATATGATTCAAAAATTAATAAAATAGTTTTAGGACATCATGTTACAAGTGAGTCTGGATCAGGTTTAGTTCATATTGCTTCAGGATTTGGTGAAGATGACTTTTTAATTGCAAAACAAAATAATGTAAAACCATTTGCTCCACTTGATGATCAAGGAAAATTTACAAATGAAATTGGTGATGTAGATCCAGAAATTGTTGGTATGTTTTATGATGATACTAATAAAATAGTTACTAAAAGATTAGAAAATAACCATAAATTATTAAAACTAAACTTTTTAACTCATTCATATCCACATGACTGAAGAACTAAAAAACCAATAATTTATAGATGTACTTTACAATGATTTGTTAACTTAGCTCCAGTTAAAGATGAAATTTTAAAAAATGTTGATCAAATTGATACTCATCCAAAATGAGCTAAAAAACGTTTATATCAAGTTTTAAACGAAAGACTTGATTGAACTATTTCTCGTCAAAGATTATGAGGAGTTCCAATTATTGCTTTTTATGATCAAAATAATAATTTAGTTTTAAACAATGAAATTTTAAACTATGCAATTAATAAAATTGAAAAAGTTGGAACTAATGCTTGATTTAGTTTAGATGCTGATGAATTTTTACCAGATGAATATAAAAACAAATCATTAAGAAAAGAAAAAGACACTTTAGATGTTTGATTTGATTCAGGAAGTAGTTCAATTGCTTTAAGTGAAAAATATCCTAAGTTACAAGCACCTTATGATATTTATTTAGAAGGAAATGACCAATATCGTGGTTGATTTAATGCTTCAATGATTAATTCAACTATTTATGCAAACAAATCTCCTTATAGACAATTAGTATCACATGGTATGACTACTGATGAAAAAGGAAATAAAATGTCTAAATCACTTGGTAATGGTGTTGATCCAATTGAATTTTCAAATGAACTTGGTGCTGATATTTTAAGATTATGAGTAGCTTCAACTGACTTTACTGATGATCAAAAAATTGGAAAAGAAATTATTAAACAAATTAGTGAAGCATATAGAAAAATTAGAAACACAATGCGTTTTATTTTAGCTAATTTAAATGATTTTGACCCTAAAACTGATTATCAAGCTAAATTAAGTGAAGTTGATATGTATAGTTTAGCTAACTTAACTGCTTTTAAAAATAGAGCTTTACAAGCATATGAAGAATTAAACTTCAATTTAGTTTATACAACAACTATGAATTATGTTACTAAGAATTTATCTGCTTTTTATTTAGATTTTATTAAAGATATTTTATACATTAATAGTAAAAACGATCTAAGAAGAAGACAAGTTCAAACTGTTTTATATGAACAATTGTATTGCTTGATTGATATTTTAAGACCAATTTTAGTTCATACTGTTGAAGAAGTTTATCAAAATTTAAATGATAATAAACTTGAGTCAGTTCACTTATTAGATAATAGAGAACAAAACTTTGTTTATGATAAAGAATTTGTTGACAAATGAGATAAAGTAATGGTTTTAAGGGATGATGTTAATAAAGCTCTAGAAATTAGCAGAGAAAGTAAAACAATTAATAAAGGATTTGAAGCTGTTGTTTACATTAAATTAGATAAAGAATATGAAAAATTAAAAGACATTAAAGATTTAAGTAGAATCTTTATTGTTAATAGTATTAATTTTGTAGATGATATTGATGATAGTTTTGTTAGAACAAATATTTCATCAATTAAAGTTGTACAAAAACAAGGATTAAAATGCCAAAGATGTTGACAAATCTTTGATAATTTAATTGATGATGAAATTTGTAATCATTGTAATAATGTAGTTAAATCATTATAGGTGAAAAAATGTGAATAAAAGATAAGCTAGTAGAAACAAAAGTTTTTTTAAAAAACCACAATTATCTTTGAAAATTCAAATTAATAGTATGTTTACCTATTTTTATAAGTTTAATTAGTTTTGATTGAATTACAAAAGCTGTAGTTGTATCTCATATGAAACTGGGAGAAACTAAAACTTTTATTAGTGGGTTTTTAAACTTTCAGTATGTGATTAATCTTGGAATGGCTTATGGTAGGTTACATGATAAATCTTATTTAGTAATTATTTTTGCAACAATTTTTAGTTTGTTTTTAACAATTATGTTTATTTTTTTAAATAATAAAAAATGATTAGTTGTTTTAGTAATTGTATTAGCTGGTTCTTGAGGTAATTTATTAGCTAGATTATGAGCTCCAGGTAATGAAGATAATTTATATTATGGAGTTGTTGATTTTTTAACTTGAGATTTTAGTTTATTTAATTCAAGAGATTATGTATTTAATTTAGCTGATTTGTATGTCAATATTGCAATTGGTTTAACAATTTTATTTACTATTATTGAATTAGTTTTATATATAAAAAGCAAAATTAAAACAAAAAAAGAAAAAATAGAAAATGAACAAAATAACTCTTAATTCAGTAAATACAACTTTAAGATTAGATAAATTGCTAGTTGAATTATTAACTAGTTATGATTATTCAAGAAGTTATATTCAAAAACTAATTAAAGAAGAGTGTATTAGTGTTAATAATCAAATTATTACTAGTAATAATTTTTTAGTTAAACCAAATTCACAAATTATAATTACTATAAAAGATCCTGTTTTAGATCCAAACATAACTAAAAACAAAGATCCTGTTTTAGATCCAAACATAACTAAAAACAAAGATATTGATTTAAATATTATTTATCAAGATGATGATTTATTAGTTATTAATAAACAAAATAATATAACAGTACATCCAAGTTTAAATAATACAAATAATACAATTGTTAATGCTTTATTAGCAAGTGATGTTGAACTTTCATCAATTAATGGTGAGTTACGTCCTGGAATTGTACATAGAATTGATAAACAAACCACAGGTTTATTAATTGTTGCAAAAAATGATAAAACTCATAAATTATTAAGTGAAATGTTTAAAAACCATCAAATTTATAAAGAATATTTAGCAATTGTAACTGGAGTAATTAAGCCAAATAAAGGTTTGATTGATGCTCCAATTGGTAGAAGCCAAACTGATCGTAAAAAAATGAGTGTTACAGCTAAAAACTCAAAACATGCAATTACAACTTTTGAAGTAGTTGAACGATTTTTAAAAAATACTTTAATAAAATGCCAAATCCAAACTGGAAGAACTCATCAGATTAGAGTGCATTTTAACTATATTAATCACCCTGTTTTAAATGATCCAATTTATGGTAAAAAACACCAAGAATTTACTGATTTTGGTCAATACCTTCACGCTTATAAATTAAAATTTACTCATCCAATTACAAAAAAAGAAATTGAATTAATATCACCTCTTCCTAAAGAATTTGATGATAAAATTAAAGAATTAAGGGGTGAAAATAATGACTAATTTTTCTACTAGTGATAAAAAAACTTTAGAAAACTTTTTTATTAAAAATTTTAAATATAAGTTATTAAAGTCTAAAGTTAATTCTAGTGTGAGTTATTTATATAGTTCTAGTGAAAAATACCAAGTAATTATTTTAAATTTTGACAATAGTGTTTCATTTGAAAAAGAAAAAGAATATGTTATTAAGAAGGTTGAAAAGCAAGTAAAAAAACTTGTTAATGTTTTTCATATTTTTATTAGTGAAGACAATCAATTAACTACTAAAAATAATTTAGTTGTTTTACAATCTTCAATTCAAAATTTAAAATCTAATTTAGAACCATATTTTAATAACACTAATTTATTGTTTTTTAATAAAGTTGAAGATAATGAATTAAAAGAAAATAAAGAAACAAGTGAAGAAAATAATATAAAATTATTTACTAGTTTTTTAGAAAGTGTTAAAAATAATAAAATTTCTTTTTCTTGAGTTGTTTTATTAGTGCTTGTTTTAATTCCTAGTATCTTACAAATTATTGGATATTTTATTTTAGAAACAAACCCAAATAGTAAAAATATTTTAATTTTAGCTTTTGGTGGAACTAATTGAAGTTTAACAATTGTTGGAAAACAATGGTGAAGAATTTTTAGTTATGGTATTGCCCCAATTAAACAAAATGGCTTAATTATTGATATTTTAAGTTTATTAATTTTAGGAACTAGCTTTTTTAGTATTTCAAAAATTACTGAAATACAATTAGCAAATACTAAGAAACTAAGTTTAGTTATAATTTTAAGTTATTTAGTCTTAGGTTTATTTTCAAGTAGTGTTTTACCAACAATTTATACTGGTGGAATAATCAGTACTATGGGAATATTTATTGGTGCTTTACTAATTGATGTTTCAGGCTCAAGTACTCCTGTTGCTAAATTTGGTCAAGCAAAAGCTGTAGTTTGTATTTTACTTTTAATTGGATTTTCATTCTTTTTAGGTGATGGTTGAACTGGGTTGTTAATTACTGGAACAGCTATTATTTTAGGAAGTGCTTTTTGAGGAATTTTTAAATTCAATATAAAAGAGTGAAATTGAATTCAATATGTTCATATTCTTTTAATTTTAGCTATTTTAGTCATTAGTTTAACTTTTATTTTATTACCTCATTTAACTCCAGCATTAGATCAACATGTTTTACTAACTTTATCAACTTATTATAAAAAGGGTTGATTTAGTATTCACAATTTAAATAAAATAGTTAATAATATAGGTTGAGATGGACAATTTAATCAATTTGGAAAGTTTATTACTAATTTTTAATCATTATGAGTAAAAGATTAGATTATTTGTCTTGACAACACTATTTTATGTTAATAGCAAAAGCTAGTGCTATGAGAAGTAAAGATCCAAATACTCAAGTTGGAGCTATTGTTGTTAATGAATTACAACAAATTGTAGCAACTGGATATAATGGATTTCCACGTGGAGTTAGTGATGATGATTTTCCGTGATCAAAAACTAATGAAGATTGATTAGAAAATAAATATGCTTATGTTGCTCATGCAGAATTAAATGCAATTGTAAGTAGTAGATCTGATTTAAGTAATTGCGATTTATATGTTACTTTATTTCCATGCAATGAATGTGCTAAAATCATTATTCAAGCAGGAATTAAAAGAATTTATTATGCAAATGATCCATATCATCAAAAAAAAGAATTTATTGCTTCTAAAAAAATGTTAGATGCAGTTAATATTAAATATATAA
The DNA here is from genome assembly GCF_000012765.1 of Mycoplasma capricolum subsp. capricolum ATCC 27343. Taxonomy (NCBI): domain Bacteria; kingdom Bacillati; phylum Mycoplasmatota; class Mollicutes; order Mycoplasmatales; family Mycoplasmataceae; genus Mycoplasma; species Mycoplasma capricolum. The sequence continues at coordinate 490,593 of NC_007633.1, forward strand.
AATTACCAGATATTGAAATTAGTCTTAAAGTTAAAGACTAATTTCTTTATCTTTTTTATTGAAAAGAAGAAAAATAGTATATGAAAAAATTATTAGTTTTATTATCAAGTAGTATATTTTTTAGTCTAACTACATTATCTATTTATGTTTTAAATTCTAAAAACAATGTTAATCAATTATCTAATTTTGTTTTAAAACAAAAAGAACAAAAAGAAGAGACTGATTTAAGTAAGATATTTGATAATTATTCTTATATTTCTATTAAAAATAAAGATGATAATGTTAAAGAAAAAGTTTTACAAGCACTTAAACTTAAATATAAAAATCTTGATTTTTCATTATTAGATATAGATGTTGAAGTTAAAAATACAGGTGGAATTGATGTAAAAATTGCGCCAAAAAAAGATACAAACAAATACACTAAAAGTGTAAAAATTCCTTGTTATATAAAAACAAATTTAGCTTTAATTTTAAAAGAAAATAATGATTTAGGTGAAATACCAATTAATAATGTAGATGAAATATTAAAACACATTAAAAATAAAGATCTACTAAAAACTAGTTTTAAGAGTACAGATTTTTATATAACTAATATAAGAGAAGATAGTGTAAAAATATCAGCTACTATAACTGGTGATTTTTATGAAGAGGGTTATTTAAAATTTAAAGCTAAGAAAAAAATCTTAAGTTCAGCTATTTATAAACCTAATTTAGAATTAGAAAAAGTAGAAAAAGATAATGTAATTAAAGTTCTTAAAGATACATATCCTTCTTTAAAAAATGAAAATTTAGATATTGATATTAATCATCAAAAGAAAAAAATAACAGTTAAAACTATTAGTAGTTCTCAATTTGTTGGAACTGTTTTTCTAAATTTTGATCTAGTTAAACAAAAACAAAATCAGCAAGTTGATTCTAAAAATATAGATACAAATTCTACTATAAAAAACCCTAATACAAGTTCTAATTCTTTAGATTTAAAAAAAGAATTGGATAAAAATTTATCTAATAATAAAATTGAAAAACCTAATCCATCAGTATTAAATAAAAATAATAATTCTCCAACAAAAAATACTATACTTACTATTCCAAATAAAAATACAAATAAATCTAATAAAAATTCTAAAACATCAGGTGAAATTGTTGGAATTGCAATAGGATCAACTTTAGGGATTGGATCAATAATTGGTGGTGGAGTTGCTAGCTATTTATTATATTTTAAAAAACGTAAATAGATAATTACTTTTATTTTGGATAACTAAAAAATTTATATATATCTTTTATTAAACAATATTAGAAAGAAAAAAATGATTATATGAAAAAATTATTAGTTTTATTATCAAGTAGTATATTTTTTAGTCTAACTACATTATCTATTTATGTTTTAAATTCTAAAAACAATGTTAATCAATTATCTAATTTTGTTTTAAAACAAAAAGAACAAAAAGAAGAGACTGATTTAAGTAAGATATTTGATTGAGCATATGTTTCTATAAAAGATAGAACTATTGATACTAAAGCAAAAGTTATAAATGCTATTAAACTTAAATACTCAAGTGTTGACGTTTCACAATTAGAGATAGAAATTAAAACATATCCAAGTGATGGCGGAGTTGATGCTATAATAACCCCTAAAAAACCCTCAAGCAAATATATAAATTCAGCAAAAATTCCTTGTTATAGTAAAGAGGATATAAAAAATAAACTAAAGCAACTAAAATTAGACACACCAATTAATGTAGAAATTAATGATGTAAATAGTATATTTAACGCTCTTAAAGATAAAGGTCTTTCTAACCAATTTGAAGTAGATTTTAAAATAAAAGAAATAAAAGAAAATTCTGCTATATTTAGTTCTACTGAAGTAGGTGATTTTTATGGTGAAGTTGAAATTAAATTTAATTCTAATAGACTAACATTAAATTCTATTATTAGAGATTCTAAATTACGAGTAGAAAAATTAAAAAATGATGAAATTATAGAAACACTTATTACAAAATATCCAAAATTAAAAGAAGCTAAATTATCTACTTTAGTTAATGAACAAAATAAAACTATAACTGTAACAACTAATAATAAAGCTAAATTTGATGGCACTATTTCATTATCTTATGAATTAATTACAAAAGAGCCAATGCATATTCCTAATCAAAGTGAACCAATAATTGGAATTTCATCAAAGCCAAAAATTAAAAATGAACAGTTGGAATCTATAACTGTTCCTAAAACACCTGTGTTAAAAGAAAAAACAAATGAATTTTCTAAATTAAAAATGTTACCTGATAAACCTAACGATTCTCCTAATAAATCATCTATTTCAAAGACTAAATCAAATGAAGGGAAAACCATTTCCTCTAAACCACATATGTCAGATAAGTCATTAAATGAAGCCGAATTAGAATCACAATCAAAGCCGTTAATAAATTCACCACATTCTCAAAACCTGGCTAAAACACCTAAAGAATCTAAAATCGATAAGGATGTTAACTCTAATACATCAGTTATAGATAAAAGTAAGTCTAGTTCTACTACTAATTCTAAAATTTTACAAATCCCTAATAAAAAATTATCTAATTCAAATAAAGATTCAAAATCAACTGGTTCAAAAACTGGTGTTATAGTTGGGTCAACTTTAGGAGTTAGTTTAATTGTTGCTAGTGGAGCAGCAGGATCTTGATTTTATTTTAAAAAACGTAAATAACTAAATAATAGGTAATATTATGATTAATAATGTTGGTATAGATATAGTTGAAAATAAAAGAATTAAACTAAAAGAAGAATTCATTGTTAAAGTTTTATCAGCAAATGAAATTAAAACCTTTAATATTAAAAATAAAAAACAAAAAAGAGAGTTTTTAGCTGGACGTTGGGCTATTAAAGAAGCAATTATTAAAACATTAGACCAACCAATTAGTATGAATAAAATAGATATTGAATATATTAATGATAAACCTGTAATTAAAAATCAAGAATTACAAAATATTTTAATTTCTATTTCTCATGAAAAAAAATATGCTGTTGGAATTGCTCTAAAACAATGTGATAATAAGTAAGGATATAACATATAAAAGTGTTTATTTAGAAAAGTGGTCATATGAAAAAACTATTAGTTTTATTATCAGGTAGTGTGTTATTAAGTTTGAGTTTTTCATTTGTTTATTTTTTAAATTTTAAAAGCAATAATAGAATAGCTTTAAAACAACAAGAACAAAAAGAAACTGATTTAAGTAAGATTTTTTATAATGCATATGTATCTGTTATAAATGAAGATGGTAAAAATTTAAAAGATTTAGTAATAGAAGCAATTAAAAAGAAATATAATTTTTTAGATTTTTCATTATTAGATATTGAAGTGGGTAAAGATAAGAATGGAAGAGAGTCTGCTTTTGCTTTTATAAAACCCAAAGTTATTTCTAATAATAAATATAAAAATTCTGAAGAAATAAAATATTATATTAAAAAAAATTTGTCTTTAGAAACTGAAAAAACAACAAATTTAGAAAAAATTTCTATAAACACAGAAACAGAAATTTTAAAACAATTTAAAAAGAAAATAGATACATCAAGTTTTGAGGAAAAAGAATTTTTTGTAACAAATATAACAGAAAATTCTGCTATTGTTAATGCTAAAGAAGATAATGATGATTTTTATGGCAAAGTAAAAGTAAAATTTAATGCCAAGAAAAAAACACTAGAATCAGTTTTTTACAATTTTAAACTTGAAATTAAGCAAAATTCAACTAAAGATGATGTTATCAAATATCTTATAAATAAAAAACCTAATTTAAAGGGTGAAAAATTGACTGCACAAATCGATTTATCAAAAAATGTTGTAATTATAAGTGTTGATAACTCGAGTGAAAATTATCAAGGATCAACAACTTTATTATTTGCTTTACCAGAAGAAAAACAACCAATCACACCAATCACACCTAAGACACCAGAAAAACCAGAACCTAGTCAACCTAAAAACGAATCAAAATCTAATGATATTTTACCTAGATCAGAACCAAATTCGAAAATCTCTACTCCATCAGCTCCAATAATAGATAAAACTCCTAACAAGTTTGAAATAAAAAAACCTATTCCAACTATTCCAAATAATACAATGAATAAATCTGATAATAAAACAAATAAATCAGGTAATTCAAAAACTGGTGTTATAGTTGGAACAACTTTAGGAATTAGTTCGATTGTTGCTAGTGGAGCAGCAGGTTCTTGACTTTATTTTAAAAAACGTAAATAATAAAGCATTTTAATAATTAAATAATATATCTATATAAGAGAATATTCTTGTAAAATAATTGATGATAAAATTATTTACAGAATAGTCTCTTATTTTTATAAATTTATATTAAATAAGATTTAAATTTAGAAAGAATGATTAAAATGAATCAAGTTAATAGTTTAAATACAGAACCCAAGAACACACTAAATAACATTCAACATGAAAAAAAGAATAAAGATTACATTCATGTTAATCCTTGAAAAATGTTATTTATGTGATTACCTTTATTACATATTAAATTTAAAGCAGCTAAAATTGTTAGAAAAAATAAAAAACAACCAGATAGATATCCTGAAGAATACAGATATAATTGAGTTAAAAAAGCTGTTAGCAAGTTATTATATGTACTAGATGTCAATATAAAAGTTGAAGGTATTGAAAATTGAATGGATAAAGGAGTTATTTTAGCTGCTAACCATCAATCAAATATCGATCCTGTCATTTTATTTGCTATTAACGATTTTTCTAAACAACAACCACTAGCTTTTATTGCAAAAGAAGAATTATGAACAAGTAAAAAATTTAAAAATTTTGTTAGATTAGTTGACTGTATTCCTTTAAATAGAAAAAGCCCAAGAAGCGCTTTAGAAGCTTTTAAAGAAGCAAAAGACTTAGTTGTTGATTATAAACGTTCTTTAGTAATTTTTCCAGAAGGAACTAGAAGTCATTCTCAACAAATGAATAGTTTTCAAGCAGCTTCATTAAAAGTTGCTCAGATGTCACATGCTCCTATTATTCCTGTTTCAATCATTAATTCTTATTTAGTTTTTGCTGAAAAAAGACCTAAAAAAGTCGAAGTTAAAGTTGTTTTTGGTAAACCTATTTTACCAAGTAAACATATTTCATTAAAAACTGAAGATTTAACTAGATTTGTTGAAAAAAATGTTAGCTCTAATTTAAAAAAATGAGAAAACAAAGAAATGAAATATGAACTAAAAAAACTAACTAAAAAAGATGTTAAACAACTAAAAGAAGAAGAAAAAAAACAAAAAGATAAAAAAACTAATAAAAAATCAATTAAAGATTTATTTAAAATTGTTGATTAATCAGCAATTTTATTATCTTAAATTTAATCTTAGAAAAGATGTGATTTTAAATGAAGCTAATCCAACAGTTAAAAAATTTTTTTAATAAAATTAAGTCTTTTTTTAAAAAGAAAAATTCTGCTATAGTTTATAATAAACCTAAAGCTATTGAAAACAAAAAAAAATTAAATTCATCTGATCAAATTGAAAATTCTTCTATAAACATTTCTAACAATCAAGAATATATTGATAAAAGAGCTGTTTTAGATTCACAAAATGAATTTAAATTAAAAGTGATTTTAAATAAAACGCAAGTTTTAGAACAACTAATTCAAATTAAAAATACTTTTAAAGAATGTGAAGATTGTCAAAATATTTATCGTTTAAAAATTGATGATATGAAAATAAAAATTTCACAATTAAAAAGATATATAGATCATAATTATGGTTTTTTAGGTAATGAAAAAGAATACAGAGAATATGTTTTTTTAGATAATATTAAAAGTTATTCTCAAACTGATGATAAGGCTGGACTAGATTTAATTAATGAATTAGAAAATTATTTTAATAAATATTTAAATTATGACGTTAATTATTTCGTTCCTTGTGATAAACATAAAAACTTGATTGATGAGTATAAAATATTGTCAATTAAGGTTGATGATTTAGATAAAATAATTTCAAAATAGCATTTAAAAACTCTATATATTCTAACTTCTTCTAAAAATATTTCATTTTTTATATAAACTATTGAAATATGCTATAAATGATATAAAATTATTTGTGTCTTGTGTTAGAGGAAGCGAATTTATATTGCTGACTTAGCTCAGTTGGTAGAGCAATTGACTAGTAATCAATAGGTCGAAGGTTCAAATCCTTTAGTCAGCACCAGTTCTTGGAGGGGTAGCGAAGTGGCTAAACGCGGGTGGCTGTAACCCACTTCCTTACGGTTCGGGGGTTCGAATCCCTCCCCCTCCACCATTATTATTGGGCTATAGCCAAGCGGTAAGGCAAGGGACTTTGACTCCCTCATGCGCCGGTTCGAATCCTGCTAGCCCAACCATCTTGACTCGTTAGCTCAGCCGGTAGAGCAACTGGCTTTTAACCAGTGGGTCCGGGGTTCGAATCCCCGACGAGTCACCACTTGTATTCCCCAAGTGGCGGAATAGGTAGACGCATTGGACTTAAAATCCAACGGGCTTAATATCCTGTGCCGGTTCAAGTCCGGCCTTGGGGACCATTTTGAAAATCAACATGCTATAAAAGGCATGTTTTTTTATTTTCTACTTTTTAAATAAAAAAAATGAATCTCAAAAGATTCATTAATTTATTATTTTTAAAAAATTATTTTGCTGGAGTTGCAGGTACTGGAGCTGGCGCAGGTGCAGGAGTTGGAGGTTGAGATGAAGAATTTTTGTCTTTTTCTTCTTTTTTCTCTTCTTCTTTTTTATCACTTACACTGTTGTTGCTTTTCTTATCTTGTTTTTTTTCTTCTATTTTATCTAAACCTTGGTATTTTCAATCAGTTTTAGGAGTGATTATAGGATCTGAATCTTGTAAAAGTTTAACTACATCATACATTTCAATAGATTGTTTTAAATAATTTACTCATTTATCAAAAACATCTTTTCTAATTTCTGATCCATTAGTAAAGTTATCAATTGTTTTAGTAGCATTTTTTTGATCTTGTTTACTAAAAGTTTCAAATCCACTTACAATACCATAAAACATTTTATCTCTAATTACTAAAAATAAAGGGCCTTTTAAACTTTTAACTTTTTCTTGTAGTTTTTCTACTTTTTCAGTTACAGTGTTATTGTTTTTAGAAAAACTTGAACTAGTTTCACCATAAAAGGCTTTGGCTCAATTTTTAACAAGATATTCGTTTAAGATTTTTGAAGTTAAACCTTTATTTCATATTTCATCATCTGAATCATACTTTAGGTTTTTAATAACAACATCATTTGTCATGTTTTTAAAGATTTGATTATTATTTGATGATTTTTTTTCATCAATAATTCATCTTTCTTTTTTAGTTTTACTATTTTTGTCCTTTTTAACATCAACATTGTTTAAAACTGTTGTATGGTTTGTTGTACTATTTCAATTTAAATTATTTTTAAATTTATAAATAAAATTAGTTGCATCAGTTGTAATAGTATCATTGATTTTTTTAATAGCTTGATCTAAAGAATTAGTTTGAGTTAACTCTTCTAAACCTTGTTCAAATGATTTAGCTGACTTATTATCATTAGCTCCTAAATAAAGAATCATTGTCTTATTTTTAGATTGATTAATTAAATCTTCAAATTCTTGATATTGTTTGTCTGATGTCTTACAACTTATAGCAAAACTAGTACTTGTTAAAACAACAAATGTGCAAGCAAATATCGATAGAAGTCTTTTCATTATAACACTCCTTTATCTACAACAATAATTTTACTATAATTCAATCTATTTTTAATTTTAAAATAGGATATATAATCAATAAACAGTTAAAAAACTTGAAAACCTATTTTTAAATTGGTAATATTTTATAAGTGCTATAAAAGTTTGATATGTGTGAAAGGTGGTAGTTAAGATGCGTGAAAAATACATTTTACGTTGTACAGTTTGTAAAAATGAAAACTACATCGGTAAGAATGATAAAAAGAAACCTAAAATAGAAGTTTCAAAATACTGCAGTAATTGTAATAAACATGAAACCCACAAACAAAAAAAATAGTCATTTGACTATTTTTTTTTATTTATTAAATTTAAAATAAAAATAAGGATTTTAAAATATATGATTATTCAAAAAACTTATAAAAATAATAGACCAACAGTTTATTTAATTACAACTCCAATTGGGAATTTAGAAGATATTAGTTTAAGAGCAATTAAAACTTTAAAACAAGTTGATGTTATTTGTTGTGAAGATACTAGAACTAGTAAAGTTTTGCTAGATAAATATCAGATTACTAATAATTTATTATCACTACACAAATTTAATGAAAATTTAAGAGTTGAACAAATCATTAGTTTATTGAATCAAAATAAAAATATTGCAATTATAAGTGATGCTGGTGTTCCTATTATTAGTGATCCAGCAAGTTATATTATTAATCAATTAAAAGAATTAAAAATTAATTGTAATATTACAGCAATTGGAGCTGGATCTGCTTATTTGCATGCTTTAATTTCTAGTGGTTTTTTAATCGATAGTCATTATTTTTATGGGTTTTTAAAAAATAAAAATAAAATTAGTAAACAAAATGAATTAACTGAATTAATTAATAAATATGCTAATGATTCGATTATTTGTTTATATGAATCAGTTCACAGACTTAAATCAACTATAAATTGCTTAAATGAAATATTAGATAAGAATCATAAAATAGTTATTGCTAAAGAATTAACTAAAATAAATGAAGAAATTATTTATGCAACTATTGATCAAATGAATCAATATATAAATAGTGATGAATTTGTTTTAAAAGGTGAGTTTGTAATTATTATTAATAAAATGATTAAAACTAGTAAAAAACAATTTACTGACTTAGAATTAATTAATTTAATAGATGAACAAATCAAAGAGGGCTATAAATTAAAACAAGCTTGTGAAATAGTATATTTAAAGACTAAAATTTCAAAAAATATTTTATATAAAAAATACACTTTTAAAAAAAATTTCTAATACCTTAATAGGGGGTATATTATGAAAGAAATTAACTTAGAAGATACAAAAAAAATTACTGGAGGTGCTAGTATTAGTGGAGCTTTAGTTACTGGAATAGCTAAAGTTATACAATCTGGATTTGAAGGGATTTCTAATTTTATAACCGATGTTGCAAGCATTGGTTTTGCTTTTTATCAAGCAAATAAAAATCCAATAAAAGCAGAATATAAAATTGGAAATAACAGCTTTAAAATCGATAATACTAAATTAGTTGATTTAAAAATTCAACAATCAAAAGCCCAAGAAATTAAAATTCCAGTTTTAGAAGTGGGAAATAGTAAAAATAATATTAAGATAAACTACAATGATGCTTATAATAACAGTGATTCAGTAACTGATATTTATAGTGATTTTGATCAAAGTATTAGCATTTTTGATTAATTAAAACCTTTTTAGTAGTTATCTTGTTTTATTTAATTCAATATAGTAATATATAAATGTTGAAAAAAAGTTTCAACCGCTCTTTTGTATGTTTTAAAGAAGTATAACTCACATACATAGGCGAGTCTAGACTGGAGGAAAATAATGTTTGCAATCATTAAGACTGGCGGAAAACAAGTTAAAGTTGAACCAGGTCAAGAAATTTTTATTGAAAAAATTAAAGGTGAAGTTAATGATAAAATTGCATTTGATGAAATTTTAATGATTGATGGTCAAATTGGAACACCAACTATTGAGGGTGCTAAAGTTTTAGGAACAATCGTCAAGCAAGGAAAAGCAAAAAAAATCCGTGTTATAAGATATCATCCAAAGAAAAATGTAAATAAAATTTATGGTCATAGACAACCTTATACAAAAGTAAAAATTGAAGAAATTAGTGCTAAGTAATTATGGTTGATATCATAATTAAATATAAAGATAATAAAATCATTAAATTACAAATGCAAGGTCATGCTAATAGTGCAGAGTATGGTAAAGATTTAGTATGTGCTGGATTAACTGCTATTATTAGTGGGGCTTTAAATGCAATTGATAATTATTATAAAAATGATGTAGATATTGAAGTTTTAGAAAACAAAATAACTATTTTTGTAAAAAAAGAAGATAATCAAAATTTACAATTAATGTTAAATATGTTAAAAATTCAACTACAAACTATTACTATTCAATATAAAAAAAACACAAGATTAAAGGAGGTGTCTTAAAATGCGTTTTTTATTAGGTTTGCAATATTTTGCTTCTAAAAAAGGAGTTGGATCAACTAAAAATGGTCGTGATTCAGAATCTAAACGTTTAGGAGCTAAAAAATCTGATGGTCAATTCACTAACGCTGGTTCAATAATTTATAGACAAAGAGGAACTAAAATTCATCCCGGTTTAAACGTTGGACGTGGTGGAGATGATACTTTATTTGCTTTAATTTCTGGTATTGTTAAATATGAAAAATTTGGAAAAAATCGTACTAGAGTAAGTGTTATTCCTAACTAATGTTTAAGAACTCTTTTGAGTTCTTTTTTTATTATTTTTTTACGTTAATTTAATTTTTTTAGACTAATCTAGTCTAATAGTAAGATAAGAAAAATATTATATTAGATATAATAATATTATAAGGACAGTAATAAATGCTATTATATTTTTTATTTAAAATATTAAGATAATATAAGAAAGGCAGTAGATATATATGAAAAGCCTAAAAGGTGTTTTTGCTGCTTTATTGATTCCGTATAAAAAAGACGGTTCAATAGATGAGCAAGCATTAAAAAAGTTCATTGATTATAATATCGAAATTTCAAAAGTTGATGGACTTTATGTAAATGGATCAACTGGTGAAGCATTTTTGCTCTCAAACTTAGAGCGAAAAAAAATTTTAGAAATTGTTGCTAAACATGTTAATAAAAGAGTACCACTAATTGCTCAAGTTGGTTCTTTAAACATTTATGAAGCAATAGAACAAGCAAAATTAGCTGAGCAATTAGAATATGATGCTATTAGTGCTGTTACTCCTTTTTATTACAAGTTTAGCTTAGATCAAATTTTAAATTATTATAAAGAAATTAAAAAATCAACCAATTTGCCTTTAATTGCTTATTATATCCCATTATTATCAGGTGTTAATTTTTCACTTGAAGCTTTTGAAAAATTATTTGCTATCAATGGCATTATTGGTGTTAAATTCACAGCAACTGATCTATATACTTTAGAAAGAATTAAAGCAAAATTTCCTGATAAGTTAGTATATTATGGTTTTGATGAACAACAATTGTCTGCATCAATTTATAATATTGATGGTTTTATAGGTTCAACATTTAATGTTAATGCAAAAAAAGCAAAACAATTATTTGAACTAGTTAAAAATGGGCAAAACCAACAAGCTTTAGAATTACAAAAGCAAATTAATGATTTTATTGATGTAGTTTTAGCAAATGGATTATATGCAATTTTAAAAGAAATTATTAGACAACACTATGATTTAAATGAAGTATTTTGTAGATTGCCAATGACTCAATCAATCTCTCAATATGCATTAAAAGCAAAAGAAATTCAAGAAAAATATTTAAAAGATTTTTAGAGTATGAATAGTTTAATTTTATTTACTGAAAAAACTACTAATGCTGCTATTAAATCATTTCATTGAGTAGATTATGTAGTATTAGTAATTTACTTATTATTTACATTATCAATTGGTCTATACTTTCAACTTAAATCAAAACTACAAAAAGCTAATAATACTGATGAATATTTTAAAGCTGGAGGAAAAACCCCAGGTTGAGTAGCTGGTTTTTCAATTTATGCAACTACTTTATCAGCTATTACTTATATGGCTACACCAGCAAAAGCCTTTTCATCAGACTGGCTATTTGCATTTGGAAATTTAACAATTTTTATTGCAACTCCATTATTGATTAGATTTATAATTCCGTTTTTTAAAAAATTAAACGATGTTTCTGGATATGGTTTTTTAGAAAAACGTTTTAGTTACTTTTTAAGAGTATCTGCTAGTTTAATGTTTATTTTATTTCATGTTATTAGGGTTGGTTTAATTATTTATCTACCAACTATTGCTTTAACAGCAGTTACAAATATTAATCCTTATTTAATAGCAATAATTATAGGTGTATTTTGTGTAATTTCAACTGTTTTAGGTGGTTTAAATGGTGTTATTTGATCTGATTTTATTCAAGCTGTTGTCTTAATAGGTGGAATTTTATTAGCAATTATTTTTGCTTTAGTAAAAATAGAAAATCTATCAGAGGTAAATAACATTGTAATTAATAATCATAAATTACTAGAAAAAGAATCAATTATTCCACAAAACTGAGCTAAACCTTGAATACTAGTTTTATTTTTTGGTCAATTAATTAACACTTTTTATCAATATATAGGTTCACAAGATGTTGTTCAAAGATATCAATCAAATCAAAGTTTTAAACAAGTAAAAAAAGGTTTATGAACTAATGCTATTTTAGCTTTAATTACTATTTTACTATTTTATGGTATGGGAACATTATTATATGCTTTTTATGTTCAAAAAACAGGCTTAACTAATATAGAAGATATAATGAAAAGTATTGGAATTAAAGCAAATAACCAAATCTTACCTTATTTTATAGTAACAGTACTACCAGTTGGTATAAGTGGGTTAATAATTGCTGGAATTTATTCAGCATCAATGAGTACAATATCATCATCACTTCATTCAGCTGCTACTTGTATTGTTGAAGATATTTTAGTAAGAATTAAACCTAATTTAAAAGATAAAGAAAAGATGTATTGAGCAAAAGGATTAATTTTAGGTATTGGTTTATTAGGAACTATTGCTTCAATAATTTTAATTATTTCTAAAGCTGATAATTTATTAGATTTATTTGCTGCTGTTATTGGATTATTTGGAACTTCAGTTACTGTAATTTATTTATTAGGTATTTTTACAAAAAGAACTTCAAATATTGGAGCAATTTTAGGATCAATTAGTTCATTTATTATTGTTTTTGCTATTTTTATAGTTAATAAAACATCAAAAACTACTGTAGTTTCAGATTTTTATGGAATTATTTTGGCATTTATAGTTGGATTATTATTAGGATATTTATCAAGTTTTATTTTTAAAAATAAAAAAATTGATAAATTAGAAGGTTTGACTATACATACTTTTTCAAAACAAGATTTTAATAAAATGATTGAAGATGGTGAAAAAGAATGACAAGAAATTAAAGCCAATGAAAATCAATTTAAAAAAGATTTAATTAAAAAAATTAAACAAAAAAAAGTAGCTAAAAGTAATTAGGAGAAAAAATGATTTACGATAAAATTTCTAATTTAAATAGATATTTAAATATTCATAAAAATATTGATTTGGCTATTAAATTCATTCAAGAACATGATTTAAAATCTCTTAAAGATGGAATTAATGTTATAAATGATAAACTATTTTATAATAAATTTACTACAAAAACACTAGATATAAATGATGCTATTTTTGAATCGCATGATAAATATTTAGATCTTCATATCATTATTAGTGGAGATGAATATATTGGTCATGAGTTTGTAAGTGATTTAAAAGAACAAGTTTTATATAATCAAAAAGATGATGTTTATTTATATAAAACAAAAACCACAAAAACAATTTATCAAAACGATCAAAGTTTTTCTTTATTTTTTTCAACAGATGCACATTCACCAAAAATCAAAGCTAACTTTAACCAAATTACTAAAATAGTTTTTAAAATTTTATATGACTAATATAAAAAAATATTTATCTATTGATATTGGTGGAACTTCTATAAAATATGGTGTGTTTAATCAAGAATTACAACCTATATTTACTAATAGTATTAAAACTATTCCTATAAAAGATGAATTAATTAAGCAATTAATTGATATTATTGGCTCTAATTTACCATTTGATGGTATAGGTATAGCAACTGCTGGAGTTGTTGATAAAAATGGAGTAATTAAATTTGCAAATCAAAATATTAAAAATTATTCTAATTTTGACTTAAAAACTTATATAAAAGATTTTTTAATTAGTTGTAAAAATTTAGTTCCAATTGAAATTATTAATGATGCTAATAGCGCTAGTTATATTGAATATGTTAATGATAAAAAAATTAAAAATAGCATCACACTAACTTTAGGAACTGGAGTTGGTATGGGGATTATTTTAAATGAAAAACTTTTTTTAGGAAATAATGGTATAGCTGGAGAAATTGCAGCAATTAAAAATTCAAATAAAATTATTGATACTGAATTATCTTGATCTAAATTTATTGAAAAACTAAATCAACAAAAATATCATTATGATTCTAGTGATATTTGAACTTTATATAATCAAAATGATTTTTATAAAGAACAAATAGATATTTATTTAGATAAATTAGTTAATTTATTATGTACAATTTCTTATTTATTATCTCCAGAAGTAATTTATCTTGGTGGTGGGTTTAGTTATTGTAGTGAACAAATTTTAGAATTAATAAATATTAGATTTAAAAAAGAATTTGTATTTTATAATATTAATCCAATACAAATAAAATATACTTTAAATAAAAATGATTCTGGTATTTTAGGAGTTTTACATTTATTAGTTGATAAACATTTTAAAAATTAGAATTTCTAACCTCTAATTAAATTAGAGGTTTTGTTTTATAATAATTTATAAAGTTATTTATTAATTAAGAAAGGTTAATATGGATCTAATTAATCAAATTAAAAATACGTTAATTGTTTCTTGTCAAGCAATTGGTGATGAACCTTTAAATGACAGTTATGTATTAAGCAAAATGGCTTATGCACTAGTTTTAGGTGGAAGTAAAGTACTAAGACTAAGTCAAGTTGAACATATTAAAGCAGTTAAGCAAGTTGTAGATGTTCCAATTATTGGTTTAATTAAAAAGCATTACGATAATAGTGAAGTTTTTATTACTCCAACAATAAAAGAAGTAGATCAGTTAGTTGATTTAAAAGTAGATATTATTGCTCTTGATGCTACTTTAAGAACTAGGCCTGATCAAGATTTGACAAATTTAGTTAAAACAATCAAAACAAAATATCCTAATCAATTGTTACTTGCTGATTGTTCTAGTGTAGAAGATGCTATTAATGCTCAAAATTTAGGATTTGATTTAATAGCTTCAACTTTAAGAGGTTCTACAAAACAAACAAAAGGACATAATAATTTAGAAAATAATTATCAATTTTTAAGAGATTTAAAAAAAGTAATTACAAAACCGATTATTGCTGAAGGTGGAATATGAACTCCACAACAAGCAAAAGAGATTTTAAATTTAGGAATACATAGTGTTGTTGTTGGAACTGCAATAACTAGATTACATTCAATTGTTAAATATTGAAATGATATTTTAAAATAAATTTATATAAACAAATATTTTTAATTTTGTTTTTTGTTTAGACTATAGGATATAGTCTTTTTTTAAGCCAAAGATTTAAAGCAAGCTTATAGCTAAGATGATAAACAATTATTATATTTGATTTGTTATATTATTATAATAGGAGTGCATATTATGAAAATCGATGAAAAAGAATTAATATCTAAATATTTTGATCAAGCATTAAATGAAACAATGAAAGTTGTATCTATTCCTTCTTTTTTAACTACTCCAACAAAAGATGCTCCTTATGGAGAAGGTTGTAAAGAAGTATTAGATTATGTAATTGATCTAGCTAATAATTTAGGTTTTCAAACTTATAAAGATATTAATAATAAGTATGGGTTTGTTGATTATGGAACTGGTGAAAAATTATTTGTAATTTTAGCTCATTTAGATGTAGTTCCACCAGGAAATATTGAACAATGAGTTACTGATCCTTTTACACCAATTATTAAAGATAATAAACTAATCGGAAGAGGTACTTTTGATGATAAAGGTCCTGCTATGATGAATTTATTTGCTTTAAAATATTTAAAAGATCATAATTATATATCTTCAAAATACAAAATCAGACTAATTTTTGGATTAACTGAAGAAACTACATGAGATTCAATTAATACTTATATTAATGATCATGGAGTTGCTGATTTAGGATATACTCCAGATGGTGAATTTCCTGTTGTTTATGCTGAAAAATGAATTGCTGATTTAGATATTGTTTCTAATGAACAAACTGATATACAAATTGGTGGTGGAGCTGCTTATAATGTGATTTGTGATACTGTTTGATATAAAGGACCAAAAATCAAAGAAATACAAGAATATTTAAATAAAAATAGTATAATAACTAAAATTGAAGATGATAAATTAGTTGTTCAAGGAAAAGCTGGACATGGTAGTTTGCCTTGATATGGAATCAATGCAGCAACTTGATTAGCTAAAAGTATGTATGAAAATGATGTTCATCATAAAATTACAGATTATTTAGCTAAAGATGTACATTTAGACTTTAATCTAAAAAATGTTTTTGGTGATATTTCTGATGAGACTGGTGAACTTACTCAAAATGTGGGAATTATTCAAATTAAAAATAAAGATTCTAAAATCGGTTTAAATTTTAGAATTCCAGTATTCACTAATCCAAATCAAATTTTTATTCCAACATTAACTAAATATTTAGAAAAAATTAATTTATCTTTAGAAGTTAAAAATATTGATAATAGTTTATATGTTCATCAAGATTCTGACCTAATTAAAAAAATTATGAAAGTTTATCAAGAAGTGACTCAAGATTATAAAGCAAAACCTATAGCTATTGGTGGTGGAACTTATGCTAAAGCTATGCCTAATGTTGTAGCTTTTGGTGCAGAATTTGATATTGAAAACTCAACAATGCATGCTTATAATGAGTATGTTAAAATTGATGATCTAAAAAAAATGTTAGAAATTTATACTAAAGCCATTGTTTTACTAACTGAATAAATTAGATTTGATATTTTTATTTTTTATGTTTTTGTGTTATAAAAAAATAGAAATATAGATATAAAAAAGAAAGAGATACAATGAAAAAGCATTTATTAAATTTATTAACTGTGATCTATATGTTTATGATTGTTTTAATTGCTAATCAATCATTTGGTTATGGTAATAATGCTCAACTACACTTACTAGGTAAATACAATCCAGCTTATGGTTTAGCAGTTAGTGGAGTAGTTTGTAGTGCGTTATTATTAGTTATTCCATTTTTATTAACTTTTTTTAAAAAAATTAGAAAAGCAGAAAAAATCTTATATATAACTAATTTTGCAATTTTTATTATAACTATAGTTTTACTATTTTTAGCAATTATATTTTTTATGATCAATTCAGTTGGAAATATCGGATCACATATAGGAATTATTGTTTTATATTTAACTGCAATTGGAATTGTTTGTCACAATTACTTTAATATTTTTAAAGTTAAATTAAATAAAAATAAATTAAATTCAGATAAATAAAAACAATAATTATTAAGGAGAAATATGAGTAAAAAAGTTAGCATTATTTTAATAGCAGGCGGAAGTGCTAGTGGTAAAACAACTATTGCTAGTAAAATAGCTAATGAGATTTTAAAAGATAAATCTGTAGAGCATATTTCAATGGATAATTATTATAAAGATTTTACTAACTTATCTTTAGAACAAAGAAACACAATTAATTTTGATCATCCAAATTCAATAGATATCGAACTTTTACTTAAAGATCTAAAGCAACTTTTAAAAAGACATGATATTTTTGTTCCGACTTATGATTTTACAAAACATATTAGAACAGACAAAGAAAAACTAATTAAAGCTAGTGATGTTATTATAGTTGATGGAATATTTTCTTTACATTTTGAAAAATTGCGTGAACTTGGAGATATTAAAATCTTTGTTAAAACGCCTGATGACTTAAGATTTATTAGAAGATTAATTAGAGATATAAATGAACGTAATAGAACAGTTGAAAGTGTAATTGATCAATATTTAACAGATGTAAAACCAATGCATGATTTATTTATAGAACAAACTATTGATTATGCTGATATTGTAATTCCTTTTAAAAAAGGAAATGATGTAGCTATTGATATAGTTGCTTCTAAAATAAAAGATTTATTAAATTAACTAAAACTGCAAATTAATTTTTATAATTGCAGTTTTTTTATTTAAACAATAGTTTTTATTATTTACTTTATTTTAAATTTATAATTTATATATCTACTTTTAAAACTAATTAAAATATAGGAGAAATATGTTTAATAAAACTATTATTCATATTGATATGGATGCTTTTTTTGCTAGTTGTATGCAATTAAAACACCCTGAATTAAAAAATAAACCTATAGTAATCTCTAATAGTTTTGATAAATCTATTATTTCAGCAGCTAGTTATGAAGCTAGAAAATACAATATTAAAGCAGCTATGCCCTTATTTAAAGCAAAAAAGCTTTATCCAAAAATTATTAGTATTAGAGCTGATATGAATTTTATTAGTAATATATCTAGTCAAATTTGAGAATTTATTAAAACTAATTATACAAATAAAATTGAAATTGCTTCAATTGATGAAGCATATTTAGATGTTAGTGATTTAATTTTAAATATTGATGTTTTACAACTAGCTAAAAATATTCAAAAAGATATTTATAATCACTTTAATTTGACTTGTTCTTTAGGAATTGGATTTAATCGATTTAGTGCTAAAATGTCAACTAGTTTAAATAAACCAAATGGAATTACTTTAACTACAATAACTAATTTTAAACACAATATTTGACCAATACCAATTAATAAAATGTATGGTGTTGGAGAATCATCTATTAAAATTTTAAATCATACTAAAATTAAAACTATTAAAGATTTAGCTTTATTAAGTGATGCTCAAATTTATGAATTGTTAAATAAAAAAGGATTAGTTTTAAAAAATGAAGCTTTAGGTCTGGGTAGTGATTATATTAATTATTTATCTAGTGAATATAAAAGTATTTCTAAAGAAACTACTTTAAATACTCCTATTTATCAATATGATGAAATAGAAACTATTATTTTAAATTTATCTAAATTTATTACTAATAAATTAGTGAAAAATCAGTTATTATGTAAAACTATTGAAATTAAAATCAGATATAAAATAGATGAAAAAATATTTGATAAACAAAAACATTTAACTAGTAAGCATAAACAAATTACTTTAAAAAATCATACTAATGATTTAGAAAAAATTTATAATAGTGCAATAGATTGTTTTTATAATTTATATGAACAAAATAAAGGGATTTTATTAATTGGAGTAGGTGTTTCAAAATTAATTCATAAAAATCAAAATTGAGTGCAACTAGATATTAATAATCAAATTAATATTGATAAAAAACAAATAGATAATGCTTTAAAAATTGAAAATATGATTTTTAATATTAACAAAAAGTTTAAAAAGCCAGTTATTTGAAAAGCTAAAGATTTAAAAAAATCAAGCAAATAGCTTGATTAAAGATTAAATTAAAGGCTCATTTAAACTAACTAATACAGTTTTTTGATCTGAAGGGATATTAATTTTAATAATCATTTCACTTTCAACTTTAAAATTAATTCAACCTAATCCAGATATTGAAATATCATATCAATTATTTAAATGTGATTTATCAAATTTAAATTCATATACTTGAATTTGATCACTATTAGAAATATAAGGAATAAGGTTTTTTCTATTATTATTTCAATATCTTATAACATTTTTAGTATTAGTTCTATGTAAGTTAATTTCTTTATTTGTATAAATATGAAAACTAGTTTTTTGATTATTTAAACTTATATAATCAAATCAGCATACTCCAGAAAAGAAAATAGAATTATTATTTGTTAATTGATAAGTAAATTGTTGAATTTCTTTTTTAAAATAACAATAACTTTGAAATCTTTTATTCATTAAATTAGCAATACTGTTTTTTCTACTAACTCCAGCACTATCAAAAATAGTTGTATTTTTATCTAGTTGAATTTCAATAAAATCTAAAGTAGTATTAAAAAATTTTGAAACAACTATACTTGGAATTAATTGATTTATTTCTAGCATTTTATTAATTAAACTAGATTTACCAACATTACTTGCTCCAATAAAGTATTGTTGGTTTTTATTATTTTTAATTACTTTATTTAATAAAGGTTCAACTAAGTTAATCTTATTAGCACTAGTTAAAAAAATTTCAACATTTTTTAAAGAACTATTTTTAAAAATATTATTAATATAATTTCTAATTTTTTCTAATTTAACAGATTTTGGCAATATATCTATTTTATTAACTACTAAAATTACTTTAAAATCTTTAATTAAATTTTCTATTTCTAAAATTCTTGATCCAAATAAATCAAAAATATCTAAAACATAATAAAAGACTAAATTATTATTTTTATTATTTTTAACTAAAGTTGAAATTTTATTAATAAACTGTTTATCGTTAATTTCACTATCAACTAATTGGTTGTAGTTCTTGATTTTAAAACATCTTAAACAATAAGCGTGCTCAGAATCATTAACATAGCCTTGCTCAAATTTATTTGTAGTTTGTAATAAACTCCCACAACCTAAACACGATTTCATAAAAACTCCTAATCTTTTTTAATATATTTATTATTAGCGTTCTTAAATCTAGAAAAAGCATAAATAAAATCAATTAAGTATAAAATCTTTAATACATCATTAAAACAATGAATTTTAGCTAAATTAACACTTTTATTTAGTGTTTTAAACTCTTCTATACTTATTTTATTTAAAGAAAATAGTTTTAAAGCATTACAACAACTTAAATAAATATCTTCAGTATCATTTAAATTGTTATCATTAAAAATATCTTTAGCATAATCAATAAATTTTCTTAAACTAGGAATAGTAATTGTATTTTCTCCTATTCAGCCTTTTTGAATGTTTTTAGGATTATAAAATTGCTGATTTTGATTATCTAAATTAACAAATGATAAATGATTTAACACTTGATAAATATCTAAGCTATTAATTTTATATTCATTAGAAGTTTTATCTAATATAAATAAATCGGATTTTTTATTTTTTAACAAACTTTTATTTTGATTAATTCAAGATTCGATAATTTTTTTATCATTACTTTGACCTGCAAAAATAATTGTTTTTATGTTTTTATTAATACACATATTAATAAAACTTTTTTTTAACAAATTATATTGTTTAAAAAAATCATAAGTTTTATCATTATAACTTCTTTTTATAGATAATGACTTAATTGCTTTACGATTAATTCTGTTATAAATTTCTTCTAAGTTTTTTGCAAATGAGTATTGTAAGATATAAACTAAATCTTTTTCTTTATCATTATATAAAGTTGGTTGTAATTCTTCTTTATTATGACTTTTGTTAAAAAACTCAGTATCAACAATAATTGCTGGTCAACTTATTTGTTTTAATATTTTAGTTATTTCTTTTTTATTAATATAAAAATATTGATGTTTATTTAGATAATATTTTTCATTTTCAACGATAATTTTATTAAAATTCATCTTTATCATCTTTTCTATTTATAATAATATCAAAATAAGATATTTAATATATTATTAAAATAAGAAAAGGTCAATATGATAAATAATATTACTGTTAAACAGTTCTTTTTTATTACAGTACAACAACATTTAATATACAGTATTTTAGAAGAAGAAACAAATATAGCTAAAAAAGATAAAGCAAATAAATTAAAAATCAAAATTTATACTAAAGCAAAAGTTAAACCTTTATTAGAAACTTGTAATAAAAAAACTAGAGATTTAGTTTTAAATCTTTTAGATCTTAATAATTGAGAAGAATTAAAAGAATTTTTAAAAACTAAAAAAGAAAATTTTATAACTGAAAATAAAATAAATCCACTTGATTTTTTAAAAAATACATCTGAATCTGAGCCAGTAGAAATCGTTGGAGATCTATCTGAAATCTTAGGTTTGATGGCTGATATTAATGTTTATTCTTTATCTTTTAATTCAATTATTGATTTAGAAAATTTATTTCCTAAATTAGGTGAAGATGAACTAATAGCTAACACTAGTTATGATGATATTTACTACTTATATGATAATTTGTTAAATAATCTTGTAGAAAAAATCAAAGAATTTTATATTAATAACTTTGATGAAAATATTGATGAAACTTTAACTTTAATTAATCAAATTCAAGAAACTAAAATTATATCTATTAAAAAGACATTAATTGATCAACTTTTTTCTCACTTTGAAACTAAAAAAAGTATATTTTCTGATCAATTTATTACTAGTTTTTTAGATGGAAATAGTAAAAAAATTTTAATTCTTTATAAAATCATTAAAGAATTAATTAAAATTGACTTTTTAATAGGTTTAAATCCTTTTATTTTAGAATATTTGGTTAAATTTAAAACTAAATAATTTTTTTATAGCTTATAGAATAACTCTATAAGCTTTTTATTTTATTATTTTGATTTTATTCCTCTAATTCTTGAAGAATAATATAATGCTTCAGCAATAGTTGGATGTGTATAAACTGATTTTTGTAATTGAGTAAAAGTTAGTTTTTGTTGCATAAACAATGCAATTTGATTGATTAATATATTAGCGGTTTCAATCATCATAAAACAACCTAAAATTTGATCGGTTTTTTTATCAATTAAAAATTTAATAAAAGAATAATCTGCAACAATTCCATCAGCATGAGCTCTTGGAAGTGCTTTTGAATTAATTATAAATGATTCAAATTCTACTTTTTGTTCAACTAATTGTTGTTCAGTCAAACCAACTCCAGCAATTTCTGGGTTTAAATAAATTGCTCAAGGAACAAGATTTTTATCAAATTTTTCAGAATCATTATATTTTAAAATATTTCTAGCAACAATATCACCTGTTTTATAAGCTACAGAAGATAATAAAGTTAAACCAGTAATATCACCAATGGCATAAATATTATCAAAATTTGTTTTCATTAAATCACCTACTAAAACAAAACCGTTTTTATCTTTTTTAATATCAAGATTTTTAAATGATTCGTTATTAGGTTGTCTTCCAATAGCTAAAAGAATTTTTTCTGCTTGAATAAAGTTATCATTATAATAAACCTTATCAAGATCAATTTTTTTAATATCTATTTTATCAATAACTTTAATATTTTTTAAATCAAAATATTCTTTAACACTTTTTTGAATATCAATATCAAATCGAGATAAAAAATCAACATTAGTTAAAATAGTAACTTTAGTGCCTAAAGTATTATAAAAATAAGCAAATTCTAGTGAAATTGGTCCATCTCCAATAATTACCATTGATTTTGGAACGCTTTCTAAGTGTAAAGCTTGATCTGAATTGATTAAATACCCATTTTTTATTGATTCTTCTATTCCTTGAAAATTAATAATTTTAGATCTAGAACCAGTTGCTATAACTAGTTTGTCAAAACAAATAATTTGTTCATTTACTTTAATACTATTTTGATCTAAAACTTCACCTAAACCTTTAAATAGTTTAACGTTATTTAAATCTAATTGTTTTTGAATACCACTATTAAAAAATGTTTTATTTTCCAATCTTCTTTGTTGAATCTTTTTAATATCATATTTAATAGCATCTGTAAAAACTCCATAGTCTTTTGCGTTTTTCACTAATTCAAAAACTTTAGCAGATTTAATTAATGTTTTAGTAGGAATGCACCCTTTATTTATACAAGTTCCTCCTAAATCTTCTTTTTCAATTAAAGCAACCTTTAATTTATTAATACTTAAAATATTTGCTAGACTATATCCACCAGGTCCTGCTCCTAAAACAACTACATCAAATTTTTCCATAACCAACCTCTTTTTTATTTAATAAAAATAGTTCAAGAAATCTTAAACTTAAATAAATTTTAAAATAATAATTTATCAATATTAAAAGTTTTTCAGATTAAAATTTTTAAAAATTCTCAATATATTTTAAACCTTTATAAGTAATTTCTCTTCCTTTAATTGTTCTAATAATTAAACTTTCTCTTATTAAAAAAGGTTCAATATTATTTGCAATAATTAAAGGAGTTGTATTTAATAAATGCGCAATATTATCCAATCCAATTCTTTTATTTTTAGCAATCATTTTTAAATAATTAATTTCAGTTACTGTTAAACCTAGTTCATAAATTTCTAGTTTTTCTAATACTTTTTTAATATAGTGAATATCAATTTTTTTAGGACTATCACAAATGATATGATCTTTAATTCTTTTAATTAAATTAATAGCAATTCTTGGAGTTTTTCTACAAAAACTAGCTAAATATAAATAAATATCTTGGTCAAGTTTAATTTGAATTTATTACAATATAATTCAACAATTTTACTCATATCTTCTAAATTATATTCTTGCATTGTGAAATTAATTGGAAATCTATTTAATAAGGGAATAGGCATTTTATTAATTTCAGTAGTAGCACAAACTATTGTAAATTTAGGTAAATCAATGTTTGCAACTTTAGAATTATAGTCTTTACCAATAATAATATTTAGTTTATTTTCTTCTAATACTGGATAAATAATTTCTAATATTTCCTTATTAACTGCATGAATTTCATCAATAAATAATATATCCTTTTCTTTAATACTAGTTAAAATTGAAATAATATCACTAGCTTTTTGTAAATTAGGACCATTTAAAATTCTAATGTTTGTTTTTAGTTGTTTTGATAATAAATAAGCTAAACTAGTTTTTCCATATCCACTAGGACCATAAATAAAAATATGATCAACAACTTTATTTTGCTTTTTTGCAGATTTAATAAAAACTTTTAAATTGTCTAAAATATTATTTTGTCCAATATATTCTTCTCATTTTTCAGGTCTAAACATAAACTTTTGCCACCTTTAATAAACTTTAATTATTTATATAACTTAGTTTTTCTAAAACATATTTTGTTAGTTCATCTATAGTTAGATCTTCATCAACATTAATGATGATTTTATAAATGTCTTTTGTTTTATAACCTAGTTTTTCTAAGCTTGTAATTACTTTATTTTTCTTTTCACTTATTTTGTTATTGAACAACTCTTTTTGAACACTATTTATAATTAGTCTTGCTGTATAATTTCCTATTCCTTTAAGTTGTAAAATTTTATCAGTTTTACCATTTTTAAAAATATCAATTAATTCTTGATAACTATAATTTTCTAAAATTAAAAAGGCTGTTTTTTCTCCAATTGTATTAATATTTATCAAAATCTCAAAAAGATCTCTTACTAGTTGATTAAAAAAACCATAATATTTAAAATGATTATCAATTACATTAATTGCTATATAAACTTTATTATTTTCATTTAACTTAAAATTTTTCAGATCACTTTTTAAATATAAATATCTATAACCTAAATAATTTAATTCTAAATATAAAAATTTATCATCTATTTTATATAAAAAGCCATTGATATAATCATTCATAATATCACCTCAATATAGTATTAGAAAAAAATTTTTAAATTAATTATTTTTTAAAAAAATGCATAAAAAAAGAGCCTTTATAAAGACTCTTAATTAAAAATTATTTACCACTATTTGTATTTACGGTTTTGTTTTTGTTTGTAAATACGTTTTTCTTTTTTACTTAAGTGGTATTCACGTTTTCTAGCTTCTGCTTTATTTGATGAAGCAACTTTTTGAAAGCGTTTTAATGCTTTTTCAATTGTTTCTCCATCATGAACAATAACACTTGCCATTAACTTTTTCAACTCCAATTCAATACAAAAATAATTATATCTTAACTTGATATAAAAATAAAGATTTTTGATGTTTTTCTCAGATTTTTAGTAATTAAATAACTATTAGATTAAACTACAAAAAAGCAAATAATTTTTAAAAAAGATAGTTATTGTATCATATACCACTTAAAATTTTGAGATTATATATATATAATACTATTCTTAGCTAGATATTCATAAAGTTTTATATAGCTAATTTAACCGGTTATTTAGGAGGCAACATTTATGAAAAAACTATTAACTTTATTAGGTTCAGTTGTTTTAATCACAACTACAAGTGCTGCTGTAATTGCTTGTGGTGGAACTAGAAATGAACAAAGAACAGAAGATAAAAATGAAAGAAAATTAGTTTTAACTCAAAAAGCAAAAAAAGAGGTTTCAGACTTATTAAAAGTAACTTTATCAGATACTTTAGATGTATCATCTGAAAATCCTATTGAAATTAAAGAAGAAGTTATTAATGATTTTGCAAATCTACTAGATGAAATTTTAAAAGAAAATAATAGTAATATCGATAAATCATTAGAAGAATTTAAAGAAGAAGTAGTTGGTTATGTAACAGACCAGTTAGTAGGTGATTTAGGATCTACTTTACCTAAAAAAGACTTTGAAAATTCAGAATTATTAGACGAAATGGCTTTTGCAGATGAAGATGATTTTGTTGGAATTGTTTTTAACAAAGATCCTAAAATGGATATAAAACCTCAAGATGAAGAAAAAACTCATAAGGTTGTTCAAGAATTGATAAAAGAATACAAAGATACTGTTAAAACTATTAAGTCTGAATTTGAAGAAGAAACCAAAGAGCAATTTAAGAAATTAAAAGAAATAGTTGAAAAGGACATTAAAAAATAATAAAAGCAAATATTATTTAAAATAAAGACTTGGGAAAAACCCAAGTTTTTCTTTATTTCTATATTTTTTAATAACTGTATAGTTAAAAAAATAAAACATTTAATAGATAGCAATAGTGCACTTTTTACTTAAAACCTTGACATTATATATATATATATATATATAATGTTTTCTGGCTATATAAAATTCATAAATATGTAGCTAATTTAACCGGTTATTTTAGAAAGGAAACATTTATGAAAAAACTACTAACCTTATTAGGTTCAGTTACTTTAATCACAACTACAAGTGCTGCTGTAATAGCTTGTGGTGGAATTAGAAGTGAACAAAGAAATACTGAAGGTAAAAAAGATGATAAGACAGAAAAAACTAAAGAAGAAGAAAAAGAAGAATTTAAATCAGTTCTTAGTGATGAAGTAAAAAAAGAAGCATCTAAAATAGTAACTAAAATTCTAACAGATGGGCTAGATTTATCAGATAATTCAGAAGATGCAGTACTTAAAAATAAAGAAAGTATATCAACAGAATTTGCAAATATATTAGATGAAATTCTTGTTGAAAATAAAAATGATGTAGAAAAATCATTACAATATTTTAAAGATAAATTAGTTAAGTTTACAGCACCTTTCTTTATTGGTGATTTATTAGGTCAATTTCCTGAATTAGAAGATGGTGGTTCATTATGAATTTCAGAAGTTGATATTGATAGTAAAAAAGAAGATATAATAGGAATTGTATTTAATGAAAAATCTGATCAAGATTTAGTTGCAGAATCTAAAAAGCTTATTGAAGATTCAAATGAAGAAGATGAAAAAACAATTAATGAAATAATAAAAGATTATAAAAAAGATGTAGAGGACTATAAAAAATTGTTTGAAGAGGAAAATAAGGAGAGTTTATCTAAGTTAAAAGAATTACTTGAAAAACATTTTCCAAAAGTTCTTGAAGCAAAATAGTAAGAATAAATCAAAAATAAAGGCTTGGGTTTTCCAAGCCTTTTATTATAGTTACTATTTTATATTAATGATTATAAAATACATATGTTTGATGAACTGGATTTCAAAACCACATATTACTTAAAACCTTGACATTATATATATATATATATATATATATATATATAATGTTTTCTGGCTATATAAAATTCATAAATATGTAGCTAATTTAACCGGTTATTTTAGAAAGGAAACATTTATGAAAAAACTACTAACCTTATTAGGTTCAGTTACTTTAATCACAACTACAAGTGCTGCTGTAATAGCTTGTGGTGGAACTAGAAGTGAACAAAGAAATACTGAAGGTAAAAAAGGAAAAGAAGATAAATCTGAAGAAGAGAAAAAAGAAGAAAAACTAACTATTAGTGAATCAACAAAAAAAGAAACAACTAATATGATAAAAACTATGTTAAGTGAAGTAATTGATTCTGAAGAAAATGATGAGAAAGCACTTAAAGAAAAAGAAGAAATTTCAAAAGAGTTTACAAACTTTTTAAATGAAGTTCTTATTGAAAATAAAAATGATGTTGAAAAATCACTAAAAGAATTTAAAGAAGAAATAGTTGGTTATCTTACAGATCAATTAATAGGTGAAATAGCATTTAAAGATGAAAATGGTTTTGTTAGAGTTGTTTATAATAAAGATATCAAAACAATGGAAAATAAAAAAAACGATGATAAAATAGATAAAGATTTTGAAAAATTAGTAAAAGAATATAAAGAAGCTGCTGAAGCTATTAAAGAAGGTTTTGAAGAAGACACTCAAGAAACTTTTGCTAAATTAAAAAACCTACTTAATAAAGATTTATCATCTACAACTTCAAAAAGTACTGAATAATAAAAACAAAGGCTTGGATAACTTCCAAGCCTTTTATTTAGTTGACACTAATATTTTTTAATAAATTTTACTTCTATAATTTGATATGGTTTAGTTAAAGATTCTAATCTTAAAACAGGTGTTTCGTGTCCAAAAACATCTTTTTTAAGCTTAATTCCAACAACATAGTAATTTTTATTATTTCATTTAACTTGTTGATATAGTTTAACAGGTTTATTTAATTCTATAACTTTTAGAACTTCTTTATTGTCATTAGGATTTAAAAGCACTTCATTAGTATTATTATTTAAATTTTGTTCATTTAAATTACTATTTTTAGTTAAATTAGTTTCTATTTTGTTATTTAAATCATTAGTTATTTCTTTTAATAAATTCTTTTGTTCTTGATTAATTACTTGATCAGAATTAGATTCTAAAAAATTTTTTTGATTATCATATATATCTAAATTACTTTCAGGATTTATTGTTCAGATTTTATTATTTGAAATTTTTAAATTATTTTCAACTTGTTGATCACTAACTTTTATTTTATTTAAAGATTCTTGATTTTGATCACAAAAGTTTTGACATTTACAATCAGTTAATTTACAAACATTTTTTAATTGATTTTCATTTTTATCACATTCACAACAATAAGTATTTGTAGTTTGGTTTAAACAACAACTATGATTTTGTTCTGATTTAACTTCTTTATTTTCATTTTCAAGATCTTTGTTGTTTAAATCATATTCTTTATTAAAAACATCTTTGTTTAATTGATCTTTATTTTCAATTCATAAGTATTTATCTAATTCTTTTGGCTTTTCAACTATATGTTCACTAATTAATTTTTGATCCAAACTAGTTTTAATTTCTTTATTTTCATCTTCAATTCAACTATCATTTATTAAATTTTTGTCTTTAATTAATTCATTTGTTAAATCTTTTTCTTCAATTCATAAATCTTTTGTTAAATCATCTTCATCTAAACTTAATT
Source organism: Mycoplasma capricolum subsp. capricolum ATCC 27343 (assembly GCF_000012765.1). Classification (NCBI taxonomy): domain Bacteria; kingdom Bacillati; phylum Mycoplasmatota; class Mollicutes; order Mycoplasmatales; family Mycoplasmataceae; genus Mycoplasma; species Mycoplasma capricolum. The sequence continues at coordinate 519,893 of NC_007633.1, forward strand.
CAACTTGATGTTCTTTTAATTGACTAGTTTTATTAACGTTATTTTTTTGTTCTTGATTTTGATCAGTTAATTTATCAAAATTAATAGTAGCTGTTCCAAATTCTTCTGGATCTAAATCAATTTCTTGTTCATCTATATCTTGATTAGCCTTTATGATTTTTTCATCTTGTTCATTTAAAAGATCATCATTAGTTTTTAGATCATCTAAATTAATTGTTGAACTTTTATAAAAAGTATCATCACTAGTAATTAAATTAACTAAATTAAAGTCTTTATTTATAATTTGTTCATCAGTTTGAGTGTTATCATTTAAATTAATATTTTGATTATCTAAGTTTTGATTAATTAAATATTTATTAAAATCAGTTTTTAAATCATCTAATGGTGAGTCTTCATAAACATGATATTTAGCTTTTTGTTTTCTAAAATATTGATCTAATCAAGTTTGATGTTTTTTTCTTTGTTGATAATCTAATAAATTATCATCATCTTTTTGATCACTACTATTTTGAGTTTCTAAATTAGAATTTGATTCAATTTCTTCTTGTTGTTCTAATTGCTCTTGTTGATATTTATTTAAAAATTTTAAAAAAGCCTCAGATTTATTTTTATTTTTTTGATCTAATCAAATAATATATTTAATATATTTATCAATAGTTTGAATCATATAAGGCTCATAATCTATTAAATCAATAGCTAACATTTCTTTAACAGTATCAAAATCAAATTTTTTAATAGAAACATAATAATCAATTTTATTAATTAAAACATCAGTTAAATATTGTTTAACTTCTTTTTTTGCCATAACTTTAATCCTACTTTTTCTTGTTACATTTAATATTATAGTTTATATAAAAATATACTTGTATAAACTTAGTAAAAAAACAATATTTATTATTAAATAATTTATATAAGTAATTTTTGCTATAATCTTTAAGTTATAGAAAGTCTAGTGTTATGAAAAAAATTTTTAGTTATTTTCTAATAATTTTACTGTTTTTTACTAGCTTATTTTTTGTTAATAATAAAAATCAAAATCAAGTTAATTTAACTTATAATAATCAGTTTAATGAAGATACAACTCAAACACAAAAAGAATTTTTATGAGGTGGAAAAGCTTTAAGATACTTTTTATACAAACACTCAACTGCAAAAACTAATAGAAGTTTTAACCAGTTTACAGATGATTTATTAGCTTATTTTGAAAAAATTTTTAAAACAACAACAAAGCAAAGATATCGTTCTAATTATTATATTACTGAACAACAATCTGAAGAATTTAAGCACGCAATTTTATCAAGTATTTTAGTAACTTCAGCATATGGTTCAACATCACCTGAAGAATTTTTTGCTGAATCATTTAGTAGATATGTTTCATCTAATGAAAAACAAAAAAATCTTACTTGATATTTATTAGAACACTTTTTTACTAAAACTTTTTATAAGTTAAAACAACAAGATATTGGAATTTTAACTTCAAATGATAAAACTATAAATTGAAAAAAAATTAAAAATGTAATTGATAATGAAAATGATGTTTTTTATAAATATGACTTAGAGCCTAAAACAAGTTTAGACATTACATATGATAGATTAACTCATTTAGATTTAGGGTATAAAAATTTAGGTTTTGAAATCTTACAAAATAATACTCCACAATATGGTTATAATAGTGTTCAGTATTTTTATGAAACTATTAATTATATCTATAATAGTGTTTTTGCAGCTCAAATTAATAATTTAGACTCATTAAATAAAAATAGAAATATTTTAGATGCTGACAAATTTCTTAATTACTATAAAGACAATATAGATATTTTTTTAAATTATATGAAACTAAATTTATATAAACCAAAACATATTATTAACAAAAATAATGATCAACAATTTTTTAATAATTTTGATGAATTAGATCAATATTGAAAAGAAAAATCAAAGTTTAATTTTGGAAACAGTAGTGCTATTCAAATAAAGAAAAATTTTGAAAATATTTGACAAGCAATTCCTAGTCGTTTAAGTGCTGATTATTTTAATTTAGAACAACTAAAAACTAATACAGTTCATTTATTTAATACTTTACAAAAAGTTACTCATAATAATTTAGATAAGATTTTTGTTAATTTAATTTTAACTAATGACAGCCAATTTAAACTTAATAATACTGTTCATGATTCAAAAATTAAAGGAATAACTAGTACAAGTTTTTCAAAAAACACTAATTCATCTTCTTATAGTTATGTTTTAATTAAATCAGATAGTTTTAATAAAACTGAAAATCAACTTCAATATAATAAGTCTTGATTTGCTTCAAACAATCAATTTCAAACATTAAATCATGAATTTGGACATGTATTAGATAGTTTTTTAGCTTTAAATTCTTATCAAGAAAAACTTAATAAAAATACATTTTCAAGTTTAAATTTTTGAGCAAATCACCAACAAGCAAACTTATATCAAGGAAATATTGTTGTTAATAAAAATAAAAACTGAACTTTATATTTTATTTTTATAATTGGAATAATTGGAATCAATTTAACTATTTTTATTATATATATTGGGCATCATAAAATTTTTAAAGTAAAAAACAAAAATACTATTAGAATAAAATAATCATATGGAAAATAAAATTAATTATAAAACTTACAAATTATTAAAACATTTAGCAACAATTAGTAGTGTTGTTTTAGCAATTTGTATTTTACTAACCTTTATTCAGTTTACAAAAGATAAACCTATTTTTATTAATTTAATTCCTTTTATTAGTTTAGAAATAATCTTATTAATATTAGCTTTTATTTCTTTATTAATTTATGTAATTAATCGAATTAAAAAACAAAAATCTAGTAATTATAAATATGTTAAAAAAGAAATTATTTATTTATATACTAGTTTAAGTTTGTATATGTTTAGTTTTATTTTAACTATTATTTACTTACTAATAGGTTTATTAGTAAATAATAGTAGTGTTATTAAAATCTCATTTTATATAATTATTAGTATATTTTTTATTTGTATAATATTAAGTAGTATTTTTGAAACTTTATCAAGACTAAATGAACAAATTTTATTATATAAACAAGAATATCAAAAACAACAACAATTAAAACAACAAAATAATAATTTAAACAAACAAGTTATAATAAAAAATCAAACTAATAAAGATAATAAAATAAAAACTAAAAATAATTCTAAAAATCCCTTTATAGAAGATTAAAAAAATCGTAACTAATTAATAGTTACGATTTTTTCTTTTTTCTTACTTTTAACTTTAAATATTAAATTATTAATTAATAAAATAATTAAATGGATTAGTGTTAATCAAATAACAAATACTATTCAAATAAATATTAAATAACCAACTTTAGAATGTCCTATATATGGTGTTGTGAAATCTAAAAATTCATAAGGATAAATAAAATCAGTTATACTATTATCTTTTAAATAAATTTGAGCTCTCATTAAAACAAAAAGTGTGTAAAAAAATGGATAAGAATAAACTCAAAATAGCTCTTTTATATTTTTATAAGATCTTTTAACTTCATACTTATTATTACCTGATTCAAATAAGTAAATAAATAATAACAATAACGGAACTATAAAGTGAGTAATAACAGTTGAAAAGATTTGAGTTTTTGTTAAAGAAGTAATTTGTCCTGCAATTGTGTTTTTAAAACCAACAATCCCAATTCAAAAAATCATAAAATCTAATAAATTTCAATTTAAAACAATATTTCTAGTTCTTTGAGTATTAATATTTGAATTTGGATTTTTATAATTAATTACAACAATTAATAAATAAATAGTTGTTATGATACTTACTTGAACTGAAAAAAAACTTAATAAAATATCATAATTGATTAATCTTTTAGGTTGAAAAGAATTAAATGATTCAAAATATCATTGTTCATTTAAAATACCATTAAAAAAAGCATTAATTAAAGTAATAGAAGATAATAACATAACAGCTAATTGAAAATATCATTTTCAATTAGTAAATCTACTATTTTTAAGTCTATGTTTAATGTTAAGTTTCATAATACTTATATATTAACATTTTAAAGATGTGATAATTTAACAATTTATTTATTTAGTTATAAAAAGTAATATTATAAATTTATAGAGGTAGTTATGATATTAAAAAATGCCAAAATTGTTTTAGAAGATAAAATTATTAATAATGGTTATTTAATTATTAAAGATAAAAAAATAGTTGAAATTGGATCTGATTATAAAAAAAATAATGGAATTGATTTAAATAATCAGTGATTATTACCAGGATTTATTGATTGTCATGTTCATGGTGGGTATGGAGTTGATTTTGAAACTGGAAATAAAAATAGATTTAAATATTTTGCAGATAACATAATAAAAGAAGGAGTTACTAGATATATTCAAACAAGTGTAACTAATAGTGTTAAAAAAAACAACCAAATATATAAAGAATTTGGAGAGTTTATAAAATTAAATAATGGTAAAGCTAAATGTCTAGGAGCTCATTTAGAAGGACCTTTTATTTCTAAATTTAAAAAAGGTGCTCATCAAGAAAATTTATTATTAAATCCAGATATTGAATTAACTAAAAAATGAAATAAATTATCTAATAATAGTTTAAAAATAGTTACTTATGCTAGTGAATTAGATGATGGAACTTATACTCAGTTTTTAATTAATAATCAAATTATTCCAAGTATTGGTCATTCTAATTTAAAAGCAAATCAATTTGAACAACCTTATTTATTAGGTGTTAGACATATTACTCATTTATTTAATGGAATGAGTGGAGTTGATCAGCACAATCCTGGTTTAGTTGTTGCTAGTTTTAATCATAAAGATGTTTTATGTGAAATTATAAGTGATGGAATTCATTTAGATAAAGAAATTTTAAAAATGATTTACAATCTTAAAACAGCAGATAATTTATGTATTATCACTGATTCTATGAATGCTAAAGGTTTAAAAGATGGTGAATATAAATTAGGTAATTTAGAAGTTTATAAAAAAGGTATAGAAATTAGATTAAAAAATAATAATGCTTTAGCTGGAGCTGGTTCAACTTACGATCATAATGTTAGAGTTTTTCAAAAAACATGTGATATTAAAATGACCGATTTGATTAAAATGACTTCTATTAACATAGCAAAACAATTAAATATTTTTGATAAAACTGGAAGTATAGAAGTTAATAAGTTAGCTGATTTAGTAGTTTTAGACGATAATTTATATGTAAATAAAGTACTAGTTGAAGGAAAAATTGTTTTTAAAAATACTAAAAATAAAAAATTATAAATATTTTTTTGATGTTATATAATAAAACTAGAAGATAGGAGAAAAAAACAAAATGAAGAAAACCGCAAACAAAGTTGTTCTTATTGGAGCAGGAGCTGTTGGAACATCATTTTTATATGCAGCAATTAATCAAGGAATCGCAGAACACTATGTATTAATTGATGCTTTTCCACAACCAGCTGAAGGAAATGCTTTAGATCTTTCAGATACACTAGCAGTTATTCCTCACTCATTTACTTCAATTAAAGCAGGAAGTTATGAAGATTGTAAAGATGCTGATGTTGTTGTAATTACAGCAGGAAGACCACAAAAACCAGGAGAAACTAGATTAGAAATGGTTGCTGGAAATGCTGAAATTATGAAAAATATTGCAACAGAAGTTAAAAAATCAGGATTTGATGGAATTACTGTAATTGCTTCTAACCCAGTTGATGTTATAACTCATGTATATCAAAAAGTAACTGGTTTTGATCCACACAAAGTTATTGGATCTGGAACTACTTTAGATTCAGCAAGACTAAGAAGATTAGTTGGTCAAAAATTAAATGTAAAACCAGAATCAGTTCAAGCTTATGTTGCTGGAGAACATGGTGATTCTTCAGTTGCAATTTGATCTCAAGCAAATATTATGGGAAGACCTATTTTAGATTATGTAAAATGTGGTTGTTTAACTTTAGAAGATTTAGATCAAATTCAAAAAGATACTGTTGATATGGCTTATAAAATCATTAATTTAAAAAGAGCAACATTCTATGGAATTGGTGCTTGTTTAACTAAAATAGTTAATGCAGTTTTAAGAGATGAAAAAGCTACTTTAATGGTTGGTGCTCAATTAAATGGTGAATACAAAAATAAGGACTTATATACAGGAGTTCCAGCTATTATTGGATCAAATGGTTGAGAAAAAATTATTGAATGAGATTTAACTAAAGAAGAACAAGAAAAATTTGATAAATCTTGTGAAACTTTACACAAAACAATCGATTCAGTTAAACATTTATTTTAATAATAATTTAATTTAATAAAACAATAAAAAATGCAGTTTAAACTGCATTTTTTTAATCTATTTAACTAGTTTTTCTTTTTAAATTTATATATTAATATAGCACTTGTTATAAAAATAGATACTAATAATAAAGAAATTAAAATAAATGGTCATAGTTGAGTTGTAAAAATAAGATTTGATGTATTTTTATTTCAAGCATAATTAATTATTGTTACTGGATAAGTATAAGGTAAACATAATGAAACTATTTTTAAAATATTTGATCCAATAATAATTTTAATTGGTAAATACATACCACTTAAAAAAGCAGGTAGTAAGTAAAACATCATTGAAAAAGCATTAGCTATTTTATAATCTTTTGTTAAACTTCCAATTATTACTCCAATTGATGAACATATAATTGATAGAAAAACAACTCCAAGTATTATATATCCAGTATGTATATTAGTTAAATTAATTTGTGAATGTCAAAATATTAATGAAAAGATAAAAACTCAAATGGCACTTAATCAAGTTAGAATTGTAAAAAATGAGATAACACTAATAATAAAAACTCAAGGTTTTAGAGGTAAAACTGCTATTCTTTTATAAATTATGGTTTGTTTTAAATCGCTAAAAGAAATTGATAAAGAAACGATTCCAACAACTGGACAGGCTGAAGCTATAATTCCTGGAATTAAATCTTGAATATTAAAACTGAGTACTTTTGGCAAAATTGCTAAAAACATACAAGGAAAAACAAATGAAAAGAAAATATTGTGAAACGATTTTTTTAATAACTAAATAATTCTTTTAATTTAAATTTTTTAATCATTTGATTAAAAAAAGTCTTGTCAATAATGTTTTTATATAATTTTTTATAAAAATTTATAAGTTCTTTTACGTTGATAAAATTTAGATAAGTTTGAGATTGAAAATTTACACCAATTTTAAAAGCAATATATTCTTTTTTAAAATTATATAAAACTTCTCCGCTACTTTGAGATTTAGCGTTTGCTATAATTCCACATAATGTAGTTTTACCAGCACCATTAGCTCCAAATATAGCTATACTACTACCTTTTTTTCTTTTTATTAAGAGATTTTATTTATTATTTTTTTCTTGTCGTTCTTGAATTTCTTTAACAATTCTTTTGACATCTTCTTCAAAACCGTCATAAGTATCAGGAACAATTCTTAGTCCTTCTTCATAAAACTTAGAATTTTTAAATTCTTCATTCATACTATTTCAGAATTTCTTCTCATCTTCTGTACAGTTTTTGTATCTATCTTTTGGATCATTCATAATTATTCTCCCTACTTTTTGTATTTTCAACCAAAATTTCTTGTGTAATAATTTATTAAATTATCATATTTTTGCTTAGCTATGTTTTCTTTTAAAACATAAGGTTCTTCTACACCATCAACTTCTTTAATATTTTTTCAAATAAAATCGTAGTATTTTTTATTTTCATTGTCGAAACTATTATTAAAATTTTCTTTTAAAGTTCTTTCATTATACAATTTAAAAACAAAAGGTTGGATTATATGATGGTATTCATTTCAAGCCCACTTATAAGCTTGTCGATAATCAACTGGAAATGGATAATTAGCACTTCCTGGAAATAGTTGTAATGATGGATTAGCTTTTAAATCAGGAGTAAAACCAAGTAGCTCTGATAATTGCATAAATGAAAGTAATTTACTTTCAAAATTTCTAATTTTTCCACTAATTCCTGACGAATCAAATTGTTTATCTAATTCCTTTTCAATATTGCTTATATTTTTAGGGTTTGTTAATGCAACTTGTAATTCCAAAAATGCCACTAACATATCTCATAAGCCTTTTTGCATACCATAAACTCTTAGTTTATTTCGATAATCATATTCTAAAAAAGCATTTTCTAAGTGTAAATGTTGTTTTTTAGGATCAAATCTAGTTTTGTCTTTTTCAAAAAATTCTTTAGATAAAAATAGTTCATTTTTAAACTGAGAGCCTAATTGAAAAAGTCTATTAGTTAATCATAATCCAGTTGGAACACTATATATTTTTCCATTAATGTTAGTTAATATATCTCCATTAGCAGTAAAAGGTATTTCTTTTCAATAATAACCAAAACTATAACCAAAACTATCTTTTGGATTAGGTTCTAGTTTACCTCAATAATTATTCATTTTATTTTCAGGATCATCTCTTTTTTTACCTATTATAAAAGCTTTTATTTCATCAATTGAGGCTTGCTTATTTGAAGAAACGACTTCTTTTTCATCATATAATACTTCTTTAAGTTCTTTTTGATCTTTTAAAATATCTAAAGTTTTAGAAACTAATTTATGATACTCTTCAGCATTTATTCTAGTATTACTATTTTTATCTTTTAGCATAAATAAACTAGAATTAGTTTTAACATCATAATGTTCTAAGTTTCTAACAAACTGAGAAAGTAATGCAATTGTAGGAAAGTACTTATCTGAAGTTCAATTTTTAATTTTATAATCTTCTGCTTTTGGGAGTAATGCTTTAAATTCTTGACTATTATTTTCTAATACTTGATTAGCATAATATACATTTGTTGGATTAATATTATCTTCATCAATTAATTTATAAGTAATGCCATTATAAGAAAAAGTTTTAGATTTTTTATTATTTTGATCACTATTAAATGGATCTTTATAATCAGGATTTTTAGGAAAGTTATTAGGATTAGTTGATGGAATTGGTTTTAGTCAATTACAACTTATTGTAGTTAAAACAGGAGCACCTATTAGTAGAAGTGATAGTAAAGACAATGGTTTTTTCATTTTTTCTACTACCTCCTTTTTATATTGATTCTATCATAGCTAATAAATTCTTTTAAGGTTGAAAAAAAGACACCGCCATAGGTTTTTGAGAAAAAATTAATATACTTTGTAAAAGACAAATAATCTAATATTTTATTTGACATTTTTATAGTTTTTTTTAATAAAAAACTTGCACTAAAATGCAAGTTATTATTATCTATTAATTTTATCTAGCTCTTCTAGAATTAGAATCTATTCCATCTAATCAACTAAAAGTGTTAGAAGAACCTTCAGATGTTGGTTTAACTCTAGGTTTTGTTGTAACTGCATTTTCTTCTTTTTCTTTTTATTCTGATTTTGATTTTGTATTATTACACGCAACTGCTAAAGTACTACTATTTGTAATAAAAAAAAATGAGCCTAATAAAGTCAATACTTTTTTCACTATATTTAACTATAATTTTAATATTTTAAGAAATTTACCTAATATTTTTAACAAAAAATACCGAATTATTTTATATGCTATTGTACAAACATTTTTCTTTTAGCAAATAAATTTGTATACATCAATATTTTTATATTGCACATAAAAAATAATTGTGTTATCATTTTTTTTGTTAATTTTTATTTTTAAATAAGAAAAGGAAAAAACAGGAAATTTAATGAAAAAGTTATTAACTATTTTAACTAGTATTAGTGCTGTATTTTTAATAACAGCAGGAATAATAGTAACTAAGAATCATGATGATTATAATCTGAGGATAAATTATAACTTTACTTATATCAAAAGAAATAAAATTGAAGGTGATAAGTTAGTTGAAATTGGATATTATCAATGAAATGGTCATAAAAGAATACAACAAATACCAACTACAGTTAAGATTATATCTGCTCAACTTCCTAGAGAAATAACAAGTTTAAGAAGTGCATTTGCAGGAGCAAAACATGACATAAAATGAGAAGTAAAGTGAGACACTTCAAATGTTACTGATATGAATAGTTTATTTTATAATAGAGATGAGTTTAATAGCCCTGATATATTAGAATGAGACACTTCAAATGTTACCGATATGGAGAAAATGTTTTTTGGTGCTAGTAATTTCAATCAAGACATTTCAAAATGAAATGTTTCTAAAGTAAAAAATATGAAAAATATGTTTAAAAAGGCTACTTCTTTTGCACATGATTTATCAAATTGAGAAGTAACCAATAATGTAAATAATGAAGATTTTGGATTAAATGAAAAAATACAGCCTAAATGAAAAAAAGTAGAAAAAGATATTACTAATGAGACTTCTACATCAAATGCGGAAAAAGTAATTAGTTCAAAATCAAATGACACATTATCTAGAACACTTTCACCCCAAGATATTAATACTAATGAGAAGTTAAATTCTATTCAACCTAAAATAGAAGATTCACCACTAAATTCATCTAAAAAATTTATTGAACCAAAAATATTAAATTTTAATCCTATGATCAAAGATGAATCAAAGAAATCTGAATCAAATACAAAACATATCTCATCTGAATCAAACAAAACTGTTGAAAAAGAAAGTATAAATTCTACGAAAAATATTCTAACTATTCCTTCGGCTAAATCTGGATCAAAAGGAAAAACAAGTTCTAATACTGGAATTATTATTGGTTCTGTTTTAGGTACTACTACAGTTTTAGGAGCTGGAACTGGTGCTGGTTTTGGTTATTATTATAGAAAAAATCTAAAAGATCTATACTTCAATATTAAAAAAAGATGATTTAAATCTAAATAATTAGATTATCATCTTTTTTTATTTATTATTTTAATAAAAAGGGTTCTAATATTTTGATAAATGAATCTCAATCTTCTTCAAATACCATATGACCTGTTTTTGGTATTCAAGTAGTTATTACATTTTCAATTTCATCTTGATAATATTTTAAACAAGCTTCTCTATTAACTACCCCATCTTTTTCTCCAAGTATTAATAAAGTGGGAATTTTAATAGTTTTTATAGCTTGATAAATTTGTTCATGTAATTCTTTTGAAACTAATGTTTTTCCTAATTTAATTAATTCTTCTGTATTATAGTCATTCCCTGAAAAATGCCATTTAGCTAATCTCATTCATTTAGGATTATTTGTATATTTAGTTGGATCATAATATAAAGAACCTAAAAAATCTGTTATAAATTCATAAAATGTTTTTGGAAAATAATCATGTAAGAAATTTTGATTAACATCTTCACTAGCTTTATTCATAGGACATACATATACTAATTTTTTAAATAATTCAGGAGCTAAGTTATAAGCTAATGAAATAGTTCCCCCACCCATAGAATGTCCTATTAGTGTAACATTTTTTAAATTATTATCTTTAACAAATTCAACTACTAATTTTGCAAATTGTAAAACTGAAATCTCATGATTTTTAACTGGTTCTACTTTATTGTTTCCAGGAAATTGTAATGCATAATAATTTGTTTTAGTTCAATAATTTTTAAAAATATTAAAGACATTTAGTGAAGCATTAAATCCGTGACAAAAGATTATGTTCTCTTCTTCATTATTATTGTCTTTAAAAACAAAATCATAATCATAAATTATTTTTTTCATATTAATCCTATAATTATTTATCTAAGAAATTTTCAACTATTTTAATAAATTCATCAAAGTTTTCTTGAAAAACCATATGACCTGTTTTTTTCATTCAGTGCATTTCAACACCTTTTACATGTTGGTTAAAATATTCTAAACACTCATCTCTTAAAATTACACCGTCTTTTTCTCCAAGTATTAATAAACTTGGTATTTTAATAGCATCTAAACCTTGTTCAATATCTTCAAAAGTTTGATCTTTAGGTTCACCTAATTCAACAATAACATCGTTATTATAAACATAAGGATCAAATTCTTTTTTGGCTTTTTTCATTCACTCTTCATTTGAAGTTAAAATTGATGGATCATAATATAAAGATGATAGAGTATTTGTTATATATTCATCAAATGTTTTTGGAAAATAATCAATTTTATATCTTTCATATAGTGCGCGTTGAGGTTTATTCATTGGAGTTATAAAAATTAATTTTTTAAATAAATCAGGACGCATTTTATAAGCAATACTAATAACTCCTCCACCCATAGAATGACCAATAACAACAACATTTTTTAAATGATTGTTATCTATAAAATCAACTAATAGTTTTGCAAATTGTTGAACTGTTACTTTATGATCTTTAACTGGTTTTACTAAATTTGATCCTGGAAATTGTAATGCATAGTAATTAGATCTAGTTCAATATTTTTCAAAAATTTCAAAAGTTTTTGGTGAAGAATTGTACCCGTGAACAAAAATAATGTTTTCATTGTCATTATTATTGTTTTTAAACACATAATTATAGTCATAGATTAGATTCATATTGTTCTCCTAATATAGTTCTAAAAAAATTTTAATATATGATAACGCTTTTTTGTTAACTATAAAAACATATCTTGTATTTTCATATTTTAAAAATAGTTTGTTATTTGTAAATAAAAATAAGTTTAAAATTAAAATGATAATTTATATAAAATATAAATTAGAGTTTATATATGAAAGGTTAATATGAAAAAAGTTATTAAATATCTAGTTATTGAAAAAATAGATAATAAAAATAAATATTATTTGAGAATGACTTCAGAAATGCAAGATGATATTGGTACAGTTTCTTATTTACAATTTAAAAATACAGACAAAAAACAATTAAAAGAAGATGATGTTTTTTTAGCACTAGAAGCTTCAAAAGCTATTTTAAATTTGAAAATGCCACTTGATGCAACTGTAGTTAAGTGAAACAAACAAGCTTTAGAAGACCCTAAACTAATTAGTTCGCATGATGAAAAAGTTAATTGAATTATGATTTTAAGTGATATTGATCAACAAAAATTTGAAAGTTTAGAAGATTTTTAAAAAAATATGAATCTAGACATTGTTAAACTAGATAAATTAATTTGTGATGCTAATAGTATTGTAGTTGCTCTTGGTCCTGAAATTTTTTTAAAAAATAGTCAAAAGGAATTTGAAGAAAACTTTTTTGATTTTATTAAAGAATTTAAATTTATAGATTTTAAACAAGCTAGTGTTTATCCATTTTTAGATATTTCAAATTATTGAGCCTTTTTTTCAAGATTTATTAAATTGAATTATTTTGATAAAAAAGAGAATCAAATTTTAAGTAATCTTAAAAACTATTTAGAAAATAAAAATTATTTTATTTTAACAACTAATAGTGATCAAAGTTTAGAAGATCTAAATTTTGATTTAAATAAAATTTTTGAACTAGAAGCTAAATATAACTTATTAGAATGCTCTAAAAAATGTTCAAATCAACTTTATACAAATGATCAAGCGATTTTAAATATGGCTAATAATCAAAAGAATTTAAAAGTTAATTTAAAATTAATTCCACGTTGTAGTAAATGTAATAGTTATTTAAAAGTTCACACACGTTTTTGATGCCAAGTTGTTATTGAAGATGAAAAATTAATAAATTCTAAAAATAAATATCAAGAATTTTTAAATAAATATAAAAATCAAAAAATTTTATTTTGAGAAATTGGAGTTAATTACAATTATCACTTAACTATTAAAAAAGAATTTTGAAAAATGACTGAACAATTTAAAAATGCTACTTATTTAGCTATGAATCAAAAAGTTTATCGTATACCTTTAGAAATTAGATCAAAAACAATTACATATACTAATGATATTTATCAAGCAATTAATAACTTATTGGAGGTAAAAAATGATACTTATAGAACCAATTAGAAACGGTAAATATATAAAAGATGGTGCTTATTGATTAGCTATTCAAATTTGAGCAGCTAATAATTTAAAAATAGATGATACTATTGTTTTTCCAAGTATTGCTGATCCTCACGTTCAAATGGGATATTTTCAAAATCCAGAAGTTGAAGTAAATTTTAAATATTTAAAAGAAAATAACCTAGAAATAGTTAGAAGAGCTACTGGTGGAGGAACAATTTATATTGATTCAAACTCAGTTAATATTTGCTATTTAATTCCATATAAAAAAGGTACTGAAATTTTAGGAAATTATGCTAAGTTTTATGAACCAACTATTAAAATTTTAAAAGAATTGGGAGCTAAAAATATTACTCAATCTGGTAAAAATGATTTAACTATTGATGGTAGAAAAGTTTCTGGAGCCGCTATGATGTTATTAGATGATGTCATTTATGGTGGTAATTCATTACTTTATAATGTTGATTATGAAGCAATGACTCAAGTATTAAATCCTAATCGTAAAAAAATTGAAGCAAAAGGTGTTAAATCAGTTTCTCAAAGAGTTGCAGCTTTAAGTCAATATTTAGATGAACCTTATAGAAATCTAGATATTTTTGAATTTAAAGATTTAATGATTAAAAAAATTTTTAATGTTGATGATTTAAAAGATGTTAAACGCTATGTAATGAATGATAAAGATTGAGAACAAGTTGATGAATTAATTAAAACTAAATATAAAAACTGAGAATGAACTTATGGTTTAAGCCCTAGATATGAATATAACCGTGATGCAAGATTATCAATTGGTACTATTAACTTTTCATTAGCTATTGAAAATCAAAGAATTAGTAAAATTAAAATTAGTGGTGATTTTTTTGCTAAAAAAGATTTACAAGAATTAGAAAAATCTTTAATAGGAACTAAAATGATTTATGAAGATTTACTTAAAGCATTTAGTGATGCAGATCTTCAAAGTTATTTCTTTACAGAAGTTAAACCAGAAGAAGTAGCAAAAATCATTTTAGATGAAGAATAATGAATAAATATGAAAAATTATTTGAACCCTTTTATTTAAATGGATTCAAATTAGAAAATCGCTTTGTACTTTCACCAATGACTTTAAGTTTAGCTACTTTAGATGGAAAAATTACAGACAAAGAAGCTGATTATGTTAAAAGAAGATCACATTCAGCTCCACTTCAAATAACTGGAGGAGTTTATTTTGATGAATTTGGACAGTTATTTGAATATGGAATTAGTGCTAAAAGTGATGATGATATTCCTTCTTTAACTAGGTTGTATCAAGAAATGAAAACCGATTCTAATTGTGTTATTTTACAATTAGCTCATGCTGGAAAATTTTCAAAAACTTCATTAAAAAAATATGGTTATTTATATGGACCATCTTATGAAAAAAACCACACACCAATTGAGCATGAAGTTTTAGAACTACCAAAAGAAAAAATTAAACAAATTATTCAAGATTATAAAGATGCTACTTTAAGAGTAATTAAAGCAGGATTTAATGGTATTGAAATTTCAATGGCTCAACGTTTATTAATACAAACTTTTTTTAGTCAAATAATAAATAAACGTACTGATGAATATTCAGCTACTAATTTTGAAAATAGATCTCGTTTTTGTTTAGAAGTAGTTAAAGCTATAAGAGAAGTAATTGATAAGTATGCTCCAAAAAACTTTATTTTTGGATTTAGAGCAACTCCTGAAGAAACTTATGGAGATATTTTGGGATATACAATTGAAGATTTTATCCAACTTGTAGATAAAATTATTGAAATTGGAAAGATTTCATATTTAGCAATTGCAAGTTGGGGTCATGATATTTATTTAAATAAAGTTAGATCAAATACTAAATATAAAGGACAATTAGTTAATAAAGTAATTTATGATATTTATAAAAATAAATTACCTATCATTTCATCAGGAGGAATTAATACACCAGATAAGTGTTTAGAAGCTTTAAAATATTCTGATTTAGTTGGTTTAAGTTCCGTATTTGTAGCTGATCCTGAATTTGTTTTAAAAATCAAAAATGATCAAATAAATCAAATCAATTTATATGTTAAACATAATCAATTAAAAGATTTGAAAATTCCTGAATCATCATTTCAAGATGTGGTAAACATGTTTAGTTTTTGTGAAACTATTCCACAAGAAACAATAAAAACTTTTGAAAAAAATGTAAAAAAATAAATAGATAATTGAAAAAATCTCTAAAACACCTACACTTATTAATTTGTAGGATGATTAGAGATTTTTGTTATTTCTTAATTATGAATGAAACTAAAATAGCTATTAAATATGTTAACAATAAATAATATAAATATAAGTTATATTATTGCCTAAATTTTTAAAAATTTTATTTCATATATCAATAATTTTAATTAATTAGTAATATATAAAAATAAAAAAGTTAGCTTATATAAGCTAACATTTATAAATTTTGACTTGGATTATTATTTTTTAACAATTTGATCAAATTGACTAATCAATGTTTCTGCATTAGTATCAGTTTTACCATCAATATTAGTTTGATTAATTAAAGCTTTAGCAATGTGTCCTGTCATTTCAGAGGTTCTATCATCAGTAGCAACTGCCTTAGCAACAACTTTATTTTCCTCTAATTTCACTAGTGATTTTAATGAAAGTAATGAAGATCTTAGCATGTTTAATGTGAAATATCTAGGATCTTTTGAAAGATCTTCCTTTTCTTTTAATTTGTTTTCCAAATCTTTTACAATTTCTTCAAGTTTTTTTACAGTTGTTTCTTTGACAACACTTTTCAGAGGCATTATATATCCAGATGTCTTTGCTAATGTTAATCAATTTTCCTCTTCTTCTTTATTAATTTTATTTTTTCCAGTGTAAACTCACTTAAGAAATTTTTTAGTCCCTTGGTTAAGTTTTTCGTTTTTTACATTAATTGGTATTATACTTGAACCACCTTCATGAAAAATTCCTTGATTGTTAGCAGTATTTGTAGACATATTATTATTTTTATTTTCTTTTAACGGTGTAATTTGTGAATCCATAAATACATCTGCCTCTTTTGCGTTGTTAGTGTCAAAGTCGGGATCTTTTAAAACATCATCTTTAAAATAAGGATGATTTCTTGTTAATTGAGTAATTTTATTTTGGTGTGCCCCAACAGAAGCTGCTAAACTAAATGCACTTTGAAATCTAAAGATATTTCATGAACCTCATTCTTTATCAGCATTAGCCATAAATTTTATTGATTGAAATACACTCTTATTTAAAGCGCTATCACCCTTATCTTCTATTCTTTTAATTGTTTTGCTTCAATCTCCTCATAAACTTTTAAATTCTGATTTTGTTGTTTGGTCATTAACTAAATTATATTTAACACTAGGATTTTTTTTGTTGTCTTTATTATTTTTATTTAATTCAAAAACGGGATTTTCAATTTTAGAATGCAATTCTTTAAAGAATACATCTTCTTGATAATCTATTGAAAAAACTTCGCCATGAAGAGTATCTTTTGTCACCTTTGATTTATCTATTTCAACACCATCTACAAAGTTAGCGGCCAACTCTCTAAGTTTTTTAATTGATTGAAATGTTTGAGCATCTACCTTAATATTTTTTAGTGAGCCACCATTTATAGATGAATTATTTGTTCCATTTTTCTTTTCTTTTACTTTTAATGCATATCAAATACTTTTTTTAGGTATTTCATTGCCCTTTTTACCATCTTCAGATTCTTTAGCCTTTTTATATATTTCAATATTATGCTCAACTGTTCCTCCACCTTCTTCAATTAAATCAAACATTTTTTTCATTAATTTTAAATTATAGTGAACCGAATCAGTATCAGCATTATCAAATGGAATATTATATAACTTGTTTGTATCAGTTTGCCCAGCTAAAACAGAGTGTAAATCAGCAATTTTACTACTAAACAAATCTTTATTAATTCCTTGATCTGAAACATCTAATAATCTTTGATCTTGATTAATAATATAAGCTCCAGATTGAGCACCTAAAATAATATTTGGTAAAGCTTTTATATTACCAGTTTCCATATCTTCTTTAACTTTTTTAATTAGATTAAATTCTGTATAAATACTATGTGTTTCAACATCAGGATCTTTATTTTTATTATCTGCAAAACTGAATTTAACAGGAACAAAATCTTTATCATTTTTAAAATTATTATTATAGTATTGAACCAATGGTTTTAAAGATCTAGCTAAAGGTCAACCTGAACCTTGAGCTAATGAAAATAAAACTCTATCTGATTTAAATGAACATGCAATTGCAACAAACGGTGTTGTCATAGTTAATGCCATAGCTGACAATCCAAGTAATTTTTTTCTCATCTCTTCTTTTCCTATATTTTTATATTTTTTCTTTTTTCACTTATATTTTATGTTAAGAACTTTTAAAACTTCTAAAAAAAATAAAAAAATTCATTTTAAAAAAAGATTGATAGTTAATTAAATCTACCAATCTTTTTAGAAAAACTTATATAAATAACTAGTGGTACTAATATAGATATCATAGCTCCAGCTGCTTGAATGTTTATTAAACTTGCTTCATGTTCTCTACCTAAAGTTTGATATCAAATAGTGATATTTGTAAATCCATTTGAAAGAATAAATTGTGGTCATAAATAATCATTTCAAACTGATATAAATGAAAAGATAATTAATAAAAAGTATCCTAATTTCATTTTAGGTAAATAAACATAAAACAATTTGTCATATCATTTTAAATTATCATTGATCATTACTTTAGATTTTTCTGATTCTATGCTTTTTGCTAAATTAAAAATATATGTAAAGTTAAAAAATGAAAAAATAGCATTTGTAACATAAGCAATTGGAGTTGTGTATAAATTAATTTGTAATAAAACAAATTTTAAACTTAAAAATATAGAAAACTCAGGAATTAAACTAATTATTATAAAAAAGTATAAAAACACTTTTTGATATACTGGTTTCATTTTTAATAAACCAATAATTGCTAAAGAATATATAACTATTCTTAAACTAATTAAAATAGTTGCAAATAATAATGTTCAACCAAAAGCAATTAAAAAATTAGTTTGAAAAGCTTTTAAAAAATTAGACCAATTTCATTCTTTAATAAATAAATAAGTTTTATTTTCAATAATAGAAGAATTTGAAAGTAAAGCTTGTAATAATAAATAATACAAAGGAAATAATAAAAATAAACATAATAATAAGATTAATAAATATTTAATAACTTCTTTAATTACTATTTTTGTCATCATATTTACCTCTATATTTTAAAATAGTTTTTTTAACTAGTTTATAAATGTTTTTAATTGTTTTTGGTCTTAATAATAAAATTAAACACAATAATAAAATCAAATAAGAAAAACTAAAAAAAGCTGCTGAATAACCTTTTTCAAATCTTAATACTCCGTTTGCTCCTCATCCAAGATATTTAATTGTATAACTTGTTAAAGTATGAGCATAATTTAAATCAACATTAAAATTATCTTCTAATAATGCAGATGGTAATAATAAACAAGTAAAAATAAAGTTAGTAAATAAGATTGAAAATAATACTTTAGATAGTTCATTTAAATAAACATATTTAAAAGATTGAATTAATGTTAATTTATCATTTAACATTAACTTTTTATATTTATAATTACTTCTTGATAAAGCTGCTGCAAATAAAATTAAATTAAATGGTAACGATCTTCATATTTGATAAATTGCATAATAAATTCAAATTGGTAAACGTTTATTTCCACTAGTAAAACTATATTGATTTAATCTTAATATATAAAAAAATAAGTTTTTAGATCCAAAAAAATTAGTAAAAGCAATTGCGATTGCAAATCCTGATATAAAAAATTGAGAATAAATAACTGATAGTAAAATACTTTTTGTAGTTCTACTAATTAAAGAATTAATAATAAAACTAAAAAATAATGCTAGGATTATTGAAATTCCAGTACCAAATAATAATACAAATGTTGAATTAATAATTGCATGCTTAAAGTTAGGATCAGATAAAATGTTATTATAATTTTTAAAGTTATATTCATAAATAGTTCTATTAGCTTCATTTGGTGTAAATCTTAAAGATTTTATAAAAGTATGAAAAATAGGAATAATTGTAAATAATAAAATTAATAATAATAAAGGTAATATTAATAAAGCTATTTTTAATATTGGAAATAAGTTTTTTAATTTAAGTTTTATTTGATCTTTTGATTTTAAAAAACTTAGCTTATTCATAAATTCTATTTCCATTCTTATCAAAGACTAATACATCAGAATTATTATAATCAAGATCAATTTTGTCATTTATTTCTAATGAATCATCATTTAAAACTAAAGTTCATTTAATATCTTTATTAAAATTAATTAAATAGTGCACTTTATCTCCAAAGCTTTTCTTTTCAATAATTTGATATTTAGCGTTTTTATTAGGTTTAACTTTAATTTTATTATGTCTTATATAATAGCTTTTATCATCTTGTTTTTTAATAAAATTAATTTCAGGACTTCCAATAAACTTAGCAACAAATAAGTTATTTGGGTTATTATACATTTGTTCTCCAGAACTAAATTGTTGAATTCTACCTTTATCTAGTAAGATAATTTGATCACTAATTTTTAAAGCATCTTGTTGATCATGAGTAACAATTATCATACTTAAATTAAATTCTTTTTTAATTTTAATTAATCAATCAATAGTTGATTCTTTAATTTTGGCATCTAAAGCTGAAAAAGGTTCATCTAATAACACTAAATTAGTTTTTTTAATAATTCCTTTAGCAAAAGCAACTCTTTGTTTTTGTCCACCAGATAGTTGATTTACATTTTTATTTAGTAAATGATCAATATTTAGCTTTTTTGCAATAGTTTGTATTTCATCTTTAAAAATATTTTTTAAATGTATTTGTTTTAAAAATTTAAATTTATTTTTAACCTTATTATCAATTAAAACTAAAAAGATTAATTTAAAAAAAGCTTGCTTTTTTAGTTTGTTATTAGCTTTTTTTTGATTTAATAGCTTTTTATAAATTTCAAATTGATTAATTGTTCTTTTTAAAAAATTTTCTTTATTATTAAAAAAATCATTAAAAAATTTTAAATAAGCTGAATCAACTCACTTAGAATAGTTTTTAGCACTTAAAAATACATTATTAAAAACAGTTGTGTTTTCATAAGTTGAATTTTCTTGCATAATGTAAGCTATTTCATGAATTTTAGGGTTATTTAAAATATCAATAGTACCAGTTTGAGGTTTAATATATCCTAATAACAAATTTAAAAGTGTAGTTTTTCCAGAACCACTTGGACCTAGTAAAGAAATAATTTTATTTTTTTCTATTTTTAAATCATCAATTATTAAATCATAGTCTTTTTGTTTTTTATGATACTTAAACTTTAAATTTTTTATTTGAATCAAAATATCTTCATTTAATTTTTGCATAACTTTTATTCTTTCATTTTTAAATTATTTAAGATATGTTTTACTAAAGTAGTTTTTCTTAATTTTGCTTGTTTATTAATTCCTAATAAAAACAAATCATAATCTCCAATAATAAATAATTGTTTTTTAGCTCTTGTTATTGCTGTATATAATAACTTTTTATTAATAAATGTATTAAAGAGTGTGTTTTGTAAAACTAAAATCACTTTATCATATTCACTACCTTGAGTTTTATGAACACTACAACAATAACTTAAACTAATATCATCAAATTGCTCACTACTAAACTCTAAAAAATTATTATTAAAATTAATTATTGCTGAAGAAAATTTATTATTTGTTTTATTAATTTGACTAATATAGCCAATATCTCCATTAGATAAATTTAATTCACTATCATTTTTTAAATACATTACTTTATCATTAATAGCATATCTAAACCTTAATCTATCATAAATATTATTAGTATCTAAAATGTTTAAATTAAAGTTATATTGAATGAAATTATTTAAATTTTCTATTCCCAAAATATCAGCATATACTGGAGAAATTACTTGTATATTTGCTTGATTGTTAATATTTTTTTCATAAATTTCTTTGACTTTTTCTAAACACCAGTCTTTATCTTTATTAAAATAACACTCAACATTTTTTAAACTATTTAGCTTATTTAAATCAAAATTATCATTTTTAATCATATAAGCTAAATCAATAATTCCATTATCTAAATTTTGACGGTGAATTTGAGTTAAATTAGTTGTGCTTAAAACATTACTACTAATAATATCAAAAAATACATTTCCATAACTAACACTAGCTAATTGATCAACATCACCAATCAAAACTATTTTTTTAGCTTTATTAATTGATAAAAAGAATTGACTAAATAATCTTGCATCAATCATTGAACACTCATCAACAATTAATAAATCATAATCTAATGGATGATCTTGATTTATTAAAAATTTTTTATCTTTTTCATAGCCTAATAATTTATGCATCGTTGTTGCATTAGAATCATAAAAGTTTTCTCTAATTTTAGCTGCTGCTCTTCCTGTTGGTGTACAAATCGCATAATTAGTTGAATGATAAACTTTTTCAAACAAACTTACAATTGCTTTAATAATTGTAGTTTTACCAGTTCCAGGTCCTCCAGTAATAATACTGATTTTATTTTTAACAAAATTTTTTAAAGCTAGTTTTTGAGAAGTATCATATTTAAAGTTTTTAATTTGACTACTAGTTTTATTTTGAATTTGTTCAATATATAAATCTAATAAATCATCATTAATATCATTATTTTTAATATTATGTTTAACAATTGCATTACTTATAATTAATTCATCACTATAAGATTCATAAGTATAGATTTTTTGATCATCACTAACTAATAAATTATGACTAAAAGCATATTCTAATCCATTATTAATAATATTTAAATCATTTAGTTTAATTAAACTAGTAAGTTTATTTATTAAACGATGTTTTAAAGTATAACTATCTCCTGAATTAAATAAAATTTCATTACAAGCAGTTAAACTTCAATAAGCAATTCTAGTTAAGTCATCAATTTGATTATTATTAAAATATAAAAAAATTTTATCTATTTCTTGAATTAAACCTAAATTGTTATTAATAGCAAATTCAAATCAATTATTTGTAAATAGTTGTCTTATTTCTATTTCATTATCAGTATATTTTTTTAATTTATCAAAAATTTTTAAACTTAAATTGTTATTTATAAATTCTATTCTTAGCCAGTTTTGATCATTAATTTGTTTGATTTTGTTATAAATTAATTCTAATTTATCTTTACTAATATCTTTTATTTGTAAAAACTTTTCTTTATTATTTAAAATTTCTTCAATAAAATTGTTTGAATAAAGTTTTGCTATTTTTTTAGCTGTTAAATTACCAATACCAGGAAAAACATCAGATTTTAAAAAATTAATAATTTGATCTGAAGTATTTATATTTGCTAAAGCATAACTACTAACTTCAAAACTAGTTCCATATTTAATATGAAGCGTTTGCTTACCTGTAAGTTCATATAAAACTTTAGGTTTTAAATCAGTAATTTCACCTTTAATTTTTATAGTTTTTTTACTATTTTTTTCATCTATAAAAATTGCTAAAGCTCACGAATTTGATTTATATAAAAACTTAGACAAATAACCTCTAATTTTTATTTGTTCTTCCATAATTTTCCTTAAAGTTAAAATCTATTTTAATAATATCAAAACATTTATAAATTAAGACTTAATAAAATAAAACTATTATAAATTAAAAAGGTTCAAATATAATTTGAACCTTATTTATCGTCTTTATTTTGATTATTTTCATCATTAAAATAATCTTCAAAATTTAATTGCTTAGTTTTTTTATCTTTTTTAGGTGAATTAAATTTAGATAAAAGTGAAGAAATATCATCTAAATAAGAACTAAGATCAGTTCCTTGAACTTGATTAGCATTATTAATTGCTTTATTTTTAATATCTTTTGAAATACTAATATGTTCACTTACAGGTTTATTAAATTTAATATTTTTAGTTTCTATTTTTTTATTATCTTGTTCAATTAAGCTATTTGATAAAGCAGGTTGATCATAAGCAATTGATTTAATTAATTGTTTAATAGAAATATATGAAATTTCATTAATATTTGTAGTTAAACTGTTTTGTTCTAAGTTAGTGTATTTTAAATCATCAACATTTATATCTGTTATTTGATCATTTTGATCTAAAATAGAAAGAATCATTTCTTTATTAATTGCAAAACTAAAAATAACTTCTTCTTTATTTTTTTTCTTTTCAACTAAAATTCTAATTCCTTTTTTTGGTCTAATATAAATTGGAATTAAGTTTTGATCAATTTTTTTATAATTATTTTTATTAGTAAATATAATTATATCTTTATTAGTTTGTAAACTTAATGCACTAATAATTTGATCATCTTTTAAATTAGCAGCCTTAACTCCTTTTGAAATAGTTGATTGAATAGGAATATCTTCAATATTATATCTAACAGCATATCCATTTTTTGTAACAATACAACAATATGAAGTTTTAGAACTAATCAAATCTGCATAAACTAAACTATCATCATCACTAATTTTCATAATCTTAAATGATTTATTAAAAATTTTAGTTTCTAAATCTGAAATTTGAGTTCTTTTAATTAACCCATTTTTTGTAACTAATAATAAGTGTTGAGTAGAATTTATAAATTCTTTAATTACTAAAGCATTAATAATAGTTTCATTTGGTTGAGTAGTTGCAACACTGTTTATATGAACACCTTGTTCTTTTCATTTACTAGTTGAAATTTTATATAAAGGAATTGAATAATAATTAGCTTGATCTGAAATTAAAATCAAATGATCTAAATTTGAACAAACCCCTTGACTAATTCACATATCATTTGGTTTTTTACCAAAAGAACTTAATTCATTTTTATTTAAAATATTATTATCAATAACTTTAATATAACCATCTTTTGAAATTCATAAATTAATTTCTTTTTCAATTATTACTTCTTTTTGATCAACATCTAAATCTTCAACTAAATCTTCAACTTGAGATTTTCTTTTTATACCAAATTGCTTTTTAACTTCTTCTAGTCTTGAAATGATCTCATTATCTAAAACCAGATTGTCATTTAAAATTTCTTGATATTTTTTAATCTTATCGATTAGTTCAGTTTTTTCTAATAATAATTTATTTACATCAGTTGAAGTTAATCGATATAATCTCATATCAACAATAGCTGTTGATTGATTTGT
This sequence comes from Mycoplasma capricolum subsp. capricolum ATCC 27343, assembly GCF_000012765.1. Lineage (NCBI taxonomy): Bacteria > Bacillati > Mycoplasmatota > Mollicutes > Mycoplasmatales > Mycoplasmataceae > Mycoplasma > Mycoplasma capricolum. Next base: position 544,955 of record NC_007633.1, read on the forward strand.
TGTAAAGTTAAAACTTATAACCAAATTATTAATTGCATCAATTCTATTTTCTGATTTTCTAATTACTTTAATAACTTCATCTAAAATTGATAAAGCTTTAATTAAACCCTTAACAATTTCTAATCTTAGATTTGTTTTGTTTAAATTAAATTCAGTTCTTTTAATAAATACTTCTTTATAATGAGAAATATAAGCTTTAATAATATCAATTAAACCTAGTTGTTTTGGTTGTTTATCAACAATAATAATATTGTTATAGTTATATGAAACACTTAATCAAGTTGATTTAAATAAAAACTTTCTAACAGTTTCTAAGTTAGCTTTTTCATTTAATTCAATAACTATTCTTAAACCTTTTCTATCAGTTTCATCTCTAATTTCTTTAATTCCTAAATTAGGATTATTATCAATAACATCACCAATTTTTTTAACAAGATCTTGTTTAACTACTTCGTATGGAATTTCATCAATTACAATATTATTTTTTTCTTGATGTCATTTACTACTAATAATTACTTTTCCTTTACCTGTTAAAAAAGCTTCTCTTATTCCTTGTTTATTTTGAATAATAGCTCCAGTTGGAAAATCAGGTCCTTTAACTATTTTTAAAATTTGATCAATAGTAATATTTGGATTTTTAATTATATCAATAGTTGCATCAATAATTTCACTTAAATTGTGTGGAGGCATATTTGTTGCATAACCTGCAGCAATTCCAGTAGCTCCATTAACTAAAATATTTGGAAAATAACTAGGTAAAACTGTTGGTTCAGTTTCACTATCATCAAAGTTTGGTGAAAATATAACTGTGTCTTTTTCTAAATCTTCTAATAAAAGATTTGAAATTTTAGTAAGTCTTGCTTCTGTATAACGCATAGCAGCAGCGCTATCTCCATCAATTGATCCATTATTTCCTTGCATATCAACTAGTGGAATATTGACTTTTCATCACTGAGACATTCTAACCATTGCATCATATATAGAACTATCTCCATGTGGGTGATACTTACCAATAACTTCTCCAACAACTCTTGCTGATTTTTTATAAGGTTTATCAAATGTTAAATTCAATTGGTTCATTGCATATAAAATACGGCGTTGAACTGGTTTTAATCCATCTCTAACATCGGGTAAAGCTCTTTCTTGAATAATATATTTTGCATATCTACTAAATCTATTACCTAGTAATTCTTCTAATGGATATAAAATAATTTCTGATTTATCTGACATTTTATTTTTCCATTTCTATAATTTGTATTTGATCATCTTCTAAAGTGAATTTAACATTTTCTTGAATTCATAATTTACGTTTTTCAACATCATCACCCATTAAGGTTTTAAACATTCTCTCAGCTAATAGACCATCTGAAATAGTTACTTGAATAATTTTTCTATTTTTAGGATCCATTGTTGTTTGTCATAATTGATCAGCATTCATTTCTCCTAATCCTTTATAACGCTGAATCTCATATTTTTTAGTATTAGTTTTATTAAATTTATTTAATTCTTCTTCATCTCATAAATAAATAAAACTTTTATCATTAAAAGTAATTTTATATAAAGGAGGTAAAGCGATATAAACTTTTTTATGAATAATTAAATCTTTCATATGTCTATAAAAAAAAGTTAATAATAAAGTTTGAATATGTGCTCCATCAGTATCAGCATCAGTCATAATAATGATTTTTCCATAATTAATATCTGAAATATCAAAATCTTTTCCCACACCAGCTCCAATTGCATTAATTATTGATTGAATTTCTTCATTTTTTAATAAATCAACTAATTTAGCTTTTTCTGAATTAATTACTTTACCTCTTAAAGGTAAAATTGCTTGAAAATTACGATCTCTTCCAGATTTAGCACTACCACCAGCAGAATCACCTTCTACTAAATACAATTCATTTAATTCTCTTTTTTTACCTTGAGCTGGTGTTAGTTTCCCTAACATTAATTTGTTAACATTTTTTTTACCTTTAACACTTTTAATCGCTTGTCTTGCTTGTTTTGCTGCAATTCTTGCTTTTTGAGCATTTAATGCATTTTCAATAACTTTATTTGCTAAGACCTTATTTTCAATTAATCAATAGCTCATAAACTCATAAACAATTTGTTCAACAACAGTTTTTGCATCAGAAGTTCCAAGTTTTGATTTTGTTTGTCCTTCATATTCAATTAGATTTTCAGGAATTTTAACTGTCACAATAGCAACTAAACCTTCTCTTAAATCATTTGAATCTAATTTAGTTTTATCTTTTAAAATTTTTTGATCTTTTGCATAGTCATTAATTGCTCTAATTAAACCTGATTTAAAACCAACTAAATGAGTTCCTCCATCAATAGTTTTAACATTATTTGCAAAACCTAAAATAATTTCATTGTCATCTTCAGTATATTGTAAAGCAATTTCAACAATGATATTTTTACTTTCATTATTAATAGTAATAATATCTGTAACTGGTGTTTTATCATCAACTAATTCTTTAACAAACTCAACTAATCCATCTTGAAATTGATACTCAACATATCTATTTGAAATTAGATCTGATAAAGTAATTTTTAATCCTGAGTTTAATAAAGCTGATTCTTTTAATCTTTCACTAATTAAAGAAAAATTAAATTTAGCATTACTAAAAATAGTATCATCTGGTAAAAAGTTAATTGTTGTTCCTGTTTTATAAGTAGTATTTATAAAAGTTAAAGGTTTTTCTAATTTCCCACCATTTTTAAATTCAATTTCATGAATTTTTTTATCACGATAAATAATAGCTTTAAATCTTTTAGATAAAGCATTAGTTACACTAGAACCAACTCCATGTAAACCTCCGCTTGACTTATAAGCAGTACTATCAAATTTTCCTCCAGCATGCAAAACTGAAAAAATTACTTCAGGAGTGGGTTTTCCAGTTTTATGCATTCCTGTTGGAATTCCACGCCCATTGTCTATAACTGTAATTGAATTATCCTTTTCTAAAATAACATCAATCTGAGTACAATATCCAGCTAAAGCTTCATCAATGGCATTATCTACTATTTCTCATACTAAATGATGCAATCCTTTATTATCAGTTGAACCAATATACATTCCAGGTCTTTTTCTAACTGCTTCTAGTCCTTCTAAAACTTGAATCGCTGATTCATCATATTTTTTATTTTCAGCCATTAATTTTCTCCTTTATAAGTACTTCTACATATAATAATTATATTTATTCTAAAACGATTAAAATTAAATGTTTAAGAAATTATCATATCAATTTTACAAATAAACTAATGTTTTTAGACAAATTATTTTCATATAAGTATTAAGAAAAAAATAAAATTATTTTTTATTTCAAACTTATTTTATACAAACTTTAGTTTTGTTATAAAAATATTGAAAGGAAGAAATAAAAATGGAATTAAAAAAGAAAATAGGTTTTTTTAAAACAAAAGCAGATATTGATAGTTCTTTAATACAAAATGCTAAATTTTCTAAAAATAAAGTTAAAAAACATATTCAAAAAATTGGAAGTTTTATGGCTGGAATGATTATGCCAACTGTAAGTATTTTAATTGCTTGAGGCTTAATTACAGCTATGTTTTTAGGAAAATATGTAGATGGCAAATGAGTTGCTACTGGTTGATTTAATTTTGAAGCTTTTGGTCAATTAGTAGGTCCTGTTATGAAATGATTAATACCCATTTTAATTGCTTATACAGCCGGGAATATGGTTTATCAAAAACGTGGTGGTATGTTAGCTGGCTTTTTAATAGTTTGTGCAATTATAGGAAATGATTTTTTATACAAGACTGTAATGAAAGATTGAACTTTTGGTTCTAATGGAACAGCTGTAAGTCAAACTAATCCACCAAATCAAATAGTTGGAGCGATGATTATTTCACCTTTGTTAGTTTTTATTATTAAAAAAATTGAATTAACATATGTTAATCGCGTTAAACCTGGTTATGAAATGTTAGTAAAAAACTTTTCTTTAGCAGGATTAGCAATTATATTTGGATTAAGTATATTTTGAATTTGACCATTTATAATGTATGGTATTAGTTATGCAATGATTGCAATTATTAATTTATTTACAAAATTACCTTGAATTTTTCCATTTATGGCAATTTTTACTGAACCATTAAGAGCAGTATTTTTAAATAATGCCTTAAATTGAGGAGTATTAATTCCAATTGGTTTAAAAGAAGTTGAAACAGCTGGATTTAGTGCATTTTTTATGGTTGGTGGTAATCCTGGTCCTGGTTTTGGGTTATTAATTGCTTATATGATTTGAAGAAAACAACAAAGAGCAGCTGCTGGTGGTGCTAGTGTTATTCAATTAATTGGTGGAATTCATGAAGTTCATTATGTTTATATTTTAAGTGAACCAATAATGGTATTAGCTACAATTAGTGGAGCTTTTACAAGTTTATCTATTGTTAAAATATTTGGTGGTGGAGCTGTTGCTGCAATTTCACCTGGTAGCTTAATTTCAGTTATTGCTATGAGTGTTACAGCTAAAAGAATTCTTGTTAATGCCATAGCTGTATTTTTAGGAGCAATTATTTCATTTATTGTTGCTTCAGTAATTATGTTAATTAAGAAAAAGAATAATAGTGTAGTTATGAATGTTCAAGTAGGAGATTTTGGAGTTAAATTTTCAAATCAAGAACAAAAACAAAATACTCAATTTGATTGAACTAAAGTAAAAACAATTGTTGTTGCTTGTGATGCTGGAGTTGGTTCAAGTGCAATGGCTGCTGGAATTTTAAAAAAATGAGTTAAAGATAATCAAATTCAAGTAAACGTTTCAAATTGTGCTGTTAAAGATTTAACAAATGATATAGATGTAATTATTACAATGAATAATTTTGTTGAATTTGCTAAAGAAAAATCACCTAATGCTTATGTTTTTGGAGTAGATAAATTTTTAGGTCAAAATATTTATGATCCGATAAAAAAAGAATTATTAAAATGAAAAGAGTGATAATAATGATAAAAAATAAAGATTGTATTTTTATAGTAGATAATTTTAAAAATAAAAATGAAGCCATAGAATTTGTTGGTTTAAAAATGGTTGAGCTAAACTATATAGAAAATAAATATATAGATTTTATAAAACAAAGAGATCAATTAGCAAGTGTTGCTATTGGTAATTATTTAGCCATACCACATGGAACTATACAAGGACAAGAATTTATAAAAAATCAAGGTATTATTATAGTTAAACTAAATAAAACTATGAGTTGAGATAATGAAAAAGTTAATTGAATTATTGGATTAAGTTTAATAGGTGATAAACAAATAGAAATGTTACAAACTATAGCAATTTTATTTGAAGATATTAAAAAAGTTGAAAAAATAACAAATGATCTAACTAGTGTTGATCAAATTTATGAATTTTTTAAAAATCTAAAAATAGGAGAAGAATAATGTTAAAAATTGGATTAATTGGTTTAGGTAAAATGGGGTTTAATTTGATTCAAAATATTAAAAATAAAGGTTATGAAGCTATTGGATATGATTTAAACAAATCAATGTATCAACAATTAAATCAAAAAGATATTCAAACAGCAAATAGTATTTTAGAACTAGTTAACAATTTACCAACCCCAAGAGTTATTATGCTATTAGTACCAAATGGAAAAATTACTCAAGATTGTTTTGATGAAGTTTTATCTTATTTATCAGCTGGTGATACTATTATTGATTCAGGAAATTCATTTTACAAAGATTCATTAAAAAGATATGAAATAGCAAAATCTAAAAACATTAATTTTATAGATTGTGGAATTAGTGGTGGAGTTAGTGGCGCTTTAAATGGGGCTTGTATGATGGTTGGGGCTGAGATAAAAGCTATTGAACCATTAAATGATTTTTTTAAATCTTTATGTGTAAAAAATGGTTTTTTACACACTGGAAGAGTTGGTAGTGGTCATTTTTGTAAAATGATTCATAATGGAATTGAATATGGAATGATGCAAGCAATTGGTGAAGGTTTTGAAATTTTAAATAATTCAGAATTTGATTATGATTTAGAAAAAGTCAGTTTAATGTGAAATAATGGAAGTGTTATTAGATCTTGACTAATTGAATTAATGATTAATGCATTTAAAAATGATCCTAAACTAGAAAATTTAACTGGACAAATTGATATGAATGGAGAAGGATTATGAACTGTTCAACAAGCTTTAGAGCAAAACACACCAGCTCCAGTAATTGCATTATCTGTAATTATGCGTCAAAGAAGTAAATTAGAAGATACATTTTCAGCAAAAGTTGTTTCTAGTTTAAGAAATAGTTTTGGTGGACACGAAATCAAGAAAAAATAATCATAAAAATAAAAAAAATCCAAGTTAGAAAACTTGGATTTTTTAACTATTATACTAATTATTAATTACTATTCCTTTATATCTAGTTGAAAATAATAAAGTATCAACAATTCCTTGTACTCCAAATCCAGAATCTTTAACTCCTAAAAATGGAAAGACATCTGGTCCACGTTGAGATTTTCCATTAATATTTACTGTTCCAACTTCTAATTTTTTAGCAACAGTTAAAGCTTGATCTAGATTTTTAGTATAAACACTAGCTTGTAATCCAAAATTAGATTTATTTGCTAATTCAATCATTTCATCGACACTATTTGCTCTTATAATTGGTAGAACTGGCCCAAATGGTTCTTCTCAAGCTAATCTCATATCACTTGTAACATGATCAACTAAAGTTGGATAAATTAAATTTTTTTCTTGTTTATCACCAATTATTACTGTAGCACCTTTTTGCTTTGCATCATCAATTAAACTATATACAAAATCAGCTGTTTTTTGATCAATTAAAGGAGTAATATCACAATTATCTTTTGGTAAACCAACAGTTAATTTATTAATTTTTTCTTTTAAAAGTGGAATTAGTTGATCAGCTATTTTATCAGTTGTAATTACTCTTTTAATAGCTGTACATCTTTGACCCGAATAACTAAAAGCACCACTAATAATTTCTTTTGCATATTTTTCTAAATCTAAATCATCTAAAACAATAGCGGGATCTTTTCCACCTAATTCTAAAACTACATCTTTTGTTGATGATATTTCTAATAAATGTTTTCCAGTTTCAACACTTCCAGTAAAAGAAACAAAATCAGCTAGTTTATTTGTAACAATATCATCACCAATTTCTCTTCCTCTACCAGTAACAACATTAAAAATTCCTTTTGGTAAATTAGCTTGATATGCTAATTCGCCTAATTTTGCACCAATCAAGCTTCCTTGAGTGGCCGGTTTAAAGACAATACTGTTTCCTGTTACTAAACAAGGAAAAATTTTTGAAACAGCTAAATTAATTGGATAATTAAATGGACTAATTGCAACTCCTACTCCTTTTGCAACTCTCATAAAAGTTCCAATTTTATTTTTAGCTCCATATTTAGCTCCATCAATAATTAAAGTTTTTAAATTTCTAACTTCATAAAAAGTTTGATCAATATATTCAACACTTCTAATTACTTCAGTTAAACAATCTTTATAAGGTTTAGCTGTTTCACTCATAATAATTTGTGCTAATTCTTCTCTATTTTGATCAATTAATTGTTTTCATTTATCTAAAATAGCAATTCTTTTTTCTAAATCGGTGTTTTCTCAAGCTTTTTGACTAGTCTTTGCTGCTATAAATGCATCATTAATATCTTGTTTAGTTAAACTTACAACTTTTCCAGCAACACTAAAATCAACAGGATTAATAATTTCTAATTCTTTATTATTATCAAATAGTTTACCACCTAAAAGTGCTTTAAATTTGTACATATTTTTTCTCCTTTGCTTATATTCTATTATATAAAAATAATATTTTTTTAACTTAATTTTAATAAGCAATATTTTTCAATTTTTGAAATAAATTTTATTTAAAACTATATAAAAAAATAATAAAAAAAGTTCGATATTAATCGAACTTATTCTAACTATTAATAAACTATTTAGCATTATTAATTTGATACATAATAATAGATCCAGCAACAGCTGCATTAATACTATCAACATTTTCAGCCATTTCAATATTAATATTTAAATCTATTAAATCTAATAATTCTGGTGAAATTCCTTTACCTTCATTTCCAATAATTAAAGCATACTTATCATCTGAATCAAACTTAACTTTACTTAAAGCTTTACTATCATCATGAAGTGAAGTTCCAATAATAATATAGTTATTATCATGTAATTGGTTAATCACTTTGACTAAATATTCATTAACTAAATTAACTTGAAATAAATTACCTTGAGTTGATCTTAAAACTTTTTGGTTATGAAAATTCACACTATTTGGTGAAGCAATCACTGTTTTAAAATTAAAGCTAGCAGCACTTCTAATTAATGTTCCTAAATTGCCTGGATCTTGAATTTGATCTAATAATAAAATATTGTTTTCAAAATCAATTTTAGTATTTTCAGGCATACTACAAATTGCAAAAATCTGTTGACTTGTTACTGTATCACTAATTTTTTTAGCAACATTTTCTGAAATCTCAATTACTTGTTCTATGTTTGGGATTTCATCTTTTAACACTTCTAAAGCTTTACTAGTACCTAGTAATGTTTTTATAATTTGATCATTATAAGCTTCCATAATCATATGAAAACCTTCAACTATAAAAAGTTTTTGTTTATTTCTATGCTTTCTATCTTTTAATTTTAATATCTCTTTTATTTTTGGGTTAGAGACCGAGCTAATGACTTCCATAAATTCTTCCTATTTATTAATAATTGTTATTTTGTCTTTGAAAATTAATTTCATTTTTAATATTATATGCATCAATAATTTGATCTTGATTATAATTTTTAATCTCACAAATATTTAAAAATGCATTTAATAATTTAGAGTAGTTTATATTATTATTATCTACAATAAAACTATTTAAACAACTAATAATTTCAAAATAAATATCAATAATAGAATCTTTATTTAAAAAATTATAGTCAAATTGTTCAAAATTATAGTTTATTTGATTTCCAACACTAATGATGAAATGAATCCCATCAATATATTCATCTAATTGAATTTCTAAATCTGATGGTTTTTTATTAGATCAATATTTAAAACTTCTTTCTTCATTAGCATATTCACCAAGTTCTACTAAAAAAGCTGTAATTTTTTTATCTAATAAAGTTTTATCATTTTTAAAGTTTCATTTATTTTGAATGAATTGATCTAATATTACTTGTTTTTCACTTAATCATTTTAATGTCTTATTATCTACCATTTTAACTTACTCTTTTCTTTTTTTTAAAATTTTATAGCTATTATTTTAAAGTTATTTGATCATCATCATTTTTATTTTTAATAATAATTTCTTCTTCATCTTTGTTATTTGTTACTAATAAACAAATCCCACCAATAATACCAAGTAAAAAACCAAATAAAATCCCCATAATCCCACAAACTAATTTGTATTTATAAGTTTGATATTTTAATGATTTAATAGCAAATAGTAATGTAATTAAAGCAGGTATTGAAGCTATGATAACTATAATGTTAACACCCATAATAGCAGTAGTTATACTAGTTTTAACTATATCAATGTTAGGATCAACTGGATAACTACTAGTAATAGAACTAGCAGCAAGACTTCCAGCAATTATACTAAAAAATCCAATTACTGCTCATAGTAATGTAAAACTGCATCCTATAATTATTAAAATTAATCCTGCTTTATACGTGTCATCTAGTCTTTTATTTTGTTTTATCATAATTTATCTTAATAAAATCCCTTCCCTATTTGATTCCAGGTTTGTTTAACAACTTAAACATATTGTATTTATAAACTTCAACTCCAGGTTGATTAAATGGATTAACATCTAATAAATAAGCACTCATAGCTAAAGCTAATTCAAAAAAGTAAACCAAATATCCAAACTGTTCGTCATCCATTTTTTCAAATTCTAAAACAATGTTTGGCATTTTACCAGTAACTGAGTGTGCTTGAATTACTCCTTTTAAAGCAGTTTGATTGATTTGATGAAATGATTTTTTTGTTAAATAATTTAATCCATCATAATTATCTTCATCAATTGGAACATTTAAATCATGATTTGGTTTTTCAATTTTAATAATTGTTTCAAACATCACATTTCTAGGTCCTTCTTGAACTCATTGACCTAGTGAGTGTAAATCTGTTGAAAAAATCATTGAACTTGGTAATAAACCTTTATTTTCTTTTCCTTCAGATTCACCAAATAATTGTTTTCATCATTCAGTTAGCATTTGTAATTGTAATTCATAACTAATCAAAGCTTCAGTTTTATATCCTTGATTGTATAAATAATTTCTAACTACAGCATATTTATAAGCTTGATTTGATAAATCATCATTAATTAAATCATTTTTGGCTTTTAAAGCACCTTGAAAAATTTTATCAGTATTAATTCCACTAACTAGTAAAGGAAAAATTCCAACTGGAGTTAAAACTGAAAACCTTCCACCAATATCATTTGGAATTACAAAAGTTTGATATCCTTTTTTTTCTGCTAATTGTTTTAAAGCACCTTTATTTTTATCTGTTATTGCAACTATTAAACTTTTAGCTTTTTCTAATCCAACTTTATCTACTAATAATTTTTCAAAAACTCTAAAACTAATTCCAGGTTCAGTAGTAGTTCCTGATTTTGAAATAACACAAATTCCAAAATTTTTATTTTTTAAATATTCAACCACCTGATAAATATAAGTTGAAGACATTGTGTTTCCTGTATATATTAATTCTACTTTATTTTGATGATATAGTCCACGAATCATTTCATCAGCAGCTCTACACCCTAAATAAGATCCACCAATTCCAATAACAACTAAAACTTCAATTTGATTTTTTAAATCATTAGCAACTAGTTTCATTTGTTCATATTCAGTTTTATTAAAATTAACTGGTCAATTTAGTCAACCTAAAAAATCATTACCTTTTCCAGTTTTATTAAAAATCATTTGATGAATTTCTTTTATCTTATTAAGATCTGCAACCTTATTTATATTAATATCTGTATGATCTAAATTTACTTTAATCATATTACTCCTTTTACTTTAATATTTTACTAATAAATTTGTTTTTCAGTAATAATACAATCTAATTTAATTCAATCAATTTTAACTTAGTTAAAAAAAGATAATAAATATAAAAAAATCAACAGTTATATCTATTGATTTAAGTCTATTTAAATATAGTTTTAAAATAAGATTTTTAAAAAAGTATAAAGTTAACAAAATAATTACTATTAATTTCTATTTGTTATCAAATTTTTACTCTTTTTTCTGGATCAATATACATTTTATCTTCTGGAGTAATATTAAACACTTTAATAAATTCTTCTTGATTAGCAGCTTGAATATTTGCCCTTAGTTCAGTTGGAGCATGTGGGTCTGTTTCTAATAATCTTAAAGCAGTTTGTTCTTTATATTTAGATTTTCAGATTTTTGCCCAATTAATAAAAAATTCTTTACCATCATAGTCTTTTTCTTGTTGAGCTGCTTGTAAAGCACAACTAATTCCACCAGCATCTGCAATATTTTCACTAACAGTTAAAGCTCCATTACATTTACCAAAATCAGTTTGTTTATTATCAAAAAGTTCAATCATAGCTTTAGTTTTTTGATTAAACTTAGCAAAATCTTCTTCTGTTCATCACATTTTTAAATTACCATTTTCATCAAAATTAGCACCATTATTATCAAATGCATGAGAAATTTCATGAGCAATTACAGCTCCAATTCCTCCATAATTTTGTGATGTTGAATGGTTAATTGAATAAAATGAACCTTGTAAAATTCCTGCAGGAAAAACGATGTGATTATACATAGGATGATAATATGCATTAACTTGATAAGGTGTCATACTTCAATAGTTTTTATTAATTGGTTTTTTATATTCACTAAAAACGTATTTACTAATTATTTGATTAAAACTAAAAACAGTTTCAATTAGTGATTCTGAGTTTGTAACTAAATTAGTATAATAAGGTTCAATTTCACTTGGATATCCAATATGAACTCCTAATGTATTTAATTTTAATAATGCCTTATCAATAGTTTGTTTACTTAATCAAGTATTAGATTGTAATCTTTGTTTATAAATTTCAATCATATGAAACACCATATTTTCAACATCTTTTTTAGCTTTTGAACCCAAATATTTTTGACCATAATATAAACCTATTGGCATAGAAAAATAATCTAAAGCTAAATTTAAAGCGTGTTTTTCTTTATTTTTAACTTTATTTTGTCCACTTATAAATAAAGAATATTTGCTAGCTAATGTTCTTGTTTTTTCATCTAAATATTTAGAAAAACGAATAACTAACATTACTATTAATCATGATTTAATTAGCTCAAGATTTTTAGAGTTAAAAATTTTATCAAGATTATTAGCAAAATGATCATCTGTAAAAATTATTTGATCAACTTTTTTATCAATTAAAGTACTAATAATATTATTTAGATCTAAATATTTAGTTTTGTTAATAATTTTTGAATATTTATAAGGTTTGTATAACTCATTATAACGCACTTTTTCTAGTGAACTTAGTGAGTATTTAGCAATAATTTGATCAAATTTTAATGTTTGTTTAATAATTAAGTCAACTTTTTTTAAATCATTAAAATAAGGTGTTAGTAATTTTTTTACCATTAGTTTAAATTTTGAATAAAACATAGTCTTTTTTTGTTTATCTTCATAATGACTTTTATCTGGTAATATGTGAGAAGCAATTGTTAAATAAAGTGTTTTAATACTTGAATCAACATAGTCATTAGAAATATCAAAATTAATTGGTAATGAATAATTTCTATAAATAAATTTAGTATAAAGTGTATTTAATTCATCAAGAGTATTAATTTGTAAAATTTCAAAAACATATTTTTTTAATGGTTCAATACTTTTTTTATTTCTAGTTTCAAAATCACTAGTTAAAGCATAAAACTTAGTAAAGTTAATTAAATTAGTATCTGTTAATAAACCATCTTTTTGTTTTTTTACTAAATTTTTAACAATTTTTTTAACAATTAGTTCATTTTTAATATCTAGTTCAACAAACTCTCCTATTGAAGTACGATCACTTGGAATTTCTGTTTTTTCTAATCACTCATTATTAATAGCTTTAAAAAGATTATCTTTAATTTGATATTTCATACTAACTCCTTTTTTATAATTTAGTTTTTTTATAAATATGATTATTTTCAGTAATAATATAATCTAATTTAATATCATTAGCATCAACAAGTATTTGTTTAGTTTTTTGTTTATCAAAACAAATACCAACTTTTAAATAATTATAAGAATTTAAACTAAAGAATTTATCATAAAACCCTTTACCCATTCCTATTCTATTAAGTTTTTCATCAAATCCAACTAGTGGAGTAAAAATACAATCTATTTGATCTAAACTAGCTTTAATATCACTAACTGGTTCATAAATATTAAACTTATTTAAATTAGTTAAAGAACTATTATTTAATAAAACCATATTCATATTATTATCATTTAATACTTTTGGAACAAATACTAAAATGTCATTTTCTAAACACCAATTAATAATCTTTTTAGTATCAGTTTCATATTTAGTTGATAAATAAATACAAATTTGTTTGAACTTATTTTTTTTAATAAACTCAATTACTTTATTTGTAATTAGTAAGTTACTAGTATTTATATAATCTAAGTCAAAATTTTTTCTTTTTTCTAATAATTGTTTTCTTAATATAGACTTATTCATTTTTACTTAAAATTTCTAAAAGATCATTTAAAGCTAAACTAGCACATAAAATACGGTTTTTTTGTTTATGTATATTTTTCATTACAACTAGTTCATTTAATTGCTCAATGTTTGTTAAAGTTCCAGTTAATAAAAAATTTTGATAGTTTTTTATAAGTCCAATTGCTTTTTTAGTATTTAAATTAATTAAATTATTAATTAAAAGATCTATTGAACTTGTAGCAATCGCACAAGCTGATCCATCAAATCTCATTGATTTTATAATTTGATCTTCTATTAATATTTCTATTATTAATTGATCTGCACAAGTTTGAGATTTTAATTCTCTAATAATTGCGTTTTTATTATTTGTTAAAGTTTTATTAGTTGGTGTTAAAAAGTGTTTTATTATTATTTCTCTTAATAAAGAATCATTATTTATATCTATCATAATTTAAAAGTATATATCTAAAAATTTATCTGTGTTATTTAATGCTAAAATTAGTTGATCTATTTCAGATTTAGTATTATAAATAGCAAAACTAATTCTAAGACTACTATTTGTATTAATAACATCTTCTAATCTTCTAGCACAATGTGATCCAGATCTACTTGTAATATTGTATTTAACATCTAAAAAAGTAGAAATATCTTGTGCATTAATTTGATTAACATTAAAAATTAAAAGTGGTGAGTCATTATTAAGATTATAAAAAGTTATTTTACTTTCTAAATTGTTATTTCTAATTTGTTTAACAACATATTTTTTTAATTCAGCTTCATATAAATGTATATCATTAATACCAATATCTAAAATAAACTCAATTGCTTTTTTAAAAGCACAAATTGCTGAAATATTTAAAGTTCCAGCTTCTAGTTTTTCTGGTAAAGTTTTTAAAGTATAGCTAGTAAAATCTTTACTAACAGCTAAACTACTACCACCTCCTAAATTAAGTGGTTCTAGTTTATCTAATAGTTCATATTTACCATATAAAATTCCAACTCCAAAAGGTCCATACATTTTATGAGCTGAAAAAGCAATAAAATCTACATCTCAATCTTTTACATCAACTTTAAAATGAGCAATTGATTGAGCAACATCAACTACAATAATAACATTTTTATTAATTGATCTTATTTTTTTAATTATTTGTTTTACATCATTAATATAACCTGTTGTATTTGAAATATGAGCAAAGCTAACTATTTTAGTTTTATTAGTAATTAGTTTTTCTAATTCGTTAAGATTAATACCAAATTCATCAGTTAATTTTAAATTTTTAATAATAGCATTAGTTTTGTTTTTTAATCAAATCCAAGGAACTAAATTTGAAGAATGTTCTAAACTAGTAATTAAAATTTCATCATCTTTATTAATTAAATTAACTAAACCTTTAGCTATCATATTAATAGATTGTGTAGTTCCTGATGTAAAAACAATTTCACTTTCTTTATTTGCATTAATAAATTGTTTGACAGTTTTTCTTGTCTCTTTTAAAATCTCAAGTGCTTGAAAACCAATCTTATAATCAATTGAGTGTGGGTTTGTTGAAATATTTTTTAAATAATTAATTTCAGCATCAATCACAGAATTTGGCTTTAATGTTGTAGCTCCATTATCAAAATAAATTAAATTAGGATGATTTTTTAATAAAGGAAACTGTTGTCTTATTTTAGTAAATCTATCATTCACTTATCTCATCTCCTTTTTATTTATAATTATATAATTTTTCAATTTTTTTATTGATAAGTAAATGATGTTTAATTTTACAAGTACTACAACTAAACGATATTTGTAAGTAATTATTTTAAATTAAGTTATAATTAATTAGTATATTTGCTTTTAAAAAGGTGTTTTTTAACACATTTTAAAAACAACAGAAAGGATGATATTAGTGAAAAAGCTTTTAACTTGAATTAGTGCTATAACCTTAGTTGCATCATCAAGTGTTTTAGCTATTAGTTGTAAAACTGAACAAGTAAAAAATGAAAATTCACTTTTTTTAACTAATTTTGGAGACATTAAAATTGATTCAAAAAGTTTATTAGAATGAAATCAAAAATGAAACGGAATTAGTTCAAATAACCAAGAACTTATTAATAAAACTAACAATTTATTAGCAGCTGGAATTTTACTAGCAATTAGAGATAAAAAACTACATTTACCAACAGATAATAAAGATGGATGAGATTCAAGTGTTAATAAACAAATTGAAAGTTTATTAGGAAATAAAAATAGTACTGATACAGCTACTTTATATGGTTTAGCAAATAAAAGTTTAAATGATTTAAAAGATAATAAATATAAAAATGATCCTAAAGGTTGAAAAAAACACTTAGAAGAAACTTTTCCTGGAGTTAAAAAAAATCTTACTGATTTAGAAAACGCTTACAAATCAAACTTTATTTTAAATGATTCTTCAAATAGTGCTTTTATCAAGTTAAAAAACCTTTTAATGTTTAACTCAACAGTCGCTGATTCTATGTGACAAAAAGGAATTCAAACAACTAATTTAGATTGAAAAACACTAACAAGCAATTTCGCTAATGCATATCCTAATAAAAATAGTTTAGATGAATTGGCTAAAGCTGTTAAAGAAGCCTTTACTAATGCTGATAAAAATTGAAATGATGCTAAAATAATTACTTTTACAAATATAGTTAATGGGTTAGGAGGAATTTCTGATCAACAAATAACTAGCACTGGCTCAAGTGGTAGTCAAACCAGTGGACAAAATGATAATTTAATTATTACTTATAGTTCTTCAAAAAATGTTAAAAATAAGATAACAACTACTAATAGTGGTCAAGGCAAAAATGGTGAGGAATGAATTAAAGAAATTTTAAATAAAATTTCAGATAATGCTGATAAAGGTTCTGTTGCTTTTAGTCAGTGAAGTCCATCTTATAATTATGATTCTAAACAAGGACCAAAAAACTTTATAAACTATAATAATCAGAAACCACAATCATGAACTGAAATAGTTAAACAAATTCCTGTTTTAGAAAATGGCGACTTAAAAAGAGATTCTATTAAAGGAGAATATGGAGCCATTTCAAATTCTCAAAAATATGCTATTAATAACTATTTTAATTCTGAAAAACCCGTTGTTTTTTCTGATTTAATTTTTAAATTTGCAAATAATAAAACTTCTTCAGACATTGAAAAAAATTTATCACTAAAAGCTTTAATACCAACTGAATCTTCAGGTCAAGATTTAACTACTAAATTAATTGAAAGATTCCAAGGTATTCAAGCGGTTTTAGAAACTTATATAAATAGTGATCAAACTACTAATAGTGGTTCATCATCAAATGGTGGTGTGGGTAGTGAAAGTAATAACTCAAGCATTTACACAGCAGGTTTATCTAGATTTGATACAATCTTTAGAGGTGAAGTCGGTAAAATAAAAGCAAATGCCAGTTCGAATAAATCAAGCGATTATAAAACATGAATTGATTGAGATACTAAAAACGAGCATCATAAAATTAATGCAAGTGGTAAACTACTAACACTTAGTGATACAACTTACTCAGACACTGTAAAATTCTCTATCTATGATTTTTTAACAAATAATAATAATAATAATAATAATAATTTATGAAAATGGAATAGTAATGGCAGTGACAATGGTGGTATGGGGAGTGGTGGTAGCACCACTAATGGTAGTTTGGATTCATCAAACTTCAAAAAAATATTGACTGATGGTGGTTTGTCTAGTGATGAAGCAAATAAAATTGACAGTGCAATAGAAAAAACATCTGGGCAAAATCAAATAAAAGATGCAACTAGATTAACAATATATAATTTAGCTGAGCTATTTAAAAAAATAAATCAAAAAAATAATAATCATTCTGAAGGTGGTTCAGGAAATAGCGGTGGTTCATCATCTTCTGGTTCTAGCTCTTCATCATCAACTGATGGAACAAATAATGGTGTTAATAAAAACTCAAATGTTTATGCCATTTTGAATAAAGATGAAGGTATAATAGCATTTATTGATGGTGATGGATTACACATTACTAAAATTGATGGTTATAAATTAATAAATAACAAGGAAAATAATAGTTCATCAACAGATTCACAACAACAAGAAAATGATTATAGTATTAAGCAAACTGCTGTTTTAAAACAAATTAGATCTTTATATTCATCATCAAACGCTAATGTCCTAATACCTTATTTAATAAATTCAACACTTGAGAATAACAAAAATAATTTAACAAATGGTGCTACTTCAACAACTACAAGCAATAATACTTGAGATTGATCACAAAAAGATAAAGAATATTCTAATGCCATTAGAAATTTAGGAATTGATATTAATTCATTAAATAAAATCATCAAAAATGATTATGAAAGATTCTTAGTAAATATTTCACTAATTGATAATTCTAAAACTAAACCATTTTACAATGTTGATATTTTAAGTGAAGTATCTAAATCTATTCAATCAGGAAATGATAATTCATCTCAAACAAATTGACTAATTGAATTATTTACAAAAATATTAAAAAATGGTAATCAAAATCAAACTATTGATTTGTTAAAAACTATTATTACTACAGATGATAAAAGTAACACCAATAATGAAATTGAAAAAATATTTTCATATCAAGCAAGAAATTTAAAAGTTTCAGGAATTAGAAAGTTACAACAAAGCAATCAAAAATGAGTAAATAAAGTTAAAGAAAATTACAAAAAGTACTCAAAAGATCCATCATTAGATAAAAAATTTATACCAGATCAAGTTATAGATTTAAATTCTATGAGCAATGATAAAAAAAGATATGATTTGTTATTACAATCACAAATTTTTAATTCAGAAGTAAAGGCACAAACAAATACTACTAGTTCATCATCTAGTGGTAGGAAATAATGGTGAAAGAGGCGATAAATAATGAAAAAACTATTAACAATTTTAGGAAGTATGTTTTTATCAGCTGGAGCAATGGTTACAGCTGTAGCATGTACTACTAAAAATGAAAAATTTGAAAAACCCTCTATTACTGAAGAATTAGCGCAAAAAATAATTGGTGGTTTAAAACTATCAAATGACTTTAACTTTACAACTGGCGAAAAATTTTCTAAATTAGACTACAAATCATTAATTATAAATATGATTGATGAAACTATTTCAAAAAATAGATATGCTGATAATTTAAATAAATTATCTAAAACTTTCGGATTAAATATAACTAATACTAAAGAATTAGGGAATAAAAAAGCTGAGGATGTTTTAAAAAATTTATCAACTATTAAAATGTTTTCTGATTACACTTCAAAAAGAGCAGCTGAAGAATATTCAGATAGTGTTGATTTAAGTTATAGTGAAAATTATCCATTAAACCCTTATAATTTAGAAAGTAAAAATAATAAAAAAGATGAAGCAGTTTATGCAATTTATTATAAAAATATTAATAATAGTTCTTCTAGTGGTTCATCATCAAATGTTGGTGGAAGTAATGGACAAACATGATTAAGATGACAAACAACTGGTGAGTTTGATCCATTAGATAATAATGTTCCTAGCACTTTTCAACTACCAAGTATTAGTTTATTAACTGAATCTAATGCTAGAAATTTTAGAATTGCTAAATTAACAAGTCCTAATGATAAAGATTATATAAGCAAAACTGCTTCTGTTAATGATGATGGTAAAACAAATAATGGTAATAATAAATCTGTAGAATGATATAAAAACGGTACTTCTTCTACTTTTGAAACTGATGGTCAAGGAATTATGCAATATAGATTTATGTATCATTTTAGAACAAAAATTCAAGCTAAATTATTTAATGACTTATTGGGTCATGCTTATATTGATTCAAATCTATTTATTGATAAGCACAGTAACAATTCAGCATCAAATAAAAAAATAATTTTAAACAATGTAAGTAAATTAGTTAGTGATATTCAGTCAAATTATTCACAAGTAGATAAAACTATATCAAATGTTAAAATGGTATGAGCATTTTCATTGGATCAACAAAAATTATCAGAAGTAAATTCTCAAATTAGTGGTTTTGTTAATGCTGATGGTTCTTTAATAAACAAAGAAAGTAAAAAAACATTAAAAAATGTATTTGACAAAATTAAAGAAAAAATTGTTAATGAAAGTAAACAAGGAACCGATCCATTGCTATCAATTAGTGGATTTAATGGTTTTGTTAAAAATAAAGATTCAAGTATTGAAAGCTTAAGTGGTGATTTAAAAATTACTGAAGAAGCAAAAAAAGCTGTAGCTAAAATAAACGCACCTTCATTATTAACAAACAATAACAAGGGGTTTAGCTCAGAAATTAATGGTAATGTTGATTATGTTTTTGTTTTACCTATATATTTAAATGATTTATTTTCATCAAATGATACACAAATAAAAAAACAACATTCTGCTTCAAACGGTGGTGGAAGCAATGGTGGAGAAGCTCAGAATGGTGATAAATATGAATTAAATATAATGCAAGATACTTGAGTAAATCTAAATGAAAAATACTTTTTAGATAACCGTTATTTTAATAATATAAACATTAAAAAAGTTACACCGAAAAATAATGGCGATGTATTAGTAGCAAATAAAGATAATAAATGATATGTTTCTTTAAAAAATGGAAGCAGCAACAGAGAAATAGAAGTTGAATATTCAGATAATTCTAAAAAAACAATTACATTAAAAAAACTAGAAGAAAAAGATAAAAAATCATTAGACTTTACTTATAAATTATCAAAAACTTCTGATTTTAATAAACAATTATTTACTAAAAATATGGATGCAAATATTTCTTATGATATCAACCTAAAAAATTATGATAATATCAAAGATAAGCAAAATGATGCTTACATTTGAAATAATGATCCTAAAAAATCAAATGATATACAAGAACTATCAGCAACTAAAAAACAAGTATTATTAGACCAACTAGAAGCAATTACAGCTAAAAATAGTGATGTTCAAAATGCAGCTAAGACTGAACTATATAGTGCTTATTTATACACAGACGGAATTTATTATAAATCTCTATTTGATGAGATTTCAAAATATATAGAAAGTGAGAAACCTACATTGGACTAATTATGGATTGTTTATTTTGTAAAATTATTAATCAAGAAATTCCTTCTTATAAAGTTTATGAAAATGAATATGTTTATAGTTTTTTAGATGTTAAACCTGTAAGTAATGGACATTTATTAATAATTCCTAAAAAACATTTTGAAAACTTTAGCTCTTGTGATGATAAATATCTACAAGAAGTAATATTAGCTAAAAAATATTTAACTAACTTATTAAAAGAAAAATTAAATCCTGTAGGATTTAATTATTTATCAAATGAGAATCCAATTTCAGGACAAACTGTTTTACACTATCATGAACATATAATGCCAAAATATGAAAAAGAAAAAGGCTTTATATTAAAAGTTGAGATTGCTGATATTAATGAAGTAAAAGAAACTTTTAATAAAATAATATAATAACTAATAATAAAAAAAATAGAAGCTTGAGGCTTCTATTTTTTATGTTTGTAAAACATTTTATTATCTATACTTATGATTCTTTGAGTTCAATTATCTAGTTCTATTTTTTCTAATTCATCATTAATTTTATAAATTTTAGCATCTAAATCATCAAGTGTTGATAAAATTACAGCTTCTATTAATACTGGTTCAATCGGGGAACCAAATTCTTTTTTACCATGACTAGCTAAAATCATATGTTGTAATAAAGTAATATCTTTATTAATCTTATTATTTTGATCTTTATAAAGATTTAATTGTTCAGCTAACTTATTAATTTCAGCATTTCCAATTGAAATATGACCTAGTAATTTACCTTCAAAACTATAATCACTTCCATTCATATCAGAAATTTCAACTACTTTACCAATGTCATGTAAAATTGCTCCACATATTAGTAAATCTCAATCAATATTTGCATAAAAATAGTTTTCTTTTAAACTTAAAACGTTCTTTACAAGTGTATAACTATGTCAAAATAACCCGCTAGTAACATTGTGATGAATACTCATAGCAGCAGGAAAAGTTAAAAACTCTTTTTTATACTTTTCTATTAAATTAATTGTTATTGTCTTATAAGTTTGATTATTAATATTATTTAAAAGAGTTATTAACTCTTGAAAGCTAGTTTTAATATCTAAAGGAGCACAAATGTATAAATCAGATTTTTTTAAATGATATTTAATTAAATCTTTTTCATGAAGTATTTGATAATTTTCAATTTTTAATTGTAAAATGTTTCGATATTCATTAACTATAGTATTTTTTAATAAAATAATAGCATTTGGTTTTAATAACTGTTTGTCTTCTTCATTAACTATTCATTTTCTAGCTTCAATTCTTCCACTACTATCAGCTAAGTGTAATATTAAATAATTATTTCCACTACTTCCAGTTGAAACTACTACTCTTTCTATTCTTAAAATAGCATCTATTAAATTATCTTTTGTATTGATATCTTTAACTTTTTTCATTAGTTTTCTTCTTTCTAATCTATTTATATTTTATATGATTAATTATTGTTTAACTAATAATCAACTTTTTAAAGACTTCAATCAATAGGTGTAGAATTTTGATTTATTAATAAATTATTAATTTTACTAAAGGGTTTACTATTTTTAAAACCTTTATTATAACTTAGTGGTGAAGGATGGGCTGATTTAAAAACAAATTTAGATTTAACTAGTAAAGAATCATACATTTTAATAGCAAAATTTCCTCATAAACAAAAAATTACATTTTCATTATTTAAAATAATTTGTTCTAAAATCTTTTTAGTAATTTTTTCTCACCCTAAGTTAGTATGAGAACCTGGTTTATGAGCAACAACAGTTCAAATAGTATTTATTAAGAACACTCCTTGTTTTACTCAATTTTCTAAACTATTATTATTAAAATGATTAATATTTAAATCACTTTCTAATTCTTTAAAAATATTTTTTAAACTAGCTGGAGTTTTTATATGATTAGAACTAAAAGCAATTCCATTTGCTTGATTAAAATCATGATATGGGTCTTGACCTATAATTACTACTTTAATATTATTAAAATCACTTAATTTAAATAAATTTAAAACATCATCTTGTTTTGGAAAAACAATTTCATTATTACTATAAGCTTTAGTGATTAAATTATTTATTTGGTCAAATAAATTTAAACTAGTAAATAGTTTATTTCAACTAGGATGTAAATTATTCATTATTTTTTATTCAAGATACTATAATCTTAATTTTTCCTTTAACTATTAGTTTTTCAACTCCATTAATAGTAATAGCTGATTCTGCTTGTTTAAAAAATACTTCATTAATATATCCAGATCCACTAATAACAGTTAATTGTAATCAATCACATTTTTCATCAACTTCAAATTCTTTTAAATTAGTACATTCTAAAACATATAAAGAAAAATATTTTGAAGAAAATACTTTATTGTTTGCATTACAAATAATTAGCTCATTTGTATCTGGTATAGTAGTACATTCTATTGAATTAGAAATATCTAATTGTCTAGGTTTGTTTGTAGTTTTATCAATCCTGTTATAATCATAAAATCTATAAGTAATATCACTAGATCTTTGTAGTTCATAAATTACTAAATTAGGTGAGATTGCGTGAACTTTACCAGGAGCTACAAATAAAAAATCATTTGCTTTAACTTTAACTTTTTTTAATAATTGATCTCATTTATTTTGACTAACTAAATCAATTAGTTCTTTTTTATTTCTAGCCGTATGTCCATAAATTAATTCTGAATCTTTATTAGCATCAATTATATATCAACTTTCAGGTTTACCTAATTGGTTGTGATGAGTTAAAGCATAATTATCATCAGGATGCACTTGAACTGATAAATAATCACTAGCAGTAATAATTTTTACTAATAAAGGATAACAACCTTTATAGTTATTAAAAAGTTCTTTATGATTCTCAAATAATTCTTTTAAACTTAAATTATTGTATTGATCATCACTAATAACATAACTCATCCCATTTTCATGAGCTGAAATTACTCAAGCTTCACCAATGTTTTGATTATCTTTTATATCAAAACCAAAATCTTTTAACCTATTTCCTCCCCAAACTTTTTTTAAAAAATAAGGTTTAAGTTTTAAAATTTTCATACTTACTTTCTATAAAAAATCTTTATAAAGTAATTCTATTTTTTACATAAGATTTAAAAATTTGAGATTATATTAATTTGTTAAACTAAATAACAATAACAAATATTTAATGCTTTTTTATTAAATATTTGTTCTTAATATTTTATTTAATTGCTCTATATAATTTTCTAAAGAGTTTTTAGAATTATTATAAGAGTAAAATTTATCATTACTTTGATATTTATTTTCTTGTTCTAAAATACCTAAATTACATTTCATAGGTTTTAAACTATAGATTTTAGAATTAGTTATATAGTTAGTTAGTGCACCTAAAATTGTTGTGTTTGGTAAAGGCTTTATTTTTTTATTATTAATAAAAGCTAGAATGTTAATAGCAGCTCATATACCTGAACTAGCTGATTCAATATACCCTTCAACTCCAGTAATTTGTCCTGCAAAAAAGACATTTTTCTTTCTAATTACTTGTAGTTTAAAGTTTAAAATTTTTGGAGAATTTATATAATAGTTTTTATGCATTACTCCATATCTAACAATTTTTGCCTTCTCTAATCCTGGAATTGTTTGAAAGACTCTTTTTTGTTCTGGTCATTTTAAATTGGTTTGAAATCCAACCATATTATATAAACTATCTTTTGCATCATCTTGACGCAATTGCACAACTGCATAAGGTTGTTGATTATTTTGATCTAGTAAATTATTTGGTGACATTGGTCCTTTTAAAAGAAGTTTTTTACTAGTTTTTGCAAGTTGCTCAATTGGTTGGCAACCTTTAAAAAAGATTGATTTTTCAAATTCTTTTAATTGTACTTGTTCTGCATTAACTAAATCATCTACAAATTTGTTAAATTCTTGTTCATTTAATGGACAACAAATATATTTACCTTGTTTGTGTCTTCCTGAATAATAAACTTTATTAAAATCAATTGAATCTTTTGTAATAATTGGGGCTGAAGCATCCATAAAAAATAGTTTTTGTTTTCCAATTAATCTTTGAATATCTTCTTTTAACTCATTTGTAGTTAAAGGTCCTGTAGCTATTAATGTTAAGTCATTTTCATCATCAATATAACTAACATTTTGTTCAATAATTGTAATGTTTGGATGATTTTTAATAACATCAGTTAGTTTTTTTGAAAAATCTTCTCTATCAACAGCTAGTGCATCATCTCCATCAATTTTACAACTATCAGCTATTTTTATAACTAGAGAGTTCAAACGTCTCATTTCTGCTTTTAAAATACCAGCAGCATTTAATAATGATTGACTTCTAAAAGTATTAGAACATACTAATTCAGCAAAGTTATTTGTTTTTTGAACTTCATTTTTAATAAGAGTTTTAACTTCATATAATTCAACTTGTATATCATTATTTGCTAAAAAATATGCAGCTTCACAACCAGCTAAACCAGCACCAATAATTTTAACTTTCTTATTCATTATTTTGCTCTCTGTCTAAATCTTTAAATATATTAATCTCATCTACTAAAATATCTGAATTTCAAGATGAATTATTTCTTATAGCTCTACCTAAATGAATATGATTATTAACTGTTAAACATTGTTTAATATTGTTTTTATCAACTCCACCACCAATTAAAATTTCAATATCTAAATTTAGATCAACTAACTGTTTAATTACTTCTAAACCAGTGTTAATATTTGTTCCTCCACTAGTTAAAACAGCATCAATTTTATGTTTAGCTAAAACATTTAAAGCATTAATTGGATCTTTAACTAAATCAAAAGCTCTATTAAAAGTAATTTTTAAACTCCCTCTAATTTTATTTACTCTTTGTAAAAAATCTTCATTAATTGTATAGTCATTGTTTAAAGCTCCAATTACAATTCCATGAACATTTGGAAGTTTTTGAACAACTGAAATCATTTCTAATTGCTTAATTAATTCATAATCATCAAAAAAGAAATCTTTATAGTTATTTCTAATCATTATATGTAAAGGTTTTAAAGTGATTTGATTAGCTAAAATAATTTCATCTAAACTTGGAGTTAAACCACCAACTTCTAAATTTTTACAAAATTCAATACGATCAGCTCTAGAATTATTAATCACTCTAATATCATTAAGATCTTTTGCAATCACTTCTAAGAACATTTTTTATACTCCTTTAGTACTTCTATTTTATCTAATTTTTCTCATGATAAATCTTTTTTACCAAAGTGCCCATATTTAGAAGTTTTAAAAAAGATTGGTTTTTTTAAATCTAAAGTTTTTATCATACTACTTACACTAAAATCAAAATTTTCATAAACTGCTTTATAAATAGTATTTAGATCTACTTTATGTGTATTAAAAGTTTCTATAAAAATTGAAATTGGTTGACTAATTCCAATAGCATAACTTACTTGAATTTCTATTTTATCAGCTAAACCAGCAGCTACTAAGTTTTTTGCAACATACCTACACATATAAGCAGCAGAACGATCTACTTTAGTTGAATCTTTACCACTAAAAGCTCCACCACCATGTCTTGAATAACCACCATAAGTATCTGCTATAATTTTTCTTCCAGTTAAACCAGTATCTCCTTGTGGTCCTCCAATTACAAATCTACCTGTTGGATTAATTAAAACTTTAAAATCAGTATTTAAATTGAATTCTTTAGCAACTAGATCCATTATATTTTCTTTAATATATTTTTTAAATTCAATTTCATTATAATTTGGATCATGTTGAATAGACATTAAAATAGTATCAATTTTAGGATTATTAATATTTGTATAATCAATTGTAACTTGAGATTTCATATCAGGTCTTGCTCATTTAAAAAGACCTTTTTTTCTTTGAGATGTAGCATTATAAACTAATTCATGAGCAATAGTAATTGCTAGTGGTAAATA
Organism: Mycoplasma capricolum subsp. capricolum ATCC 27343; assembly: GCF_000012765.1. NCBI lineage: Bacteria > Bacillati > Mycoplasmatota > Mollicutes > Mycoplasmatales > Mycoplasmataceae > Mycoplasma > Mycoplasma capricolum. The sequence goes on from NC_007633.1 coordinate 571,658, forward strand.
TGTTTTTGATTCATTTGTAGCATAACCAAACATAATTCCTTGATCACCAGCTCCGATTTGATCATTACTTAATTCAACACCTTGGGCAATATCTGGTGATTGTGATTCAATTTTTATATCAATTTTACAAGTATTAGCATTAATACCATAAGCATCATCAACATAACCAATTTTTTTTAATACATCTCTTGCAACTTGTTCATAATCAACAATTGCAGTTGAACTAATTTGACCACCAATCAGTAAATAATTAGTTGTAGTAAATACTTCACAAGCTACTTTAGCATTTTTATCTTGTTTTAGTACTTCATCTAAAATAGCATCTGAAATTTGATCACAAATTTTATCAGGATGTCCTTCACTAACACTTTCACTAGTAAACAATCTTTTTTCTATATTTTGATTCATTTTTGTTTTTCCTTATTTTTAAATTAATAAAAAATTAAAAAACCATAACAATAAAATTGTCATGGTTTAAGACAATCTCATTGTTAGCTTAAAGCCCTTATTTAAGCACCTAATCTAATAGGTTGCTACCACTTCATTAAGTTTTATCTCTCCATGGTTCTTAATAAGATATTATTTGGTTTTCTAATCTTTAATATTTTAACACAACTATTAATCTTTAATAGTTAATCTTTTAATACTTGTTGCTTTATTTGTTTTATCATCAATTTCAATAACTACAGCATTTAATCAGCACTTACCAGTTGCTATATTAAATTTAACAGGTAAACCAGTTTTTGCTCTTTTAATTACATCATTAACTTCAACACCAATTATTGAATCAATCACTCCAGTCATTCCAATATCTGAAATAAAAGCAGTTTTATTTGGTAATAATCTTTCATCAGCAGTCATTACATGAGTATGAGTTCCAACAAATGCTGTTATTATCCCATCATAATTAAAAGCAAAAGCAATTTTTTCAGCTGTACTTTCAGCGTGAAAATCTACTAATAAAATATCAAAATCAGTATTAGTTTTTAAAAACTCATCTAGTGCATCATATGGACTATTTACTATATCCATAAAGCTTTGTCCCATTAAACTAACAACAGCTATCTTTTTTTGATTTTTATTAACTATAACATATCCATTACCTGGAGTATGTTTACTCATATTTAAAGGCTTTAATAAATCATTAGTTGTTTTAATATATTCTAAAACTTCAGCATTTTTAAAAATATGATTACCACTAGTAATAACATCAACATCTAATGATTTATAAAAATCATAATGCTTTTTACAAATTGATTTTCCGTGAGTTGTGTTTTCTCCATTAACAACAACAAAATCTATTTGATTTTGATTAACAATACTTTTTAAATGTTTTTCTAACATTTCTCTTCCCGGTTTTGCATAAACATCTCCGATCATTAATACTTTCATCAAATCACCTCTTTTAAACTTTTTATGAATTGTTTTTCATCTATTTGATTTGTTTCAATTTTATTAATTAGAGAAATTAGTAATTCTTCTTTTTGTTTTAAATGTAATTTTTTTTCTAAACTAAATAATAATTTACTAGTTTTAGAAATAGAATCATAAACTGCTGTTTTTGAAATATTAAATTCATCAGCAATTTCAGATAATGATAAATCTTCATCAATATATAATTCAAAATACTGTTTTTGTTTATCAGTTAATAGTTCTTTATAAATTTTAAATAACTCAGATAATTCTAATGTTTTTTCTAATAAATTATTTTTCAACTTCATCACCTTGCATAAATCCAGAAGATAAATGAACAATATATTGATCAATATCAAAAGCTAAAAGATCATCTACTTTTTCACCAACTCCTATCATTTTAATAGGAATGTTTAATAATTCTTTAATAGCTAAACCAATTCCACCTTTACTTGTTGAATCCATTTTAGTTAAAATAATTCCACTAACATCAGCAACTTTTGAAAATTCTTCTGCTTGAATTACTCCGTTTTGTCCTGTTGTTGCATCAATTACTAATAAAACTTCATGTGGAGCTGATTTTTCTACTTGTTGAATAATTTTATTCATTTTTTCTAATTCAGCCATTAAATTAACTTTATTTTGTAATCTTCCAGCAGTATCAATTAATAATAAATCATAATTTTGTTCTTTTGCTTTTTTAATAGCATCAAAAACAACACTTGCAGGATCAGCATTTAATTTGTTTGCTTTAACTAAATCTACTTTATTATTTAATCTAGTTTTAATTCACTCTTCTAATTGTTGAGTAGCTCCAGCTCTAAAAGTATCAGCAGCAGCTATTAAGACTTTATATCCTAATTCAGCATAATAATTAGCCATTTTAGCTAAAGAAGTAGTTTTTCCCGTTCCATTAACTCCAACTAGCATAAAAACATTTAATCTATTTTCTTTAAAATCTATACGATATTTTTTATTAGTTCAATCATTATCTGTATAAGCTTGATATAAAGATTCAACTAAAGCATCTTTAATGTTTTCAAAAGAAGTATCTCTTTTAGTTTTTTTTCTAACTAAATTAGAAACTTTTAAAACCATTTTCATACCCATATCAGTTTGAATTAAAACATCTTCTAGTTCTTCAAAAAACTCATCATCTGCTTGTTTATATTTTTTAGAAAGTTTTTTAATATCTTTAGAAAAGTTAAAAGCTGATTTAAGCATTGCTTTTTCAACTTTTTTATCTTTTTCTTTTTGTTTTTCTCTTTTCTTTTTTTCTTTTAGAGTTTCAGTTTGTTTTTCTTCTTTTTTAGTTTCACTAGTTTTTGTTGTTTTTACTTTTTTTTCTATAATATTTTCAGGTTCTAGTTTTTGTTGTTGATTTTCTTTATTTTGTTCTTTTTTTTCTTGTTTTTTAATATTTTGAATTGATTTTTTTTCAAGTTCATCTATTAGATTTTGATCTTGATCTTTTTTTTCATTTTTATCTTGTAAAGTAATTTCTTTTTCATCTACTTGATCAGTTTTTTTAGTTAATTTTTCTTTTAATTTAGCTCAAAAACCCATAGTTAGTCTCCTTTTTAAGCTAGATAAATTAATTTTATAATTTATTTATTTAAGTATTTTAAGTTTATTTATTTAATTTTTTCAGTTTTTTCTATAAACTTGCTTGTTTTTACAAAATTAATAATTTGTTGAACGTTTAATAAATGATCTCCAGCTCTTTCTAAATTAAATAGTTGTTTTAAAACAGCAGCAATTTCTTCAGCTTCAGCTTTTGTTGTTTTTTGTCTAATATCATCAATTAATAAATCATAAAAAGATCTAAATTTTTCATTAATTTTTTCTTCTAAACTTAAAACTTGTTGTTCTTTATCAATTTCTAAATTACCAAAGACATCTGAAAAAATATCTAACATTTCAACCACTAGTTGATATAATTCACTAATCATTAAAAGGTGTTTTTCATTAGGTTTATAAAAGATAAAAAACTTAGAAATTGCTTTAGAATAATCAGCAATTCTTTCAATTTCTCCAGTAATTAAAATTCCTCCAATTGCGAGTCTTAGATCTTTTGCTACTAGTTTTTGTTTTGAAATTTTTCATAAAGCCATTGAAGTAAATTTATTTTGCATATCATTGATAAGCTTGTCATGTTCAATTACTTTTTGAGCTTCACTTAATCTATTTTTTTCTTTAATTACAAGATAACTTTGTGCATATTGTAATTTAGTTTCTTTGATCATTTCTTCTATAAGTTCTCTTAACTGATCAAGATCGCGATCTAATATTTTATTACTTGACATATCATCCTTTATTCATATCTACCTGATATATAATTTTCAGTTCTTCTATCTTTTGGATTTGTAAAGATTTTTTTAGTTTTGTTAAACTCAATTAGCTCACCTTTTAAAAAATAAGCAGTGTAATCACTAATTCTTGTAGCTTGTTGTAAAGAGTGAGTTACCATAACAATTGTATAATCTTTTTTTAAATCTAAAACTAATTCTTCAACTTTTAAAGTAGCAATAGGATCTAGTGCACTTGTTGGCTCATCCATTAATAAAATTTTTGGTTTCATAGCAATTGCTCTAGCTATACATAATCTTTGTTGCTGTCCACCAGATAATCCTAAAGCTGGTGAATTTAAAATATCTTTAACTTCATCTCATAATGCAGCTTTTATTAATGATTCTTCACAAATTTGATCCAAAATCGCTTTATCTTTAATCCCTAAAGAGCGTAATCCATAAACAACATTATCATAAATAGAAATTGGAAATGGATTAGGTTTTTGAAATACCATTCCAACTTCAGTTCTTAATTTTGTAATATCAATATCAGAAGCAAAGATATCTTTATCAAAAATTTTAATAGCACCAGACATTTTTACTCCATCAATCAAATCATTTAATCGATTAATAGATTTTAATAATGTGGTTTTGCCACAACCTGATGGCCCTATAAATGTAGTAATTGATTTTTCTTTAATTTCCATATTTATATTAAACAAAGATTGGGTTTTTCCTTTGTTGTAAAAAAAGTTGAAATCTTTAATTTCAATAGCAGTTTTTAAAGGTTCTTTTTTTGGTTTTACATTAGTTATCAATTGTTCATTATTCATAATTGTTATCTCTTTTTTTAAGTTTTTTATATTCTTTTTTGTATTTAATGGTTTTTTTAATCTTTTTAAATAAAATTTTTATATTAAGATATCTTTTTAAACTTTTAAAAAACTGCTTTAAATTACTTTTAAATAAAACAAACTGTGTTTTATAAAATTTTTTATTTATAAAGTTTTTATAAATTTGTTTAAATTCAAATTTAACTTTTTTATTAGTTCTAATTAATAATAAAGATAATTTAGAACTTGATAAATTTAAAGTTAAAACAAAAATAATTGTAATTAATGACATTAATCAAGCAATATCATTACCTTGACCAGGAGCTGATTCACTAGCTATTTTATAAATTCCTGTAGTTAAAGTTGATCCTGAAGATAAAAATCCTTTATCTGGATATTTAATAGCTGTACCTAAAGTTAAATAAATAGGAGCTGATTCACCAATAATTCTAGCCATAGCTAAAATAGTTCCAGTAATAATTGCTTGTAATGCATTTGGTAAAACTATTTTAAATAAAGTTTTAGTTTTACTTAATCCTAAAGCAATAGCGGCTTCTCTATAAGAAAGTGGAACTGAAGTTAAAGCATCTTCAAAATTTTTAATCAACATTGGTAAAACAACAATTGTCATTGTAAATGAAGCTGAAAAAATTGAAAATGGTAATTTTAAATAAATAATAAATACTGATAATCCAAAGATTCCAAAAATAATTGATGGTGTTGAAGCAGCCAGATTTAATAAAAATCTAAAAAACTTAGCTAATCAAGAATTTTTATTAGCAAATTCACTAAGATAAATAGCACAAGCTAAAGCTAAAGGTATAGCAAATAATAATGTACATAAAATTAATAATAGTGTAGTTAAAATGGCTGCAAATATTCCATCTTCACCTTCAATAGTTAAAAATGCTTCACTATATTTTAAACCTGATAACCCATTAAATGTAGTTGTAAATACTATTCAAAAAGTAAACATAATTACAAAACTAATTGATAATCACATTAAAACTAACATAATAGTTGAATAAATTTTTCTAAATAACTTATTTTCAGCTCTATTAGTAATAATTTGATCTAGTGTTTGTCTTTGATAAAGTTTAATATGCTTTATTTTATGAGTTTTTTTATTTTTAAATAAAACTAAATGAATTTTTTGAGAAATTGAATTTTTATTTGAAACAAATAAAATCAAAAGATTAATAATAAATACTAAAATAAATAAAAACATTCCAATAGCATATAATGCAGATTCATGTAAACTGCTACTATTTTCTAACATTTCTAATCCAATAGTTGAAGATAATGTTCTAATTGATGAAAATAAAAATCCAGAAATTCCATTATTTGTATCAAATCAAGCAGTTGAATTACCAGCAATCATCATTATAGCCATAGTTTCACCAATTACTCTAGCCATTCCTAAAATAACAGCTGAAATAATTTTTGGTGTTGCTGATTTTCTAATAATATTAAATGTTGTTTTTTCTTTTGATATTCCTAAAGCAAGTGAAGCATCTCTATAAATGAAAGGAACAGATTTAATAGCATCATAACTTAAACTAATCATAATTGGTATTGCCATAAAAGCCATAGTTAAAGAAGCTACCATTAAATTATCATTACTTGAAGCTCCTATTAATTTAAATAAAGCTCCAATTTGTTCTCTTGCAAACAACCCAAAAACAACACTAGGAATACCAGCTAGTAATTTAATAATTGTTATTGTAACTTTTTGAGATTTTAATGTTAAATATTCTGAAATAAAAAAACTTGTAAAAATTGTTAAAGGTACAGCAATTAACATTGAAATAAAAATTAAAATCAATGTCATTAATGTTATAGTTAGTATTCCAAATTGTTTAGAATCTGGGCTTCAATTTTTACCAAATACAAAATCAAAAAAAGATTGCTTATTAAATAAAACATTAGTTTTTATCATTACAAAACCTAATAAAATAACTAATGCTAATACAACAAAAATAGTTAATGCAATAATAATAGATTTTAAACAAACAAAACTAGTTTCTTTTTTTTGTCTTACAACTTTAAACTCTATATTGTTTGTTATTTTTTTAAATAACATAAACTATACCCACTCATTTTTTATAATATTTTTATTATCTAATTGATTAAAATAATTTGTTTTAATGCTTTTAAAACTTAAATAGCTTCTAATTAAACCTAAATGGTCATAAATCTCTTGAACTTTTTTATCATTTGAACAACTAAACCAATAAACAAAATCTAAAATTTCATTATTTAGCTTTTGATTATCAGTTAATTTGTACAAAGCAACAAATGGTCTGCTCAATGGGTAAGTTAAAAGATTATCATCACTTTTATTTAAGTTTCATTCTTGATTATCTTGTTTAATAATTACTGATCTTAAATTTGGAAATTTTTTTAAATCTTGAGCATATTGCATAGAAACAAATCCAAAAGAACCATCAGAAACATTTAATTGTGTAAAAATAGCTCCATTTGAATTATACTCATTAACAGCTTGACCAATTTTTTTATTTTCTTTTTTTAATCCTGAAAGTTCTTCAAATGAACTTCTTGTTCCAGAACCACTATTTGTTGAATAAGTTCTTACTTTAACCTTATCACTAATATTGTTTTCATCTTTATTTGTTAGTAATTTATAAAATTCTTTTCAACTAATTAAATCTGACTGATTATTATTTGTATAAATTTTATGTAAAGCTTTTTGAGATTGTTTACTAATCATATTATTTGAAACGTTAAATTTAATTTGTTCAATTTGATTATCAGTTAACCCAGTATTTTTTATGTTATAAACAAATACAATAGAATCTTTTGCAAAACTAGTGTAATGATAAGTTTTATTATTTTGAAGTTTAGTAAAAATTTCTTTTTTATTATCTTTATTAATTTTTATAAATTCTTCAAGATCATCTTTTGTTTTTGGATTATTAAAAACATCTCTAATTTCAAATGGTATTGATAAATCAGTTTGTGATTTAGAAATAAAACCAATACTATAAGTTTCATTAATTACATTTCTAGCTCCAGCTCCAGAACCAGTTGATGAATAATTAAACTTTTTATTAGTTTGTTTTTGATATTCATTAATTAGTTTTTGTAATACTAAATCAGCACTAGCACTCCCACCAATATTAATCACATCATTTTTAATTGAAATAAAAGTTCAAACTCAAATTGAAAAAATAAAAAAAACTACTAATGTTAAAATTAGTCAAGATTTTTTGTTTAAAAAAAGATCTTTAAGATAGTTTTTATTTTTAACTTTAGTTGTTCTACTTGTTTTTTGCATTAAAAAACTCCTAAGTTTAGAATTAACTATTTAACTATTTAATAATTATAACAAATCACAGTATTATAACGATTTTGTTAATTTTATAAGTTATCAATCTTTAAGATTTCTTTTTGCTATTTTATATCTAAATTTTATATATTTAATTTGTCTTTTTTTATTTTTATAATTCAATTTTGCTAATTTAAATACTTCTTTTAGTTGCTCTTTTTCTTGACTTTTTTTATTTTCTTTTAAATTTTTTTTATGTTTTTCTAATTTAATTTTTGCAACAGTTTTTCTAGCATAAGCAAGTTTTAATTCAGTTTGAATTTTTTCAACAAGTTCAGTTTGAGTTAATGTTTGATTAAAATTATAGGTTTTTATTAAATGGTTTTTATCATTAAAAATTTCTACTATTAATTTTTGCTTTTTAGCCATTCTTATAGCTAAATTAACTGCTTTATTATGTTCTAAAAAACTACCATTTTTATCTTTTTTAACTACTAATTTTTTATCACTAGTTTTTTTTATAGTTCAACTCATATTAACACCAATTAATTATTTATTATTTTATTCTAATGAATAAAAAAATAAAAACTTGGATTTCTCCAAGTTTATAATCAATTGGTGCCCTTTATCGGGGTCGAACCGATACGAATTTCTTCGTTAGATTTTGAGTCTAATGCGTCTGCCAATTCCGCCAAAAGGGCTTGATACTAGTTTTATTATATAAAAAAATATGACAAATGTCATACTAGTATTATTTTATTATTAAACGATTTTTTCTTGTTTTTTTAGAGTTCTTAATGTTCTAGCAGATACTTTGATGTTAAATACACTACCATTTTCATCCATTACTCTAACTTTTTGCAAATTCAAGTTTCATTTTCTTTTAGTTGCATTTAATGCGTGTGATCTTGATTGACCTGACAAAGCACTTTTACCAGTTAAAGCATCTCTTCTTGCCATAAACTTCACCTCTTAGTTCTAAAATTACTCATACTATTAAATAGTACTATATTTAATTTAAAATTCAAGAATAATTATATGTTTATAAAATAATATTTGCTAATTTCCTTAATAAATAATTATCTTTTTTTATGTTAAAATAATTAGGATGAAAGATAGGTGTTTTTCGTGGGTAATATAGATGGGTTTGTTGTTCAAACAATAAGAGAAGCCGTAGTTACAGTCCCTGGTGTAGTAGGGCTTGCAAATTTTTCTTCAAAGGATAAAAATGACCTATCTACAAATGACATTCATAAAGCTATTGAGTTTGTAATAGATAAGAATATACAGCACTTTAAAATTCATGTGATTTTACTTTATGGAGTAAATATTTTAGATATTTTAAAAGAAATTCAAATTCGCGTTAAATATGAATTAGAAAAAAATTTTAAAAATAATATAGAACATAAAGTTGATGTAATTGTTGAAGATTTGTTGTTAAAGATTTAATTTTAAAAAATAGGAAAGATCTGAGTAAAATGAAAAAATTAGAATTATTAAAAAACATGATCACAAGTGGAGTTAATAATCTATACAATCATTATCCACAAATAGATAAATTAAATGTGTTTCCTGTACCTGATGGTGATACTGGAACTAATATGAATCTTACTACTACAAATGGTTATAACGAAGTTATTGATGTTGAATATGAAAGCATTGGTAAATTTCTATCAGCTTTTTCTAGGGGACTAATAATGGGAGCTAGGGGTAACTCTGGAGTTATCTTTAGTCAAATTATTAAAGGTTTATCTCTTGGAATGAGTAATGCTAAAGATTTATCTGTTAGTGAATGAAAATCTGGATTTAACAAAGCTAGTGAGATTGCTTATAAAGCTGTTATGAAACCAGTTGAAGGAACAATTTTAACAGTTATTAGAGAAACTAGTGAACAAATTAGTCAGCTTGATGATGGTATTGACATTAAAAAATTTTGAAAACAAGTAGTTAAAAATGCTAACAATTCTTTAGAAAACACTCCTAATTTACTACCTTTATTAAAAGAAGTTGGTGTTGTAGATTCTGGTGGTTATGGATTAGTTAAATTTTTAGAAGGTATTGAATATTATGTTTCTAACCAGCAAGTTGTTGCTAAATTAGATAAATTAGAAACTAATACTGGTGGAAATATTGATATGCAAATTGAAGAAGAATTTGGATATTGTACAGAAGCTATTGTTATGTTAAATAGTGATTGAATTAATAAGCTACAAAATTCAATGATTAGAGATCAATTGCAAATTTTTGGAAATACTTCTATAGTTGTAGTTATTGATAACGATATTTTAAAAGTACATACTCACTCACTTTCACCAGGACAAGTATTACAATTTTTACAACAATATGGAGATTTTCAAACTTTAAAAATTGAAAATATGAATCTTCAAGCAAATAAACAAGTAAAAAATGCTGATCAAAAATGAAAAGAAAATTCAAATATTAAAGCTGAAAGAAAACTTGTTAATGAAGTTGCAATTATTTCTGTAGTTTCAAGCGAAAAACAAAAACGTTATTTTGAAGATGAATTGGGAATTGGTTTTGCAATTAATGCCGGATCAAAAATGAATCCATCAACTGAAGATTTCTTACAAGCAATAGAAGCAGTTGATGCTAAAACAGTATTTTTATTACCAAATAGTGGAAATGTTTATTTAACTGCAAAACAAGCTGAAAAATTAGAAACTAAATCTAAAATCTATGTAATTCAAACAAAATCTATTCAACAAGGTATGGTAGCTATACTAAGTTTTGATCCTTCTCTTACTCATTCAAAAAATTATTCTTATTTATCTAAAGCAATTAAAAACGTAATTTCATTTAACATTACAAAAGCTGAAAAAAATACTACTTATAATGGTATTCAAATTAAAAAAGATAATCTATTAGCAATAGTTGACAATAATATTATTGGTGCTGAACAAACATTAGAAGCAATATTTGATAAGCAATTATCAAAATATATTAAAAGTAAAACTGAAATAATCACTATTTTTGCTGGTGGTGAAACTAATGAACAAGATTTAGTTAAACTAAGAAAATTTTTAGATGAAGGATATGACGTTGAATACGAAATTATTGATGGTGGTCAAGAAACTTATAATTTATTAATAGCAATAGAATAATCCCTAACAGGGATTTTTTAAAGGAGAAATTATGTACAAAATAGCTTTTGATGTAATGGGATCAGATTTAGGAAGTTTAACAGCTATAAAAGCAGCTAGTGAATTTATTAAAGAACATAATGATTTATATTTAATTCTTGTTGGAGATGAAACTGAAATTAAAACTGCTTTAGAACAAAACCCAATTGATAAGAACAAATATGAAATTTTACCAACTACTCAAGTAATTGATATGAACGGATCAATTTTAGATATTAGAAGAAAAAAAGATGCATCTATTATTAGAACTTTAGAACTTGTAAGAGATCAAAAAGTTGACGGAATGCTAACAGCTGGAAATTCAGCCGCTTTTATAGGTGCTGCTCATTTTATTTTAGGTGAACTAAATAACATAGTTCGTGCTGGATTTATGCCAACAATGCCTAATGCTAAAAATAAATTAACTTTATTATTAGATGTTGGAGCAAATAGTGAAAATACGCCTGAAGATTTAATAAATTATGCAAAAATGGCAAATATTTATTATACAGAAGTTCTAAAAAATCCTAATGCAACTGTTGGATTATTAAATATTGGAACTGAAAAATCTAAAGGCTTAGAATTACAAAAGCAAACTTTTAAACAATTAGAAAAACTAAAAAATATAAACTTTGTTGGTAATGTTGAATCAAGAGATGTACTAACTGGTAATGTTGATATTATTGTAACTGATGGTTATAGTGGAAATATTTGTTTAAAGGCTTGTGAGGGTGCTGCTAAAGTTTTACTAACTGAAATTAAAAAAGAAATTACTTCATCATTTATTAGAAAACTAGCTGCTTTAGTTTTAAAAAAATCATTTAAAAATGTTGCTGCTAAATTTGATTATAAAAATCATGCTGGAGCCATTTTATTAGGCGTAAAAGGAATTTGCTTTAAATCACATGGTTCAAGTGATGTTAGATCATTTAAAGCAACATTAAGAATGACTTTAGATGCTATTAAAAATAATATTGTTGAAAAAATAGAAAAAGGATTAATAAAGAATGAATATTAAGAACTTTTTTGAAAAATATAACATAAAAATAAATGATCAACAAATATATAAAGAAGCTTTAACTCATAATTCATATGCTAATGAACGTAAATTAAAATATTCTTATCAAAGATTAGAGTTTCTAGGTGATGCTATTTTACAAATGTATGTTTCAAAATTTTTATTTTTTCATTATTCTAAATTAGGTGAAGGTGAACTAACTAGATTAAGATCAAGTACGGTTAGAGAAGAGTCATTATCTAGAATTGCTAAAGATATTAATTTAGGACAATTAATAAGATTAGGTCATGGTGAGTTAATGACTAAAGGTTATGAAAAACAATCAATTTTAGCTGATATATTTGAAGCTCTAACTGCAGCTGTTTATATAGATCAAAATGAAGATGGATTATTAATTTGATTAGAACAAACCTTATTCAAATATATGAAAGATCCCACTTTTATTAATGTTACAAAAGATTTTAAATCTGAACTACAAGAGTTATTACAATCAGAAAAAAGAAGTGATTTAAAATATATTATTGAAAATGAAGAATTTTTTGTAAATGAAAATAAGACCTTGTATACAGTTAGTGTTAATTTAGATGGGCAAAAATTCGGAGTTGGTAAAGGTTATTCTAAACAAGAAGCTGAACAAAATGCTGCTAGTGATTGTTTGTCAAAACTTAAAAAACCATTAACTAATTAAAAGAACGTGAGTTCTTTTTTTTATTACTTATTATTATAATTTTGTTCTTAGTAGATAAAAATTTTATGAACTATTTTAGTAAAGTAATTATGCTAAAATTTATATAAGAGTTGGGAAGTGAACAATATGAGACCAAAATATAGTTACAAAGATATTTCAGATTGATTTTTATCAAAAGAAAGTATGACACCTAAAAAACTTCAAAAACTAACTTATTATGCTGAAGCATGAGCTTATGCATTATTTGATGAAGGTATTCTGAGTGATACATCATTTCAAGCGTGAATACATGGTCCTGTTTCTCCTGAATTATGAAGAGATTACAAAAATTATGGATGAAATGAGATTCCAAAAAAAGAAAATAATGATTATAAATTGGATAAAAATACTCTAGAGCTTTTAGATGCAGTTTGAAGTACTTATGGTGAAAGAACTGGATATGAATTAGAAGCCATATCACACTCTGAAACACCTTGAATAAATGCGAGAAAAGGTTTAGAAGAACTAGAAGCATCAACTAAATTAATTAAACCAGAAGATATGAAAAATTATTATAGAAGTATTTATACAGGTGATTAATTTTGAAAAAAAGCTTAACTAAAGAACTAAATTGAGATAAGAAAAGTGAACTATCATCTAAAGACAAATCATATCCATTTAAGATTGCTATTATTCATAAGTTAGATAATGATTTTGATTTTAAATCACTTACAATAAGTGGTCTTAAAAATTTTCATAACTTAATACATGATATTTTAAGTAAAAAATTAACAATTGCTCAAGTTGAAAAATTATATATGAGAACACATTCTAGGCCACTTGAAAAAAGATGAGTAAGTGAACAGTTAGAAATTAGAGAAATACATTTAGGAAAAGATAGAAATCCTTTTAGATTATTTGGCTATTTAAATAAAGACAATTATTTTGTTCTAACAAAAATAGATCCTAATCATGAATATCATGACTAATTGTTAAGGACGAAATCTTAATGTTTTTATAACAAGAAATATAAATTAATTTATTTAAAACAACTAATTATTTTAAACATTCAATAAAAAAATAGTGCTATTTAGATTTAATTCTATTGACACTATTTTTATTTTATTTAATATCTAATATAATGTGTTTTTAAGCAAGTATAAGTTGTTTAAAAAAAATAAATAAAATTATCTCATTTAAAGATTTATTTTTTAGAATTTTTATCAAAAATCATAGAGTTTTTATACACTAGTTTATTTTGTTATTTTTTAAAATAATATAATATAAATGTGTTATATAAAGGAGTTATTAATTAATGTTATTTTTAAAGCAGATTAGAGCTAGTGGGTTCAAATCATTTGCTGATCTTACAGTAATGGATTTTAATTATGATATGACTGGAGTTGTTGGTCCAAATGGTTCTGGAAAATCAAACATTACTGATGCAATTAGATGAACTTTAGGAGAACAATCAACTAAAACTTTACGTGGAAGTAAAATGGATGATATTGTTTTTAGTGGAAATAATGAAAAAAAAGCAGCTGATGTTGCTGAAGTAACATTAGTTTTTAATAATATTCATGAAAACTTTTCTTCAATTAAAAGTGATACTGTAGAAATTACTCGTAAATTTGATAAGAACACTAGAGAAAGTGAATTTTATATTAATTCTAATAAATGTAAACTAAAAGATGTTCAAAGTATTGCTTTAGAAGCAGGGCTAACTAGATCAAGTATTGCTATTATTTCTCAAGGAACTGTTGCTAATTTTACTGAATCAAAACCAGAAACAAAAAGAGAAATTTTTGATGATGCAGCTGGAGTAAGTAAGTATAAAAAAAGAAAAAAAGAAACTTTATCAAAATTAGAAAAAGCAACTGAGAATTTAACAAGACTTGAAGATATTGCTAGAGAAATTTCTAGAAGATTACCAAATTTAGAACGTCAATCAAAAAAAGCTTTAGAATACGAACAAAAAGTTAATGAGTTAAAAAATATTGAATTATATATCTTAACTAAAGATTTAAGAGTTTTATCAAATAGAATTGAAGAATTAAGAGTAGAAAAAATAGAATATGAAACTCAAATTAAAAAGTTAACTAATGAAATTAATATGAGTCAAGATGAAGTTAACTTAATTATTGATAAAGATGCTGAAGATAACCAAAAATTATCTGAACTTAATGCTAAATTTAATTCATTAGTTCAAAAAATTGCAAATTTAAAAGTTAGAAAACAAAAAGCAGAACTAAAAGAACAAGAAAATCTGAATACAAAAGATCAAGACGAATATAAAGCAACTTTAGTTAAAAAACAATTTGATGAAAGACAAATTAGTATTAAATCTGAAAAAGATAAAATTACTAAAGCTGAAGATTCATTATTAGAATTAAAAGAAAAATACGACTATTATACAGGTAAATATAATGAAATTTATAAAGAAATTGAAACTATTAGAACAGCAATTTCAAGAATTAATATTCAAATTGAAACAATAGAACATAGAAAAAAAACTGCTTTAAATTCATATCAAGATGCAATCAGTGCTATTTTAAATAATCAAAAACAAATTAGTGGAGTTGTTGGTGTTTTAAAAACATTAATCAATGTAAAAGAAGAATATCAAATTGCTATTTCAGTAACAGCTAGTGGTCATATGAACTCATTAGTTATGAAAACTGATCAAGACGTTAAAAAAGCTATAGAATTTTTAAAAAAGAATACTAATTTAGGTAGAGCAACTTTTTTACCTTTAAATACTCTGACTCCTAATTTGATTAATCCCGTTCAAAAACAACTATTAGAAAAAAGTGAAGGTTTTGTTGGTTTTGCTAATGAATTAGTGGAATATTCTAATGATATTTCAAAAGCTGTTGAATATGCTTTAGCAAATATAATAGTAGTACAAACTTATGATGATGCTATTAACTTAGCAAAAAATACTAATTTTAGATTTAATATTGTTTCACTAGACGGACAAAGAATTTTACCACATGGAGCAATAATAGGTGGTTCAACAAAAAATGCTAACATTTTTGCAAAACAAAATTCTTTAAATCAAGATAATAATTTAGATGAACTAAAAAATAAAGTAGATGCTTTAGAAGAAAAAGAACTAACAAGAACAAAAGAACTAACTGAATATAAAACAGCAAATGATAATTTAAGAGATCAAATTAATGATTTAAACGGTATTATTAGAAATGCTAAAAACAATTTATTTAATTGAACAGAAAATCTTAAAGAATTATCAGATGAGCATAAAAGTTTGACTGGTAAAGATTTATTTACTGGTATATTTAGTAAAAATGAAGAATCAGAATCAATTACATTATCAAGACAGATTTCAGAACTAGAAATTCAAAGAGATGAAGTTCAAATTGAAATTAATTCAATTTCTTTTAAACGTACTCAAAGTATGGAAAAACAAAAAGAAATGAATTCTGCTAATAGTTTAAAAAGAAATGAACTTGATGAATTAAAAACTCACGCAGGATCAATTAATACTGAGTATAATGTTTTATTACAAAGAAGAATAACAATAATTGATCGTTTATCTAATGGATATCAAATTACTGAAGAAACAGCTTTAACTATGGTTGTTCCAGAAATCAAAGATGAGCAAGTTGCAAGAGAAAGAATTATAGAATTAACTACTTATATTCAAAATATCGGAAATATCAATATGGATGCTATTGAAGAATATAAAACTGAAAAAGAACGTTTTGATTATTATGATCAACAAATAAAAGATATTTATGATGCTAAAGAAAAATTAGAAAGTATCATTTTAGATATCGATATTGCAATGGAATCTCAATTCAAACAAATTATTGAAGATGTTAATAAAGCTTTACCAGATGTTTTTTCAAAAATGTTTGGTGGAGGTTATGCTGAATTGATTTATACTGATCCAGACAATATATTAGAAACAGGAATAGATATTAAAATTTTTCCACCAGGTAAAAAAATTACAAATCTAAATTTATTATCAGGAGGAGAAAAATCTTTAGTTGCTTTATCTGTATTATTTGCCATTTTAAAAGCAAGACCTTTACCATTAGTAATTTTAGATGAAGCTGAAGCCCCACTAGATCCAGTTAATGTTGAAAGATTTGCAAGATATGTAAGACATTTTTCAGATAATACTCAATTTATAATTGTTACTCATAGAGAAGGAACAATGACTCAATGTGATTCACTATTTGGAGTAACAATGCAAACTAAAGGAATAACAAAAATTATTAATGTTAAACTTGTTGAAGCTAAAAACTTACACTAATTAAATTAAAAAATCCTTGGAAATTCCAAGGATTTTTATTATTTAATCTTTTGATTTGAAATTCCTCTTTCAACTCCATTAATTCCAGGTATAGATCTTAAAGCTGAAATTGTTTGAGTTAATTGAGTGCTGTTTTTGATTTTAACAGTAATCTCTCCACTAGATAATAATGATTTTTGATCAGTAAAAATATTAGCATTAATAATTGAGACTTTTAATCCTGAAATGATTTTACTAATATCATAAAGTAATTTATTTCTATCAATTCCAAAATACTTTAATTTAGTAGTATACATATTTTTTTCAGCAACTGCTTCATTTCACTGAACAACAACTAATCTTGATTTCATATTAGTTCAATCAATATTTATACATTCTTTTAGATGTACTTTAATTCCACTATTTTTAGTAACAAAACCAACTACTTCTTCATATGGAATTGGCATACAACAACTTGCTAAAGTGGTTTTAATATTTTTAATACCATCAACTAAAATATCATTTTTAATACTAGTATCATAAATGATTTTTGATTTAATACTTGCATAAGCTTCATCATCTTTTGAATAATTTTCTTTTATAAAAACCTTTTCAGCAGCTTGATTTATTGTAAATTCACCTTTAGCTACATCTAATAAAAAATCATTTAATGAATTATAACCCATTGATTTAACTGTTTCTAATATTTCATCAGCTGTTTTTTTCTTTCATTTCCAATCTTTTTGATTAATATAAGCATTAATATTAGTTTCAGTTTTTTTAATCAATTCTTTTTGCTGATCTTTTTTATCTAATGTTTCTTCATTAATTTTCTTTTGTAAATATTTTTTAATTCTATTTCTAGCATTTGAAGTGACTACGATTTTTAATCATTCATGAGTTGGTTCTTGTTTTGGAGACGTTTTAACTTCAACAACTTCCCCAGATTTTAAAACAGTATTAATTGGTGAAAACACTCCATTAATTCTAGCTCCAATTGTTTTTTCACCAATTTCAGTATGAATTCTGTAAGCAAAATCTAAAACAGTTGATCCATAAGGTAAAGTAATTACAGCTCCATTTGGTGTTAAAACATAAATAGAAGCAGTAAATAAATCATCTTTAATTGATTGTTCGATTACTGATTGTTGTTCTTCAGATTTATCTAAATCTAAAATGCGGCTAAAAATATCTATTTTATCATCTATTTCTTTTTGCTTTTTAGCAATGTCAACAATTTCTCCTTCTTTATATCTTCAATGTGCAGCTGCTCCTGTTTCAGCAACTTGGTTCATTTCTTCAGTTCTAATTTGAATTTCAAAAATGTTGCCATTTGAATCAGATAAAGTAGTGTGAAGTGATTGATAAACATTATTTTTAGGAGTTGCAATATAGTCTTTAAATTTCCCAGCTAAGGGAATATATTTTTGATGAATAAAACCTAAAATTTTATAGCAATCATCAATTGATTTTGTAATAATTCTAATTGCTAATAAATCAGAAATTTCTTCAAAATTTTTACCAATTACATTCATTTTTCTATAAATAGAATATATAGTTTTAGGTCTTCCAAAAATACTAATTATTTTAATATTTTTTTCTTTTTTTAAATATTGTTCAAGATTAACTATAATTTCATTAATAATTTGTTGACGTTTTTGCATATCACTATTAAATAAATCAGTGATTTTTTTAAACTCTTCTGGATTTAATATTTCAAATGATCTATCTTCTAATAAAGACTTAGCACTTTTCATACCAATTCTATGAGCAATTGCTGAATAAATTTCTAATGTTTCTTGAGCAATAATTTTTTGCTTTTCAGAACGTAAGTTTTTAATAGTATAAATATTGTGTAATCTATCAGCAATTTTAATAATAATTACTCTAATATCTTTTGACATTGATAAATAAAGTTTTCTTAAATATTTTGATTTAATTTGCTGACGATTTTCTTTTGCAAAAAAACTTACTTTAGTAACTGATTCAACTAAATTGGCTACTTCTTCATTAAAAAGTTCTACAAGTTCTTCTTTTTGAATAGGAGTATCTTCTAAAATATCGTGTAATAATCCAGCAATAATAGTATTTGGTCCCATTCTTCATTGAGCTAAATAATAAGCAGCAGATAGTGGATGATAAATATAAGGATCGCCATTTTTTCTAGTTTGATTAAAATGGCATTTAAACGCATATTTATAAGCTTGTTCAATACGTTCTAATTCACTTTTATTTTTAATATATTTTTTTAACTCACTTAATAAATCTTTAAAATCTCTAATTTCACGATAATCAAAAGACATATAATTATATTTATTGAGCACACTATCACATCCTTATATTAGAATAATTATAAAAAAATAAAGACTAAATGTCTTTATTTTTAATATTTTATTAGTTTTTGTACTTGATATTCACTAAATAAATCTTCTTTATGTAAGAAAGTTAAATCAATTAGAAATGACATTCCAACAACTTCTGCTTTACTTAGTTTAACTAAATCAATAATAGCTTGCATAGTTCCACCAGTTGCTAAGACATCATCAATTACAACTACTTTATCATTTGGTTTTAAATCTTCTTTATGAATTTGTTGATGATTAGTACCATATTCTAAACTATATTCAACATCATAAACTTCTCTTGGTAGTTTATTTGGTTTTCTTACTAAAACAAATCTTTTATTAGTAGCATAAGCAACAGCAGATGCTAATAAAAATCCTCTAGCTTCAGGAGCAACAATTACATCAACATCAAGCTGTTTAACAAATTCTGCAATTGTATCAATCATATATTTGAATGCATCTTTATTATTTAACAATGGTGTTATATCTTTAAAAATAATTCCTTTTTGAGGAAAATCTTTAACATCAACTACAAATTCTTTTAAATTCATATTCTGCCTTTCTAATCATTAATTCCATTAATGATTTGTTCTTCTTGATTTATTTTAAAGTTTTGAACATAGTATCTATATCCTAAAACATGTATCATACGTTTTTTTTCTAATCAAATTCAAATAGGTAAAGCAATCAATAGTGAAACTAAACTAGCTATTAAAATACCAATACTAATAGTTAATCCCATCCCAATAATTGAATACATACCAAATGAAATTATTAAAGCATAAACTATATAAATTATTGTTACTAAAAAACTTCTATTCATACCAAATTTAAAAACATTAATAAAAGTTTCTTTTAAAAAAGGATTATTATTAGCAATTAAATCAATTTCAATTTTAGTATGTTTTTTATGATGTTTTAAAATCTTTTTATTTTCTTTAATTTCAAATTTTAAGTTTTTATATAACTGATTGTGATTTTTATTAAAACGTAATTTTAAGTTTTGTTTTAGTTTAAAAAACATTTTAGCTAATATAGATTTAATATTTTTTGATTCTAATTGTTGTTTAATTAAATTCTTTTTATTATTTTTATATTCAACTTTAAGTTTATGAATTTTATTATCTACTTGATATCTAGTAACTTTTTTATTTGAATAAGCAAGTATTTCTTTTTCAAAAATTTCAGAAAAAGTTTTATTATCTTTTGATTTAATAATTGATTTACCTTTTCCTAAAAATAGCACACAAGTAATAATAGTAAAGCTTAGTACAGCTAAAATAGCACTTAAAATTTCAATTCCAACTGGTACTCTAAAAATAATTACCAATGAACTTACTAAAACTATTGTTAAAATCAATGTTAATGCTAAAGCTACAAAATAAGTTCATTTAAATCTAATTAAAATGTAAATCAATAATGCTAATAAAGTAATTGCAAATATAATTGCTATATTTTTAATTTCACCATATGCAGTAACTGGTATATTTACTAAATTAATAATACCACTAGCTGAATTATTATCATCATGATCATATCTAATAGATAAATCTGGGTTTTGTAAATTATCTCTAACAAATAATTTTTCAAAAATATTAATAATTCTATTATCTTTAGCATTAATTATTCTAAAACTTACATAAGCTAATTGTTTATTATCAAGATCCTTATTATTAGTATCAACAAAATCATAACCATAATCAACATCAACACTAGCTCTAAAATATTTGTTATAAGAAACTGGGTTTTTTCATAAACTTACATAATTCTTATTAACAATTTCTTTATAAATTTGAGCTACAACATAACTAGCTCATCGATTTTTATTAACTTTATCTAAATCAGCATAGCTTTTGTTTAATATTGATTTCATATAAGCATCTTGACTAGATTTAACTCTTTCAAGATACTCACCCATCTTAACAATTTCTTTACCTCTTTTAGTAGATTTATCAAATTGTTTATAGTTTCTTATTGATTCATCTAAATTATCATAAATATCATTAACTTTTTGACCATAAGCAATAACTGAAAGACTTTTTCCAAAACTTGAGCTATAATTTGGACCAATTGTAAATCCAATAATCGCTCCTAAAAAAGTACAAATTATAAAAATAATTGTAAATATTTTATTAACTTTAAAAATCTTTCTTTGATTGTTTTTATTTTCTAAACTTTCTAATACTTGATTTGATGTTAATTCATCAATTCTAGCTTTTAAATATTCTTGTTTTATTAAATTATTTTTTATTGATGATTTAATTAAAGAGTTTCTATTAGCTTTTTTTGAAATTTTGTTTTCAAATTTTAATAAGCGTTTATTTAATAACTCTAATTTAGCTTGAATAGTTTTGTATTCTCTAGTTTCTTCTTTTTTAGATTTAATAATTTGTTGTTGTTTATTTAAATAGAAATTATATTTATCTTTAAATTTTTTCAACTTAATTAAATCTTTAGTAGTTAGTTTTTCTCTTTTATCTTCAAGTTTTAATAAAGAATTATTTACAGATTCTAATTTAATTTGATCTTTTTTTAGTCTATTTTCTTTTTTAGATTTAATAATTTGTTGTTGTTTATTTAAATAGAAATTATATTTATCTTTAAATTTTTTCAACTTAATTAAATCTTTAGTAGTTAGTTTTAATTTAGAGTTTAAGTTTTCAATTCTTGATGAATAAATACTTAACATTAAATCATTAGATCAACTTGATTGAGAATTTTTTAAAGTGTTTAGTGGTAATAATCAAGGGTATTTTGTAAATAGCTTGGCTTTTAAAACTATTCAAGTTAATAAACGTAAACCTAAAATAACAAATAAAATAACTATTAATATATTAATAACACTAATTGTAGCTAGATTTTTTAAAGCTCCAGATCCAAAAATGAATAATAAAATATTTGGAATTAAAATAATAAATGATGTATCTAATAAAATAGTTAAAGTATCTTTATTACTAATCTTAAATGAAGATTCTGGAGATAATTTTTCTTTATAAATATGAGTTTTTAGATTTTCAAAATAAATAATACTTGCATCTAATATTAAACCAATACCAACAAACATTATCATAAAGATTTCAGGACCAATTGCCATATTAAAAATAATTGGTACTAACATTGTTAGTGAGGCTGAAATTGCAGCAAGAACAATTGCAAATAACCCTAATAGTCTATATGAAAATACCATAAACACTAAAACTGCTAATGCTAAAATTACTAAACATCCTAAAGTAATAATTAACATTATGTTAGTAATATCAGCACTAAATTCTTTAATTGATAAAACTTTAAAAGTATATCCTAATGAAGTTTGTAAAATATCAGATTCAACTTGTTTTGCCATTGTATTACTTCATACAGGAATATAAAGTTTAGTTGTTTGAGTTTTTCTATCTGTAACAATAGCAGGATTAGTTGTAACTATTCTAGTATTATCTGGTGATATTTGATTATTGTGCAATAAAACATTATTTCTAAATAAAGCTTGATCTAAGTTTCTATTAACAACATGATCTTTATCAGTTGTATCTTTTTTAAATAAAATTTCAGTCATTATTATTGAAATTAATTTATTAGAAACTTTATCAATATAATCTAATTCTTCATCTTGTGAAATACTATTATCACTACTAATTTTTAACTTATTATAATATTTACCAACATTACCTTTATCATCTTTAATAAAGTCTTTTTCACTAGCATTAGCATCATATAAAAATTTATTAGCTGAATTTGTAAATCTAAAAATGTGTCTATCATTTTTTTTATCTAAATTATTAGTTCCAAACAAAACATATTTTAGATCACTAGTATTTTCAATTTTACCTGTTTGATTACTTTTTCATCATTTATTAATTTTAGAATCAACTAAACTAGTTCTTTGAATAGCTAAATTTCCAGATGTACCTTCTGTAGTGGTTGTACTATATTCAATAGAAAATAAATCTTTTAAAGTTTTGACTGCTAAAGTATCTGATGAATGACTACTAATATAATCTTGAATTGGTTTAATAATTTGATTAAAATAGGTATTTAAATATTTTTCAATAACTTGTTTATTAGTTGAATTTGCTTTTTTATAATAAGTTCTTAATGTTTCAATAACATGACCAACTGAAGTAATCATAGTTAATGAATTGCTGTCTTTATTTTTTTTAGGATCTATTAAATTTTTTAAATACTCATTTTTTAAATTAAAACTAACAAAAGGAGAGTTTTTATTTGAAAAGTTAGCAGGTTGTAGTGATTCAGCTTTTGCTTCACCTAAAAATTCTTCTAAAGTAAGTTTTTTATTAATTCTTTTATCAGAAGAGTTTTTTGAATAAACTTCACCAACTCCAATAATTTTCATTAATTCTTCATTAAAGAAAATATCTTGATAATTTTTATCTAAAATAAACAAATCACCAGTTCTTTCAATGGCGTTTTTAAAATCATCTTGATTATTAGAATAAGCTTTTTTTGAAGCCTTAATAAAAACACGTGAAAGACCAGCTTGTTGAGTTTCAATAGTATTATCAGAAAATGGAGATAGTTTTTTTTCTAATGATTTAGCCCCTTTAAAAGCATCACCATTTGGAATTTCTTCTTCTTGATTTTTAGTTTTATCATAAACACCAACTAAAGCTTGATAACCACCAACAAACTTAGAACCATACAAAGTATTATTAGCTATTTTATAACTAGAAAAACCAATTCCAGTTAGTAAAGTTAAAATAAGGATTAGCATAATAATAAAACGTAGAATTTTTTTAAAGCTAGCTAATCTATTTTTCATTATCTACTTCTCCTTTAAAAAATTAAAACCTAAAAAATTTTAAATACTAAAAAACAAACTCGATAAAATAATTATAACACTTTATAACTTTATACTTAAAACTAAATTGTTTTACTCTTTGTTTTTATTTTTTTATCATTTGTAATTTTTTGTTTAGTCATTAAAACAGATTCTTTTTCAATTTTACTCATCATTTTTCTATCAGTAATCACTTTTTTATATAAAGATAATTCTCTTTTTTGAGTATCTAATGAATAACTTCAAGGACCTTGAACTTTTTTAGTTCTAATAAATGAAATCATCATATCTTGATCAATATTATAAGCTCCAGCTTGCAGTGGTTTTCAATCCATTAAACCAATATGAATCATAATTACACTTTGAGCAATATAACCATTTTCTTTTTTAGCTGTTTGATTTTCTAAAAAATGAATATTATTTCTATATCCAGATTCAAATAAATAATTTTTTACTTCTCTTGGTTTTGTTGTTGAAATTAAAACTGTAAATAATCTATTTTTTGGATAAACTCTATCAATAACAACACCTTGAATTACAAAACAAATAAAAGAAGCAAATAAACTTGGACCAAATATAAATTTTAATTTAATAATAGTTGTTAAATTATCATAACCTATAAAATCAGCATTTGAAGCAATAGTTTGAGCTATTTGTTGTCTTGTTCAAATTTTTTGATCATTAACAGATCAATTTGTTGGCAAATAAAAATGATGATGAGAATTAACATCAGAAATAAATTTTCCTGATTCTTTTGCTTTATTATAAATTTCAGTAAATTGAGCATCACTTAGTGTATTTAAAACACTTAGTTTTGCTGTTGAATCAATTTTATAAATTGGCATAATTGCTGTATTTAAAATTACAAAAATTATTAGTAAGGTAAAATTAATTTTCATATTAATTGAACCAATTTGTTTATTATATTTTTTTGAAACATGAGCACTAATAAAATCGGTTCCAGCAGTTGAAGAACCCACTTTATAAGTTAATGAATAAGTTAAACCTAAAAACAATCCACCAAAAATAGAAAAAACAAATAACCATAACTTAGATGATCATTCACTTGGTAAAGATGAAATTAATTTGTAATTAATAATTAAAGATCATTGGTCTGGATTAATTACTGGAAGTCTAATAATGATTTGATTTCAACTAATACTTAACAAAATATATAATAATGATGTTAAAGTAAACTTAATTCCAACTTTAATAAACCCAAAAATAAAAAAAGGAAGATTGACAAGAAATAAAAAGATAAAAAAACTACTTGATGAAGATAAGTTAATACTCTTATTTAAAACAATACTTAAAAATCTAGCAATTGTTGCAGTTCCACCAGGGAATAATCCTGTATCTCCAGTTGCTAAAATAAAATAATCCATTGTTATTGTATTAGCTAAAGCAGCTAGAGAAATAATAAAAATATCTCATCAAAAACTACTTTTAAAATAAGTTCGATGTTCTACTTTCTTTTTGTGTTTATTAAAAATTTTTATATAACTTTTTTCATATGATGGATGTTGTTTTATTTCATTAATTTCTTCATCAGTTAAGTTATTATTTTTTTTAGGTTTAATAATTGGTAATTGCATATTTTATCCTTTATAAAATATATTATTACATAAAATATCTAATCAAATAGCTCTGATCTTCTTTTTTGATATTTTGCCTTTTTAATTTTTTCAATATTTTCTTTAATATGTTTACGTCGTATTTTTTGTTTAATTTTATCAAGTTCTTGTTTTCTTTTTTTTTTATAATTTGGTTTTACTTTTTTATTCTTATATTTATTTATAACTTGTTTTGACTCAGCATCTAACTCTTTAAAAACTTTAACTTTTTTATAATTAGTTTTTATATCAACTAATTGGTTATCAATAAGTTTTTTAGTTTCAAATTCAATCCCTTTTTTAATTAGTTCTTCAATTTGAGTTTTATTTTTTAAATTATAAATTATATAACTATATCCAGTTGAATTATTTCTTCCAGTTCTTCCAGATCTATGTATATAATAAGTTAAATCACTTGGTAAATTAATTGAAATAATATGACTTACACCTTTAATATCAACACCTCTAGAAGCAACATCAGTTGCAACTAAATATTTAAACTCATTATTTTGAATTTTTTTTAACATTGATAATCTTAATCTTGGTTGTAGATTACCATGTAATTCAGCAACTTGTTTAATATTATTTTTATGTAAAATTTCAACTATTTTACTAATTTCATCTTTTTGGTTAACAAAAATAATACATAAAAAAGGATTAATTGAATTAATAATTTGTATTAAGCTTTGCTCTAGTTCTTTGTTTTTAGTATCAATTAAAATATGCTTAACATTACTTGTTGAAATTTTATTTTGACTATCATCAATAAAATGAGCATTTTTAATATATTTTTTACAAAATACACTAAGTTGTTGAGAAATAGTTGCACTAAATATTCCAATTGTAACATTTTGATTAATTTTAGAAATTAAATAATCAACATCTTCAATAAAACCTAGATCAAAAATCATATCACATTCATCAATAATAAAATAACTTGTAGTTGTTAGTCTTAGTTTATTTAAATCATAAAGTTCTTTTAATCTAGTTGGTGTTCCAATTACAATATGTGGTTGTTTTTTTTCTAGCTGCTCAATATTTTTACTAATATCTTCTCCACCAATAAATAAATTACAATTAATTAAAGGATTATTTTTTAAAAATAGTTTAGTGTTTTGATAAATTTGTAAACTTAGTTCTCTAGTTGGACTAATAATTACTGCTTGAACGTAATTATCATTTTCTTCTAATTTTAAGTTATTTAAAATAGGTAATAAAAAACTGTGAGTTTTACCTGTTCCAGTATGTGCTAAAGCAATAACATTTTGGTGTTTTTTTAATAAGGGAATTACTTTTTGTTGAATTGAAGTAGGAGCAATAAATTCAATTTGATCTAAAGTATCATTAATATACTTTTTAAAACCAAAATCAGTAAATTTCATTTTCTCACCTATTTTTCTATAAATTGATTTTTAATATCATAACTAAATATTTTTATATCTTTAAATTTAATTTGTAATTTGTTTTTAAGATCATCTATAAAATGATTTTCAGCATAATGTCCAATTTCTATTAAATTAACATTATTACTATTTGCATAAATTCATTGATCTCATTTAACTTCACCAGTTATAAAAGTACAATCTTTTAACATATTTTCAATCATTGTACTAGCTCCAGAACCACTAGTTAAATAAAAATTTTTAATTTTAGTATCTAAGCTAATATTTGAATTTAACCTAATTTGATTTAAACTAAAAATTTCTTTAAGATCATTTATTAAATCATTTACACTGATTTTTTGATCTAAATAAAATAAATTTGATTCTTTGTCTTTGCCATATTTTTTAAAAGAATTAATTTTTAATTTTTTATTTAAAATTTCTAATAGGTTTTGTTTAATACTAGAATCATAATTTGTATGAATTGAAAAAACTAATATTTTATGTTTATTTAATTTTTTAATCATTTGTTTTTTATTAGGATTTTTCTTTTCTAGTTTTAATTCATTAAAAATAAAAGGGTGTCTTGTAATAATTAATTGAATTTGATTACTAATAGCAAATTCTAAACAATCATTAGTTAGATCTAAACAAACTAAAACTTTAGAAATATTTATATTATTTAATTTTTTATACTCAAATTGAAAACCAACATGATCTCAATTACTTGCTTTTTTAGGGTTAAATAACTGATTTAAATAACTAATTATATTATCTAATAACATCTATATACTTTCTAATTTTATTAATTCTATTTTGTATTTCTAAATATTTAATATTGTTTGGATTAATTTGATTTAAAATTTTAGTTAAATTACTAATTTCATTTTCTAAATAACTAATATATAAACTATTTTTATTAAAAAACTGTTTTGAACCAAATTCTATTTCTAATTCTTCTAAATGATCAGAATACTTGTTTTTATTAATTTCAATTAATCAATAATAATGATCATCTTCATAAATAAATGATTCATATTTAATTAAATAATTGTGACTAACAGCTCATAGTCTTAAATTTTTAACACTAGTATTTGAACAAATTATATAATTACTAATTTTTTGATGATCATTTTTTAAAATTTCTAAAATAGTTTGACTACCTAACCCACAAATTGTTACATAATCTATATTTAAAATTTCTTTATTTTTAACAAACTCTAAACCATTAGATAAAATGGTAAAAATTTGGCCTGTTAAACCAAATTTTTCAACGTTTTTTAAAGCTATGTTTAA